>JAEUOT010000025.1 GCA_016790705.1 Hydrogenophaga sp.
TTGCCGTTGATCATGTACGGACCGTCCATGAGCTTGAGCATGCGCTCGCCGTTGAACGGCGTGCCGGTGTGGCGCCAGGCCTCGTCGACGAGGTTGGTGGGGTGCAGGTGGGTGTCGATGATCATGTCGGTGGCTCCTCGATGCGGCGGTGACTTCGCTGTGCTCAGAACAGCGGGATCACCGGCTGCGGGGCCACGGGCCTGGCCAGGCGTGCGTTCGCCTCTTCAAAAGTCTTCGGCACCGGCGTGGGCGCAAGGCCGATCATGCGTGCCACGTTGTTGCCCAGGTAGTCCTCGAGGGTGTCTTCGTCGAGGTTCATGCCCTGCGGGGGGTTGGTGCACAGCACCTCCAGCAGGCGCAGCCACATGCCCGGCTCGTTGGGCGGCGTATCGCTGCCGAAGAGGATCTTGTTCCTGGGCAGCTCCTTGGCGAACTCGACGATGCGGCTTTGCAGGCACCAGCCGCTTTCGCAGAAGACGTTGGGTTTCTCCATCGCCATCTGGAAGGGCTCGAAGCAGTACACGCCACCGGTCTGCACGCCGAAGTGCGCCATGATGAAGTTGACGCTCGGGTACAGGTTGACCATCGGCGCCCATTCGGTGGGAATGCTGTACGGCCCGTCGCCGGTGTGCACCTTCACGAGCACGCCCAGTTCGGCGCATTTGTCCAGCGCCGGGCGCACCCAGTCCTTCGCGCGGTCGGGCCGGTAGGCGTGCATGTTGGCCTGGAACTGGACCATCTTGAAGCCGTGGTCCTTCACATAGCGCTCGATGGCCTCGACGCCGTGCTTCACCCCGCAGCGCGGGTTGTAGACGAAGCAGCCGATGAAGCGGTCGGGGTGGCGCTGCGTGAGCTGCAGCGTGTAGGCCATGTAGTGGTCGATGGACTGGCGGCCGTCCATCACCGGGTCGGTCCAGGTGTAGATCGTGTTGCCCTGCGGCGGCTGGATGAAGGCGCGGTCAATGCGCCGCGGCTTGCCGTTGACGAAGTACGGCCCGTCCATCATGCGCAGCAGGTGCTCGCCGGTGAACGGCTCGCCGCCGTGGTGCCACGCGAGGTCGACGACCTCGGTCGGGTAGCAACTGATGTCGATGATCACCGGAGACTCCTTCGCTGCACGCGGCGCACTGCCGGGGACGGCAGGTCCATGTGAGCAATCTCCGACCGACTTGCGAACCGCGCTCCGGACCCCATCTCGCGAGGGAAGGCCCGGAGGGTTCGCCGCGGCTGACCGCTTCTACTCACCCGTGAAGGTGGTTCTACCCGGCGCCGAATCGGGCTGTCAACGGGGCCTCTCCGGAGGTCGCGGGTGGAGCGGTCGCGCGGCGATACCATGCCGCCTCCTGCCACCTTGGCGGATGCACCCGATGAGCACCGTTACCTACGACTACCCTCGCCAGGACGCCCAGGGCGTGTGCAGCACGCACCACGCCTGGGCCCGTGTGCCGCCGCCACTGAAGCCGGCGCAGAAGGAAGCGGCGCGGGCCCGGGCCGCCGAGTTGCTGAGGATGCACGATGCGGTGCTGGTGGCGCACTACTACGTCGACGGTGACCTGCAGGACCTGGCCCTGCAGACCGGCGGCTGTGTCGCCGACTCCCTGGAGATGGCGCGCTTCGGCCGCGACCACCCGGCCAGGACGCTGGTCGTGGCCGGCGTGCGCTTCATGGGCGAGACGGCCAAGATCCTCTCGCCGGACAAGCGGGTGCTGATGCCCGACCTGGAAGCGACCTGCTCGCTCGACCTGGGCTGCGCGCCCGACGACTTCGCGCGGTTCTGCGACGCCCACCCCGAGCGGCAGGTGGTTGTCTACGCCAACACCAGCGCCGCAGTGAAGGCGCGCGCCGACTGGATGGTGACGAGTTCGTGTGCGCTGGCCATCGTTCAGCACCTGAAGGACCGGGGCGACAAGATCCTCTGGGCCCCGGACAAGCACCTCGGGCGCTACATCCAGGAGCAGACCGGCGCCGACATGCTGATGTGGCAAGGCGCCTGCATCGTGCACGACGAGTTCAAGGGGCTCGAACTCGAGTTGCTGCGCAAGGAGCACCCCAAGGCGATGATCCTCGTGCACCCCGAGTCGCCGCACAGCGTGGTGGCGCAGGCCGACGTGGTGGGCAGCACCACGCAGCTGCTCAAGGCGGTGGTCGAGGGAAGTGCCCGGGAGTACATCGTGGCCACCGACAACGGCCTCATGCACCGCATGCGCCAGCTGGCCCCCGACAAGGCGCTCTTCGAAGCCCCGACGGCTGGCCGGAGCGCCACCTGCAAGAGCTGTGCGCACTGCCCCTGGATGGCGATGAACGAGCTTCAGGGGGTGGTGGCTTGCCTGGAGGCAGGCTCGGGCGAGATCCGGGTGCCCGAGCCCACGCGCACGCAGGCGCTGGGGTGCATCGAACGCATGCTGGACTTCGTGAAGCGCAACCCGGCGGCCCTGGCGCAGCCGCGGCCCGGCAACGCCGGCTTGGTGCGCCACATCGGCGCGGCCTGAGCAGGCCATGGCAAAGAAGCCGCCACAGGGCGAACGCATCGGCTTTGCCAGCCGCAACGAGACCCTGGAAGAGGCCCGCGAGCGCAACATCCACGACGCGCTGGCCGAGGACATCGGCACCTGTGACTGGACCGGCTTGCTGGTGCCACCCGGCCGCCGCGTGCGCGCCCGGGTGATCGCGCGGGAGGCCGCCGTGCTGTGCGGCCGCGAGTGGTTCGGCGGCGTCGTGCATGCGCTGGACACCGCTGCGGCGCTGGACTGGCGCGTCGACGAGGGCGCATGGACGCAGCCCGACGCCCCGGTGGTCTTCATCGAGGCCTACGCCCGCGCGTTGCTGGCCGCGGAACGGCCGGCGCTGAACTTCCTGCAGACCCTCAGCGCCACGGCAACCGCCACCCGCCGGCACGTGGATGCGGTGGCCGGCGCCTCGCCGCTGCACGACGAAGGCCGGGGCTGCGCGATCCTCGACACGCGCAAGACGATTCCCGGCCTGCGCCAGGCGCAGAAGTACGCCGTGCGCGTGGGTGGCGGGCAGAACCAGCGGCTGGCGCTGTGGCACGGCATCCTGATTAAGGAGAACCACATCGCCGCGGCCGGCGGCATCGGCCCGGTGCTGGCTGCCGCGCGCGACCTCGACGCCGGTGTCGAGATCCAGATCGAGGTCGAGACGCTGGCGCAGCTCGAGGAGGCGCTGGCCGCCGGTGCGCGCAGCGTGCTGCTGGACAACTTCACGCTGGAGAGCATGCGCGCGGCGGTCGCAGCAAACCGCGGCCGCGCCTTGCTCGAGGTCTCCGGCAGCGTGGAGCTGGCGCAGTTGCGCGACATCGCCGCCACAGGCGTCGACCGCATCTCCATCGGCAGGCTGACCAAGGACGTGAAGGCGGTGGACTTCTCGCTGCGCGTGCTGGGCCCGGCCTGAACGCCGCGCCCGCCCGGCAGGCAAGGAGTCGCCGGGTTTTCGGGTCCCAATTCGGCCCTTTGCCCGGGCGCGACGCGGCGGATAAAGGAGGCTGCACATCTCCGAGCCGCCACCCCGCCATGAACGCCGAGTTCACCTCCGTGCGCAACCATACCGAGCGCGCCGTCTTCGATGCCGTGATGACCAACGCGCCGCGCTACCCGGGGTTGGCAGGCAGTGCCGAGCTGCTGGCCGATGTTGCCTGCGTGGCGCTGAACCGCCTGCCCCCGCGCTACATCCGCCACGAAGTCGACTACGTCTTCTACCTGAGCGAACGCGAGCGAGCCGACGCCGAGCGGCACCTGCACGACGCGGTCGACTACGCCTTCGGCTTCGTGCAGGCGCGCACCGCCATGCGGGCGCGTGCCTGACCTGCCACGGTCAAACCGCACGCCGGCGGCCCTGGCGGCGGGCATCGCCGGTCAGGCGCCTGATACTACTGGGGGCATTCACAACGCCATCGCATGTACCTCGCGCGCCACGACCTCGCCCTGCTCGAAGCCCGACAACTCGACGATGGCACTGCACTGCCCGAAGCCCTGCGCCTCGAGGAGCTGCACGCGGACCAGCTCGATCAGGTGCTGCAGACCTACCGAGAGCTCGGCCACCGCCATCCCGAGGGCCGGCCGCAGCGGCGCTTCGCCAATCGGCTGCGGTTCGGCCGGCTGTGGATGGGCAAGCAGGTTGTGGCCAGCCTCTGGGTGGCGCATGGCGTTCACCGCTACATCGACGAGCTGAGCTGGCGCCTCCCGCTGCGCGATGACCAGTTCTGGGTGCGCGATGTCTTCGTCGCACCCGCCTGGCGGGGGCAGCGCCTGTACCAGTCGCTGCTGCGGCTGGTCGCCGCGCAGTGGCTGGAGCGCTTTCACTCCGCCTGGTCGGATGTGGACTGGAGCAATGCCGCTTCGATCAAGGCCCATGTCGCGGCCGGCTTCGAGGTGCGCCACCGCGTGCGCTCACTCGACCTCGCGGGCCGGCTGCGCCTGCGCGACCGACTCGTGGCTTGGCCCGATGCGGTGACCGCGCTCACGCCGCGCCGCCGCTGGCTGTGGCTCGGCGGCGAGGCTCGCCGCCAGCATCTGGACTGGGTGGCCTAGAGGAGTCTGGCCAGCGCCTCAGGTCTCGCGGCTGCGCGCCGGCCGCGTCAGCACGGTCGGAAAGCTCACCGGCAGCGTGTGCGGGAAGTCGCGGCTGAAGTGCAGGCCGCGGCTCTCGTGCCGGTGCAGCGCGCTTTGCACGATCAGCTCGGCGCACCCGACCAGGTTGCGCAGTTCGAGCAGATCTCGCGTCACACGGAAGTTGGCGTAGTAGTCGTCGATCTCGTCGCGCAGCAGCTTGATGCGATGCAGCGCGCGCTCCAGCCGCTTGGTGGTGCGCACGATGCCGACGTAGTTCCACATCAACAGGCGCAGCTCGTCCCAGTTGTGGGCGATGACGACCTGCTCGTCGGCGTCTTCCACCTGGCTCTCGTCCCACGGCGGCAGCGCGGGCGGAGGCGGTGCCGCCGCGGCCAGGATCGACTCGGCGCAGCTGCGCCCGAGCACCACGCACTCCAGCAGCGAGTTGCTGGCCAGCCGGTTGGCGCCATGCAGGCCGGTGTAGGTGGTCTCGCCCACCGCGAACAGGCCGGGCAGATCGGTGCGGCCCTCGAGGTCCGTCACCACGCCGCCGCAGGTGTAGTGGGCCGCCGGCACCACGGGGATCGGCTGCCGGGCGATGTCGATGCCCAGCGCCAGGCAGCGCGCGTGGATCGTCGGGAAATGCTCCTTCAGGAACGCCTCGCCCAGGGGCGTGGCGTCCAGCCACACGTGGTCCAGGCCATGCTTCTTCATCTCGAAGTCGATGGCCCGGGCCACGATGTCGCGCGGCGCAAGCTCTGCGCGCTCGTCGTGTTCGGGCATGAAGCGCGGCCCGAGCTGGGTGCCGCCCTCGCCGCCCGGCCCACCGCCGGGCAGCCGCAGCTGCGCGCCTTCGCCGCGCAGCGCCTCGGTGATGAGGAAGCTGCGCTCCTGCGGGTGATACAGGCAGGTCGGATGGAACTGGATGAACTCCATGTTGCCCACGCGGCAGCCGGCACGCCAGGCCATCGCGATGCCGTCGCCGGTGGCGGTGTCGGGGTTGCTGGTGTAGCGGTACACCTTGCCCACGCCACCGGTGGCCAGCACCACGGCCGACGCGCGCAGCGTCTCCACGCGCCGGCTGTCGATGTCCAGTGCATAGACGCCCCAGCAGCGCGGCGCGGTGCGCTCGTCGCCTGCGGCCGGCCCGGCGGCATGGCGCACATGGCGGTTGGTGATCAGGTCCACGGCCATCCACCGCTCGCGCAGCGTGATGCCCGGATGCGCACGTGCACGCGCCAGCAAGGCTTCGTGGATGGCCTTGCCCGTGGCATCGGCGGCGTGGGCGATGCGCCGCACGGCGTGACCGCCTTCGCGCGTGAGGTGCAGCCCGAGCGGGCCTTCGGGGTCGGGCGAGAACGGCACGCCCGAATCGACCAGCCAGCGCACGGCATCGGCGCTGCGCTCGGCGATGAAGCGGGCGGTGTGTTCGTCGACCAGGCCGGCGCCGGCATCGAGCGTGTCGTGCACATGCGACTCGATGCTGTCGTCGCTGCCGAGCACGCCGACGATGCCGCCTTGCGCCCACGCGGTGGCACCCTCGTCGAGCTGGCGCTTGGCCAGCACCACCACCGGCAGGCGGTCGGCCAGGTGCAGCGCCACGGCGAGGCCCGCCAGGCCGGCGCCGACGATGACCGCTGGCGGGCGGCCCGAAGGAGGTGCAGCGTTCATGGGGCAGCCCGCGCCGCAGCGGGGAAGGGCGACAAGCTGCCGATTCTATGAACCCCCACCATGGTGGCCATCGCCGCAGGCCGGCAGTCCGCCTATGATGGCTGTCAGACCGGTAAACAGGTTGCCGACCGAACCCCTGAGGGCCCCGCGCAAGACGGGGGCCAGGAGACCCCAGGAATGAACCCCACGCGCGAAGACGAACCCTGGCCGGAGACAGTTCGCCGGTCGAGCGGCCGCCGCGACGAGCCACGCGACCGCGAGGAACTGCTCGCGCCGTCGACCCAGATCGTCGCCGACCGCGACACCTACCTCGGCCAGGGGCGCCACGACGTCGGCCGGCGGATCTCCGACGACCAGGTCGAGCTGTTCGTCAACGGCGAAGCCGCTCCGTCGCTGCAACGCGAGATCGAGCAGCACACGCCCGAATTCATCGCGGTGCATGACCTGGGCGCCAGTGCGTCGCTGCGCCTGCTGGCCGGGCTGGCCGGCGCGGCGCACTCCACGGTGCAGAAGCTGACCATCCGACGCCAGGGCTACGGGCTGGCGCTGGCGGTGCTGCAGTTCGTCGAGGTGCCGCTTTCGGCCGGCGGGGCGGTGCGCGTGTATTCCACCGACGCCAGCACCGACGGGCCCACGCGCCAGGCGCTGGCACGCACGCTGCTCGCGCACAGCCGGCTTGGCGTGCTGATCGCCGGCGAGGTGCCGGCGCAAGCCCTGGCCACCGCGTTGCACCCGCTGCGCGAAGCCATGGGCCGCGGCCCGTGGACCAACCGCGAACTCCTGCTGGTGCCACTGGGCTCCAGCGCCGCGCTGGCATCGCAGGCCACTGCGCTCTCGGTGGGCACGCCGGTCGCCGTGCAGATCACCCCGCAGGCCACCAAGCCCAAGCACATCTGGAACTTCGTCGCCGGTGCCTGGAACCGCCTGAACGGCGCGATGGGCGGTGCCCGCGCGCTGGAAGCCGATATGGATCGCGCGGTGCCCAAGGCCACTCCGCCCGCCTCCGAGGCCGCCACGCAGCCCGGCACGCTGCAAGGCAGTTTCGCGCCCACCGTGCAAGCCGCGTTGGCGCCGAATGCAGCCGAGAGCGCGCCACCGCTGCTTTCGGCGGCGCAGGCCCCGCGCGCGATGCCGAGCCCGGGCAACACGAGCTGGCAGGAGTACGTCGACCGCTGCATGGCGATCAAGGGCACGGTCAGCTGCTGCGTGTTCGACATCCATGCCGCCAAGCCACTGGCGCATGCCGGCCATGTGCCGCCGGCCGAGCGACTGGCCTACCAGGGCGCCAACCTGCTCGTCTCAGCGCTGGACGGCTCGCGGGCGCTGGGCCTGGGCTCCAGCCAGCCCGAGCTCGCGCTCAGCACCAGCGGCCACCACCTCATCTTGCGCCCCGTGCCTGGCCACCCCGGCGTGGCGGTGCACATCGTGCTGCTGGCCAGTGCCGGCAACCTGACGCTGGCGCGCATGCAGTTGGAACGCATCGAGGCGCCGACATAGAGCCCCAGGCTCCGGCTCCGGCTCCGGCTCCGGCGTCGCCTCCGCCACCCCCCCGAGGGGCCTCATGCTGCGGACCGGCAAAGCCGGATCCGCGCATGCCCCTTGGCTATGTGCCGGCGCAAGTACACCCCGTGCCTCGAGAACAAGCACCCTCGGGCGGGTGGCGAAGCCGTAGCCCGGCGGCAGCCATCCTTCAGTGCACCACGCGCCCGAACGAGAACTCGCCGCCTTCCACGTCTACGGGCACCACGTCCTTGGGGCCGAAACGGCCCTGCAGGATGAGCTTGCTCACCGGGTTCTCGATACGCTGCTGGATGGCGCGCTTCAGCGGCCGGGCGCCGAACACGGGGTCGAAGCCGACCTTGGCAAGCTCGGCCAGCGCCGCGGGCGACACCTCGAGCTTCATCTCCAGCTTTTCCAGCCGCTGCTCCAGTTGCCGGAGCTGGATCTTCGCGATGTTCTCGATGTGCTTCTGGTCGAGCGCGTGGAAGACCACCATCTCGTCGATGCGGTTCAGGAATTCGGGCCGGAAGTGCTGCTTCACCTCGCCCAGCACCGCGTCGCGGATGCGCTCGGTGCTCTGCCCGGCCATCTGCATGATCAGCGGCGAGCCGAGGTTGCTGGTCATCACGATCACCGTGTTCTTGAAGTCCACCGTGCGGCCCTGGCCGTCGGTGAGACGCCCATCGTCCAGCACCTGCAGCAGCACGTTGAACACGTCCGGGTGGGCCTTCTCCACCTCGTCGAGCAACAGCACGCTGTAGGGCTTGCGGCGCACCGCCTCGGTGAGGTGGCCGCCCTCGTCGTAGCCGACGTAGCCGGGCGGCGCGCCGATCAGGCGGCTCACCGAGTGCTTCTCCATGAACTCGCTCATGTCGATGCGGATCATGTGGTCGTCGCTGTCGAAGAGAAACCCCGCCAGCGCCTTGCACAGCTCGGTCTTGCCCACGCCGGTGGGGCCGAGGAAGAGGAAGCTGCCGAGCGGCCGGTTCGGATCGCTCAACCCGGCGCGTGAGCGGCGGATGGCGTCGGCCACGGCGACGATGGCCTCGTCCTGGCCGACCACGCGCTCGTGCAGCCTGGCCTCCATCTGCAGGAGCTTGTCGCGCTCGCCCTGCATCAGCTTGCTCACCGGGATGCCGGTGGCGCGGCTCACCACCTCGGCGATCTCCTCGGCGCCGACCATCGTGCGCAGCAACTGCGGCTTGCCGGCGCCCTTCTTGCCGGCCTCCTTGCTCTGCGCCTCCTTCAGGCGCTTTTCCAGCTCGGGCAGCTTGCCGTACTGCAGCTCGGCCACCTTGTTGAAGTCGCCCTTGCGCTTGAGCTGCTCGATCTGCTCGCGCAGCTGGTCGATCTCCACCTTCACCTGCGCGCTGCCCTGAGCGGTGGCCTTCTCGCTCTTCCAGATCTCTTCCAGGTCGGCGTACTCGCGCTCGAGCTTGCCGATCTCTTCCTCGATCAGCCCGAGGCGCTTCTGCGAGGCCTCGTCCTTCTCCTTCCTCACCGCCTCACGCTCGATCTTGAGCTGGATGAGCCGGCGGTCGAGCTTGTCCATCGCCTCGGGCTTGGAGTCGATCTCGATCTTGATCTTGGCCGCCGCCTCGTCGATGAGGTCGATGGCCTTGTCGGGCAGGAAGCGGTCGGTGATGTAGCGGTGGCTCAACTCGGCCGCGGCGACGATCGCCGGGTCGGTGATCTCCACCCCGTGGTGCACCTCGTACTTCTCCTGCAGCCCGCGCAGGATGGCCACGGTGGCCTCCACGCTCGGCTCGTCGACCAGCACCTTCTGGAAGCGGCGTTCCAGCGCGGCGTCTTTCTCGACGTACTTGCGGTACTCGTTGAGCGTGGTGGCGCCGATGCAATGCAGTTCGCCGCGCGCCAGCGCGGGCTTGAGCATGTTGCCGGCGTCGATGGCGCCTTCGGCCTTGCCGGCGCCCACCATCGTGTGCAGCTCGTCGATGAACAGGATGATGCGGCCCTCGTCGGCGGCCACTTCCTTGAGCACCGCCTTGAGCCGCTCTTCGAACTCGCCGCGGTACTTGGCGCCGGCCAGGAGGCCGGCCATGTCGAGCACCAGGACGCGCTTGTCCTTCAGGCTGTCGGGTACCTCGCCGTTGACGATGCGCTGCGCCAGGCCTTCGACGATGGCCGTCTTGCCCACGCCGGGCTCACCGATCAACACCGGGTTGTTCTTGCTGCGGCGCTGCAGCACCTGGATGGCGCGGCGGATTTCGTCGTCGCGGCCGATCACCGGGTCCAGCTTGCCCTGGCGGGCGCGCTCGGTCAGGTCCAGGGTGTACTTCTTGAGCGCCTCGCGCTGGCTCTCGCCCTCGGGCGAATCCATCTTCTGACCGCCGCGCACGGCCTCGATGGCCGCTTCCAGGCTCTTGCGGGAGAGGCCGTTCTCGTTGGCGATACGGCCAATCTCGCCCTTCTGGTCCGCCACCGCGAGCAGGAACAGCTCGCTGGCGATGAAGGCGTCGCCGCGCTTGATGGCTTCTTTCTCGGTCGCCTGCAGCAGCTTGATCAGGTCCGGGCCGGGCTGCACCTGCTCCTGGCCCTGCACCTCGGGCAGTCGGTTGACCGCCTCCTCGGCCGCCTTGGTCAGGCCGGGCACGTTGACGCCGGCGCGCTGCAGCAGCGACTTCGGCCCGTCGGTCTGGCGCAGCATCGCCAGCAGCAGGTGGGCCGGTTCGATGTAGGCGTGGTCCTTGCTCAGGGCCAGGCTCTGTGCCTCTCCCAAGGCCTCCTGGAATTTGGTGGTGAGTTTGTCGAGTCGCATGGTGGATGCTCCGGAATGCTTGAACTGACGGGCATGTGGCGCTGACCGCCACCATTTCAAGACCTTGCACCCGCCAGGGTCAGGCCGGTTTGCGCTTGGTCAAACGGCGCTTCACGCCGCCCTCCAGTACGCGTAGGTCCAGGCGGTCTGCATGCCGGCGCGGCGGTACAGCGCCAGAGCGGGTGCGTTGCTGCCATCCACCTGCAGGAAGGCGCGGGTGATGCCACGGCGCTGCGCCTCCAGCGCCATGGCCCGGATCATCCGGCCGGCCAGCCCACGCCCCCGCTGGCTGGCCGCGGTGCGCAGGCCGTGCATGCTGAGCCAGCCCTGCGCGTAACAGGCGGCGCCGCAAGCCACCGTCTCGCCGCCCTCGCGCACGCTGGCGAACAGCGTTCCCTCGGCGCGCGACAACGCCTTCGAGCGGCTGGCTCCGTCCACCGGGTCCAGCCCCTCGCCCAGAAACATCGCCATCCACGCCGCGTCCGGGCGCGGATCCAGCGACACCCCGTCGGCGTCTTCGGCCAGGGTCAGCAGTCCATCGAGAGCGCCCGTCTGGGTCAGCGTCGGCTGCTCGCGCCGCAAACCCCGGTTGGCCAGCACCGGCCACCAGGCCTCGAACGTCGGCAGGTCCGGCAAGCGGAACACCGGGCGCAGGCCGGCGTCGCGGTAGCGCCGGGCGATGTGGTCGATCAACGCTGGATCTTGGACGCGGTGGTGCAGCGGGACCGCGCTGTGGGCCCGGCCCACGGTTCCGGTGTCCATGGGCAGCAGCCAGCCTTCGATGGCCTCCACCCGCTCGGGAGCGACCGCCGTCAGCGTGGCGCGTTCGATGGCTTCGATGTCGGCAGCGTTCAGGGGCATGGGATCAGCGCCAAGGCGTTCAGGCGTTGCTCGACACGATGCCCCACTTGGCCAGCGCGGCATCGTCGCTGACCCGCGCATCGACCCAGCGCGCGCCCTCAGGCGTCTGCTCCTTTTTCCAGAACGGCGCCTGGGTCTTGAGGTAGTCCATCAGGAACTCGCAGGCCTGGAAGCTCTCGCCCCGGTGCGCCGAGGTCACCGCCACCAGCACGATCTGGTCCAGCGGTTGCAGCAGACCGACGCGGTGGATCACGCGCGCGCCAAAGATGTCGAAGCGCCGGTGCGCCTCGTCGATCATCTGCTCGATGGCCTTTTCGGTCATGCCCGGGTAATGCTCCAGCTCCATGGTGCTGACGCTCTGGCCGTCGTTGCGGTCCCTGACCGTCCCGACAAACGCACAGACCGCCCCCACGCCCTTTTCACCTTCGCGCAGCCGCGCGACCTCGGCGGACAGGTCGAAGTCCCCGGTCTGAATGCTGACGCGGTCGCTCATGGTCACCCTCCGGTCACGGGCGGAAAGAAGGCCACCTCGGCACCGTCGGACAGCGCCGCCGTCTCGTCGGTCATGGTCTGGTCCAACGACACGCGCACCGCCCGACCGCGAGAGAGCGCCTCCCCGTGGGCGCCGCCACGCGCGATCAGCTCGTCGCGCAGGGCGCCGAGCGTCGCCGCTGCGGTGTGCACGGTTTCGCTGCCGGTGCCCATCGCTTCGCGGATAGCGGCGAAATAACGCAACCGGATGGTCTTCATGGCAACAGCTCCGCCAGCGCGATGTAATCAACGAGATCGCCACGCGCAATGACAGTCCCGGCCGGGTTGTCGACCAGCCCGTCGGCCCAGCCTGCGGACGTCAACACCCCCGAACTCTGGTTGGAGAACAGATCCAGCCCACCCGCGTCGTTGCGGCGCACGCGCAGGAACTCGCGGCGCTTGTCGGCGCGCGGCAGTTCGAAATCGGCGCGCAGCCGCATGGTCCTGAACGGCGGCTGGAACGCCGACGCGGCAACCCCCTGCAGCTTCAGCAGGAACGGACGCACCAGCAACAGAAAGGTCACGAAACTCGACACCGGGTTGCCCGGCAGACCGATGAAGTGGCAATGCCCGCCCGCCCCGGCACCCGCTCCGGCATCGCGCCTCACCGAGCCGTAGGCGAAGGGCTTGCCCGGCTTCATGGCGATCTGCCACAGGTCGAGGCTGCCCAGTTGCTGCACGGCGGGCTTGATGTGGTCTTCCTCGCCCACCGACACGCCACCGCTGGTGAGGATCAGGTCGTGGTGGTCGGCTGCGGTCTTGAGTGCGGCCACGGTCGCCTCGCGCTGGTCGGGCACGATGCCCAGGTCGCTGACTTCGCAGCCCAGGCGTTCGAGCAGCACACGCAGGAAGAAGCGGTTGCTGTTGTAGATGGCACCCGGCTTCATCTGCGCTGGCGGCACTTCGCCTGGCATCACCAGTTCGTCGCCGGTCGAAAACAGCGCCACACGGGGCTTGACGACCACGCTCAGGTGCGCGGCACCGATGCCTGCGGCCAGACCGAGGCTCGCGGCCGACAGGCGCGTGCCACGCGGCAGCACCACCGCGCCACGGGTCACGTCCTCCCCAGCGCGGCGGATCCACTGTCCCACCGAGGGCACTGCGTCGATGTGCACCGCATGGAAGTCGCCGCCGACCTCGCGCGTGTCTTCCTGCATGACGATGGCGTCCGCCCCCGGCGGCACGGGCGCGCCGGTGAAGATGCGCGCGCAGGTTCCAGGCGTCAGGACCTGCGCCGGGTGACCGGCGGCGATGCGCTGGCTGACGGGCAGCACCACGCTGCGTTCGGTCACGTCGGCCACCCGCACCGCGTAGCCGTCCATGGACGAGTTGTCCTGCGGCGGCACGTGCAGTTCGGACACCAGGTCCTCGGCCAATACACGACGGTCGGCCATCACCGTGGCCACCGTCTCGGTGCCCGACAGTGGCGCCACGTGCGACAACAGTTGCGTCAGCGCGTCGTCCAGCGCCATCAGCGGCTTGCGAGCGGATTGGGGAGCGTTCATGGCAAAAACGGGGGCGGACCGGCCGCCCCGTCAGGTGCGGCGGTAGGTCTCGGGGTCGTAGTCAAAACGATCCCCATTGTCGAGCAGCCAGGCGAGGACCGCATCCGGGTCATCCAGATCAAGCCTCGGGCGCTGGGTGTCTTCGGGCATCGCATCACTGGCCGGCAGCGCAATCGCGGTGACAAAGGGATCGTCCGGATAGCGCACGGCCTGCCCCGTTGCCTTGCGCCAGACCTCGATCTTGAGCAGGTCGCTGTCGCGCCATCCCTCGACCAGCACCCAGTCCACACCGGGATGCAGGGCCGGCAGGACGTCGTGCACCGAACGTTCCTCGGCCTGTTCGAAGCTGCGTTGCAGCACCAGGCGCTCGCGGGACACCGCCAGCACCTCGTAGGCACCTGCCTCGCGGTGGCGCCAGGTGTCCTTGCCCGGGTGATCGGATTCAAAACCGTGGTGCGAGTGCTTGACCACGGACACGCGCAGACGCCGCGCCTTGAGCCTGGGGATCAGTTGCTCGATGAGCGTGGTCTTCCCCGCACCGGATGGTCCCGCGAAGCCGACAACCTTCATGGGCCGTTCGCGTCGCCGGTCAGACCGGGCAGTGGTCGGTGATGTAGCGCTTGACCGCGACCGCGTCGGCGCCCATCACCTGCACCCGCTTGGGCAAGGCCTCGATGCCGTCGAACTTGGCCGGGCGGGCCGGGTCGCGCCCCAGGGCTTCGCGGATGGTTTCGGCGAACTTGATCGGCAGCGCCGTTTCCAGCACCACCACGTTTTCGCCGGCCTGGCGCAGCTCACGCGCCACCTTCACGCCGTCGGCGGTGTGGGTGTCGATCATCACGCCGTGCTGTTCGAACGTGGCCTTGATGGTGGCCAGGCGGTTGGCGTGCGTGCTCTTGCCGCTGGCGAAACCGTATTGCGACGCCGCTTTCGCGAACAGCGGATCGGCGCCCAGGTCAAAGCGGCCATGCAGGTGAAGTTCGGCGTCGAACAGGTTTTTCGTGCGCGCCGCGTCGCGGCCCAGCAGGTCGAACACGAAGCGCTCGAAGTTGCTCGCCTTGGAAATGTCCATGGACGGGCTGGAGGTCTCGTAGGTGTCGGCGCTGCCGCGCACGCGGTAGGTGCCGGTGCGGAAGAACTCGTCGAGCACGTCGTTCTCATTGGTCGCGACGATCAGGCGGCCGATCGGCAAGCCCATCTGGCGCGCCACGTGGCCGGCGCAGACATTGCCGAAGTTGCCCGAGGGCACGGCAAAGCTCACCTTTTCGTCGTTGGACTTCGTGGCGTAGAAGTAGCCGGCGAAGTAGTAGACGACCTGGGCCAGCAGACGCGCCCAGTTGATCGAGTTGACCGTGCCGATCTTGTACTTGCGCTTGAAGTCGAGGTCGTTGGACACCGCCTTGACGATGTCCTGGCAGTCGTCGAACACGCCTTCGACCGCGATGTTGTGGATGTTCGGGTCCATCAGGCTGAACATCTGGGCCTGCTGGAACGCGCTCATGCGGCCGTGCGGGCTCAGCATGAACACACGCACGCCCTGCTTGCCGCGCATCGCGTATTCGGCCGCGCTGCCGGTGTCGCCGGAGGTCGCGCCCAGGATGTTGAGCTGCTCGCCGCGGCGCGCCAGTTCGTACTCGAACAGGTTGCCCAGCAGCTGCATGGCCATGTCCTTGAAGGCCAGCGTGGGGCCGTTGGACAGGGCTTCGAGCTGCAGGTCGTCTTCCAGCTTCGTCAGCGGCACGATCTCTTTCGTGCCGAAGACTTCCGCGGTGTAGGTCTTGGCGCACAGCGCTTTCAGATCCGCAGCCGGGATGTCGTTGATGTAGAGCGACAGCACCTCGAAAGCCAGCGCGGCGTAACCCTGCTCGGCCAGCACCGAGCGCCAGCGCATCAGCGTGGCGGCGTCCACCTGCGGATACGCCTCGGGCAGGTACAGGCCGCCGTCCGGCGCCAGGCCTTCGAGCAGGATTTCGCAGAAGCGCTTGCGGTCCGGGTGGCCGCGGGTCGACAGGTACAGCATCTCAGTTCAGCTCTTCTTTGCGGATGCGGGTGATCGGGGCGAGCACCGACGGCAGGCCCTGCATCTGCGCGATCACGTCGTTCATCGTGCCTTCGCGCGTCTCGTGCGTGAGGATGATCAGGTCGGTCGAGGTGGCGCCTTCGCCGCCCACTTCGTCGGCCTCGCGCTGCAGCACGGCATCAATGCTCACGCCCGCGCCGGCCAGCAGGCCGGTCACCTGGGCCAGCACGCCGGCTTCGTCGGCCACGCGCAGGCGCAGGTAGTAGCTGGTCACGACCTCGCTCATCGGCAGCACGGCCACGTCGCTCATCGCGTCCGGCTGGAAGGCCAGGTGCGGCACGCGGTGCAGCGGATCGGCGGTGTGCAGGCGGGTGATGTCCACCAGGTCGGCGATCACGGCCGACGCGGTCGGCTCGCTGCCCGCGCCCTTGCCGTAATACAGCGTGGTGCCGACGGCATCGCCGTGCACCACCACCGCGTTCATCGCACCTTCCACATTGGCGATCAGGCGCTTGGCCGGCACCAGGCTGGGATGTACACGCAGTTCCACGCCCTTGTCGGTGCGCTTGGTGATGCCCAGCAGCTTGATGCGGTAGCCCAACTGCTCGGCGTAGCGGATGTCGACCGCGCCCAGCTTGGTGATGCCTTCCACGTAGGCCTTGTCGAACTGCACCGGGATGCCGAAGGCGATGGCGCTCATCAGCGTCGCCTTGTGCGCCGCGTCCACGCCTTCGATGTCGAAGGTCGGGTCGGCTTCGGCGTAGCCCAGACGCTGCGCTTCCTTGAGTACCACGTCGAAGTCCAGGCCCTTGTCGCGCATCTCGGACAGGATGAAGTTCGTCGTGCCGTTGATGATGCCGGCGATCCACTGGATGCGGTTGGCAGTCAAACCTTCGCGCAGCGCCTTGATGATGGGGATGCCACCGGCCACGGCGGCTTCAAAGGCCACCATCACGCCCTTGGCCGACGCGGCGGCAAAGATCTCGGTGCCGTGCACGGCCAGCAGCGCCTTGTTGGCGGTGACCACGTGCTTGCCGGCGGCGATCGCTTCCATCACCAGCGCCTTGGCGATGCCGTAGCCGCCGATCAGCTCGATCACGATGTCGATTTCGGGGTTGGCGATCACCGCGCGGGCGTCGTTCACCACCTTGACGTTGGGGCCCACGATGGACTGGGCGCGCGCCACGTCCAGGTCAGCCACCATGGTGATCTCGATGCCACGGCCGGCGCGGCGCTGGATCTCTTCCTGGTTGCGCTGGAGCACGTTGAACGTGCCGCTGCCCACGGTGCCAATGCCCAGCAGGCCTACTTGGATCGGTTTCATGTTGGTGTCACTTCAAAGAAAAAACGCGGGTGTCATGCACCCTTCTGATCCTGGGGGATTGGCAACCATCCATTGATGAAAAACCGCCCCCACATTGATGTTCAGGCGCTGGCGCTCTGGCGATGCCGCCATTGCTCCAGGAAACGCGCCAGACGGTTGATCGCCTCACGCAGATCGTCTTCGTGTGGAAGGAAGACGATGCGGAAGTGCTGGTTGTCCGGGAAATTGAAGCCCGAGCCCTGAACCAGCATCACGCGTGTTGCCCGCAACACCTCCATGAAGAACTGCCGGTCATCCTCGATCGGGTAGATCTTGGGGTCCAGGCGCGGGAACATGTAGAGCGCGGCCTTCGGCTTGACGCAGGTCACGCCCGGGATGGCGGTGATCAGCTCATAGGCCAGGTCCCGCTGGCGGCGCAGTCGTCCACCTTCTTTGACCAGGTCATTGATGCTCTGGTAACCACCCAGCGCCGTCTGGATCGCCCACTGGCCGGGAACGTTGGAGCCCAGCTTGAGGTTGGCCAGCATGTTCAGGCCTTCGATGAAATCCTTGGCGATTTCCTTCGGGCCCGACAGCACCATCCAGCCGGCCCGGTAGCCGCAGGAACGGTAGGCCTTGGACAGCGAGTTAAAGGTCAGGGTCAGCACGTCGGTCGACAGGCTGGCCATCGCCGTGTGCGTCACACCCTCGTACAGCACCTTGTCGTAGACCTCGTCGGCCAGCAGCACCAGGCCGAACTCACGCGCCAGCGCCACGATGCCCTTGAGCAGTTCGTCGCTGTAGATCACGCCGGTCGGGTTGTTCGGGTTGATCACCACGATGCCCTTGGTGCGCGGCGTGATCTTGGCGCGCATGTCGGCCAGATCCGGCTGCCAGCCGTTGTCTTCGTCGCAGCGGTAATGCACCGGCGTGCCGCCCGAGAGGCTCGTCGCCGCCGTCCACAGCGGGTAGTCGGGCGAAGGCACCAGCAGCTCGTCGCCGTTGTCCAGCAGCGCGTTGGCCGCCATCACGATCAGCTCGCTGGCCCCGTTGCCCAGATAGATGTCTTCCAGCGTCACACCCTGCACACCCTGCTGCTGGGTGTAGTGCATTACCGCCTTGCGCGCCGCGAAGATGCCCTTGCTGTCCGAATAACCCGCCGAGTTGGGCAGGTTGCGGATCATGTCCTGCTGGATTTCTTCCGGTGCATCGAAGCCGAACGGCGCGAGGTTACCGATGTTCAGCTTGATGATCTTCTGGCCTTCGTCCTCCATCTGCTTGGCCGCCTCGACGATCGGGCCACGAACGTCGTACAGCACATTGGCCAGCTTGGCGGATTTCTGGATGGTTTTCAAAGTCCCTCCGGACAGGTCAGACAGGCAGGAGGCGCGGTCGCGCCAACAACGGGTGCGCTATATTGCGCAGCCCCTCTGGGGAAACCCTCAATTTGAACACAGTTCGCCCTGTCTTCCGCCGGGCCAGCGCACCGTTCCGACCATGAAGCTGCATGCCGACTCCCCCAATGCCCTGACCATCACCGCAATTGGCGATGGCTGGGTCGCAGTCAACGGCCAGCGCCATTTCAGCAGTCTGGTGCTCGGCGCCGACGGCTCGGTGCGCCCCTGGGAGGTCTCGCGCCTGGAAGAGCTGACCGCGCACCACTTTGCGGGGCTGGCGGCGGAGGGGGAAGCAACACCTGAGCTCGTGCTGCTGGGCAGCGGACGCAAACTGCGCTTCGTCTCGCCTGCGCTGCTGCGTCCCCTGATTGAAAGGCGCATCGGTGTTGAAACCATGGACACCGCAGCGGCCTGCCGAACCTTCAACATCCTCGCCGGCGAGGGACGGCGTGTGACAGCGGCATTGCTGCTGGATGCCTGAAACCCCTCCAGGGGTTACGGACCATCCCGGTCCGGCGCATATTCCTGCCGCCGACCGGGAAGAACCCTGATCAAGGTAAAATAACCGATTGTTTTCCTCCAGCCGCCCCAGAACGGCTGTTGCCCAGGGAGGGCGACGGGAAGACCAACGCATCTCCACCAACCTACGTCAGGGGTCCACGCAGCATGGCAGTCGTTGTCAACAAACCCATTCCCGAATTTGAAGCCATGGCCACCGGTGGCATCAAGGTGAGCAACCAGTCGCACGTTGGCCAGACCGTGGTGCTGTATTTCTACCCCAAGGACAACACGCCCGGCTGCACCACCGAGGCCATGCAGTTCCGCGACAAGTACAAGGACTTCGTCAAGGCCGGCGCCCAGGTGTTCGGCGTATCACGTGACAACATGAAGTCGCACGACGACTTCAAGGCCAAGCTGGAGTTGCCGTTCGAGCTGATCGCCGACACCGAGGAAAAGATGTGCCACATGTTCGGCGTGGTCAAGAACAAGATCATGTACGGCAAGAAGGTCAAGGGCATCGAGCGCAGCACCTTCCTGATCGGTGCCGACGGCGTGCTCAAGCAGGAATGGCGCGGCCTGAAGGTGCCGGGCCATGTCGAAGAGGTGCTCAAGGCCGTCAAGACGCTCAAGAAGGCCGCCTGAACGGGCGTCTTCTGGGCGTCAAACAGGTCGTGCATAATGGACTCATGACCCTGGTCAGACCCATCGCAACCTGCTCCTCATTTCTGCCACGTCGCAAGCCAAGCCGCCCGGTTTCCCTGGCGGCTTTTTCGTTTTTCGGACCGCGCTGACTCTTCGCCACATGCCACTGCCCCCCGCTCCCAACAAACGTGCCGCCCTGCTGGCCGCTGAAGCCTACAGCCTGAAAACCGGTCACGAGGTGCTTGACGACGACACCCCCGCCTCCCGGGAACAGTCACCCAAGACGAGGGAGCCTGCGCCGCCCGCAAAGCGACGCGCCCGTCCTGCCAACAAGGGCAACAAGGCCGTGACCGCAGAGGCCGCTCCGCCAGCCGCTTCCGCACCGGTCGTCGCGCCAGTGCGCGCCGAGGCACCGCCTCCGACGGCGCGCCCCGCCCCGCCGGAGCTGGCGCGCCGCAAGCCGGCGCGAACCGCCGCCACAACCGGTCCGACCCGGCTGTTCGTGCTGGACACCAATGTGCTGCTGCACGATCCGATGAGCCTGTTCCGGTTCGAGGAGCACGACATCTTTCTGCCGATGATCGTGCTCGAAGAGCTCGACGGCCACAAGAAAGGCATGACCGAAGTGGCCCGCAACGGTCGCCAGACCAGCCGGACACTGGATGCGCTGGCAGCACAGACCGGCGGCGACATGACCAAGGGCCTCAAGCTGTCCGCCACCGGCCACCAGGCGGCGCGCGGTCTGCTCTTCTTCCAGACCGAGCCCCTGGACACCCAACTGCCCACCAGCCTGCCCCAGGGCAAGGCGGACAACCAGATCCTGGGCGTGGTGCAGGCCCTGCGCGACAAACACCCGCAGCGCGAAGTGATTCTGGTGTCCAAGGACATCAACATGCGGGTCAAAGCCCGCGCGCTGGGGCTTGCCGCCGACGACTACCAGAACGACAAGACGCTGGACGACGGCGAGCTTCTGTACTCCGGCGCCCTTGCCCTGCCGCAGGACTTCTGGACGCGCCAGAGCAAGACCATCGAGAGCTGGCAGAGCGGCAGCCACACCTTCTACCGTGTCAGCGGCCCTGCGGTCACGCAGTTCCACATCAACCAGTTCGTCTACTTCGAAGCGCCGGGCGAACCCTCGCTCTATGCACGCGTGACCGAAATCCGCGACAAGACCGCGGTGCTCAAGACGCTCAAGGACTACACCCATCTGAAGAACGCCATCTGGGGCGTCACCAGCCGCAATCGCGAACAGAACTTCGCGCTCAACCTGCTGATGGACCCGGAAATCGACTTTGTCACGCTGGCCGGCACCGCAGGTACCGGCAAGACCCTGATGGCCCTGGCCAGCGGTCTGACCCAGGTGCTCGACGACCGCCGCTACACCGAGATCATCATGACCCGCGCCACGGTGAGCGTCGGCGAAGACATCGGTTTCCTGCCCGGCACGGAAGAGGAGAAGATGGGCCCCTGGATGGGCGCGCTGGACGACAACCTGGAGTTCCTGGCCAAGGGCGACGCCGGCGGTGCCGGCGAGTGGGGCCGCGCAGCGACCAACGAGCTGATCCGCAGCCGCATCAAGGTCAAGAGCATGAACTTCATGCGAGGCCGCACCTTCATGAACAAGTACGTCATCATCGACGAGGCGCAGAACCTGACGCCCAAGCAGATGAAGACGTTGATCACGCGCGCCGGCCCTGGCACCAAGATCATCTGCATGGGCAACCTGGCGCAGATCGACACACCCTACCTGACCGAAGGCTCATCGGGTCTGACCTATGCCGTCGACCGCTTCAAAGGCTGGCCGCATGGCGGGCACATCACGCTGGCCCGTGGCGAGCGCTCCCGGCTGGCAGACTTCGCGTCCGAAGTCCTCTGACGTCCGGCTCAGCCAACAAAAAAGCCCGACGATGTCGGGCTTTTTTGTTGCAAGAACGACGGGGATGCCGCTTCAGTAGTCGTCTCCGCCCATGCCGCCACCCGCCAGCGTCTCGAAACGGGTCAGCATGTTCAGGAAGGCCAGCTTGCAGGTGCCGGTCGGCCCATTGCGCTGTTTGCCGATGATGATCTCGGCCACACCCGGTTCCTTGCAGGTTTCCTTGTTGTAGTACTCGTCGCGGTAGATGAACATGATGATGTCCGCGTCCTGCTCGATGGCGCCGGATTCGCGCAGGTCGGACATCATGGGGCGCTTGTCGGTGCGTTGCTCGACCGATCGGTTGAGCTGCGACAGCGCGATCACCGGGCACTGCAGCTCCTTGGCGAGCATCTTCAGGCCCCGCGAAATTTCGCCCAGTTCGGTCGCGCGATTGTCGCCACCGTCAGAGTTGGAACCGCTCATGAGCTGCAGGTAGTCGACCACGATCAGGCCGAGCTTGCCGCATTGACGGGCCAGGCGACGTGCATTCGCACGCAGTTCGCTGGGCGTCAGTCCGGGGGTCTCGTCGATGTGCAGTGAAATGTTGCGCAGCCGTTCGATGGCCTCGGTCAATCGCGGCCATTCATCGTCGGTGAGCTTGCCGGTGCGCAGATGGCTCTGGTTGATACGGCCGATCGAACCGACGATACGCACCGCCAACTGGGCGGCCCCCATTTCCATCGAGAACACGGCCACCGGCAGGCCCTCGTTGAGCGCCACATGCTCCGCGATGTTGATCGCGAAGGCGGTCTTGCCCATCGAAGGACGCGCAGCCAGCACCACAAGATCACCGGCCTGCAGGCCAGAGGTCATGCGGTCCAGGTCGATGAACCCGGTCGGCACACCCGTGATGTCGTTCGGGTTGTCCGCCATCTCCTGCACGCGGTCCAGCAGGTCCACCACCAGGGTGTCCATGCTCTGGAAACCCTCTTTCATCCGCGAGCCTTCCTCGCCGATCTTGAAGATCTTCTGTTCGGCCTCGTCAAGGATCTTGGCCACCGGTTTGCCCTGCGGGTTGAAGGCGTTGGTGGCGATCTCATCGCTGGCGGCCACCAGCTTGCGCAGGATGGCCCGCTCCCGCACGATCTCGGCATAGCGGCGGATGTTTGCAGCGCTGGGCACGTACTGCGCCAACGAGTTCAGGTAGCCCAGCCCGCCCGCCTCGTCGGCCTTGCCCAGGTTCTGCAGGTGCTCGAACACAGTCACCACATCCGCAGGCTTGCTGGCGTTGACCAGCGCCGCGATCGCGGAATAGATCAGGCGGTGCTCGTAGCGGTAGAAGTCGGAATCGTTGATCAGGTCCGCCACGCGGTCCCAGGCGCCGTTGTCCAGAAGCAGTCCGCCCAACACACTGGACTCGGCCTCGATCGAATGGGGTGGCACCCTCAGCTGCGCCAGTTGCGGATCCGACAGCAACCCGGCATCGTCGAAACCGGCATCGAAGGAAGACAGCGGGGTGGAGAAGGTGGCGGTCATGGCGTTCCTGGCAATCCGGAAATGGTACGCCGCGCCCAACGGCCTGTCATGGGACAAGTCTGTGGACAACGCGTGCACAGTCTGGGGACCGGACGGGGAAAACATCCGGGAAAGAAAAAAGGCCGCTGACCCGGAGGCAGCGGCCTTTTGGCAACGGCGACGAGCGCCGTCGGCAGGATCAGGCGGACTCGCCCAGCACCGTGACCGGCAGCTCGACGGTGACGTCGGTGTGCAGGTTGACGCTAACGGTGTACTCACCCACGGTCTTGAGCGGACCGTTGGGCATGCGCACCTGGGACTTGGCCACGGCGAACCCCAGCTTGTTGAGCTCTTCGGCCACGTCGTGGTTGGTGACGGAACCGAACAGGCGACCATCCACGCCAGCCTTCTGGCTCAGCTTGAGGGTGGCGGCTGCGACCTTTTCACCCAGCGCCTGGGCTTCGGCCAGCTTCGCTGCGGCGGCCTTTTCGAGGTCGGCACGGCGGGCTTCGAACTCGGCCACGGCAGCTTGGGTGGCGCGGCGGGCACGGCCCGAGGGGATCAGGAAGTTGCGGGCATAGCCGTCCTTGACCTTGACCACATCGCCGAGGGCGCCGAGGTTGACAACTTTGTCGAGAAGAATGATTTGCATGTGGGTCTCCCGATCAGACGCGGTGCTGGTCGCTGTACGGCAGCATGGCCAGGAAGCGGGCGCGCTTGATGGCGGTGGTCACCTGGCGCTGGTAGATCGCGCGGGTGCCGGTCAGGCGAGCCGGGATGATCTTGCCGTTCTCGGCGATGAAATCGCGCAGGACATCCACGTCCTTGTAGTCGACTTCTTCCACACCGGCGACGGTGAAGCGGCAGAAGCGCTTGCGCTTGAACAGCAGCGATTGGGTGTTGCGCTTGGGGCGCTTGTCTTTGTTGAAACGTTTCGGTGCAGCCATGATGGGCCTTTCCTATGTCTTGCTGAAATCTTGGATATGGAACACGAGTCCTTTGCCGTTGCGCGCGTTCGCCAGAAATCCCCTGAACCTGCCTGCCATCTCAAGGCTCTGCCTTGAAAGGGTTTCGGCCAGCGCCCCGAAGGCCACGGACCGGATCTGCAGCTTCACCGTACGAGGGGTATCCATCTCGACCTGTGCCGACTCGTGTTCGAGCACGAGATTGACAGCCGGTATGCCTGCGGGGGTGTAGCGCAAGGTTTGCACCTCGACCACCGTGGCGGAGACCTCGAAGCGGTTGACTCCTTCTGGCGACGTCACGCCCAGGGCATCAGGCCTCGGCGCGCTGCTCAGGGGCAGCCTGCTTGCGGGCCTCTTCGCGCTCAACCGCCTTCATCATGCTGGAAGGACCGGTTTCGGCCTTCTTCTTCTGCACGGTCAGGTGGCGCAGCACGGCGTCGTTGAACTTGAAGGCGTGCTCCAGTTCACCCATCACAGCCAGATCAGCTTCGATGTTGACGCACAGATAGTGGGCCTTGGACAGCTTGTTGATCTGGTAAGCCAGTTGACGGCGACCCCAGTCTTCAACGCGATGGATCTTGCCGCCGCCGGCGGTGATCATGCCCTTGTAGCGCTCCAGCATGGCCGGAACCTGTTCGCTCTGATCCGGGTGGATCAGCAAAACGATTTCGTAATGACGCATGGACTCTCCTTTTGGGTGACCCGTGCTTCGAAGAAAAGCACGGTTTTGCAGAACAGCCGCCCCCGGCGTCAACACGGGGTGCGGCAAGGCGAAGCCCATGATTCTAACAAAAACCGGCCGGACCGGTCTACAGCCTGCGGTTGGGGTACCGCACATGGTCGACCAGCTCACGAATCTTGCGGCTGGGGGTCGGCGACAGCAGGCTCACGCCAATGATGACCAGAAAACCCACCGGCACCCCGAACACCCCGGCCGAAATCGGCTGGATGCCCCACCACAGATCCACGGGTCGGGTGACGCCGAAGATGCCCCGCAGCCAGGGCTGGGTCACCACCATGTAGTAGGTCGTCAGCCCCAGCCCGGCCATCATGCCCAGAGCCGCCGCCAGGCCCGTGGCACGTTTCCAGAAGATGCCGAGCACCAGCGCGGGAAAAAAGGCGGCGGCGGCAAAGGAGAAGGCCGCCGAGACCAGGAAAAGAATGTCCGCCGGCTTCTGCGCGGCGACGTAGGCGGCGAGCAGAGTGACGATCAGCAGCAACACCTTGGAGATCGTGACCCGCCGCGCGGTCGACGCGTTGGGATCGATCACCTTGTAGTAGAGGTCGTGCGACAGCGCACTGGCGATCGTCAGCAGCAGGCCGTCTGCGGTTGACAGCGCAGCCGCCAGGCCACCGGCAGCCACCAGCCCCGAGATCACGTACGGCAGACCGGCGATCTCCGGCATGGCCAGCACCACGATGTCGCCCCCGATCGTCATCTCGTTGAGCTGCAGCACGTTGTCATGGTTCACGTCGACCACCGACAGCAGCGTCGGATCCACCTTGTTCCAGGCGGCCACCCATTGCGGAAGGTGGTCGAACGGCGTGCCCACCAGCGAGTGAAACACCTCGAACTTGACCAGCACCGCAAGCGCGGGAGCGGTGACATAGAGGAGGAAGATGAACAGCACCGACCAGGTCACCGAGCGACGCGCCTCGCGCACACTGGGCACGGTGTAGTAGCGCATCAGGATGTGGGGCAAGGCCGCCGTACCGACCATCAGGCAGAACACCAGCGCCAGGAAATTGCGCCGTGACTCGTCAAACAGCCGCTGCGCCTTCTTGTCCCCCTTGGGGTCGCCGGAAAACTGTTCCGCCTGCGGCGGCATTCCGTTGAGCGGACGCGACCGGGTTTCCGCCAGCGCCCTCTCCCGGGCCCAGACGGCCGCCGCAGCGACCTCGTCCCTCGGCAGCGCGGCCAAGGATTTTTCCGCCGCCGCCATTTCCGACAAGGGCGCGTTGCTCGCCCGCACCTTCGCCAGCCGCGCTTCCGCCTGCGCCTTGTCGGCGGCAAGGGCATGCCCCGGATTCCTGAGCTTGGCATCCAGTTCTGCGGCACGCCGTGTGTAAAGCTCCCTGACCTCCAGTTCCTTGGGATCGTTGGTCAGCAGCTTTTCCTTGGCCGTGACCTTTTCCAACTGGAAACCGTAGACCAGTTGCGGCACCGGCACCCCAGTCTGCTTGACAGACAGCCAGACCACCGGAATCAGGTAGGCCACGATCAGGATCACGTATTGGGCCACCTGGGTCCAGGTCACTGCCCGCATCCCCCCGAGAAATGAGCAGACCAGGATACCGCCCAGACCCAGGAAAATGCCCAATTCGAACGCGACACCGGTCAGTCGCGAGGTGATGAGGCCGACGCCGTAGATCTGCGCGACGACATAGGTGAACGAGCACAGGATCGCGGCCACCACGCCGATGAAACGCGGCAGGTTGCCGCCATAGCGCTCACCCAGGAAATCCGGGATGGTGAACTGACCGAACTTGCGCAGATAGGGTGCCAGCAGCAGCGCCACCAGGCAGTAGCCACCGGTCCAGCCCATGATGAAGGCCAGTCCGCCATAGCCTGTGAGGTAGAGCGTGCCGGCCAGCCCGATGAAGGACGCCGCCGACATCCAGTCGGCGCCGGTCGCCATGCCGTTGTAGATCGCCGGCACCCGCCGGCCCGCCACGTAGTACTCCACCGCATCGGTGGTGCGGCTCATGATGCCGATCCCGGCATACAGGGCCACGGTCGCCAGCAGGAAGATGAATCCGATCCACTCGCGCGAGAGACCTATCTGCTCCAGCAGTGCCAGCGTGGCAAGGAAGACGAAGAAGCCCGTGGTGTACCAGGCGTAGACCTTGTCCAGTTGCCGCTTGAATGCCTTGTTGGACACCTGCCGTGGCGCGCCCGACGGTTCGTAGGATGCCGCCATCGGATCAGTCTTCCTCTTCATCGACACCGTGCTCGATGTCCATGCGGTTCATGAACCAGGCATAGAACCCGATGATCAGGACGTAGACCACCAGCGCGCCTTGCGCGCCCACCCAGAAGCTGAACGGCCAGCCGAAGAAATTGAAGTTCAGTTCCCGGGCGTAGTAGCTGACGCCGAAGGTGACGACGAACCAGACCAGCAGCAGGCCTGCGGTCAGCGTCAGGTTCTTGCGCCAGTAGCGGCTCAGGTTTTCGTTGGTCTCCATGGGCGTTGTCTCTGTGTTGTCGGTGGACGCGCTGCGCCTCAGGTCGGCGTGACACCGAGCCCCGTCTCCCGCTCAAGCTGGGCCGCCACGCGGGGATCGAAACGGCGCAGGTGCTGCAGGATGCGAAGCGCCTCCTCGGGCTGCCGGCGCTCCATCTGAACATGGGCCAACTGGTACCAGCCGAACGGATTCATGGGCTGCAATACGGTGTTGCGGCGCAGCGCTTCGGCTGCCTCGTCGAAACGCTGCAAGCGGATCAGGCACAGACCGAGGCCGTACCAGGCGCGGTCCAGGCCCGGCGCCAGATCGGTGGCACGGCGAAACGCGGCCTCGGCCAGATCGATGCAGCCAGCCTCCTCGTGCATGAACCCGAGGTTGAACCAGGCCTGCGCATTGCCAGGCGCCTGGCCCACCAGTTGCGTCAGCCGACCGATCGCTCCGCTTCTGTCTCCCGCGAGAAACAGCAGGTGCGCCTGGGTTGCGAGCGCGTGGCTGTCTGCCGGATGCCGGTCCAGCCGGCGCTTCACCAGCGCGCTCGCAAGCGTCCGTTGCCCACAGGCCAGCGCCGCCCACAGCCGTGCCCGGAACCACGCGCGCTCCATCCCGGTCGTCAGCGACACAACTGCACCCCGATGGACAGGCAATGCGCAATCTTGGTCAGCGTGATGCCGACCCACGCCAGTCCCAGCAGGACAAAGGCCACGAGCGGATGATGGCGCGCCAGGATGAACCCCGGCGTGACACGGCCGGCCAGCCGCACGAAGGGCCCGGAGACCTGGGCGAACAATTGATAGACCAGGTTGCCCTGCCGGCCCTGCCCCGTCAGAAGGCCAAGCACCCACTGCCCGAACAGCGACATGAGGGCGATTTCGACGATCAGTTTGACGGAGAGGATCAGTGTGAGCATGGGACAGAGCGTCGAATCCAAGGCATTCTGGATCGGCGTCTTACCGATTCCTGACAAATCGGGGCGCAAGCATACCCTCCCGGTCAAACACCGAGAGGGTAAACCCGCATCCCGCCGGGCCGCAGGTGTAGGATGCCTGCGTTGCCCCCGCTGTCGCCCCGCATGGAACAAGAACTGAACAACAAGCCTTCCCTGGATTCGATGCTGGCGCAGCACCGGGTCTTTCGTCACCTGCCGGCCCACGCCCGGTCCATGCTGTCCCGAACGGCGGCGCTGCAGGACATCTCCGCAGACACCCGAATCGCCGATGCCGACGATCTCCCGAACCACCTCTTCTGGGTCGTGGCCGGGGAGGTGGCGTTGCTGGACGACCATGGCGAATTGCTGCTGCTCCTGGGGCCCGACGAACTGTTCGGCATGGGGATCGGCGGCCTGGCGGGCGTGGGTGCAGCCTGCGCGCGCGGGGAAGCCGTCCTGATCCGGATCGACGCGACCACCGTGCGGGAACTGATCCAGGAATCCCCGGGCCTGGCCTTCTTCCTCGGCAGCGCCGGGCAGCCGCCCACCACCGTCGGCGCCGAGCGTGACCCGGCGCTCAACCTCATGACCACCCAGGTCCGGTCTCTGGTCAAACACGAACCGATCACGATGGCGCCCGAACGCAGCATCCGCGAGGCGGCGGAGCTCATGAGCCAGCGCGGCGTCTCGTCCGTGCTGCTGGTGCGAGACGGGCAACTGGCCGGCCTGGTGACGGATCGGGACCTGCGCAACCGGGTGCTTGCCACCGGGCTGGACAGCGCACGGCCGGTCGATGACATCGCCACGCACGCGCTGATGACCATCGACCAGCACAGCCCGGCCTTCGACGCGCTGCTGCTCATGGCCCGGCACAACATCCACCATGTGCCGGTCGTCGACGGCCAGCGTCTGACGGGCATGATCACGGCCACCGACCTGAGCCAGCAGAACAGCACGTCGGCGGTCCACCTCGCAGGCGAAATCCGCAAGCAGAATTCGGTCGAGGGTCTGCAGACCGCCGCGGCCAAGGTCGCCCGCCTGCAGCAGAGCCTGGGTGGCGCGCACGCCTCGGCCTACAGCACCGGCCACATCATCACCGCGATCACCGATGCGGTCACGATCCGCCTGATCCAGCTCGCACAAGCCCAGCTTGGACCGGCGCCCATCGATTTCGTCTGGGTGGCTGCCGGTTCGCAGGCGCGCAACGAGCAGACCGCCCGATCCGACCAGGACAACGGTCTGGTGCTGGCCGACGACTACGACGAAGCGGCCCACGGTGAGTACTTCAAGGCCCTGGCCCGCTTCGTCTGCGACGGGTTGAACACCTGCGGCTACGTCTATTGCCCGGGCGAGATGATGGCCATGACGGACACCTGGCGCCTGCCCCGCAAACGCTGGATCGAACGGTTCACCGACTGGACCAGCCATCCGGACCCGACCGCGCTGATGCTCACCTGCGTGTTCTTCGACATGCGCGCGGTGCACGGCAACGCCTCGCTGCTGGACGACGTGCGGCACCAGGTTCACCAGCAGACGCGCGGCAACACCATCTTCCTGGCCCACATGGCCGGCAACGCCCTGCTGCGCGAACCGCCGCTGGGACTGTTCAAGGGCATCGCCACGATCCGCAGCGGCGAGCACAAAGGCACGGTCGATCTCAAGCACCACGGCGTGGTGCCCATCATCGACATGGCGCGCATCTACGCGCTGGCCAGCGGGGACGCCGAGGTCAATACCCACGACCGCCTGCGGGCCGCCGCCGCCAACGGCCTGCTCAACGAGAACAACGCCCGCGACCTGCAGGACGCCCTGGAGTTCATCGGCTTCCTGCGGCTGCAGCACCAGACCCGGCAGCTCGCCGCCGGCCAGCCCCCGGACAACCACCTCCATCCGTCGGAGCTGTCCAACTTCGAACAGACGCAGCTCAAGGACGCCTTCCAGGTCGTCCAGACGATGCAGAAGGGGCTGGCCCATCGTTACCAGGCCGGACGGTTCTGAACGCCGGACGGATCAGTACTTGATCCGGGCGTAGTAGGTCTTCTGCGCCGCCTCACGGGCCTGACCCAGGGTGTGAATGCCCTTTTCCGCCAGCAGCGGAATCAGCCGCAGGAACACCTCGGCCGTCACGATGGCATCGCCCATGGCGGTGTGTCGGCCGACCACCTTGATGTTGAAACGCTCGGCGATCGCTTCGAGCCGGTGTGAGTCCTGGTTGGGGTGCACCAGCGCCGACAGCAGCAGCGTGTCGAGCACGGGGTGGTCAAAGGACACGCCCGACTGCTGTTCCTTGAGCTGCATGAAGCGCATGTCGAAGGCGGCGTTGTGTGCCACCAGCACGGTGTCCCGCGCAAAGGCGTGGAAGGCCGGCAACACCTGATCGATGGTCGGCTTTCCCATCACCATCTCGGGCGAAATGCCGTGGATCGGGATCGACGCGGGCGGGATCAGCCGCCTCGGATTGACCAGTTGTTCGAAACACTCCTGGCGCAGCAGCTTGTTGTTGACGATGCGCGTGGCGCCGATCTGGATGATCTCGTCCCCCTGCGAAGGGTTCAGTCCGGTGGTCTCCGTGTCGAACACGGTATAGGCCAGGTCCGCGAGCCGCCGCTCGTCCATCGAGCGCGTCTGTTCGGTGGTCTTGAAGAGGTCAAAGTCGTAGTACTCCGGTCGGCTGTCGCCGGCCGCCGGCGCCTGCGCCGACGGCGCCTCCTGCGGACGGGCCAGCGGCAGCAGGAAGCGGAAAAACGCCTGATGGCGCTGGCGTTCGCGCTCGAACCAGAAAGCGCCGTTGTGCCGCTCGACCACATCGCGCACGGTCAGCCGCAGCGAGTCGCCGCCGACCGTCATCGGGTCCATCTCCCAGGTCATCACGGTCTCGGTGCTCATGGCCTGACCGCTCCAGATCAGATCCAGCCAGCACTTGCCTTCTGCGCCAGCGGCGGGCTGCAGCCGCAGTTGCACAAAGCGCACCTCGAACTCGTCCGACAGACGCCCCGTCAGATAGGCCAGCGCCTGCATCAGCGAAAAGCTCTCGATCTTCAGCCACAGCGATCCGTCGACATCGACGGCGCTGACCGGCAGCGTGGTCACCGCCTCGATGCGCCGCAGCGCCGCGCTCACGAAGTCCTCGCCCAGCATGTCCTCCAGTGGCCAGCGGGTCTTCAGGCTCTCCGCCGACCCCTTCTCGAGGTCACCGATGCGCTGGCTCAGTGAGGCCGTTTCGTCGCGGATCACGCCGAGAAAGCGCTCCCGCATCGCCGCCTCCAGATCCGGGTAGTCGAGCATGTCCAGCGCCGCCTGCATGCTCGCCAGCGTGGCGCGACTGCGTTCGGTCAGCGTGTGCAAGGCCTGGTCCTTGGCCGACTCCGCCTCGAAGTCGCGCGTGATGTTGTCCAGCATCATCACGAACCCGGTCAGCGATTCGGCTTCCCCGGCCTCAGCCGGCGCCCGCACCGGGGCCATCTGCACGCGCAGCAACTGGCCCGAAGGGGTCGAGGTCACGAACTGGGCCGAGGGCTGGGCCGCGCCGCGCGCCATGCGCTGACGGATGTTGTCCAGCGCATGCTCCACCAGCTTGGGATCGAACACGCCATAGATCGAACGGCCGAGGCCGATCAGCTCGGCGCCACCGGCCACGCCCGGTGCCTGCGACAGCGCACGGAACTGCATGCGGGCGCGGTTGTTGTAGAGCAGGATGCGGCCGTCCAGGTTGCACACCACCACGCTCTGGGTCAACTCGGACATCAGGGCGGCCAGGCGCCCCCGCTCCTGCTCGATTCCATGGGCTGCCTCGCGCACCCTCGCATCCATCTCGGTGCGCAGCGCCTCGCGCTGGCCCACCAATTGGTTGAACAGATCGGCCAGCACACGTGTCTCGACATTGCCCTTGGGTTTGAGCTCGCGCACCACGTCGGTCCGCAGCAGGACCTGCGCCTCCTCGGCCAGTTGGACCGAAGGCGTCACCCAATGATCGAACCAGCGCTTGAGCCCCCAGGCGATCGCTCCCATCCCGGCCGACCAGGTCAGCAGCACCAGCACCGCCCGCTCACCCAGCACGCACCACACCGTCTGCCGGGCCGCCGGCTCCAGCGTCAGCCACAGCAGGCCGGCAGTCACCAGCAGCCACAGCACCGACGCCGCCCCCGCCGTTCCCAGCAACCACCACTGGCGCGGATCGGTCTTTTTCGCGGAACTCATGGCCGCGTCCCCAGCAGCTCGCGCACCTTCTGCACCAGCTCCTTGGTCGAAAAGGGCTTGGTCATGTAGGCATTGGCGCCCAGCGCCAGGCCCTTGGCCACGTCGGTGTCGCGCCCCTTGGCCGTGAGCATCACGATCAGCGTGTCGCGCACCGCCTCGTTGGCCCGCACCTCGTGGCACACATCGAAGCCGGTCTTGACCGGCATCATCACGTCCAGCAGCACCAGCGCCGGATGCTCGCGCACGATGGCGTCGATGGCCTCCTGCCCGTCGCGCGCCAGCACGACCTCGAAACCTTCGCGCTTCATCAGGAACTCCAGCGAGATCAGGATGTTGGGCTCGTCGTCGGCAATCAGGATCTTGTTGTTCATGTCAGATGTCTCCGTCGTTGTTGTCTGTCGTCTCGCCGGCAGCAGACGCCGGCAGTGAAAAGCCGAAACAGGCACCCTGCCCCGGCTCGGACCTGAGCCACATGCGGCCGCCGAAGTGCTCGACGATCTGCCGGCTGATCGGCAGCCCCAGGCCGGTTCCGCCAGGCCGGTAATGCGCATCGCCGGCCACCTGGCGGAACTTCTCGAACACCGTGGCCTGCTGGTCGGCCGGAATGCCCGGGCCGTTGTCCTGCACCTCCACCACCGCCTCGCCACCGTCCCTGCGCAGCACCAGCTGCACCAGACCGCCCTCGCGTGGCGCGTACTTCAGCGCGTTGGACAGCAGGTTCAGCACCACCTGGGTCAGCCGGTCCGCGTCCGCCCGGACCACCGCCGTCGTCGCATCCAACTGCAATTCCAGCGTCACCGCGCGCTCGCGGTACATCTCGGCCATGCTGCCCGCGGCCTGAGCCGCCACCTCGCGCAAATCCACGTCGTCCACCGTCCACTCGGCATGCCCGGCCTCGATCTTGGCCATGTCCAGCACCTGGTTGACCAGGCGGCTCAGGCGCTCGGCCTCGGCCACGATGATCCCCAGAAACTGCTGCCGCTGCGGCAGGTCCATCTCCTCATCGTCCCGCATCAGTTCGGACAGCGCCCTGATGGATGTCAAGGGCGTGCGCAGCTCGTGGGTCACCGACGACATGAAGTCGTCCTTGAGGTGGTCCAGGCTTTGCAGCTTCTGATTGGCCTCGCGCAGCTCGGCCGTCGCGCGTTCCAGCGACAGCGACTTTTCTTCCAGCGCCCGCGAGTAGCTGCGCAGTTGCGAGGCTTCGTCCAGGATGCGCATCACGTCGTCCAGCTCCAGCGCCTCCTCTTCGGCCACCGAAGCGACCATGACGCGCGCCGAGGCGCTGCCGATGGCGCCCGCGAGCTGCGTCTCGACAAACTGCACCAGCCGCGGATGCGCAGGCATCTGTGGCGCGATGGCGGTACCGGACTCGGTGGCGAAGCCATCGATCAGTTGCTGGGCCCGCGCCGCCCCCATGAAGCGCGCCATCAGCGCCTGCAGTGCACCCACCTGTGCGCGGCCTTGCCAGAACACGGGGTGAGCCGCCTCGGTGCGCCGGAACACGTCGACAAACAGCAGCGCCTGGCTGGTTTCGGCCGCCGACGGCGCGCGCCAGAGCGACACGCCCACATACGCCCCCACATTGGCCAGCAGGCTCCAGAACAGCGAATGGGTCAGGTTGTCCAGCCCGGACAGGCCCAGAAACGCCTCAGGCCGCAGCAGCGCCCAGCCGAACAGGCCATGCCGCAGGAAGCTGTCGTCCAGCCAGCCCGACTTGGCCAGCGACGGCAGCATCAGCGTGTAGGCCCAGAGCAGGAAACCCAGCAGCAGGCCGGCCAGCGCGCCACTGCGCGTGCCGCCCTTCCAGTACATGCCGCCCAGCATCGCGGGCGCGAACTGCGCCACCGCCGCAAAGCTGATCAGGCCGATGCTCACCAGCGCGTAAGCCTCTCCGGCCAGGTGGAAATACAGGTAGCCCATCAGAAGCACCGCCACGATGGCCAGGCGCCGGATCAGCAGCAGCAGCCCGGTCAGGTCTTCCGAGGCACCCGCCCTGCCGGCACGGGTGCGCAGCAGCAACGGCATCACCAGGTCGTTGCACACCATGGTGGACACCGCAATCGCCTCGACGATCACCATGCCCGTCGCAGCCGACAGCCCCCCCACAAAGGCCACCAGGGCCAGTGCGTGCCATCCGGCCGAGAGCGGCAGCGACAGCACAAAGGTTTCGGGGTCCATGCGCCCTGCGCCAAAGTGCATCAGCCCGCCGATGGCAATCGGCAGCACGAACAGGTTGATCAGCAGCAGGTACAGCGGGAACACCCAGACCGCCCGCCGCAGGTGCTGTTCGCGCACGTTCTCGACCACCGTGACCTGAAACTGGCGCGGCAGAAACAGCACCGACAGCATCGCCAGCAGCGTCTGCCCGGTCCACTGCGCGTAGGCAAACGGTTTGCCCTGGTCGAACTGCAGCAGGCGGTGGATGGCCGGTTCCCCCTGCGCGCGGTCGAACAGGTCGCCCAGCCCCTGATAGAGCCCGAACACCACAAACAGGCCGACCGCCAGGAACGCCAGCAACTTGACCACCGACTCGAAGGCGATGGCCGCCACCATGCCCTCGTGGCGCTCGGTGCTGTCCAGGTGCCGCGCGCCGAACACCATCGTGAAGCCCGCCAGCGCCAGTGCCACGTACAGCGTGCTGTCGCGCCACCAGTCCGCCGGCGCCGAGGCCGCCTCGCCCAGCGGCGAGGTCATGACCGCGTAGCCGCTGGCAATCGCCTTGAGCTGCAGCGCAATGTAGGGAACGATGCCCACCATGGTGATCAGGGTCACCAAGCCCGCCAGCAAGCGGCTCTTGCCGTAGCGGCTGGCGATGAAGTCGGCGATCGAGGTGATGCGGTAGGTGCGGGCGATGCGGATCATCTTTCGCACCACCATCCAGGCCAGGATCATGGCCAGCATCGGCCCGAGATAGATCGGCAGGAACCAGACCCCGGAGCTGGCCGCACGGCCGACGCTGCCGAAGTAGGTCCAGGCCGTGCAGTACACCGCCATCGACAGCGCATAGACCCAGGCGTTGCCGATCACCGAGCGCCCCTGGCGCGCGCGGCGGTCGCCCCAGTACGCGACCGCGAACAGCAGCAGCAGGTAGGCGAACGAGACGCCGATGACCAGCGGGGCGGACAACATGGTTCAGGTCGGTCCGTCGTCGGGCATGGGCGCTTCCGGGGAGCGCTCGACGATCCAGGCCACGGCCGCGATCAGCAGCCCCCAGATCAGGAACATGGCCAGTGGGAACAGGGGCAGGCCCAGCACGCGGACGTCGTGGTCCCAGAGCGCGAGCAGCGGAAAATTGAACAGCGCCAGTCCCGCCACGAACAGGGCCACCAGCCGTTGGGCGTCCAGTTCCTGAAGCATGCGCGTCTCCTCTGTCGTGGGCGCGCTCGGCGGCGGCACGCCTCTGCCGCAGATTGTGCGCCGGGCACTGACCCCGGCCTTACGCTGCCGGCACAGGCGGCCGGCACCAATGAAAACGGCCGGGCAAAGCCCGGCCGTCGGTCCGCTCAAAGGCGGTCAGATCACTTGGCGGTGGACGCCAGCAATTGCCAGGTGTCGACCACCGAGTCGGGGTTCAGCGAGATCGAGCTGATGCCCTCGTCGCGCAGCCACTGCGCGAAGTCGGGGTGGTCGCTGGGGCCCTGGCCGCAGATGCCCACGTACTTGCCTTCGGCCTTGCAGGCGCCGATGGCGAGCTTGAGCAGCGCCTTGACCGCCGGGTCGCGCTCGTCGAAGTCGTGCGCCAGCAGCTCCAGACCGGAGTCGCGGTCCAGGCCCAGGGTCAGCTGGGTCAGGTCGTTGGAGCCGATCGAGAAGCCGTCGAAGTACTGCAGGAAGTCCTTGGCCAGCACCGCGTTGCTCGGGATCTCGCACATCATGATCAGCTTGAGCTCGTTCTCACCACGCTTCAGACCCTTGGCCGCCAACAGCTCGGTGACCTTGCGCGCCTGCTCCAGCGTGCGCACGAAGGGCACCATGACCTGCACGTTGGTCAGGCCCATGTCCTCGCGCACCCGCTTGAGCGCCTCGCATTCCATCGCAAAGGCCTCGGCAAAGTCCTCGCTGATGTAGCGCGCCGCGCCGCGGAAGCCCAGCATCGGGTTCTCTTCGTCGGGCTCGTAGCGGCTGCCGCCAACCAGCTTGCGGTACTCGTTGGACTTGAAGTCCGACAGACGCACGATGACCGGCTTGGGCCAGAACGCCGCAGCAATGGTGGCCACACCCTCGGCCACCTTGTCGACGTAGAAGGCGCGAGGCGAGGCGTGGCCGCGGGCCACCGACTCGACCGCCTTCTTCAGGTCGGCATCGACCGCCGGGTAGTCCAGGATGGCCTTCGGGTGCACGCCGATGTTGTTGTTGATGATGAATTCCAGCCGCGCCAGACCGACGCCGCCGTTGGGGATCTGGGCGAAGTCGAAGGCCAGTTGCGGGTTGCCGACGTTCATCATGATCTTCACGTCGACCTCGGGCATCTCGCCGCGCTTGACCTCGGTGACCTCGGTCTCCAGCAGGCCGTCGTAGATGTGGCCGGTGTCGCCCTCGGCGCAGCTCACCGTCACCAGCGTGCCGTCCTTGAGGTGGTCGGTGGCGTTGCCGCAGCCGACCACGGCCGGGATGCCCAGCTCGCGCGCGATGATGGCGGCATGGCAGGTGCGGCCGCCGCGGTTGGTCACGATGGCGCTGGCGCGCTTCATCACCGGCTCCCAGTTCGGGTCGGTCATGTCGGTCACCAGCACGTCGCCCGGCTGCACCTTGTCCATCTCGCTGATGTTGTGCACCAGGCGCACCGGGCCGGTGCCGACCTTCTGGCCGATCGCGCGGCCCGAGGCCAGCACGGCGCCCTTGCCCTTGAGCTTGTAGCGCATCTCGGCCTTGCCGGCGGCCTGGCTCTTCACCGTCTCCGGGCGGGCCTGCAGGATGTAGAGCTGGCCATCGGTGCCGTCCTTGCCCCACTCGATGTCCATCGGGCGGCCATAGTGCTGCTCGATCACCAGCGCGTAGTGGGCCAGTTGCTCGACGTCCTCGTTGGTCAGGCTGTAGCGGTTGCGCTGCTCGACCGGCACGTCGATGGTCTTGACCAGCTTCTTCGTAGCGGCCTTTTCCTCGGGCGTGGAGAACACCATCTGGATCAGCTTGGAGCCCAGGTTGCGGCGGATCACGGCCTTCTTGCCGGCCTTGAGCATGGGCTTGTGCACGTAGAACTCGTCGGGGTTCACGGCCCCCTGCACCACGGTCTCGCCCAGGCCGTAGCTGGAGGTGATGAAGACCACGTCTTCAAAGCCGGACTCGGTGTCGATGGTGAACATCACGCCCGCAGCGCCGAGGTCGGAGCGCACCATGCGCTGCACGCCGGCCGACAGGGCCACGTCGGCGTGGGCAAAGCCCTTGTGCACGCGGTAGCTGATGGCGCGGTCGTTGTAGAGGGAGGCGAACACCTCCTTCATCTTGTGCAGCACGTCGTCGATGCCGTGCACGTTCAGGAAGGTTTCCTGCTGGCCGGCGAAGGACGCGTCAGGAAGGTCTTCGGCCGTGGCCGAGGAACGCACCGCGAAGGACGCGTCGGGGTTGCCGGCGGACAGGCGGGCGAATTCCTCACGGATCGCTTTTTCCAGATCGGCCGGGAACGGCTGGTTCTCGACCATGGCGCGGATCTCGGCACCGGCCTCGGCCAGGGCGCGCACATCCTCGGTGTCGAGCGCGTCCAGGCGCGCGTTGATGCGGTCGGTCAGGCCATCGGCCTTGAGGAACTCACGGAAGGCATGGGCGGTGGTGGCGAAGCCCGTGGGCACCTTCACCCCCTGGGGCAGTTGCGAAATCATCTCGCCGAGGCTGGCGTTTTTGCCGCCAACGATCTCGACATCGTTCATTCGCAGTTTTTCGAAGGGCACGACCAGGGCGGTCGCCTCGAACAGGTTGGACATGGAAGACTCCTAAGGTTGAAAAACCGGGGGCTCCATGCGCCAGCGGGTGACCTGTGGTTCTGTTATGGGTCGTGCACCGGGCAAGGGGCAGGCATTCTGTGCGCCCGTGATTGTAGGATGGCGTCACCCGCGCAGCACCTGCCGTCACGGGGTTCTTCCGTGAAATCGGCGAAGCGCCTTGCTGAAATTTTCAATCACCCGACCGAGCCCTTCATGCCCAACCGCACCGCCTTCTTCATCTCGGATGGCACCGGCATCACCGCCGAAACCTTCGGCAACGCCATCCTCAACCAGTTCGAGATCAACGTCCGGCGGGTGCGCCTGCCCTTCGTGGACGATGTGGACAAGGCCCACCAGGCGGTGCGCCAGATCAACCACACGGCCGAGATCGAAGGCAGGCGTCCGCTGGTGTTTGCCACCGTGGTCAACATGGAGGTGCTGGCGGTGGTCAAGGAGCACTGCCAGGGCATGATGCTGGACATGTTCGGCACCTTCGTCGAGCCGCTGGAGGATGAGCTGGGCATCAAGTCCAACCACCGGGTGGGCCGCTTCTCCGACGCCTCCAAGAGCAAGGAATACCACGACCGGATCGAAGCCATCAATTTCTCGCTGATGCACGACGACGGCCAGAGCCACAAGGACCTGCAGGGCTCGGACGTGATCCTGGTGGGCGTCAGCCGCAGCGGCAAGACGCCGACCTCGCTCTACCTGGCCATGCAGCACGGCCTCAAGGCCTCCAACTACCCGCTGATTCCGGAGGACTTCGAGCGCCGCAAGCTCCCGCCGGCCCTGTTGCCCCACCGCAAGAAGATCTTCGGACTGACCATTGCGCCCGAACGGCTGTCCGAGATCCGCAACGAGCGCCGCCCCAACTCGCGCTATGCCAGTCTGGAGAACTGCCGCATGGAGGTCAACGAGGCCGAGGCGATGATGCGCCGCGAAGGCATTCGCTGGCTCTCGACAACCACCAAGTCGATCGAGGAAATCGCCACCACGATCCTGCAGGAAATCCGCCCCGAACGCCTGGTGTACTGAGCCCTCAGGGAAAGCCCTAGGCCCTCTTGCCTAGGGACTTTCCCTAGAACGCGGCATCCCTGCCGCGATCTGTGACAAATCGTCAGAACGCCGTCAGGCGGGCTCCAAAAAATGGGTCGCAGGTGAACAGTGAATTAGTTCACCGCATCGTTTTTTACAGGAGACAAATCCCATGGCGACATCTGCAGCCCGGCCCATGACGCCGGAGGAACGCAAGGTCATCTTTGCGTCATCCCTCGGTACCGTGTTCGAGTGGTACGACTTCTATCTGTATGGCTCGCTGGCAGCCATCATTGCGAAGCAGTTCTTCAGCGGCCTTGACCAGGGCTCCGCATTCATCTTCGCCCTGCTGGCATTTGCCGCCGGCTTCATCGTGCGTCCTTTCGGCGCACTGGTGTTCGGCCGTCTGGGCGACATGATCGGTCGCAAGTACACCTTCCTGGTCACCATCCTGATCATGGGCGGCTCGACCTTCATCGTGGGTATCCTGCCGTCCTATGCGTCGATCGGTGTCGCGGCACCGGTGATCCTGATCGGCCTGCGCCTGTTGCAGGGCCTGGCCCTCGGGGGCGAGTACGGTGGAGCCGCCACCTACGTGGCCGAGCACGCTCCGCACGGCAAGCGCGGTGCCTACACCGCCTGGATCCAGACCACGGCGACGCTGGGTCTGTTCCTGTCGCTGCTGGTGATTCTGGGCACCCGCACCTACATGGGTGAGGAAGCCTTTGGCGACTGGGGCTGGCGCGTGCCGTTCCTGGTGTCCATCATCCTGCTGGGCATCTCGGTGTGGATTCGCCTGCAGATGAACGAGTCTCCCGCCTTCCAGAAGATGAAGGCCGAAGGCAAGACCTCCAAGGCCCCCCTGTCCGAGTCCTTCGGCCAGTGGAAGAACCTGAAGATCGTGATCCTGGCGCTGATCGGCCTGACAGCCGGCCAGGCCGTGGTCTGGTACTCGGGCCAGTTCTACGCCCTGTTCTTCCTGACCCAAGCCCTCAAGGTCGATGGTCCCACCGCCAACATCCTGGTCGCTGCCTCGCTGGTGATTGGCACCCCATTCTTCGTGGTGTTCGGATCCCTGTCCGACAAGATCGGCCGCAAGCCCATCATCATGGCCGGCTGCCTGCTCGCTGCCCTGACCTACTTCCCGGTCTTCGAAGCCCTGACCAAGGCCGCCAACCCCGACCTGCACAAGGCTCAGGCGGCCAGCAAGGTGGTCGTGACCGCCAACCCCGCCGAGTGCTCGTTCCAGTTCAACCCGACGGGTACCGCCAAGTTCACCAGCTCCTGCGACATTGCCAAGCAGAAGCTGGCTGCAGCCTCGGTGAGTTATGCCAACGAAGTGGCTCCGGCCGGCACGCCCGCCACCATCAAGGTCGGCGAAACCGTGATCAGCACCGCCATCACGCCCGAAGACATCGCCGCCGCCAAGGCCGCTGCCGAGAAGAAGGTCGAGGACATGAAGGCCGCCGGCAACGCCGACCCCAAGGCGCTGAAGGCTGCTGAAGACGCGGTCAAGGCCCTGTCCGACGAGAAGAAGGCCAAGGATGCCACCCTGTCCGGCAAGCTGAGCGCCGCCCTGAAGGCCGCCGGCTACCCGGCCAAGGCCGACCCGGCCAAGGTGGACAAGGTCATGATCGTCGTGATCCTGACCTACCTGGTGATCCTTGTGACCATGGTCTACGGCCCGATCGCCGCCATGCTGGTCGAAATGTTCCCGACCCGCATCCGCTACACCTCGATGTCCCTGCCCTACCACATCGGCAACGGCTGGTTCGGTGGCCTGCTGCCCACCACGGCCTTTGCCATCGTGGCGCAGACCGGTAACATGTACAACGGCCTGTGGTACCCGATCATCATCGCCGGCATGACCTTCGTGATCGGCATGCTGTTCGTCAAGGAAACCAAGGACGTTGACATCTACGCCAACGACTGAGGTTTGGTGACAAGTTCGTCGGCTGGCCGGCGACCTTGTGACACCCGCGACACCGAAGCCCATGCTCTGCATGGGCTTCTTTTTCACTGAGAGGTTTCAGTTCATGATCAAAATCATCATCGCCTTCATCGCCTTCGCCGCCCTCGCGCTGTTCATGCTTTCCAGGAGCGGCGCCGACATCGACATGACCGGCGAAAAGCACGGCTCCGAAGCCACGCACAGTGAACCCGCCAAACCCGCCACTCCTGAAGCGCCCGCCAAGCCGTAAGTCGACGCGCCCAACCGGGAGCCCATTGTTTTGCGTTACCAGAAAACCGAAGCCGGCCAGCAAGCGTTCAAGCAACGAACCCCTCTGATGTCTGCACGTCAGCGGGCCGCCTTCCTCCTGTTTGATGGACAACGTCCACTGGAAGTGGTGCTGTCTTCCACTGCCGGCCTCGGGGTGACCCCGGCCGACATCCTGGACCTGGTGGAAAAGGAATTCCTCCAGGCTCCGGTAGCACAGGCTGGCGCCAGCGCAGCGCCGGCAACCGAGAACCCGACACCGTCTGCCCCGACGCCTGCGAATGACAAGCATCGGGCTGCCGAGCTTTATCAACGAGCCTACCCGGTGGCCACCCGGATCACTGCGGACCTTGGCCTTCGGGGCTTTCGGCTCAACCTGGCGGTCGAAGCCGCGTCGGGCTACCACGAGCTGGTGGCCCTGCTGCCCGCCATCGCCAAATCGGCGCCTGCCGAGGCCGTCCGGGAACTTGCCAAGGCCCTGGGCGTGCCACCGCCGCCCTGACCCCGTCACCGCGACTACATGAAGCTTGCCCTGCTCTCCGACATTCACGCCAACATCCATGCGCTGGACGCCTGTCTGGCCCACGCCCGGCAGGCCGGCTGCGACCGCTTCGCGCTGCTGGGCGATCTGGTGGGCTATGGCGGTGATCCGGTTCCGGTGATGGAGCGGGTCATCGCGCTGGCGAATGACGGGGCCGTGGTCCTCAAGGGCAACCACGATGCGCTGGCGGTCACGCCCCCGGCGCAGTCGCAGCAGATGGGTGACTCCACGGCCCAGTGGACACACGAGCAGCTCTCGGCGGAGCAGCGCGGCTTCCTGGATGCGCTGCCGATGACGGCCACCGTAGGTGCCTGCTTTCTGGTGCACGCCAGCGCCGACGCCCCGGAGAAATGGCGCTATGTGGAGGATGAGCGAAGCGCCGGCGTGAGCCTGGAAGCGGCGCTCACCCACCCTGGCATCCGCTACGTGTTCGGCGGACACGTGCACCACCAGACCCTGTACTACAAGGGCAGCGGCCGGGGCCTGATGGCCTTCAAGCCGACCGCCGGGGTCGCCATCCCGACGCCGCCACACCGGCAGTGGATCGCCACCGTCGGCTCCGTCGGCCAACCGCGCGACGGTCAGCCGACCGCGATGTATGCCCTGTTTGATCTGGCGCAGGCGCGTCTGAGTTTCCTGCGCATACCGTACGACCATGCGGCGGCGGCGGCCTCGGTGCGGCGCGCTGGCCTGCCGGAATACTTTGCCAAACGACTCGAAGAAGGAAGGTAAGGCGGACGATGAAGCTGCTCGAACCGGGAACCCAGCTCGACGGTTTTGTGGTCGACGAGTGCATCCACTCCGGGGGCATGGCACACATCTACGCAGTGCACTACGCCAGCGGCGCGGGCGACCCGGGGTTTCGAATGGTGATGAAGATCCCGCGCATGACGGCGGGTGACGGAGCGGAAAACATCGTCAGCTTCGAGGTCGAACACCAGTTGCTGCAGGTGCTCACCGGCCCGCACGTTCCGCACTTCGTGGCGGCCGGCGACCTGGACAATGTGCCGTATCTGGTGATGGAGTATGTGGACGGCAAGACGCTGGACCACTGGCTGCCGCAGCCGGGCGAGCCGTTCACCCCGCTGACACCACAGGAAATCGCCCGCCTGGGACTGGCCCTGGCCCACGCCGTGCACAGCCTGCACAAGCAGCACGTCTGCCACCACGACCTTAAGCCGGCCAATGTGCTGATCGAGCCCGACGGCACGGCCGTCCTGCTGGACTTCGGCCTCTCCTGCCACGCCCATTACCCCGACCTGCTCGCCGAAGAGCTGCGAAAAGCCGTGGGTTCGCCGGCCTGGATCGCGCCTGAACAGGTGGTGGGGGTCCGCGGCGACACCCGCAGCGACATCTTCGCCATCGGCGTGATCCTCTATGAGCTGGCCACCGGCGAACTGCCCTTCGGTTCGCCGCAGAGCGATGCCGGCATCCGCCAGCGTCTGTGGATGGACCCTCGGCCGCCGAGGGCATTGCGCCCCGACATCCCGCCCTGGCTGCAGGAGATCATCCTGCGCTGCCTGGAAACCGAGGCGGCACAGCGCCACTCGTCCGCCGCGCACCTGGCCTTCGACCTGAGCCACCCGGACGACGTCACGATCACCGACCGAGGCCTGCGCACCCAGGGCACCGGCTTCAAGGAACACTTCAAGCGCTGGATACGCGCCGCCGGCAAGCATTACCAGCCCAGCCCCAAACCGGCCCAGAACATTGAAGACGTCCCCATCGTCATGGTGGCGGTCCCGCACCACGATGTCACCGACGCCACGCTGTATTCGCTGCGACAGGCGGTGGCACGTTCACTGGGCATCCGCCCGGGCGCTCGGCTGGCCTGTGTCACCGTGATTTCGCCCAACGCCACCAGCAGCACCGACGCCGACCGCAGCGAAACCGCGGTGCACCGGCGTCACCTTTCCATGCTGCGGCAGTGGGCACAACCGCTGGACCTCACAGGCCACCAGACCTCCTACCACGTGCTCGAAGCCAGCGACGTGGCCCAGGCGCTGGTGCAATACGCCGAGGGCAACCAGGTCAGCATGATCGTGATGGGCGCAGCGACGCACGGGCTACAGATGCAACGCTTTGTCGCCACCGTGCCGATCAAGGTCGCCATGGACGCGCCCTGCACCGTCATCCTGGTCAAGCAGCAACTGCCATTTGACCGCCTGGCCGCGACGCCTGCTTGAGTGAACGCTTCGAATAGAAGAGCGTCGCGCGTCAGCGCGCTGTCATTTTGAGGTAAGTCGAGGGTAAGTCCGACGACCTAAGCTGGCCTCCTCTAAAACGCAGAGGAGTACTCATGGACGACCAGCTGACCCAGCGGATCGCAAACAACCCACGCTATCAGGAACTCAAGGCCAAACGATCCCGTTTTGGCTGGCTCCTGACCGCCGCAATGATGATCGTGTACTACGGTTTCATCCTGCTGGTGGCCTTCAACAAGCCATTTCTGTCCCAGCGCATGGGCGAAGGTGTCATGACCGTCGGCATCCCGGTGGGATTCGGCGTGATCGTCTTCACCATCATCATCACCGCCATCTACGTGCGGCGCGCCAACAACGAGTTCGACGAACTCTCCAACGCCATCGTCGCCGAGGTCCAGAAATGAAGCATCCCGTCCGTACCTCCCTTCGCACCCTGCTGCCCCTGGCCCTGACCGGTCTGGCGCTGGGCGCACACGCCGCCGGCGCCGACCTCGGCCAGGCCGAGAAACAGGCCACCAACTGGACCGCGATCACCATGTTCGCGCTGTTCGTGGTGTTCACCCTGTTCATCACCAAGTGGGCCGCCGCCAAGACCAAGAGCACGGCCGACTTCTACACCGCCGGCGGCGGCATCACCGGCTTCCAGAACGGTCTGGCGATCGCCGGTGACTACATGTCCGCGGCCTCGTTCCTGGGCATTTCCGCCGCCGTGATGGCCTCCGGCTTCGACGGCCTGATCTACTCGATCGGCTTCCTGGTCGGTTGGCCCGTCATCACCTTCCTGATGGCCGAACGCCTGCGCAACCTGGGCAAGTTCACCTTCGCCGACGTGGCCGCGTTCCGCTTCGAACAGACGCCCATCCGCATCTTCGCGGCCTCGGGCACGCTGGTCGTGGTGGCGTTCTACCTGATCGCACAGATGGTGGGTGCCGGCCAGCTGATCAAGCTGCTGTTCGGCCTCGACTACAACTATGCCGTCGTGATCGTGGGCGTGCTGATGATGGTCTACGTGCTGTTCGGTGGCATGACCGCCACCACCTGGGTGCAGATCATCAAGGCCTGCCTGCTGCTGGGCGGCGCTTCCTTCATGGCCTTCATGGTCCTGTGGCAGTTTGGTTTCAGCCCTGAAGCCATGTTCGCCAAGGCCGTCGAGATCAAGGCCCAACTCGGCGGTGCCGCCAAGGACTCTGCGATCGCAGCCGCCAACGCTGCCAGCGCAGCGGCCGCCACACCGGAAGCCGCCGCCAAGGCCGCCAAGGATCTGGCCACTGCCGCCGCCATGCCCGACGCCGCCAAGGCCGGTGCTTCGATCATGGGCCCGGGCAACTTCGTGAAGGACCCGATCTCCGCCATCAGCTTCGGCATGGCGCTGATGTTCGGTACCGCCGGTCTGCCGCACATCCTGATGCGCTTCTTCACCGTGCCGTCCGCCAAGGAAGCACGCAAGTCCGTGATGTGGGCCACCGGCTGGATCGGCTACTTCTACCTGCTGACCTTCATCATCGGTTTCGGCGCCATCACCTTCGTGCTGACCAACCCCCAGTTCCTGGACGCCAAGAAGGGTCTGCTGGGCGGCAACAACATGGCGGCCGTTCACCTGGCCAACGCCGTCGGCGGTAACGTGTTCCTCGGCTTCATCTCCGCCGTGGCCTTCGCGACCATCCTGGCCGTGGTGGCCGGTCTGACGCTCTCGGGCGCCTCCGCTGTGTCGCACGACATCTACGGCACCGTGATCAAGAAGGGCAAGGCCGACAGCGCCGACGAACTGCGCGTCTCCAAGATGACGACCATTGCCCTGGGCATCGTTGCCGTGGTGCTGGGCATTGCCTTCGAGAAGCAGAACATCGCCTTCATGGTGTCGCTGGCCTTCGCGATCGCAGCTTCGGCCAACTTCCCGGTGCTGTTCATGAGCGTGCTGTGGAAGGATTGCACCACCAGGGGTGCCGTGATCGGTGGCTTCCTGGGCCTGATCTCGTCGGTCGCCCTGACCGTGGTGTCGCCGTCGGTGTGGGAAGCCACCCTGGGCAACCCCAAGGGCTCGGCCTGGTTCCCCTACACCTCGCCCGCGCTGTTCTCGATGGCCATCGGCTTCATCGGCATCTGGCTGTTCTCCATCCTGGACAACAGCGCCCGTGCGAAGCAGGACCGTGCAGGCTTCCTGGCTCAGCAGGTGCGTTCGGAAACCGGCATCGGCGCCGCTGGCGCATCGGGTCACTGACCCACCGGACTGCGGACCTTGCGGTCCGCAGCACCCAACGAAAAAGCCACCGGGTCACCCCGGTGGCTTTTTTGTTTTGATGTGACCTGAGGGGACGCGCCAGCCTCAGGCGGCGACCGCCACACCCGCAGGCACCGCAGCCGGTTGCCGGATCAGGTGATCGAACGCACTGAGCGCGGCCTTGGCACCCTCGCCCGCGGCGATCACGATCTGCTTGTAAGGGACCGTGGTGCAGTCGCCCGCGGCGAACACGCCGTCCACATTGGTGTGGCCCTTGGCGTCGACCACGATTTCCCCGAAGCGGCTGAGCTCGACCGTGCCCTTGAGAAACTCGGTGTTGGGCACCAGGCCGATCTGCACGAACACGCCGGCCAGCGGCACCAGGTGCTCTTCGCCGCTGACGCGGTCCTTGAACTTCAGGCCATTGACCTTGCTGCCGTCGCCGGTGATTTCGGTCGTCTGTGCGTTCACGTGGATGGTCACGTTGGGCAGGCTCTTGAGCTTGCTCACTAGGACCGCGTCGGCCTTGAGCTGGTCAGCGAACTCGACCAGGGTCACGTGCTCGACGATGCCAGCCAGGTCGATGGCCGCCTCCACACCCGAGTTGCCGCCACCGATCACGGCCGTGCGCTTGCCCTTGAACAGCGGGCCGTCGCAGTGCGGGCAGTAGGCCACGCCCTTGTTTTTGTACTCCTGCTCGCCCGGCACGTTGACATTGCGCCAGCGCGCGCCGGTCGACAGGATCACGCTGCGCGCCTTGAGCACGCCACCGTTCTCCATCTGCACGGAGACCAGACCGCCCGGCTCGCTGGCCGGGATCAGCTTGCTCGCACGCTGCAGGTTCATCACGTCCACCTCGTAGTGGCGCACCTGGGCTTCGAGCGCGGCGGCGAACTTCGGGCCGTCGGTCTCCAGCACCGAGATGTAGTTCTCAATTGCCATGGTGTCGTTGACCTGGCCGCCCATGCGTTCAGCGGCCACGCCCACGCGGATGCCCTTGCGGGCCGCGTAAACGGCAGCCGCCGCGCCGGCCGGGCCTCCGCCGACGATCAGCACGTCGTAGGGGTCCTTGGCGTTGAGCTTCGCGGCCTCGCGCTCACCGGACTTGGTGTCCAGCTTGGCGACGATCTCTTCCACCGAGGTGCGGCCCGAGGCGAACACCTCGCCATTGAGGAACACCATGGGCACGGCCATGATCTGGCGCGACTCGACCTCGGCCTGGAAGGCGCCGCCCTCGATAACCACCGTCTTGACGCGCGGGTTCACGATCGCCATCAGCGACAGGGCCTGCACCACGTCCGGGCAGTTGTGGCAGGTCAGGGACATGTAGACCTCGAAGCTCAAGTCTCCGTCCAGCGTCTTGATCGAGTCGATCACCGACTGCTCGACTTTCGGCGGATGGCCGCCGGTCCAGAGCAGCGCCAGCACCAGCGAGGTGAACTCATGGCCCAGCGGGAGGCCGGCGAAGCGCACACCGGTGGTTTCGCCCGCACGGGCGATCACGAACGAAGGCTTGCGGGCGTCGTTGCCTGAGGTGTCCAGCGTGACCTTGTCCGACAGGCCGGCAATGGTCTCCAGCAGCGAACGCATTTCCGCGCCGGTCTCGCTGTCGTCCAGCGACGCAATCAGCGTGATGGGCTGGCGCAGCATGCCCAGGTATTGCTGCAACTGGGCCTTGAGGGTGTCGTCAAGCATGGGGAACTCCAGGAAAAGGGAGCGCAAAGCGCTGGGGGAAGGGCGCTCGGCCGACGGCCGAACGCCCGACACTCAACGCTCAGCGGACATCAGATCTTGCCGACCAGATCGAGGCTGGGAGCCAGGGTCTTCGCGCCTTCCTTCCACTTGGCCGGGCAGACCTGGCCAGGGTTGGCGGCGGTGAACTGGGCAGCCTTGAGCTTGCGCAGGGTTTCCGACACGTCGCGGGCGATTTCGTTGGAGTGGATTTCCAGGGTCTTGATCACGCCATCGGGGTTGATCACGAAGGTGCCGCGCAGGGCCAGACCTTCTTCGGCAATGTGCACACCGAAGGCGTTGGTCAGAGCGTGCGTCGGGTCGCCCACCAGCGGGAACTTGGCCTTGCCCACGGCGGGGCTGGTTTCGTGCCACACCTTGTGCGAGAAGTGGGTGTCGGTGGTGACGATGTAGACCTCGGCGCCAGCCTTCTGGAACTCGGCGTAGTTGTCGGCGGCGTCTTCGATTTCGGTCGGGCAGTTGAAGGTGAAGGCGGCCGGCATGAAGATCAGCACGGACCACTTGCCCTTGAGGGATTGCTCGGTCACCTCGATGAACTCGCCCTTGCCGGCGCGGTTGACGAAGGCGGTGGTCTTGAACGGCTGAACTTGCGTGTTGATCAGGGACATGGTTTTTCCTGTGACAGGTTGAAGGAAGACGTAGCGATGGATATCGCGACGGGGGAAATCATAGCTCAGACCTATTGAAAGTCCGGATTGGTAGTTTGCATGGCCCCGATAGGATTTATTGCTCTGCAGCATGCATCCGGCCCGAAGTGCATCGCGCATAGATTTTTATTGCGAATCGTTCGCATTTAACATATCATCACGCCTCCAGCCAGCCACAGCGTCTCCCGTTGAAGCCAGCCGACAACCCGTTTGCCCCTGAGCTTCCATGTCCCAACGCCGCCCTTCGAACACACCCGCCCCTGCATCTCCGGTTCCCAGCGTCGCCCTGCCCCTGGGCGCCATGCTGCTGGCCAGCTCCTTCGGGGCGCTGGCCCAGAACACCCCCTCGACCCAGGACAAACCGCTGCCGACCGTGGTGGTGCGCGAGAAAGCCCTTGCGGTCGAAGGCAAGGACACGGTGCAGGCCACCAACACCTCGATCAGCAAGGGCAGGCAGCAGTTGCGCGACATCCCGCAGTCGGTGACCGTGGTGACCGAGCGCCTGATCGACGACCGCAACCTCGACACGCTCAAGGAAGCGCTGAAAAACACCGCCGGCATCACCTTCCAGGCGGCCGAGGGCGGCGAAGAAGACATCCGGCTGCGCGGTTTCGCCCTGCAATCGACCGGCGACCTGTTCATCGACGGCATGCGCGATCCGGCCATCTACGACCGCGACACCTTCAACCTCGACCGCATGGAAGTGCTGCGCGGCTCGGCGTCGATGCTGTTCGGCCGCGGCTCGACCGGTGGCGCGGTCAACCAGGTCAGCAAGACCCCGCGACTGATCGACGAACACCAGGTCGACCTCACCGTGGGCACCCACAACTTCGTGCGCGCCACCGGCGACTTCAACATCAGGACCGGCGAGAGCTCAGCCCTGCGCCTGAACGCCATGGTCAACAAGGCCGACAACAACGGCAGCGGCTCCAGCATCGACAAGCGCGGCATGGCTGTCAGCTACCGCACCGGCATCGGCGAACAGGACGAGTTCCTGGGCAGCCTCTACCACCTGGACAACAACAACGGCATCAACTACGGCATGCCGTTCATCGCACCCAAGGCCGGATCCAATGACCGCGTGCTGCTGCCGGTCGACCCCGACACCAACTACGGCCTGGCGAGCGACTACAACGACTCCAGCGCCACCATCGCCGGTTTCGCCCACACCCACCGATTCAGCCGCGACAGCGAGCTCAAGACCCAGGTGCGCGTCGGCCAATTCGACCGCGACCTGCGCTCCGGCGCCATCCGTCTGTGCACCCGCACGGTGAACCCGCAAACCGGCGCCGTCACCAACCCGAACTGCCCGGGCACCGCCTCGCTGGCCAACCTGAGCAACAGCACCATCCTGACCCGCGGCAACCACCTGAAGATCCAGAAGATGGACACGGTGCAGGCGCAATCCGACTTCAGCAGCACGTTCGACGCGCTGGGCGTCAGGCACGAACTGCTGGCGGGTGTCGATGTGTCGCGCGAGAAGCGCACGGTCTACACCGACCGTTCGTCAGCCCAAGGCGGGGTCACCCTCACCAAGCCGACCACCACCATCGGCACGCCCGAGGACGGCGCCTCGGTCGACGAATCGCGTCGCGTGCTGCGCGTCAACAACGCCTACGTGTCCACCGGTGTGGGCGCCTATGTGCAGGACATGATCCAGGTCGCGCCGGCGTGGAAAGTGGTCGGTGGCCTGCGCTACGACAACCTCAGCGGCGACTACGACATCAACACCATCCCGACCTCGGCCGCCGGCCCGGTGTCGACGACCGGGTACCGCATGCACGTGGCCGAGTTCAGCCCGCGCATCGGCGCGCTCTACCAGCCCACGCCGCTGCACTCCTTCCACATCTCGGCGGGCCAGTCGTTCAATACCTCGGGCGACGCCTATTCGCTCAGCGCCGCCAACGCCGACACCGCGCCAGAAAAGAGCGTCAACCTCGAAATCGGCGCCAGGCTCGACTCCGAGGACAAGCGCTTCTCCACCCGCCTGGCCCTGTTCCAGTCGACCAAATACAACGAGCGCAACACCGACCCCGAGCGTCCGGTGACCGTGCTCAGCGGCAAGCGCCACGTGGCCGGCTTCGAGGCCGATGTCACCGGGCGGCTGACGCCCCAGTGGGAAGTCTTTGCGTCGTACATGTGGCTGCCGGTCGCCAAGGTGGACAAGGCCGCCCCCTGCCCCGCCACGGGCGCTTGCACCCAGGCCACCATCGGCGAACGCCCGGGTGACCGCCCGGCCCTCACGCCCGAGCACAGCGGCACGGTGTGGACCACCTACCAGTTCACGCCCCGCCTGCGCCTGGGTGCCGGCGTGAACTTCCGCAGTGCGCAAAGCCCGATCCGGGTCGACTGGAAGGTGCCGGCCTACGCCACGGTCGACCTGATGGCCGAGTACGTGTTCGACTTCGACCGGTTCTCGATCAAGGCCTACCTGGCCAACGCGGCCGACAAGCTGTACGCCGACCAGATCTACCCCGCGCACTACGTGCCGGGGGCCGGACGCACGCTGCAGGTCACGGCCAGCCTGAAGTTCTGAGGACCGGCATGCTGCTGACACTGCCGGACATCCTCTCGGCCGACGACCTGTGCGAGGCGCGGCAGTTGCTGCGCGCCGCCCCCTGGACCGACGGCCGCGAGAGCGCGGGCCCGCAGGCCCGCACCGTCAAGAACAACCAGCAGTTGCCGCACGACTGCGAGGCCGCCACCCGCATCCGGCAACGGGTGCTGGATGGCCTGAACCGCTCGGCGCTGTTCTTCAGCGCCGCGCTGCCGCTGCGCATCCTCACGCCGCGCATCAACCGCTACAGCGGTGAACACAACACCTACGGCAACCACATCGACAACGCCGTGCGGCTCAAGGCCACCACCGCCGGCACCGAGTACGTGCGCACCGACGTCTCCTGCACCGTGTTCCTGAACGACCCCGACGACTACGAGGGCGGGGAACTGACGGTCAGCGACACCTACGGCACGCGCGGCGTCAAGCTGCCCGCAGGGCACGCCGTCCTGTACCCCGGCACCAGCCTGCACCAGGTCACGCCGGTCACGCGAGGCGAGCGCCTGGCCTGCTTCCTCTGGGTGCAGAGCATGGTCCGCAGCGACGAACAGCGTCGCCTGCTCTACGAGCTCGACATGAACCTGCTGGCCTTGCGCCAGCGGCATGGCGAAACCGCCGAAACGACCGGACTGACCGGCACGTACCACAACCTGCTGCGCATGTGGGCAGAGACATGAGGGGCCCCCACGCTCCGCCGCTGCGCGGGTCGCTGCCCCAGGACGGGGAAGGGACCCGGTCGGTGCCGGGTCCGGGGGCTGATCCGGCTTGGGGCGGCCCAGCGCCGGATCATCGCGCGCCCTCCACCCTCGCAGACCACGAGCAGAAGGCCCGCGAGCTGCTCGATCCGACCGCATGGGCCTATCTGTTCGGCGGCGCGGCCGACGAGATCACGCTGCGCGCCAACCAGCAAGCCTGGCAGGACCTGCACTTGCGTCCCCGGGTCCTCCAGGATCTGTCGGAAGGCCACACGCGAGTGAACCTGCTGGGCCGCACGCTGGCACACCCCATCCTGGTCGCTCCGATGGCGTACCAGCGGCTGGCCCACCCACAGGGCGAGGCGGCGAGCGCGCTCGCGGCGGCGGTGCTGGGCGCCGGGTATGTGCTCAGCACCCAGGCGTCGGTCCTCCTGGAAGACGTGGCGCCGCTCGTGCTGGGTGAACCGGCGCGTGGCCCGCTCTGGTTCCAGCTCTATCTGCAATCCGAGCGTGACCGCACGCTGGGTCTGGTGCGGCGAGCCGAAGCGGCGGGCTTCGAGGCGTTGGTGCTGACGGTCGATGCGCCGGTACAAGGCCCGCGCGACCGCGAGCGCCGCTCGGGCTTTGTGCTGCCGCCGGGCATTGCCGCCGTCAACCTGCCGCCGCCACATCCTGCGGCCGGCGCGCGCGGCAGCCTGTTCGACAACCTGCTGCGCACCAGCCCGACCTGGGACGACCTGGCCTGGCTGCGCAGCCAGACGAACCTGCCCATCCTGCTCAAAGGCATCACCCACCCCGATGACGCCCGGCTGGGCATCGAGCACGGTGCGGCCGGCCTGATCGTCTCCAACCACGGGGGTCGCACGCTGGACACGATGCCCGCCACGGCCACCCTGCTGCCCGACGTGGTCGCGGTGGCGAACGGCAAGGTGCCGGTGCTGGTCGACGGCGGCATCCGCCGCGGCACCGATGTGTTCAAGGCGCTGGCGCTGGGAGCCACCGCCGTGATGCTCGGCCGCCCGGTGCTGCATGGCCTGGCGACGGGGGGCGCGAACGGCGTGGCCCATGTGCTGCGCCTGCTGATCGACGAACTGGAGATCGCCATGGCGCTCTGTGGTTGCAGTTCACCGGACCAGATCGCCGAGCGACATCTGCACGCCTGACCCGGTCTTTTCCAAAAAAATCTTTGATTCCTCATATTTGAGAACGATTCGCATTTATACTGAACCCACATCGCACCCTACGCCGACAAACCCGACACCATGGCCAACACACTCTTCTCTCTCCTGGGCAGCTTCGTGTTGCTGGTCGGCGCCCTTGGCTGGGTGTTCCGCCGCTGAGCCTGTGCCGCCTGCACCCGCCTACACTCATGAACTCCGCCGTCCTCGGCTCCCCCTTCGCACCCGCCGCGCCACCGCAACGCGCCGCATCGAACCAAGCACCCCGCATGGACCGTCGCCTGATGATCGTGGCTTCCGTGATCGGCCTGCATGTCGCGGGCCTCTGGGCGCTGCAGGCCGGACTGCTGCGGCGCGCCGTGGAGCTGGTGGTGCCGGTGTCGGTGATGGCCGACCTGATCGAGCCGCCCCGGCCCCAGGTCACGCCCGAGCCGACACCCGCCAGGCCAGCGCCGGCATCCAAGACCGTGGCGCCCACGCCCCGCGTAGCGCAAACGCCCAGCCCCATGCCCCTGGCGGTGGCCGATCCCAAGCCGGCGCCGCAAGCCCCCAGCGGCGTGGTCGCATCGGAACCGGTCATGCCGGCGGCACCATCCCCAGCCGAGTCGGCAACGACGAAACCCGCACCGGCGCCGGCCCGCGCGTCCAACGACGTGCGGGACAGCTTTCAGGACCTGCCCCCGCCGCCCTACCCCGCCATGTCCAACCGGTTGCGCGAGGAAGGCAGCGTCCACCTCGACATCACGGTCGAATCCGACGGATCGGCCAGCCGCGTCGTGGTTGCCCGATCAAGCGGCTTCCCTCGCCTCGACGATGCCGCCGTAAAGGCTGCCCTGCGCTGGCGCTATGTGCCCCGCAGCGGCGGCTCGCCCCGCCCCGACACCTACCAGTACGTCGTGCGTTTCGAACTCCACTGAAACGCCACCTTCACAGACCGCTCGCCGATTTCTCACCATGGACACCACCGTCACCACCTCGGGCCTCGCCCACGTCTGGTCGCAAGGCGACGCCGTCACCCGCACCGTGGCCCTTGTGCTGCTGGGCATGTCGCTGGCGACCTGGATCATCCTGCTGTGGAAGCTGCTGGACCAGCGCACCCAGCGCCGCCAGGCCAAGGCCTGCGAAGGCTTCTGGCACAGCGCCGACTTCGCCGAGGGCCTGGACAAACTCGGCCCGGCCGACCACAACCCCTACCGGGCCCTGGCGGTCGAGGGCCGTGAAGCCCAGCGCCACATCCTGCACAGAGACGGCCGCCAGACCCCGCAACTGCACGACAGCCTCGATGTGAGCGACTGGATCGAGCGCTGCCTGCGCCGCGCCCTGGATGACCACACCGCCCGTGCCCAGAGCGGCCTGCCGGTGCTCGCCTCGGTGGCATCGACCGCGCCCTTCGTCGGCCTGTTCGGCACGGTCTGGGGCATCTACCACGCCCTGCTGGGCATCGGCGCCGCCGGCCAGGTCAGCATCGACCAGGTGGCTGGCCCGATTGGCGAGGCGCTGATCATGACCGCGCTCGGTCTGGTGGTCGCGATTCCGGCCGTGCTGGGCTACAACGCGCTGGTGCGCGGCAACAAGAACGTGATGCACCAGCTCAACCGCTTTGCCCACGACCTGCACGCCTACTTCGTCACCGGTGCCCGCGTCGCCAGCGGCGGCGACGCCAAGGTGCTGCCAATGAAGAAGGCCTGAGCGCGGAGGACACCACCATGGCCATCGGAACCCAGGACGACAGCGACGACATGCTGGCCGAGATCAACATGATCCCGTTCATCGACGTGATGCTGGTGCTGCTGATCATCTTCATCATCACCGTGCCGGTGATCAAGCACGCGGTGAAGGTCGACCTGCCACGCGCCAGCAACGAGAAGCTGGTCGACAAGCCGCAGAACGTGCGGCTGGCGGTGGACGCCAGCGGCGCCTATTACTGGAACGACGCCCCGGTGTCCGACAGCGAGCTGTCGACCCAACTGGCCCGGATCGCCGCCATGGAGCCGCAGCCCGAGCTGCACATCCGGGGCGACAAGGCGGTGCGCTACGAACGGGTGGCACAGGCCATGGCCAGCGCCCAGCACGCCGGCGTGCGCAAGATCGGCTTCATTACGGAGCCTGCGCAGCCATGACGCCGCGACCGACCTCCCACGACACGCCGGTTGAACCCCCGGCCGGCACGCCGGCAGAACCGACGCCCCGGAGCGTCCCGCCACCGATCCTGGACAGCCGTACCGTGCTGCAAGGCCGCAGTTCGGTGGCCATCGAACACAACGGCGCCGTCTACCGTCTGCAGACGACCCGCCAGGGCAAGCTCATCCTCACCAAGTGAGCGGCCCGACCTGAATTCACCCATCGTGGGGCGACCCGGGGTTGAACAATTCCCCGAGCGTCGTTTTTCGCCAGCCAGGGGGCCGGATGCCCCGTTAGCCAGGCTTTTTTCAGTTCACAGGCCGATGGCCGCGATGCCGGCCTTGGCCACCTGGGCGTCTTCGCTGGACTTCACGCCGCTGACACCGACGGCCCCGATGCACTGGCCGTCCTTGATGATCGGCACCCCGCCTTCGAGCAGCCCCTGCACCGTCGGCGCGCTCAGGAACGAGGTGCGGCCCTGGTTGATCACGTCCTCGTACACCTTGCTCTCCTTGCGGCTGAGCGCGGCGGTATGGGCCTTGGCCGGTGCGATGTGGGAGGACATGGCCGGCGCGCCATCCAGGCGCTGCAACCACAGCAGGTGACCGCCGTCGTCGACGATGGCGATGGTCACGGCCCACTGGTTGCTCAGTGCTTCAGCTTCGGCGGCTGCGGCAATGGTCTTGACGTCGGCGAGTTCGAGAAAGGCTTTGGTTTTCATGGATGGGTCCGTTGGTGGAGCGCTGAAACCGCGACGATACCCCGCCGATTGCATCACTGCATATCAAAACTGTTCTCACCCCGGGGACCAACGCCGGGGCCTCCTGCAGCCGGGAACCCTGGCGCCTACAATGCGCCGCATCGCGTCACGGACGCGGCCACACAGGAGATTTCCATGTCCGACAACATCCGCCCGGCCCCGTACGACACCCACACTGGCTACCTCCAGCAGCAGAACCGCGTGCTGCGCAACACCTACTGGCTGCTCGCCCTCTCGCTGTTGCCCACCGTGCTTGGCGCCTGGCTGGGCGTGGCCACCGGGATCACCCAGAGCCTGCGCGGCGGTCTGGGCCTGATCGTGTTCTTCGGTGGCGCATTCGGCTTCATGTTCGCCATCGAGAAGACAAAGAATTCGGCAGCCGGTGTGCCGGTGCTGCTGGGCTTCACCTTCTTCATGGGTCTGATGCTCTCGCGCCTGATCGGCGCCATCCTGGGCCTGAGCAACGGCGCCAGCCTGATCATGACGGCCTTCGCGGGAACCGCGGGTGTGTTCACCGTGATGGCCAGCCTCTCCACGGTCATCAAGCGCGACCTCTCGGGCATGGGCAAGTGGCTGCTCGTCGGCGCACTGGCCATCATGATCGGCGGCATCATCAACGTGTTCGTCGGCAGCACGGCCATGTTCGCCACCATCGCGACGCTGGCCATCCTGATCTTCAGCGCCTACCTGCTGTACGACCTCAAGAGCATCGTCGACGGCGGCGAAACCAACTACATCACCGCCACGCTGGCGGTCTACCTCGACCTGTTCAACATCTTCCAGAGCCTGCTGTCGCTGCTGGGCATCTTTGGCGGCGAGCGCGACTGACGCCTCGGCTCAAGTTCCGGCCCACCCGGCCGAAATGGCAGGAAAGCTCCACTTCCTGCCATGCGACACCTAGCCCTGATCCTCTGCCTGAGCGCCGCCAGCCTGCTGACGGGCTGCGACATGCTGGGCATCGAGAGCACGGCCCAGATCGCCGAGCGCAAGGAAGCCGAAGGCAAAGCCATCGGCAGCGCCTGCAGGCACGCCGTCCGCAGCATCGAGGACTGCTTCCGCTCCAACCCCAAGGCCGGCAAGGCGGCGGTGTTTGCGGGCTGGAAGGACATGGACCAGTACATGCGCGACAACCAGATCGTCGGCATGCCCAACACGGCCATTGCCTCGCCCGAAGACGCGGCGGCACAAGGCGAAGAAAGCACCAGTGACGAACACGCCGACGCCGAAACCAAAGGGCACGGCGCCAAAGCATCCGACAAGTCGGCCGAGAAGAAACCGGCCGCCGGCAAACCGGCGGGCGACAAGCCGGCCCACGAGGCCGCCACCCACAAGTCCTGATCCGGCGTCTGCCGGTACCGACAGCGCCCGGCTTCAGTCCGAGGACGGCTGTTCGAACACCGCCATGCTCTCGACGTGTGCAGTGTGCGGGAACATGTTCACCACCCCGGCCGCCGTGCAGCGGTAACCCGCCTGGTGCACCAGCAGGCCGGCATCGCGTGCGAGCGTGGCCGGGTTGCAGCTCACGTAGACAATGCGTTTCGGTGGCGTCCAGCCACCGCGCAGTTCGGGTTGCTGATGCAGGTCGGCCAGCGCCTTGGAGAGCGCGAATGCGCCCTCGCGCGGCGGGTCGACCAGCCACTTGTCGGCCACGCCATCGGCCACCAGCATGCCGGGCGTCATCTCGAACAGGTTGCGCGCCACGAAACTCGTCGCCGCCAGCGGTGAGGACCGGCCCTGGCGGTTGAAGTCCAGGTTTTCCCGCGAACGCGCCACCAACGCCTCGCTGCCCTCGATGCCCAGCACCTCGCCGGCCCCGGTCGCGATCGGCAGCGTGAAGTTGCCCAGGCCGCAGAACCAGTCGATCACCCGCTCGTGCTTCTTCGCATCGAGCAGACGCAGCGCACGCCCGACCAGCACGCGGTTGATGTGCGGGTTGACCTGGGTGAAGTCGGTGGGCTTGAAGGGCATGGTGACGCCGAATTCGGGCAGGCTGTAGCACAGAATCGCCCCGTCCGGATCGAGCAGGTGCACCGTGTCCGGCCCCTTGGGCTGCAGCCACCACTGCACGTCGTGCTGCTGGCCAAACACCCGCAAGCGCGCCAGGTCATCGTCGCTCAACGGCTCCAGGTGACGCAGCACCAGCGCGGTCACGTCGTCGCCACAGGCCAACTCGATCTGCGGACAGGTCTCGCGCGCATCCATGCCATAGATCAGCTCGCGCAGCGGCATCAACAGGCTGCTCACGTGCGGCGGCAGGACGCGACAAACCTGCATGTCGGCCACGTAGCGGCTCTTGCGCTCGTGAAAGCCGATCAGCACCACGCCCTTCTTGTGCACGAAACGCACCGACAGGCGCGCGCGGTACCGATAACCCCAGGCCGGTCCTTCGATCGGGCGCAGCAGGGTCTCGGCCTTGACCTTGGAGAGGTGCCAGAGGTTGTCCTCCAGCACGCGCTGCTTGATCGCCACCTGCGAACTGGCGTGCAGGTGCTGCATCTTGCAGCCGCCGCAGGCCCCTTCGTGCAGCCCGAAATGCGGGCAACCGGGCTTGACCCGCTGTGGTGACTCGCGGTGGATCTCGGTCAGCGTGGCCGCTTCCCAGTTGTTCTTCTTGCGGTGGACCTTGGCGCTGACGATCTCAAACGGAAGGGCTCCGTCGATGAACACCACCTTGCCGTCCGGCCGGTGTGCAATGCCCTGGGCCTCGATGTCGAGCGATTCGACGAACAGATGCCCTTCGGGCAGGCCTGCAGACGGGGAAACGGATGCGGGGGAATCTTGTTGTGCGGGGCGGTCTTGACTCATGCCCCGATTGTCTCAGGCCCAGGCCCTGAGGTATTCGTCCCAGTGTGTCTCAGCCGGCGCCAGGTTACCCAGCGTCTCCTTGACGAAGGCGATTTCCTGCTCGTACTCGGCCTCGGTCAGCCCGCCGCGCATCTTCTGGAACCGGCAGTAGACCAGGTAGGTGTTCATCACGTCGGTTTCGCAATAGCGGCGGATGTCTTCGAGCTTGCCGTCGAGGTACTGTGACCAGACCTGCGAGCCGTCCATGCCGAGTTTGCCGGGGAAGCCGCACAGCTTGGCCAGCGCGTCCAGCGGCGCGTTGTTCTTGGGCGAGTACATCGCCAGCAGGTCCATCAGGTCGAGATGGCGCATGTGGTAGCGGCTGATGTAGTTGTTCCACTTGTACTCGCGGTCGTCCTCGCCCAGGTCCCAGTACTTGCTCGCCTCGACCCCGTGGCGCAGCCCGCGGTAGTGCAGCACCGGCAGGTCAAAACCGCCGCCGTTCCAGCTCACCAGTTGTGGCTGGTGTTTCTCGATGCTGTTGAAGAAGCTCTGGATGAGCTTGCCTTCGCTCAAACCGTCGTGGTCCACGAAGGAGTGCACCCGCAAGCCCTCGGCGTTTCGGAACACCACACTGATGACCAGCACGCGCTGCAGGTGCAGCGGCGCAAAGTCGTTCTGCCCCTTCTCCTTGCGCTCGGCCAGCCAGGCGTCGTAGACCTCCTGGTCACTCCGCTCGGCGGGTTCACCGCGCAGCAGTCGCAAGCCGGCGACGTCGGGGATCGACTCGATGTCGAAGACAAGGACCGGCCAGGCCATCTGGACCGTCAGCGCTTGGGCAGGTAGCTGATCGGGTCCACCGGCTTGCCGTTGCGGCGCACCTCGAAATGCAGCTTGACACGGTCGGCGTCGCTGCTGCCCATCTCGGCGATGCGCTGGCCTTGCTTGACCGTCTGGTCCTCACGCACCAGCAGCGCCTGGTTGTGGGCGTAAGCGGTCAGGTAGGTGTTGTTGTGCTTCAGGATGATCAGGTTGCCGTAACCGCGCAGTCCAGCCCCGGCATACACCACCCGCCCGTCGGCCGCCGCGACCACAGGGTCACCCAGCTTGCCCGAGATCGACACGCCCTTGTTCTTGCCTTCATCGAAGGGGGCGATCACCGCCCCGGTTGCCGGCCAGACAAACGCGACATCGTCAGCACTGGAGGCAGCGGGCTCGGCGGCGGGCGCGGGCGTGGGCGCAGCCGACGGCGTGGCGGCACTTGCGGGCGCCCCGGCGGCAGGGGTCGACAACGGACGCGCAGTCACACCGGGCGTTGCGACCGGGGCGGCAGTCACGCCGGCGGCAACGGCCGGTACGCCAGCGGTACTCGCTGGCGGCGGCGAGACGCGCAACACCTGCCCCACCTCGATCAGATTCGGGTTCGCCAGGTTGTTCCAGGCTTGCACGTCACGCGGTGACTGTCCCGCCTCAAGGGCGATGCGATACAGCGTATCCCCTGGACGAACGGTGTAGTAGCCCGGCTTGCCCGCGTTCTCGGCGCCCGGTGTGGCCTTCACGGCGTCTGCGGCACGTGGTGTGGCGCCGGAGCGGTCCTCGACCGGCGCGGGCTGACTGACGCGGCGGGTCGAACAGCCGGCGGTCAGCATCAGGCCTCCCGCCACCAGCAGAAGGGCCACACCACGCCACGGCGCCGGCGAGGGCTGCAGACGACTCTCGAATTCCCGCTTGATCATCACTGTTTCCTACCTGATGAGAGACGAGGTCACAAGGACCCGCCGCTTCGACATGAAAAACTGCACCCCGCCGCACTCGGTCACGAGCGGCGTCAGGAAACGCCCGATTTTAGGGGCACGAACAGTACCGGCTCCAGCTCTGTTCTCGTAACGCCTTGTGCAGTACGGTCGATCACCACCAGATGCTGCTGCCCTCCCGACGTGACGGCCGGCGCCACCAGCCGCCCACCGATCGCCAGTTGGTCGATCCAGGCCTGTGGCACCTGGTTCCCGCCGGCTGCGGCGACGATTCCCGAATAGGGAGCCCCCTGAGGGTAACCCGGCATGCCGTCGCCAAACAGCAGGTGCACGTTGGCCAGGCGAAAGGCGCGCAGATTGTCACGCGCCTTCTCGTGAAGCGCACGCAGCCGCTCGATGCTGTAGACCTCGCGCGCCAGGTGGCTGAGCACCGCCGCCTGATAACCACAGCCGGTGCCGATGTCCAGCACCCGGCCCAGGCGATCGCCGCGACCCTGGCACAGCAGCTCCAGCATGCGCGCGACCACGCTGGGTTTTGAGATCGTCTGACCCAGCCCGATCGGAAGACTGGTGTCCTCGTAGGCCTGGGGCACCAGCGCGGTGTCGACAAAACGGTGTCGCTCGACCGCGAGCATCGCTGCCAGCACGCCCGGGTGGCCGATGCCCTGGGCCTGCAGCTTGCGCACCATGGCCTGGCGCACGGCAGAAGAATCCATGCCGATGCCGCTGGTCACCCGAACCGGCGCCGGTGTGGGCTGGGCGGCGCGCGCTGCCACAGGCGGCGAGGTATCGAGGCGGGCAGGAAACGCGGGCCGCTGCCTGGGCGCGGCAGGTGCTGGTGCCCGTGCAGGCGTCGAAGGGGGGCGTCGGGTCACGGCGCCAAGCCTCCCAATGTCGCCGCGGTCGGCGCCCAATAGGCCAGCCGCTCGTGGTCGGTCAGGTCCACCTGCAGCGGCGTGATGCTGGCGTAGCCCTGCGCCGTCGCATGGAAGTCGGTTCCTTCGGCATCGTCCTTGGCGGGTCCCGCGCTGCCGATCCAGTACATGGTTTCGCCTCGGGGATTGGTCTGTGTGATCACCTGCTCGGCCGCATGGCGACGTCCCAGGCGGGCGACCTTGAAGCCGCGGATCTGCGCGGCGGGACGGCAGGGAATGTTGACATTGAGCAGCCAGGGCGCGGTGCGCCGCGCCGCCTCCTCGCCACTGGGCAGGGTCGGCAGCAGATGGCGCACCAGTTCGGCGGCTTTGTGCGCCGCGACGTCAAGGTGTGCCCAGCCCTTTTCGGTTTGGGAAAACGCGATCGCCGGAATGCCGAACAGGTAGCCCTCCATCGCAGCGCCCACAGTGCCGGAGTAAACCGTGTCGTCGCCCATGTTGGCGCCGTTGTTGATGCCGGACACCACCAGGTCGGGCCGGTAGCCCAGCAGACCCGTCAGCGCGATGTGCACACAGTCTGCGGGTGTGCCGTTGACATAGCGAAACCCGTTGTTGGCCCGATGCACATACAGCGGCGAATGCAAGGTCAGCGCGTTGGATTTGGCGCTGTTGTTGTGTTCGGGAGCCACCACCTCCACCTCGGCCAGGTCCTTGAGCGCCTCGTACAGGGCCACGATGCCCGGCGCCTGATAGCCGTCGTCGTTGGAGATGAGAATCTTCATGGGGTGGGATTTTAGGCGGCGGCCCCGCAGGTCGCACCCGGGACAGGCGGCCGCGCGGGTGACGTGCATTCGCCGCAGTGCTGCCTATCATGCGCGGATCCTGAAAACACCGGAGACGACCGATGCAAGCCTGGCTTTGTGAAAACCCCGTGGGCGTGGACGCCCTGAGCTGGAAGGAACTGCCCACGCCCGAACCCCAGGCGGGCCAGGTGCTGATCGAGATCCAGGCCGCCAGCCTGAATTTTCCGGATCTCCTGATCGTGCAGAACAAGTACCAGATGAAACCGCCCCTGCCGTTTGTGCCGGGTTCGGAGTACGCAGGCGTCGTGCGCGCCGTGGGTGAAGGCGTGACCCATCTGCAGGTGGGCCAGAGCGTGGCCTGTCTGAGTGGCACAGGCGGCTTCGGCACCCACACGCTCGCACCTGCAGCACTGTGCATGCCCCTGCCGCCAGGGTTCCCGCCTGTCGATGCGGCCGCCTTCATCATGATCTACGCCACCTCGCAACATGCGCTGGTGGACCGCGCCCAGCTCAAGGCAGGAGAGACCGTGCTGGTGCTCGGGGCGGCCGGCGGTGTCGGCACGGCCGCGATCCAGCTGGCCAAGGCCGCGGGCGCCCGCGTGATCGCGGCGGCCTCCGGCGACGAAAAGTGCGCCCTGTGCAAGCAGCTGGGCGCCGACGAGACCATCAACTACAGCGTGCACACGCCGCAGACCACCCTGCGCGACGAGATCAAGCGCCTGACCGACGGCAAGGGCCCGGACGTGATCTACGACCCGGTGGGTGGCGATTTCGCCGAACCGGCCTTCCGCTCCATCGCCTGGCGCGGCCGTTATCTAGTGGTGGGCTTTGCGAGCGGCCCGATCCCGAGCCTGCCGCTGAATTTGTCGCTGCTCAAGGGCGCCAGCATCGTGGGCGTGTTCTGGGGCGACTTCGCCAAGCGCGAGCCCAAGGCCAACGCCCAGATGATGCAGACCCTGGCCACGATGTACATGAAAGGCCAGATCAAGCCGGTGATCGACCAGACGCTGCCGATGAAGGACCTGCCCAAGGCCTACGCGATCATGGGCTCGCGGTCGGTCAAGGGCAAGCTGGTGATGGTGAACTGACCGCGGCACCGGCCTTCCAGCGCTGGGACCACCGTGCGAGCTGCTCGAACACGGCGTCCACGGTGATCGCCAGCCAGCCGGTCAGCAGCGCGCCTTGCAGCAGGTAGGCGGTGTTGAAACCGCTCAGGCCGATGATGATCGGCGAGCCCAGGTTCTGGGCCCCCACCGTGGCCGCTATCGCCGCGGTCCCGATGTTGATCGTGACCGAGGTGCGGATGCCCGCCAGCACGATGGGCGCGGCCAGCGGCAGCTCCACCGACCAGAAGGTCTGGCGCGAGCTCAGCCCCAGCCCCCGCGCGGCGTCGAGCGCCGCCTCTGGCGTGGCGTCCAGTCCGGCGATCACACCTTGCAGCATCGGCAGCAGGCCATACAGCGCCAGCGCCACATAGGCCGGCTGCTCGCCAAAACCGATCAGTGGCACCGCCAGCGCCAGCACCGCCACCGGCGGGAAGGTCTGGCCCATCGAGACCAGCGACTCGACCAGGCCGCGGTACTCGCGCCCGCTCTCGCGCGTGACCCAGATGCCCGCGGCCAGCGCCACGACCAGCGCCGTGCCGCTTGAAAGCAGCACCAGGCGCAGATGCGCCAGCAACAGACCGGCAAACGTCTCCTGCCGGTACATCGCACGGTCCAGCGCCGGAAACAAAGCGTGGAACACCGGCTCCAGCCGGTCCAGGTGCAGGGCCAGCAGCAGCAGACCCAGCACCAGCGCGAGCGGCACCCGCCAGGTGCGCCAGCCGCCGGAACCGGACGCCCGGCTCATACGCCCTCGCCCGTTGCCGCAGCCGGCGGATCGGCCGGGCGGGCCGCCAGCAGGTCGGTCAGGTGCAGCGCCCCCAGGTGCTGCCCCCGGGCATCCACCACCGGCAGGCACTCCCGCCCCTGGACGAAGAACGCCGAGAGCGCCTCGCGCAGGTTTGTGTCACCGCGCAGCGGCTCGCCGTCGGCCTGATCCCCAGCGCGCAAGCGGTCCGCGACGGTGCCCAGCGCCAGCCGCTTGAGACCCAACTCCGAACGTCCCAGGAAGTCGGTCACGAAGTCGTCGGCCGGGCGCGTGAGCAGCGCCAGCGGGCTGCCGTCCTGCACCAGCCGGCCGTCCCGCAGCAGCACGATGCGGCTGCCCAGGTACAGCGCCTCGTCGATGTCGTGGGTCACCAGCACGATGGTTTTGCCCGAGAGCGCGTGGATGCGCTTGAGTGCCTGCTGCAGGGCCACGCGGGTCACCGGATCGAGCGCGCCAAAGGGCTCGTCCATCAGCAGCACCTCGGGGTCCGCCGCCAGCGCTCGCGCCACGCCCACGCGCTGCTGCTGCCCACCGGAGAGTTCGTGCGGATAGCGCCGCGCGAACTGCCCCGGGTCGAGCTGCAGCAGCTCCAGCAACGCCTGCACCCGGGCCGCAATGCGCGCCGCCGGCCAGCCCAGCAGGCGGGGCACGGTCCCGATGTTCTTCGCCACCGTCCAGTGCGGAAACAGGCCGACCGACTGGATGGCATACCCCATGCGCCGGCGCAGCACCTCGGGCGCAAACGCGCGGATGTCCTGCCCCGCGAAGCGCACGCTGCCGGTGTCGAACTCGACCAGCCGGTTGATCAGGCGCAACGTGGTGGACTTTCCCGACCCCGAGGGGCCGATCAGCACCACCAGCTCACCCGGCCCAATGCGCAGCGACAGGTCGGCCACCGCATGGCGATCACCGTAGGTCTTGGAAACGTGTTGCAACTCGATCATGGGTCAGCCCCGGGCCCAGCGGCGGGCGCCGGTGTGCAGCACGATGAACAGGGCCTCGGCCAGCCAGGCCAGGGCGACGATGGGGATGACCGCCAGCACGACCAGGTCCAGCGCGCTGCTGAACAGCCCTTCGAACATCAGCGAGCCCAACCCGCCCGCCCCGATGAGGGCCGCCACGGCGGTCAGGCCGATGGTCTGCACCAGCATCACCTTCAGCCCTGAGAGCAGCACCGGCAGCGCCAGAGGCAGCTCCACCTGCCACAGCAACTGGCGGCGCGACAGGCCCATGGCGGTGCCGGCTTCGGCGTAGGCGCGCGGCAAGTGGGCCAGACCCTCGTAGGTGCTGCGCACCAGGGGCAACAGTGAATAGAAGGTCAGCGCCAGCACGGCCGGCGCCAGGCCCACGCCCTGGATGCCCAGCGCCGGGAGCAGCGGAACGTGCCGACCCAGCGTCGACAACAAGGCCATCAGCAGGCCGAACAGCGCGATCGACGGCACCGTCTGCACCAGGTTCAACAGCGGGAACACGCGGGACGCCCAGCGCGGGCGGCGGTGCAGCGCCACGCCCAGCGGCAGACCAACGCTCAGCGTCAGTGCCGTGGTCAGCAGGATGATGTGCAGGTGCTGGCGCAGTGCGCTCCAGAAATCCTCCGCGCGGTTGCCGTACTCCTTGACCGTGGACAGGGCGTCCAGCGCACCCGATCCCAGCAGCCCGCACACCGCCAGCAGCAGCAAGCTCCAGAACAGGCCAACGACCGCTGGTGATGCGCGCAGGCGGCGCAGCGCCTCATTGGCCGACATCCACAGCAGCAGGGTGCCCAGCCAGAAGCCGCTGGTCAGCGTGGTCCGCCCCAATCCGCCGCTTTGCAGGTCCGACGCCGTCGCGTGCTGTCCGGCCAGCGCCAACAGCACCAGAAACCCGGCGCCAAGCACCACTAGCAGCAGCGACTGCACGGAGCGCCGGTCCGGCCACCGCGCAAGCAGCGCCAGCAAGACACCGGCCATCAAGGCCAGGCCGAAGGTCAGCAGCGACCACCCCGGGGCCGACGCCCGCAGCACCTGCGCCAGCGACACACCCTGGCCGCTGAGCAGCCGGTTGGGCGCGGTGCTGACGAGCGGTAGCGCCGCCAGAGCGGTCGCCGCGGCCAGCAGCAGGACCAGTCGCGCGGAAGGCCTGACGGAGATCGGCAGGAAATCCAAACCGGTTCTGGCCTCAGTTCTTGAGGAAGCCCTTGGACTTGAGGTAGTCGGCCGCGACCTTCTTCGCGTCCACCCCCTCCAGGGCAATGCGCGCATTCAGCGTCTGCAGGGTCGGGCCGTCCAGGCTCTTGAACACCGGCGCCAGCACATCTTTGATCTTCGGGTTGGCCGCCAGCACCGAGGCGCGGATGGTGGGCGCGGGCGCGTAGACCGGCTGGATGCCCTTGGGGTCGTCCAGGATCACCAGGCCCAGCGCTGCGACCGGCCCGTCGGTGCCATAGGCCATGGCGCCATTGACCCCGGAGGTGCCCTCGGCGGCCGCCTTGATGGTGGCGGCCGTGTCGCCACCGGCCAGTGCCAGCAACTGGTCCTGGCCGAGCTTGAAGCCGTAGGCCGCCTGGAAGGCCGGCAGCGCGTCGGAGCGTTCGATGAACTCGGCCGACGCGGCCAGCTTGAACTTGCCGCCGGCCGAAACCCAGCGCCCCAGGTCGTCCAGGCTCTTGAGCTTGTTGGCCTGGGCCACATCCTTGCGCACCGCGATTGCCCAGGTGTTGTTGGCCGGTGAAGGCGTCAGCCAGGCGACCTTGTTCTGGCTGGCGTCGAGCTGGGCGACCAGGTCGAAACCGCCCTTGGCACTCTTCCAGGCCGGGTTCTTGTCGTCGGAGAAAAAGAAGGCGCCGTTGCCCGTGTATTCGGGGTAAATGTCGATCTCGCCGGCCAGCAGTGCGCTGCGCACGATCTTGGTGGTGCCCAGGCGGACCTTGCTTTCGGTCTTGATGCCGTTGGCTTCGAGCACCTGGACGATGATGTTGCCCAGCAGGGCGCCTTCGGTGTCGATCTTGGAGCCCACGCGAACCGGTGTGCCCTGGGCAAAAACGGCGGAGGAGACCAGGGCGCCGACGAGCGTCGCCAGCGCGAGGGTGCGGCGTGTGAGGGAATGGGACATGGGACTCCTTCGGGTCGAAAAGTTGGAATGGACGACGCCGCAGACGAAATGTCAAGCCGTTCCAGGCAGGAGCGGCGCGTCAATCGGACACCAGAGAGGGCGACACACCCGACACCATAGCTGGGGTTCGGGAACCATTGCGGATGCAGGAGATTTCCGGGTGCAGGAGATATTTCCCGACCGATGCCCCGTGCGATGGCCGTGACGGCAGAGAGCCCGGCGGAGAAACGAAAAAGCCCGGCAGGAGCCGGGCTTTGTTCATGATTTTGTGGGGTGGCTGATGGGACTCGAACCCACGACAACAGGAATCACAATCCTGGACTCTACCAACTGAGCTACAGCCACCGCGAGCCCGCCATTATAGCGGGAACTGTCACTGCTTTGGCTCAGGCACCAGGATCTTGACCTTGAACCGCTGCTTGAGCGCCTCGTAGTGGGCCTGCGCCTCGGCAGAGTCCCACCACTGGGCGTATTGCTGCACTTCCTGGTTCTTGGGCGCAGGGTTGGCGCGCGGAAGCACTTTCTCAAGCTTGACGACCGCATAACCCTGATCGCCCAGGTCCACCCCGACCCAGCCAGGCACCTGCTTGGGGTCGGCGCTCAGCGCCGCCTTCACGACCTGCGGCGCCAGGTTCTGCAGGTTGTCGCGCGAGACCACCACGGAGGCAGGCATTGCCCCGCCGTCCCCGCCAGACTTGAACGCGGCCAGCTTCCTGGCCCCTTCCTCCTTGGCCATTTGCGCCGAACGCTGCGCTACCAGGCGGCTGCGCACAGCCTCGCTCACCTCGGCCAACGGCAGCGTGCGCGCCGGCAGGTAGTTCACCACGCGTGCCGCAGTCATCTGGCCCGATCCGGTTTCAATGGCTTCGGTGTTCTTCTTGCTCTTCACCGACTCTGGCGCAAACAGCGCCCCGAGCAGCCGCTCATTGGAAAGCACACCCGCACCCGGCACCGGTTGACGCGTCAGCCCTTTGACCGTCTTGATGTCGAGCTTGAAATGGTCAGCCGCCGGCTTCAGGCTCTCACCCTGCTCGTAGACCATGTTGCCAAAGGCGTCGGCGCTTTCGGCAAAGCGTTTCTGGGCCTGCTGCTTTTTCAGATCGGCCTCGATCTGAGGGCGCATCTCCTCGAAGCTCTTCTGCTTGGGCGCCTTGATGTCGGTGAGCTGGACGATGTGGTAGCCGAATTCGGTTTCGACAAGGTTGGAGATTTCTCCCTTCTTCATGCCGAACACGACGTCCTCGAACGGCTTGACCATCGCGCCACGACCGAAGAACTCCAGATCGCCACCCTTCGAGGCCGATCCGGTGTCCTGCGAGTTGGCTTTGGCCACGGCAGCGAACGTGTCGGGCGCCTTGCGCACCTGCTCGAGCAAAGCCTGGGCCTTGGTCTTGACCTTTTCGCGCTCGGCCGCCGGCATCGTGGTGGGCGCATTGAGCAGGATATGGCTGGCGCGACGCTCTTCGTCACCGGAGAAGCGCGAGACGTTTTCCTTGTAGTAAGCCTTGAGGTCATCTTCCGGCAGGGAGATGCCTTTGGCCAGTTCGTTGGTGTCCAGCACCACGTACTCGGCGTCGATCTGCTCAGGCGCCTGGAAAAGGTTCTGGTTGTCCTTGTAAAACTGCTCGATCTCCGCCGCGGTCGGGCTCACCTTGGCAGCGAAGTCCTTGGCCGCCAATGAAAGAACCCGCACCTCGCGACGCTCGAAATAGGCGTTGAGCGAGACCTGCGCCACGGCGCTGGGTGCGAACCCGCTGGACTGCACGGCCCCCAGCACCTGCTGCAATGACAGGTCCGTGCGCACGCGGGCTTCGAACCCTTCGGGGGTGAGTCCCTGACGGGCCGCCAGTTGTGTGTAGCGTTCAACGTCCAGCGAACCGTCGGGCTTGCGCAGTGCGGCGATTGTGGGATCCTGCTGCAGTGCGCGCGCCAGTCGCTGGTCGCTGGTGTAGAGGTTGTCCTTCTGCACGGCAGCGGACAACACACGATCACGCACCATGCGCTCCAGCGTCGCGTAACGTGCCAGGTCGCTGTCCAGCAGCTTGGGGTCGATGTTCGGCGCCTTCTGACGCAGGCGTTGGGCCTCGACGCGGTGCTCCTGGTCCCAGTCCGCCTTGGAGATGTCATGCCCGTCCACCGAGGCAACCGTCTCGCCGTGCTGGGTGTACCGCGTGAAGCCCTGGATACCGAACAGCACGAAGGACGGGATGATCAGGATCAGCAGGAAGCCCATGAGGTACTTCTTGTGATTGCGGATGGAATCGAACATGCCTGGAATCCTGCAAATCAAACAAACGCCGACACCGCAGTGTCGACAACAAAAAAGGCGAACCCGAGTTCGCCTTCTTCATGGTGGTGGGTGCTGACGGGGTCGAACCGCCGACCTACGCCTTGTAAGGGCGCCGCTCTACCGACTGAGCTAAGCACCCCACCGAAACCCTTGGGGTCCGCTTCAGTTCAGTGCGTCCTTGAGCGCCTTGCCCGGACGGAACTTCGGCACCTTGGCAGCCTTGATTTTAATCTCAGCGCCGGTGCGGGGATTGCGACCCTTGCGGGCAGGACGCTTGGTCACGCCGAACGAGCCGAAGCCCACGAGCGACACCGTACCGCCCTTCTTGAGCGTGGTGCGGATGGCAGCGATGGTGGAGTCCAGCGCGCGGGTGGCAGCAGCCTTGGAAATGTCGGCGTGCTTGGCGATGTGCTCGACGAGTTCTGTTTTGTTCACAAAAAGCCCCTCTATAGGTAAGAAAAGTTCGTTGTATCGGACGCTCAGATGACGACACTCGTCGGTCACCGACGCCTTCAGATTCTGGTTGGGTCACGTGTCGCATTGGTGCGGGATGGCCGCCGCACATGCGCCTCTTCATTAGACCCATGGGGCTGCTTCACTGTCAATACAGCCGCAGCCGAAATGCCCAACGAACGCCAGAACCCTGAGATTCTATGCGGTTTCCATGCGTGTTCCGGGGCTCTGACCAGCGTCCGGATCACACCGGATGCGGGCTCATGCGGCGGACACCGCGCCGGCGATCGCCTTGCCCAGATCCGAGGTGCCGGCGTTGCCGCCGAGGTCCCTCGTCCGGGGCGCGTCACTGCCCGGCGCGAGACAGGACTCCACTGCGCGCATGATCGCGTCATGCGCTTGCCGGTGCCCGAGGAAGTCCAGCATCATGGCGCCGCACCAGATCTGGCCGATGGGATTGGCGATGCCCTGTCCGGCGATGTCGGGGGCCGAACCATGCACAGGCTCGAACAGCGAGGGGTGTTGCCGCGTCGGATTGAGGTTGGCGCTGGGTGCGATGCCGATGGTGCCGGTGCAGGCGGGTCCCAGATCGGACAGGATGTCACCGAACAGGTTACTGCCCACCACAACGTCAAAGAAGTCGGGCCGCTGCACGAAGTGCGCGGTGAGGATGTCGATGTGGAACTTGTCGACCCTCACGTCCGGGTACTCGCGTGCCATCGCCTCGACGCGCTCATCCCAATAGGGCATGGTGATGGCGATACCGTTGCTCTTGGTGGCGCTGGTCAGGTGCTTCTTCGGGCGGGCGCGGGCCAACTCGAAGGCATGTCGCAACACCCTGTCGACGCCGTGGCGTGACATCACGGTCTCCTGCACCACGATTTCACGCTCCGTGCCACCGTACATGCGACCGCCGATGCTGCTGTACTCGCCCTCGGTGTTCTCACGCACGATCACCATGTCGATCTCGCCGGGCTGGCGCGGGCTGCCATCGCGACGCACCACCGGCGCCGTGACACCAGGCATCAGGCGCGCGGGACGCACGTTGACGTACTGGTCGAACTCGCGACGAAACATCAGCAGCGAGCCCCAGAGTGAAATGTGATCCGGCACCTTGTCCGGCCAGCCCACGGCGCCGAAGTAGATGGCGTCGTGTCCGCCGATCTGGTCCTTCCAGTTGTCCGGCAACATCTTGCCGTGGCGCTCGTAATAGTCGCAGCTCGAAAAATCGAAGTGGTCGAACTGCAGGTCAATGTCGAATTTCGTGGCTGCCGCCTCAAGGACACGCAGGCCTTCGGGCATGACTTCGGTACCAATGCCGTCGCCGGCGATGACCGCAATGCGGTGACGAGTGTTCATGTCTGGCAAAGCTCCTGAGATAACGGGTCCAGCCGGCCGCAGGCTGCCGGGTCAGCGCGCCGGCCGCACGACCAGGCTCACGCCAAAGGCGGTGAGCGCGGTACCGGCGAGGGTCACGGCGGTGATGGGTTCGGCGAACAACAGCCAGGCAATCATCGCCGTGCACGGCGGCACGAGATACATCAGACTGGTCACCGACGCGGCCGCGCCGCGCTGGATCAGCATGTACAGCAATGAACTTCCACCCAGCGTCAGCCCCAGCACCGACCAGGCCATCGCCCCGGCCAAGGACAGGTTCCACTGCATCGGCTCGGCTTCCAGCAGCGCCAGGGGCAGCGTCACCACCAGGGCCGCAGCCAGCTGCACCGTGTTGGCGGTGCGAACGTCGCAGGGTTTGACGAAGCGCTTCTGATACAGGGTGCCGGCCGTGATGGCGATCAGCGCCATCACGGCGAACGACAGGTTGTGCCAGTTGGCCGAGTCGCCCGGTCCACCAGCCCCGAACTTGCGCGAAACCACCAGCACCAGACCGGCAAATCCCAGCAGCAGCCCCACCCACTGACGCCGCGAGACATGGTGTCCACCGACACTGGTCAGCCAGATCGCCGTCAGCACCGGCTGGATGCCGACGATCAGGGACGAGAGGCCCGATCCCATGCCCGCCTTGACCGCCGCCCAGACCCCGCCCAGATAACCCGCGTGCATCAGCACACCGGTGACGGCCAGATGCAGTGCCTGGCGCCGATCCGCCGGCCACTTCACCCCGGCCAGCACGATCCAGGGCAGGAAACACAGGATGGACAGCGCGTAACGCACCGCCAGGAAGGACATCGGCGGCGCGTATGGCATGCCGTATCGCGCCACGATGAAGCCGGTGCTCCAGATCAGCACGAACACCCAGGGCATGGCGCGCACCCAGGCGCCTTCTTGCGCGTCGACCACCATCAGCGGGCGCGGGCGCGGATCTCGGGCAGCGCCTTCTGGAGGTAATACACCATGGACCAGACGGTCAGCACCGCTGCGATCCAGATCAGCCAGGTTCCCCAGAGATGGGTGTCGATCAGGCCGAACAGCCGGCCGTCGAACAGCAGAAACGGAATCGCGACCATCTGCACGGTCGTCTTGAGTTTGCCCAGCATATGCACCGCCACGCTCTTGGTCGCACCGATGATGGCCATCCATTCCCGCAGCGACGAGATCGCAATTTCCCGCCCCACGATGATCAGCGCCACGAACACGTCGGCGCGCTTGAGGTGGACCAGCACGAGCAGACTGGCGCAGACCAGGAACTTGTCGGCCACGGGATCGAGAAAGGCGCCAAACGACGAGGTCTGGTTGAGTTTGCGGGCGAGAAAGCCGTCGGCCCAATCGGTCGCCGCGAACACCACGAACATCACGGTCGCGATCAGGTTCTGCTGCGACAGGCTCAGACCTTCCAGGTAGAACACCCCGATGATCAGTGGGATGGCGACGATGCGCGCCCAGGTCAGCAGAGTGGGAAGGTTGAAGAACATGGCGTGATTATGGGGGCGGTTTTGTACACTGGCTGCGCATGTCACGACCTGACCCCACGCCCGCGAAGCCCCTGGGCCGCTTCACCCTGCGGTTCACGCTGGTTGCGGCGTTCACCGGCATCACGCTGCTGGTCAGTGTGGTGGTGGCGCTGGCCACGACCTCGCTGGTCGGCGACTTCGTTCGTGACGAGTTCCGGTTGCGCCTGGCCGACCTCGCAGCGGTCGCCGTCAGCGACATCGATCCGGCCATGCATCACCGTCTGCAGGCGGCCGCCGACCAGGACACCGATGCCTATCGGGTGATCCAGAGCCGTCTGCGGACCATCCGCGACCGCGGCACCAATATCCGGTTCGTCTACACCACCCGCCGAGGCGACGACGGACAGATCCGGTTTGTGGTCGATGCCGAAGAGAACAAGGCCGAGTTCAGTGCGCTGGGCGACGTCTACCAGGACGTGAGTCCGGAACTGCGGGCGGCCTTCGATGCGCCGCGCAACGGTCCGCGCGCCCTTGTCACCGAGCGCTTCTACACCGACGCATGGGGCACTTGGATGTCGGCCTACGCCCCGCTATACCTGCCCGACGGGCGGGTGGAGGCGGTTCTGGGTCTGGACATCTCGGCCCACCGGGTGCTGGAAAAGGAGCGGCGCTATCAGTGGGTGCTCTGGGGTGCCTGCGGAGTGCTTTCGGCGCTGATGATGCCCCTGGCCTACCTGATCGCCCAGCGCATCCGGCGACCGCTGTCGCGGCTGGAGAGCGACATGCGCAAGGTTCGCGAGTTCAACCTGGAGAGCACGCCGCCGATCCGTTCCCGAGTCATCGAGATCAACCGCATGGTGGAACAGCTCGAGAGCATGCGCTCCGGCCTGCGCTCGTTCCAGAAATATGTCCCGGCGGAACTGGTGCGGCGACTGATCGCGCGTGGCGTCGACGCCGAGACGGGCGGCACCCAGCAGGTGCTGACGGTCTTCATGTCCGACATCGAAGGCTTCACGTCGCTGAGCGAGCGCATGGCGCCGGATGAGCTGGTGCAGCACCTGGGCGAGTACCTGACCGTGGTCACCGACAGCCTGGCGCTGACGGGCGCCACGGTGGATCAGTACGTGGGCGATGCGGTGGTGGCGTTCTGGAATGCCCCGGAGCCGGTGCCCGACCATGCGCAGCGCGCGTGCGAGTCCGCGCTGGCGGCCCAGGCCGCAATCGAGACACTGAACCAGCGCTGGCTGGCGCGCGGACTGGATCTGCGCTTTCGCACGCGCATCGGCATCAACACCGGAACCGCCATCGTCGGCAACATCGGCTCCGACAACCGGCTGAGCTACACCGCGATCGGCGATCAGGTGAACCTCACCAGCCGGCTCGAAGGCGCCAACAAGCTCTACGGAACGTCCGTGCTGCTGTCCCAGCACACGCGGGACCAGTTGCCGCCGGGCCGCTTCGTCACGCGGCGCGTGGACCAACTCATTCCCTTGGGCAAAACCGTCCCCATCAAGGTTTACGAACTGGTCGGGCGGGAGGGCGACGTGCCCTCAGGCATGTTGGCCGCGATCGCCGAGTACGAGGCCGCTTTCACGCTGTACCAGCAGCGCGCGTTCGGCGCCGCCATCGCGAAGCTCGAAACACTCTCGCAGGACCCGCCTTCGCGGGTGCTGCTGGGGCGTTGCCGCGAATACCTCGACCGGCCGCCGCCGCCCGACTGGGACGGCAGCTTCCTGCTCACCAGCAAGTAGTCGCCGCCGCTCAGTGCAGCGCGCGGTAGATCGCGTCGGCCAGTTCGGCCGAGATGCCCTCCACCGTGCTCAGGTCTTCCACACTCGCGGCAGCGACCCCGCGCACGCCGCCAAACCGCTGCAACAGCCGCGCGCGCTTCTTGGGTCCGACACCGGGAATGTCTTCGAGCTTGCTGCCGCCAGTGCGCACCTTCGCGCGCTGGGCCCGCATGCCGGTGATCGCGAAGCGGTGGGCCTCATCACGGATCTGGGCGACCAGCATCAGCGCCGCCGAGTCGTGACCGAGGTAGACCTTCTCGCGTCCGTCGGCAAACACCAGCTCTTCCAGCCCGACCTTGCGACCCTCGCCCTTTTCGACACCGACGATCAGCGACAGGTCCAGGCCGAGCTGCTGGAACACCTCGCGCGCCATGCTGACCTGCCCCTTGCCGCCGTCGACCAGCACCAGATCCGGCATGCGCGGGCCCTTGGGTGCTTCCTGCGACGTGCCCGAGGCATCGGCGGCCACGGGCTCGGCCACCTCCGTGTCCGGCAGTTCGGCGACAGGCGCCACCTCGACGCCCTGCTCCGCCCGCAGCGCTTGCGCGATCTTGCCGTAGCGACGCAGCAATACCTGGCGCATGGCGGCGAAATCGTCGCCGCCGGTGATGCCCTCGATGTTGTAGCGGCGGTACTGGCTGTTCTGCATCTTGTGCGCTTCGAACACCACACAAGACGCCTGGGTCGATTCGCCCGCGGTGTGCGAGATGTCGAAACACTCGATGCGCAGCTCGTCGAGGTCGTCGTCGGGCAGGCCCAGCGCTTCGGCCAATGCGCGGGTGCGCGCCTGCTGCGAGCCTTCTTCGGCCAGCAGCCGCGCCAGCGCGATCTCGGCGTTCTTCTGCGCCATTTCCAGCCAGATGCGCCGGTGCTCACGCGGCTGGT
>JAEUOT010000026.1 GCA_016790705.1 Hydrogenophaga sp.
CACCGTTCGCACCCTCACGCTCAACGTCAAGGTCAAGTTCGTGCGCAACGACAAGGGCAGCGAGAACGCCCCCGACTACCGCATCCAGGCCGGCACCGGCTACGACATCGGCGCCGCCTGGAAGAAGGTCAGCCAGTCCGAACGCCCTTACCTCTCGGTGACGCTGGACGACCCCTCGTTCCCGGCGACCATCTACGCCCGCCTGATCGAGGAAGAGGACGGCTCACACAACCTGATCTGGTCGCGCAGCAAGCCCACGGCCTGACGGTCACATCGATCCCGCCACCCGGCGGGATCGATGCTGCAGGCCAAACCTGCAGTCTCAGGCCGCAGTCGAACCCAGTTGGGCTTCGGTCGCGGCCATCAGATCGGTCGCGCCGCACTCCAGCGCTGCCGCGATCTTGAAGATCAGCGGCAGCGAGGGAATGTGCTCGCCGCGCTCGATCTTGCCCATGTGCGATCGCTCGATGCCCGCGCGGTGCGCCAGCGCCTCCTGGGCCATGCCCTGCCCCGAGCGCAGCGCGCGCACCGCCGCGCCGAAGGCTTGCGCCAGTTCGGCATCGAAGGTGGTGGCGCCAGCCGGACGGCCGGCCTGAATGGGACGCTTCTGCATGGACAGAAGCGTCCTGTCGAGAGACAATTAAAACCACGTTATCTTTAACTCATGAGCGATTTGCCCTGCCGATTTGGTGAATCCACTCATGGGCGTTTCCGTGCTTTTACGTAACAATCGTGTACCCACGTAAAAACTCAAAGCCACATTGGCTCATCCGGGCATTCACGCCATGCCGACTTTCAGCCTTCGTGCAAGCGTGTTTTTCTGCAAAGCGACTCTGCGCCTTTGCGGGGAAGCACGAAGGCGGCTTTGTGATTCGGTGCTTCTGATGCAACGCGTGCTTCCAACCAGCGCTACGCACTCTGACCATGCCGGTTGAACCTCTCATTACCGACGAGCAGCGCGTACAGTTGCTGTCCAACGGGCGCGCACTCGCCACTGACGCCCAGACCAACCTGTGGCCGGTGGTGCGCCTGTTCACGCCGGACGCGCACGCGACCTGGCTGCTCGCCGCCCTGAATCCTGCCGACGGCGACACCGCCTGGGGTCTGTGCGACGTGGGCATTGGCATGCCCGAGCTGGGCACCATCAGGCTGTCGGACCTCGCAGCCATCGTCGGTCCCGACCAGCTACCGGTGCGGCGCGACCTGCACTTTCACGCCATGCGACCGATGTCGGAGTACCTGCGGCTGGCACAGGACAACGGCTCGGTCACCGACTGAGCGCTTGCACAGCCACACATCAGACCCGGACGGTCTGAATACCGCCAGCAAGCTTTTGCCATCACCATTCAGACCCAAACGGTCATGACGAACACGCTGCACTACGCCATGGTCAGATTTGCCACGATGGCATTGAGGCCACGTTGCGGTCGCCTCGGCTGTGTTCACCGCGAGCCCGGCAACCTTCGGATGCGATGTCACCGCCCTGTCCCCAACCGGATGGTTGACCGATGACCTGGTAGCCGGTGCCGACCGATGCGACGCCCCCGCACAAGTACAGGGAGTTCGCACCATGGCAGATCTTGCCGGCGGCCAGCCACAAGCCGCCCAACCGCCGCCTTGGCACGCCAGCGCTGCTTACCTCTATGCGCTGCACCTCGACGGGCCGGCACTGGCCTGGGAGTACCTGCGACGCCATCCCGACTACCGCCTGGCCTGGCAATTGCAGGCAACTGACGCCAGCGCAGCGCGGCCCTGGGGCCTGCGCACGCTGGAAGACCCGACGCTGGACGCGCGTGAAGCGCTGCCTCACTGGCTCAACACATGGTCTCACGCCATCCGCGTGGTGCACGACGACGACGCTGAGCCCGATGACTCCCCCTTCGAGTTCTGGCGCCTGCCCGGCCGCAAGACCTTGCAGCACGATAGCCAAGGCCTCGTGCTTGTCGCGCACTGGCCGGGTTGCTGCGCACGCCTGGTGCTGGCGCCCGAACTGCACGACGGCATGCCGCATGCATATGCCATGCGCGCCTGCCGAGAGCCCCGCGCGCGCTACCACGACATGGCGGCAGAACTGGATCAACTGACCACCGCCAGCCGCTGTGAGCCCTTGGCCGTAGCGCGTCCACGGCCCAGCCTCGGTGCCATGCAGGCCTTGCACACCCTGCAGGTCCTGGACGCGGCACAGGCAGGCGCCTCGCTGCGCGAGATCGCCGAGGGCCTGTTCGGCGCTACGGAGGTCACGGCCGACTGGCACGCTGACAGCGCCTTGCGCGCCCGCGTGCGCCGCCTGGTGCAGCGTGGCCGTGCACTGGTGAACGGAGGCTACCGCGAGCTGGCCGGACTCGGTCCGCTGCCAGCAAACCAGCAGGGACGAAACCGCACCACTCCAGATCGTCCCTGAGCAGAACGCCCGCATTTCCTGAGACTGCTTCCACTCGGCTGCAACCCCGCAGCCGGCCCTTCCTGACCGATGGAGGCGCCTCTCATGCGACCCGCTCCCCTGCGGCCTGCTGCCGCACCCGCTCACCCGCCGCAAGGCACCGCACAGACGGCTGCGAAGCCGCAGCCGCCGCGCTACCTCACCAACGACGAGGCTGCCGACTACCTGCGCCTGTCCCCCCGCACCCTGGAAAAACAACGCGTCATCGGCGGCGGCCCGCGCTTTCGGAAGTTCGGGCGGCGTGTCATGTACGCCGTCACCGACCTGGACACCTGGGCCGACCAGCGCAGCTTCGAGGCCACGTCCGACCCCGAGTACGCCGAGTACCACTCGGCCGACAGCCGTGCGCGCTGAGGGGCGCTGCGCGCCCGCTCAGCCGCCTGTTGCCTATGTCCTTGCCCACGCCACAGCGACAGGCCGAACAGCTCGACCTGTTCCGCGCGCTGCCGGGCGACATGGCGCCGCGCGACAGCCAGGACCTGATGGCCTACCCCTTCTTCTCGCTGGCCAAGTCACGTCGCACCAAGCCCATCGACTTTCGCAGCGGCAACGTCGCCATCCGCGTGGAAGGCACGCAGGAACACGGCATCGCAACCATCTGGGACGCCGACATCCTCATCTGGGCCGCCAGCCAGATCGTGGAAGCGCGCGACGCCGGCATCACCACCTCACGGCTGATGCGCGCCCGGCCCTACGAAATCCTGCGCTTCATCGGGCGCGGGGTCTCGCTGCGCGACTACCAGCGTCTCAAAGCGGCACTCGACCGGCTGCAGTCCACCACGGTGGCCACGTCCATCCGCGAGACCACCGGGCGGCGCCTGCACCGGTTTTCGTGGATCAACGAATGGAAGGAACTGGCCGACGCCCGCGGGACACCGCTAGGCATCGAGCTGATCCTGCCGGACTGGTTCTACGCGGGCGTGCTGGACGCGGCCCTGGTGCTCACCATCGATCCGGCTTACTTCGACCTCACCGGCGGCATCGAGCGCTGGCTCTACCGCCTGGTTCGCAAACACGGCGGGCATCAGCGTGGCGGCTGGCAGTTCGACTTCAAACACCTGCACCGCAAATCGGGCAGCACGGCGAAGCCGCACGACTTCGCCTGCGACCTGCGCGCCCTGGTGGCACGGCAGTCCATGCCAGGCTACCGCCTGGGCATCGTCCGCCTGCCGGGCACGGGCGCCGAGGTGCTGACCTTCCGGCCGGTGCCGCCCGCGGCACGGGGATAAGCGGTTCACGGCCTGTGAACGGGCTCGTGCCATCGGGCGTGTGCAGCCACGTGCCATCAGGCGTGTGTCTATCGTGCCATCAGGCGTGCCGATCGGCCGCCAACTCAATGGTGACGCGGCTTTGCACCATCCGTAACTGCTCTAACCAGAATCATCTAACTGGTAGTGGGAGCGCGCCGTTTCGGTGGACAAGTGCGGGCCAGCACGCAGTTGTCGCCACTCTTCGGACAGAAGGAGTGACGCCATGATCCTGGCCTTGCTCAATCAGAAAGGTGGCGTGGGAAAGACCACGCTGGCCACCCACATCGCGGGCGAGCTCGCGCTGCGCGGCCAGCAGGTGGTTCTGCTCGATGCCGATCCGCAGGGCTCGGCACTGGACTGGACCCAGCGCCGCAGCCAGCAGGGCCTGCCCCGGCTCTTCAGCGCCGTCGGCCTGTCCCGCGAAACCCTGCACCAGGAGGCGCCGGAACTCGCCCGCCGGGTCGATCACGTTGTCATCGACGGCCCGCCGCGCATCGCGGCGCTGGCGCGCTCCGCGTTGCTGGCGGCCGACCGCGTGGTCATCCCGGTGCAACCCAGCCCCTACGACCTGTGGGCCAGCGCCGAAATGGTGGCGTTGATCCGCGAAGCCCAGGTGTTCCGCCCGATGCTGCGCGCGGCCTTCGCCATCAACAGGCGCGTCAGCACCACCGTCATCGGTCGCGAAGCGCGCCAGGCGCTGGCAGAACAGCCGTTACCAGCACTGCGCTCGGAAGTGCACCAGCGCATCGTGTTTGCCGACAGCGTGGCCGCTGGCCGTCTGGCTTGCGAAACCGCGCCTGAAAGCGCCGCTGCGCGCGAGGTGGCTGCACTGGTCGATGAACTGCTGCGGTGGCCGTCATGACGGAAGCACGCGCACAGCGTGGCAAGCGCATCGCCATTGGATCGCGTTCGCCGGCCAACCCACAAGCTGAGGCCTGGGTGCGCCAGGGCGATGGCGAAAGCCTGCAGAAAGGCGATCTGTTCACCGCCCGTCTGACGCTGGACGTCACGCCCACCATGCGCGCGCGCATCAAGGTCTCGGCGTTCACCCAAGGCACCACCGTGGCCGAGTTGCTGCGAGCCTTGCTGGAGCGCGAATTCCCCCAATCCCGTTCGGAGACATCCCCATGAACATGCACACCACGCCCGATGGCACCTTTGCGCCGAGCGCTGCACGTCCGCCGCTGCCGCAGCCTCTTGCGCTGCAGCGCAATCCGGCCGGCACCCTGCCGCTGACCCGCGTCTCGCTGGCCTATGTCCACCAGCGGTTCAACCTCTACCTGCGCTTTGGACAGCCGGAGCACACCGTACAGCTCGACCACTGGCGGCGCTGCGCCGTCTTCAAAACATTGGCCATGTTCTGCCGCGTGCGCTGGCAGGCCAATGACCACGGCACGACGCTCTGGCAGTTGATGGTGCTGCAGGCCGGCGCTCCGCTGGACACCCTGCAGCGCCTGCCCGGCGTGCGCCCGGGAGCACGCCTGTTGCTGCACGCCGAAGGCGAACTGAAGGTGCGCACCGTGCTGCAGCAAATCGACGCCATCGAGGCCCAAGGCATCGACGCCAGCACCGTCACGCCCGCCTACTGGGGCATGCTGGGCAATCGCCTGGCTGCCTGGACTACTGGACCATCGGCCGCTCCGCTGCAATTGCCCGCCTACACCGCCGAGCGTCACGCTTCGTTGCGGACCACGAGAGCCCTGTCATGACCGGCTCACAGGCATCCAGAACCGCAATCGCCTGTTCCGCTGCCATCGGCTTGGCTGCACTCGCCTGGGCCTCGTTCACCAAACCCCTACCGCGCCTGGTCTACAACCCATCGAACAGCGTTCCGGTGGGCTGGTACCGCGTCGAGCCGCTTCTGCGGCAGCCCAGCTCGCTGCAAGTCAACAGCATCGTGCTCGTCCACCTGCCAGCCGAAGCCGCTGCACTGGCCGCGCAGCGTGGCTACCTGCCGCCGCACGTGCCGCTGCTCAAGCGCGTGGGCGCCGTACCACCACAACGGGTGTGCATCACCGGCCAGGTTTTGCGCATCGACGGGCACACCGTGGCCACCGCATTGAGCGTAGACCGCATGGGCCGCCCGCTGCACGGCTGGCCGCAGTGCCGCCGCCTGCAGGCTGACGAGGTTTTCCTTCTCAGCGCGACAAATCCGGCGTCGTTCGACAGCCGCTACTTCGGGCCGGTGCGCGCTGCCGATGTGATCGGCATTGCGCAACCGCTGTGGCTGCAAGAGCAGCCATGACGGCCGCACGACGGCAGTCGTCGTCGCCGCCGGTGCATCGCCTCACCGTGCCCGCCGGCCCGGTGGACGGCACAGGTGCGCGGGGAACGATGCAGGGCAAGATAAAAGGTCGCAGCACCCAGCCGCTTGAAAACCTTGTCTGCACGTGGGGTTGGCGCGGCACGCGCCTGAGAGCGGCTGCGTGCCGCAAGAGTGCGCAACACCGCTTCGGCATTGGCGAAAGCGCGTGCTTCGGCCGCCTGGCTGCGCTGGCCTTGGATGGAGGCACCCCATGAGCAAGCACGAAGATGATCGTTTCCGGGTGCGCCCTGGCACTCCGAAACAGCGGGGCGAAGCCTTCATCAATAAGGTGCTGCGCCAGACCAACAAGTCCGGTGCCAAGCCCGGCAAGACGGTCGGCAAAGTCGGCCATCGACCTGGTTCTCGGCTGGGGCGAGGCCACGTTGCGGCCCGCTTCGCCGAGGCCTCACTCACGCCCAACGCCAGGCGCGTGACGATCAAGGCGCGGCTGGTCCATCTGGCCAAGGCCGGGCCGCGTTCGACCGCCGCGCACCTGCGCTACATCGAGCGCGAAGGGGTTGACCGCCAGGGAGGTCCGGGCCATGCCTACGGCCCGACAACCGACGCGGCGGACAAAGCCGCTTTCGAGGAGCGCGGGCGCGAGGATCGGCACCAGTTCCGCTTCATCGTCTCGCCGGAGGATGCCGAACAGCTCGACGATCCGCGCACCTACGCCCGGCACCTGATGGCGCGCATGGAGGCCGACCTGGGCACACGACTGGACTGGGTGGCGGTGGATCACTGGAACACCGACAACCCGCATACGCACGTCGTCCTGCGCGGGAAGGACGACACCGGCAAAGACCTCATCATCTCCCGCGACTACATCGCAGAGGGGATGCGCCACCGGGCCGCAGAACTGGCGACCAAATGGCTGGGGTCGCGTACCGAGCTGGAGATCCAACGCACCATGCAGCGCGAGGTCGATCAGGAGCGGTGGACGGGGTTGGATCGCACCTTGGAGCGCGTGGCTCTGGATGGTCTTGTGCGTCCGGAAACGCTGGCTGAGCCTCTGCTGCAACGCCAGCGGCAAATGCTGATCGGCCGCCTGCAGCGCTTGCAGCGCATGGGACTGGCGACCGAGCAACAGCCTGGCATATGGGCCATCCATGCCGAGGCCGAAACAACCCTGCGAGCCATGGGCGAGCGTGGCGACATCATCCGCACTATGCAGCGCGCCATGAGCGGAAAGCAACGCGAACTGGCCGTGTTTCAGCCAGGCGAGGATGGCCGCAACATCGTGGGCCGCGTAGCTGCCAAGGGACTTGCCGACGAGCTGCACGACAAAGGGTATCTGATCGTCGATGGCACGGACGGCAAGGCACACTACGTCGTACTGCCGCCGCGGTCCGAACTGGAGCAGTACCCGACCGGTGCCGTGGTGGAGGTGAAAGGTTCGACCGACGTGCGCGCGGTCGACCGGAACATCGCCGCGCTGGCCGTCGATGGTGTGTACCGCGCCGATCATCATTTGGCCGTCGCGCAAAGTCAGGCCACGCCCGACCGTGATCCACGCGAGGTGGTGGCGGCGCATATGCGCCGGCTCGAAGCTCTGCGCCGCGCCGGCATCGTGGAGAGTGAGGCTGAAGGCGTCTGGCGCGTGCCCAACGACTTGGCAGAGCGTGGCCGCCAATACGATGCCCAGCGCCGGGGCGGAGGCGCGGCGGTGGAACTGAGATCGCACCTGCCAATCGAGCGACAGACCCGCGTGATCGGTGCGACCTGGCTGGATCAACAGTTGATCAGCGGCGGCAAGGGACTGGGAGATTTGGGCTTTGGCGGGGAGGTCAAGGACACGCTGCAGCAACGGGTTGATTTTCTGATTGAACAGGGGCTGGCTCAGCGCCGCGGACCGCGCGTGATCCTCGCCCTAAACCTGTTGGGGACGCTGCGAGGGCGCGAACTGGCGAAGGCCGCACAAGACATCGCCACTGAAACCCTACTGGAGCATCGGCCAATAGCGAATGGGCAGCGCATCGCCGGTGTCTACAGGCGCAGCGTCATGCTCGCCAGCGGGCGTTTCGCCATGCTCGATGACGGAACGGGATTCAGTCTGGTGCCGTGGAAGCCGATGATCGAGCAGAGACTGGGGCAGCAGCTCATCGCATCGATTCGCGGGAGCGGGGTGTCTTGGGAAATCGGGAGGCAGCGAGGCCCAGGAATCTAACTGGTTTTCAGCCTACGGTGCGTGTGCGAGCGACCAAACGCATGCTTGGCATCAGCTGGGCAGCCAATTCTGGTCGCTCCAGCGCGTAGTCAAGGTTCATGCGCGCGATTTCCACATGCTCCTCGCCCAGAGCCTGGGCGCGTGAGCCCTGGCCGCGCTCAATGGCTTGCACCATGGCATGGTGGTTGCGGTGCGCGACTTGCATCCAGTGATGCCCTTCCTCCATGGACGACTGCATCGGCAACATGGCACTAGGCGATGCGAAGGGCTGACCGTCTAGCGAGGTCATGACACGTTGCACTGCTGTGTTGCCGCATCCCTCCATGATCAACCGATGAAAGCGGTCATTCATTTCGACATAGGCAGCGTAGTCGTCGATCTCCATCTGCGGTTTGCCAATCACCTTGTCACCTTCGTCTAGGCAGTCGTGAAGCTCGCGAAGTAACTGTCTAGGTGCACGGCTTTCGGCAATCAGTCGCGCCGCGAACCCCTCGATCACGCCACGCAGACTGATGGCGTCAGAAATCTCCTGAGGCGTGAAGCGGCGCATCTGATAGCCCCCGCTAGCCAGGGACTCGATCAGACCTTCGTGCTCAAGGCTAGCCAACGCAAGCCTGACTGGCGTGCGTGAGGCTCCCAGCTTGTCAGCCAGCGGAATTTCTGCGAGCCGTTCCCCCGGCTCAAAAGCTCCTTTAAGGATCAAGTCCCGAAGTTGGACAAGTACGCGCGATTGTTGGGAGTCCATGGTCTGACTGGAATGAACGACCTCCAAATTCTAGTGGAAGCAGCTCCATGTATGCAGTCCATCCCCATCTGGCACGCTCATTGCATAAGCTGCATACATTCATCAAGTATTCAACGAAGAATTGCACCAAAAACAAGCAAAACATAGGGGTATACCCTCTAGTTTTGAGATAAATCAAACTCTTATAGTGCACACCACGCACAGATTGCATGCAATTGCATGCAATCACTCGTAAACAAGCCCACGACCTCTTAAGGAGTACTTCATGATTAGCGCAGAACAGAACGATCTCATCTCACGCGTCGGTCCGGGAACACCGGCTGGCAAGCTCTTGCGCCGCTACTGGCAACCGGTTGCCCTGTCCGAAGAACTGGCTGGCCCGAAGCCAGTGAAGGCTGTCAAGCTCATGGGACAGGACTTCGTGCTGTTCCGCGATGACAAGGGCGTGCTTGGGTTGCTCGACCGCGACTGCCCGCACCGAGGCGCTGACCTAGCCTTCGGCCGCGTAGAAGATGGCGGGCTGCGCTGTCCCTTCCATGGCTGGCTGTTCGACGTCAAAGGCACCTGCCTGGAAACCCCGGCCGAACCGGTCGGCAGCAAGCTGTGCTCGCGCATCAAGCAGTCCGCCTACCCAGTGGTCGAGAAGAGCAGTGTGATCTTTGCCTACATCGGCGAAGGGGAGCCACCCGCCTTCCCTGACTTCGACTGCTTTGTGGCCCCGGACAGCCACACCTTCGCCTTCAAGGGCCTGTGGGAATGCAACTGGCTGCAGGCGTTGGAGGTCGGCATGGACCCGGCGCACGCATCCTTCCTGCACCGCTTCTTCGAAGACGAGGACACTGCAGAAAGCTACGGCAAGCAGTTCCGCGGCGCCTCGCTGAACACCGACCTCCCGATAACCAAGGTGCTGCGCGAGTACGACCGCCCAGATATCAGCGTCGAAGACAAGCCCTACGGTATCCAGTTGACCTCGCTGCGCAAGCTCAGCGAAGAAGACACCCATGTGCGCGTGACCAATGTGGTGTTCCCGCAAGCCTTCGTGATCCCGATGAGTACCGAGATGACGATCTCGCAGTGGCACGTTCCTGTCGATGACACGCACAGCTACTGGTTCGCCATCTTCACCAGCTTTACCGGGCCGGTGGACAAGCAGCAGATGCGCGAGCAGCGCCTGCAGACCATCGAATTGCCCGACTACACCTCGCGCCGCAACAAGCGCAACAACTACGGCCATAGCGCCGAGGAACAGTTGACCGAGACCTACACCGGCATGGGCCATGACATCAACGTGCATGACCAATGGGCCTGCGAATCTCTCGGACCGATCCAGGACCGCACTCGCGAGCATCTGGGCACCACCGACAAAGCCATCATTGCCTACCGCCGCATGCTGGTGAAGGCCATCGAAAGCACACAGGTTGGCGAGACGGCACCGATGTTGCTCGATGCCAAGCAGGCCAGCGAAATTACCGGCCCGCCGTCAGTCGACGGCGTCGGCAAGACAAACGATGCTCAGTCCTTCTGCCGCGCGGCTGACACCGCGCGCCGTCAGCAATCCGACTGGGCTTCGGCACGGCTCTGAAACATGAAGGCAGTGATGAAACCCTTCGTGGAACGATTCGGTCTCTGGTCTGACGACCAGCAGGCTCAAGCGCTCGACATCGCGAGCCGGCTCGATGCCGGCGAGGTGGATGTGGTGCGCTTCGCCTGGCCTGACCAGCACGGCATCCTCCGAGGCAAGACATTGGTGGCCGGCGCGGCCAAGGGCGCACTGCGCAGTGGCGTGAACCTCACCTCCACCCTCCTGGGAAAGGACACCTCGCACCGCACGGTGTTCCCGATTTTCAGTAAGGGCGGCGGATTTGCAGTCGAAGGACTGCAAGGCGGTGCCGATTTCACCATCGTGGCAGACCCTTCCACCTTCCGCGTACTGCCTTGGGCACCGCGCACCGGCTGGGTGCTGTGCGACGCCTACATGACCGACGGCCGGCCCTGCCCCTACGCGACGCGCCAGATCCTTCAGCGTGCTGTGCGCGAACTCGACGGACTGAACCTTGATTTCGTGGCAGGGCTTGAGGTCGAATTCCACGTCTTCAAGCTCGAAGAGCCAGCCATGGGCTTGGTCGATTCGGGGCAGCCCGGGGAGCCGCCACGCGTGTCGCTGCTATCGCACGGTCACCAGTACCTGACCGAGCAGCGCTACGACCAGGTCGATGGCTTGATGGAGTTGCTACGCGCGAATTTGCTCGCGCTCGGTCTGCCACTTCATTCGATGGAGATCGAGTATGGGCCAAGCCAGTTTGAAGTGGTCTTCGGCCCGATGGCAGGTATGTTGCCGGCCGACACCATGGTGTTGTTGCGCAGCGCCATCAAGCAGATCTGCCAGCGAAACGGGTACCACGCCACGTTCATGTGCCGCCCGCGTATCCCCAACGTGATGTCCAGCGGCTGGCACCTGCACCAGTCGCTGCGCCGCAAGTCCGATGGCGTCAATGCTTTCATGCCGGAGCCAGGTGGTCAGGACCTGAGCGTGTTGGGCATGCAATACCTTGCAGGTCTCAAGACCCATGCGCGCGGTGCTGCCGCGCTGGCCAGTCCCACCATCAACGGATACCGGCGTTACCGCCCGTTCTCGCTTGCGCCCGACCGCGCGATCTGGGCACGTGACAACCGCGGCGCGATGCTGCGCGTGCTCGGAGGTCCTGGCGACAACGCGACCCGTATCGAGAACCGCGTTGGCGAGCCTACCGCCAACCCCTACCTGTACCTGGCTTCGCAGATCTTCTCGGGTCTCGACGGCATTCAGCGGCAACTGGCCCCTGGCCCCTCCGCTGACGCCCCCTATGAGACCCCAGCAGAGCTATTGCCTCGCTCGCTGACAGACGCGTTGGATTGCCTGCGTGCCGACGATGTGCTCACCGAGCGTCTTGGAAAGGGCTTCGTCGACTACTACAGCTTCATAAAAGAAGCGGAGATTGCTCGCTTCAACCTCGACGTGAGCGAGTGGGAGCAGCGCGAGTATTTCGACATGTTCTGACACTCTCAATACCTCGATCCGACATGCCCACGATCCACTACATCCTGCCAGACGGCAGCACCCGAAGCGTCGAGGCCAAGCCTGGCGCCAACGTCATGGAGACAGCCATTCACCACAACGTGCGCGGCATCGATGCCGAGTGCGGCGGAAGTTGCTCCTGCGCCACCTGCCACGTCTACGTGGACAAAGCCTTTATCGACCGGCTGACGCCGCCAGACGAGATGGAAAACGAACTGCTCGACGCAGTCGCTGCCGGACGTGAAGCAGGTAGCCGCCTGAGCTGCCAAATCATCGTCGGCGCCGAACTCGACGGACTGACGGTGCGCGTGCCAGCAAGTCAGATTTGACATGAGCACTTCACAACCCCTGGTGATCGTTGGCGCGTCATACGCCGGCACGCAGCTTGCGGCCAGCGCGCGCGAGCTGGGTTTCGACGCGCCGATCGTGCTAATCGGTGACGAGCGCCACGCTCCGTATCAGCGCCCGCCGCTGTCCAAAGGCTTGCTGACCGGAAAGACCACGGTCGAGCAGCTCCCATTGCGCGGCCCGGACTTCTTTGTGGACAACAGCATCGACCTGCGGCTGGGCCTGCGCGCCACCGCCATCGACACGACTGCGCGTCGCGTCATGCTTGACGATGGCGGCTCCTTGGACTACGGCTGGTTGGCGATCGCCACCGGCGCGCGCTGTCGCCCGCTGCCGGTATCCGGCGCGTCGCTGGAAGGCGTGTTCGACCTGCGCACGTTGGACGACGCGCTTCGCGTGTCCGATGCACTTTCGCGCGCCCGGCGCGCTTGTGTCATCGGTGGCGGCTTCATCGGACTGGAGGTCGCCTCGGCGCTGAGTGCCCGCGGTGCCGAGGTCACCGTGATCGAGAGCCAACCGCGCTTGCTGGCACGCGTGTTCCCGCCGGTGATGTCCGACTATGTCGAATCCTCGCACCGCAAGCACGGCGTCACCCTGCTCACCGGGCGCGGCGTGCGCGCGCTGCACGGCGGTGCCGGGGGGCGCGTCGAGGCGGTGGAACTCGACGACGGCACGCGCATCTGCTGCGACATGGTGGTGCTTGGTATCGGCGTGCTACCCAATGATGAACTGGCTGCGCAGGCCGGTATTGCTACCGGAAACGGCATCCTGACCGACGCGCTGGGCCGCACCTCGGTGCCAGGCGTGCTGGCGGTAGGCGATGTCGCGAACATGGCCCTGCCGTCAATCACGGCAGCAGGCGGGCCGGCGCGAGTGCGGCTGGAGTCGATCCAGGCCGCCAATGACGGCGCGCGCGCCGCTGCTTCGGTGCTGGTGGGACACGAGCAGCCCTTCGCTGGCGTGCCCTGGTTCTGGAGCGACCAGTACGAACTCAAATTCCAGATGGCCGGCCTACCCCTGCCCAGCGACCAAGCGGTGCTGCGCGGCGACATGGCCGGTGACCGCTTCACTCTGTTCTACCTACGCGACGGCGCGCTGGCTGCCGCGCACGCGGTCAACAGACCGGCCGAGCACATGCTCGCGCGCAAGCTCATAGCCAGTCAAGCACGGATTCCCGCCGAGGTGCTCAGCGACCCCACAGCTGACCTCAAACCGTTTTCCTCTCCCCGGCCACACGGCTGACACGTCCCTTCCCTTCCAGGAGTTCCCCCGATGAAGATGACCAAGCGCAAGCTTCTTGCAATCGCCGCCACCGCAGCCCTGACCTGTGTCGCTGGTACTGCACAGGCACAAGAGACTCTCAAAATCGGCCTGATCGGCACCTACTCGGGTCCGTACGCAGACTATGGCCGCCAGTTCGATGCTGGTGTCGCGCTCTACCTCAAAGACACCGGGGGCAAGATCGCGGGACGAACGGTCGAGATTGTCAAGAAGGACACGGCCGGCCCCGCACCAGACGCATCCAAACGCATCGCACAAGAGCTAATCGTGCGCGACAAAGTTCAAATCCTCACTGGTCTGGACTTCAGTCCCAACGCTTATGCAGTGGCATCTGTCGCCAGTCAGGCCAAGATTCCGACCGTGATCATGAACGCTTCGTCGTCGGCCATCACCACCAGTTCGCCCTATGTGGCTCGGTTGTCTTTCACGGTGCAGCAGGTGTCCGACCCAATGGCGCGCTGGATGCTCAAGAACGGCACCAAGGAAGCGTATGTGGTCGTGGCCGACTACGCGCCCGGCACAGACTCCCTGACGGCATTCAAGAAAGCCTTCGAAGACGGCGGTGGCAAGGTGGTAGGCGAGCTGCGCACCCCCATGAACAACCCCGACTTTTCGGCCTACGTGCAGCGCATCAAGGACGCCAAGCCGCAGTCGGTGTTCTTCTTCTTCCCTTCGGGCGTGATGCCGCCGGCCTTCTTGAAGGTCTGGAAAGAGCGTGGCATGGAAGAGGCGGGTATCAAGCTGTTTGCCACTGGAGAAGCTACCGACGACAGTTTCCTGGAAGCCACCGGTGACGTGGCGCTGGGCTTGGTTACCAGCCACCACTACTCCTATGGCCACTCGTCGGCCAAAAACCAGAAGTTCGTGAAGGCCTTCGAGGCCGAGTTCGGCAGCAAGATGCGCCCGAACTACTTCGCAGTGACCGCCTACGACGCTCTGGCAGCGATCGACCTTGCCCTGACCAAGACCCGTGGTGACACCTCGGGCGAGAAGGTCATGGAAGCACTCAAAGGCCTGAAGTTCGAGAGCCCGCGCGGCCCAATCGAGATCGATCCGACCACACGCGACATCGTGCAAACCGTCTACATCCGCAAGACCGAGAAAGTGAACGGCAAGCTCGTGAACGTCGAGTTCGACAAGTTCGAGCGTGTCAAGGATCCTGCAAAGGAAGCCAAGTAAATCTGCGCCCTACACGGGAGCAGCCCGACGCGCGGGACCGCCCAGCGGCCCGCGCGCGTGCAGCATTGGAGAACAAATGGGTGTCGTTTTATTTGATGGGCTTGCCTATGGCATGCTTCTTTTCCTCATGGCGGTAGGCCTGTCCATCACCTTGGGCCTGATGAACTTCGTCAACCTCGCCCACGGTAGCTTCGCCGTGGTGGGTGGCTATGCAGCAGCGGTACTGATGAACCAGGCTGGTTTGTCGTATTGGGTGGCTTTGGCGGCGGCCTTTGTGGCCGCTGCACTGCTGGGTGCCGTACTCGAGTTTGCGTTCTACCGCCGCCTCTACCGCGCGCATCCGCTGGACCAGGTTCTCCTATCCATTGGGGTGGTGTTCGTGTCTATCGCAGCGTTGACCTATTTCTTTGGTCCCACCATGCTGCCGTTCCACTTACCGCCTGCGCTGCAAGGTCAGTTTTCCGTAGTGGGACTGGAGTTGAGCCGCTACCGTCTGTTCCTCATCATCTGCGGCCTGATCGTGCTCGCGGCCCTCCTGCTGGCTCTGGGTCGCACACGCTATGGCGCCATGGTGCGCGCAGCAGTGGACAACCAACGCGTGGCGGGGGGCACTGGCATTCACGTGCAACGGCTCTTCTTTCTAACCTTTTCCCTCGGCTGTGGTTTGGCCGGCTTGGGCGGCGCGCTGAGCCTAGGCATGCTGGGGCTGGAACCGACGTTCCCGCTCAAGTACATGGTGTATTTCCTGATCGTGGTCTCCGTCGGTGGCGCTGGCACCATCACCGGCCCCTTCATTGCCGCACTGCTGGTGGGCGTCGTGGACGTGGCCGGTAAGTACTACCTGCCAGAAACCGGCGCCTTTCTGATCTACGTTTTCATGATCGGCATGTTGCTGTTGCGTCCCAACGGCATCGTCCCGAAAAAGGGCATCGCATGAAACCAATCACCCTTTCTTCCGAAAAATTGCGCATGGCCGAAGTGCTCTTCTGGCTGCTGGTCGCGTCGAGCTTTTTCATTGCACCGGATCACCTCACGCTGCTAAGCCAGATCCTGATTTTTGGCCTGTTTGCCGTCTCGCTCGACATGGCGCTGGGCTACGCGGGCATCCTCACCGTGGGGCACGCAGCCTTCTTTGGCGCAGGTGCCTACACCGCAGGTCTGCTTGCCAAACACGGGTTAGGTGAACCGTTCACGGGCTTGTTGGCCGCGCTGGTGGTGGCCGGCATGCTGGGCTATGCGTTGAGTTATCTCGTCGTGCGCGGGGCCGACCTGACGCGACTGATGATCACGATCGGCGTCTGCGTACTCTTGTTTGAATTGGCCAATCGGTTGTCGGACATCTCAGGCGGCAGCGACGGTCTGCAGGGTATGGACGTCAAACCGGTGCTCGGACTGTTTGAGTTCGACCTTTTTGGCAAGACAGCGTTTGCCTACGCATTTGTGGTGGTGCTATGCGTTTTCTTGTTGGTGCGCTTGGTGTTGCGATCGCCCTTTGGATTGGCGTTGAGAGGTATCCACGACAACCGCAAGCGCATGATGGCCATCGGCTCACCGGTGGAATCACGGCTGCGCATGGCCTACGGCTTCTCGGCGGCGGTGGCGGGTGTGGCCGGAGCACTGATGGCGCAGACCACGCAGTTCGTGGGCATCGAGTCCATTAGTTTCAATCGATCAGCCGAGATATTGATCATCCTGGTTCTGGGCGGCACAGGGCGCCTGTACGGCGGTTTGGTCGGCGCCATCGTCTACATGCTGGTGCACGACTGGTTTGCCGATCTGAACCCCGAGTACTGGATGTTCTGGCTCGGCGTCTTCCTGATCGCTGCGGTCATGCTGGGGCGCGGCGGCATCATGGGCGCACTGTCGCGCCGTATCCGAATCAAGGAGCAAGCGCGATGACCGCATTGCAAACCAAAGGCTTGGGCATCAGCTTCGGTGCGTTCCAAGCCGTCGCCGATGTCAACCTATCGCTTGAGCTCGGCGCCCGCCAAGCCCTGATCGGTCCCAACGGCGCAGGCAAGACAACGCTGATCAATCTGCTGACCGGAATATACAAACCCAGCGCCGGCAGCATTTTCATGAACGGCCAGGACATCACGACCACCCCGGCCGACCTGCGCGCGCGCAGGGGTTTGGCCCGCACGTTCCAGATCAACACGTTGTTTCCCTCGCTCACGCCGCTGTTGTCGGTGGTGCTGGCCATACACGAGCGTGACGGCCATGGTGCAACCTGGTGGCGTCCTTTCGGTCGCAGCAAACCGGCGTTCCACGAAGCACACGAGTTGTTGGAGCGTCTGCGCCTGGACGCGCTGGCCAATGTACCTGTGGCCGAACTGCCCTACGGCAAGCAGCGCCTGCTGGAAATTGCGCTGGCGCTGGCCGCGCGCCCGCGCATCTTGCTGCTGGACGAGCCCGCCGCTGGCGTGCCAGAAGACGAAAGTGGTGAGTTGTTCGAGGTGATTGCCGAACTGCCAGAGGACATCAGCGTGCTGTTCATTGAACACGACATGAAGCTCGTTTTCCGCTTTGCGCGTCGCATTTCGGTTCTGGTGGCGGGGCGTGTCCTGACCGAGGGCACTCCGAACGAGATCGGCCACGATCCGCGCGTGCGCGAGGTTTATCTCGGCAAGACCCACGTCCACATTCACAAGGGAGCCGCACATGTCTGAACTGTTGGCCTTCGATGCCGTCACGGCCGGCTACGGAAACGCTGTGGTGCTGGACCGCCTGAGCTTTTCGCTGCGTGCGGGCGAGAGCCTGGCGATCCTGGGGCGCAATGGCGTAGGCAAGACCACCACGCTGGAAACCTTGATGGGCAACACACGCGTGATGGGCGGCACCGTCCGCTGGCGCGGGCAGGACATCACTCGTCTACCGCCCTACCAGCGCGTGCGCGCCGGTCTGGGTTGGGTACCACAAGAGCGGGAGGTGTTCCCATCACTGACAGTGGAAGAAAACCTGACGGTGGTGGCCCGGTCTGGCCCTTGGGGTCTGCAGCGCGTATATGAACTCTTCCCTCGTTTGCGGGAGCGTCGCGAAAACTACGGCAACCAGCTATCTGGTGGCGAACAGCAAATGCTCGCAATCGGGCGTGCGTTGATGACCAATCCACAACTGCTGCTGCTCGACGAACCCATGGAAGGCCTGGCGCCCATCATCGTCGAAGAGCTGGCCGAGGCTCTTCGACGGCTGTGTGAAGACGAAGGCTTGCCCTCCATCGTCCTGGAGCAACACCCTGTGTTGGCCTTGGAGATGACACACCAAGCCATCGTTCTGGAACGAGGCACCGTTGTGCATGCCAGCCCGAGCGACACACTGGCCGCCGATCAATCCTTGCTCGACAAATTTCTTGGCGTCGGCATTGAAGAACAGGCCGACTAGATGAACCGACCCAACAAAGGAGTCTCTATGTTCAAGTACCACCCCACCCGTCGTGCACTACTGGCCGCCGGCGCACTCAGCCTGACGGCGCCTCGCGTTTTCGCTCAGGATCCAGTCCGCATCGGGCTGATCGCCGAGATGTCCGGTCCTTTTGCAGAATTTGGCCGCCAGATGCAAGGCGGTATCACCGTCTACCAAAAGCAGTTTGGCGACACAGTGGCGGGTCGTAAGGTTGAGGTCATCATCAAGGACGTGGGTGGCCCCAACCCCGAACTGGCGAAACGTCTCGCGCAGGAACTGGTTGTTCGCGAGAAGGTGCATGTGCTCGCGGGCTTCGGCTTCACGCCCAATGCGTTGTCGGTCGCGCCCATTGCCACTCAGGCCAAAGTGCCCATGGTGGTCATGAACGCTGCAGCGGCCAACCTGACCGACAAATCGCCGTTCATGGTGCGCACCTCGTTCGACTACCCAAATACGGTCCCGCCGATTGCGCGCTGGGCCGCGGAAAAAGGATCGAAAAAAGCCTATGTGATTGTTGCCGACTACGCACCTGGCCATGACGCCGAGGCAGCCTTCCTGTCCGCCTACAAGGCTACGGGTGGCGAGATCGTGGGTAGCGTACGCACTCCACTTGTCACGCTAGATTTTTCGCTCTACATACAACGCGTGAAGGATGCCAAGCCCGACCTGCTGTTTGCCTTCGTCAACGGCGGCGATGTAGCCCCTGCCTTCATTCGCGAATACCGGGAAAAAGGTCTGGAGCAAGCGGGCATCCAACTGGTTGGCACGGGTGACATTCTGGATGAGGCCATCATCGAGACCATCGGCGATCGCTCGCTGGGACTGACCACCGTCTACCCCTATTCCATGCACCACAAGTCTGAGCTGAATGAGCGTTTTGTGCGCGACTTCAAGGCGCAGCGTGACTCGAAGGCCCGACCGACGATCATGGCAGTGGCCGCATACGACGGCATGGCGGCGATCTACGCCGCACTGCAAAAAACGGGCGGAAAATCCGAGGGGGAGACTTTGTTGCAGGCCTTACAGGGACTGCAACTTGAAAGCCCGCGTGGGCGCATCGCGATTGATGCGAAAACCCGCGACATTGTCCAGAATCAGTACATCCGCCGCGTCGAAAAAGTTGATGGCGTGTTGGCCAACGTCGAATTCTCGACCTACCCGACCCGCCGCTGATGGTCGCTTCAACCGCTCTGAAGTTGGACATCCGCGCGCTGGGTTCTGCCTACACACGTGGTGAGCATGACCCCGTGGCGGTATTGCAAGCACTGCTAGTCGAAGCCTCCGCCGACCCACTGAAGCTCAATGCCTTCTGCCACCTAGATGCCGAGGGTGCTCTGGCCGAGGCCAGAGCATCTTCTGCTCGATGGCAGGCTGGTCAGGCGCTGGGGCCGCTGGATGGCATACCGGTCTCCATCAAGGACCTGCTTCCTGTGGCAGGGTGGCCCACACGGCGAGGCTCGCTCGCCACCGCAGGCGATCCACCGTCCGAGCAGGACGCGCCACTGGTGACCCACCTGCGCAACGCTGGTGCAGTGCTGTTCGGCAAGACCACTACAACCGAGTTCGGCTGGAGCACGGCGAGCCACAACCCGCATGCAGGCACCACGCGCAATCCGCTGGACCCGTCGCGCAGCGCAGGCGGCTCCAGCAGCGGTGCCGCAGCTCAGGTGGCTGCGGGCTGGGGCCCCCTGGCAGTGGGCAGCGACGCGGGCGGCTCGGTACGCATTCCCGCTGCGTACTGCGGCTTGGTCGGTTTCAAACCCACGTTCGGCGCGATTCCCGCCGCTCCGCAAAGCGCCTTCGCCGAATTCGCGCATTTCGGCCCACTCTCTCGCAGCGTGGCAGATTGCATGATCTCTATGCAAGTGCTGGGCCAGCAGAATGCACGAGATCCGGCCTCGCTGTACCCCCGCCAAGGCACTGTCCGACTTCCCACACGGCTGCGTATTGGCTGGGGTGTGGAGTTGGGGGCGGCAATGGCGTTGCAACCTGATATTGAACAGGCCTTGAACGCGTTGGTTGACAAGCTAGGCGCGGCTGGCCACCACATGGTGCCTCTACCACCTATGGGACTCGCCGCGGCCGAAGCCATGTGGATCGTCTGGCAGTCCCGGGTGCACGAGTCATTCGTCGATTGGAGCGATGCGCAACGTGCGGAACTGGATCCGCTTCTGCAAAAGGTGTGGCAAGCGGGCGCAGAAGTCTCACAGACACAACTCGCCCGTTCGCGAACCGCACTGCGCGGCCTGGCGGGGCAACTCGCACAGCAATTTGTCGGCATCGACATTTTGCTGACGCCCACCGCGCCCACCGTGGCTCCTCCCTTGCCCGAACGCCCTGAAACGTCTCCCCGCAATTGGTTTGCTGGCAACGGCTACTGCTATCCATTCAACTTGACGCAGCAGCCTGCTTTGTCCTTGCCGATGGGCCGCGACGCGCAAGGCTTGCCGTTTGGCGTGCAAATCGTGGGACGGCGCTATGCGGATGGTCTGGTGCTTTCCGTCGGCGAGATGCTGGAAACGATGGCAACTGCATAGCGCCTGCCCGCGCAAATCATGGCGACTCCCGACTGCCAGGTTGATGAAGAGATAGGTCCTTGGCGACCAAACAGTAACCATGCCCCACATCGTCATTGAACACACCGCAAACCTGAGTCGTTTGCCCTTTGACAAGATTCTGAGCGCGGTGGCCCGCGAACTGGCGAACAGCCCAGAGGTGTTTGATGAGGCCGACCTGAAAGCCCGCGTCTTGCACGTCGACGCGTTTCGGGTGGGCCTCGAAGACCAAGGCCGGGCCTTCATCCATGTCACGGTGCGCATTTTGGCCGGCCGTAGCGCTTCCCAAAAAAAAGACTTCAGCGACCGTGTTACTCGGGGCATGTTGCAGCACATGCCAGTCATCCCCCCCCATTTGGTGGCGCACCTCAGTGTGGAGGTGGTGGACATGGACCCAGAAAGCTACCGCAAAGTCAAACTTCCATGATCGAAAGCGTCATCCAACCTATGGGAGTCCTGCTGCGCCTGTTAACAACGGTAGTCAGGCTGCATTTGGCGCAGGTACTAACAATAACCTATCAAGCAAATGGTATAGAACCCGCAGACGCTTGCAATGATTTTGTAGCTGACTCATTGTTGGGACGTCACCTTGGCGTGGGCTTGTCCAAAGTCCTTGATTGCTTCAAGAAATGATCGATAAGGAAAATTTATTGAGTCACTCGCATTCGTGCACGCCGTCAAGATATCAAGATTCTTTTTCACATCAGGCTCACGTGACTGAACATCAACGCCAACCCCGCCCCGATTGAATAATTTGCAGGCGCACAGATGAAATATCAAAATTAGAGTAAATCCAAAACAAAAAGGATCACCCATGAAGCCGATCGCCATTTTTCAACACACTGAAGTTGGTGCCCCAGGCGCCGTGATGCCAATTCTAGAAGCTTTAGGTTGCGAAGTTCAACTAATAAGGGTCGTGGATGGCGAACAAGTACCTCGTGACTCCTCGAATTTCAGCGGTCTTGTCTTCATGGGCGGCTACATGGGCGTCCATGACAACTATCCCTGGATACCACTAGAACTCGCATTAATCCGCGATGCAGATGCGCACGGAATTCCAGTAGCAGGCCATTGCTTAGGCAGTCAACTCCTCGCTTTGGCACTGGGTGGGAATGTGGTTCGTCATACCCAGCCTGAGATTGGCTGGCAACCCCTTCAAACGGAAAATAACTCAGTCGCACGAGAATGGTGGGGGGAATTTGCAGCAAGCGAAGTGCAAACATTTCAGTGGCATGGGGACACTTTTTTGCCACCTGCCGGTGCACAACGAATTGCCCATAGCACTCACTGCGAAAGTCAAGCATTTGTAATCCACAATCGCCATTTGCTGCTGCAGTCGCACCTAGAAATGACACCCACCCTAGTTGAACTTTCATTAAAACATAACGGTCATCAGCTTCATCGTCAGCACGCCCTCAAAAATCCAGCAGTTAGTGACCCTGAAGACGTCATGACAGACTTGGTGATGCGGACAGAACGTATGCATGCAGCACTCATGAAACTATATTCCAGATGGATACTAGGTCGAAATTAAACAAGAATCTGCATAAATCAAAACCAGCCTAGTTTTTACTGCAACCCGATTTGTTTCAATCAAAGATCAACCCATCAATCTCGTGGTTTGGAAAAATTTTTCGAAGTTTGGTCACTTACGAAATTTCATAGTATAGGTCTACGCAACATCCTCCACAGCATGGGTTTGAGAAAACGATTTCAGATAGTGGTGACTCCATTAGAGCGGACTCTGGGGTGCATAGGTATTTCGGACATTCCTTAACCACCAATTGGATATATGCAAAACCTTCTGATATTCGATGATCTTCGCGCCTTTGTTGCGGTAGCAAAGAGCGACAGCATTTCAAAAGCAGCAGTTACACTACGGCTTGCTCAGCCTGCTTTAAGTAGACGTTTAATGCGTCTGGAGCGGTGCATAGGCACACGTTTAATTGAGCGTCATGCACAAGGAATCAAACTGACCCAAGCAGGTCATACGTTCTTCAAACCAGCTCAACGCGCTGTCTCAGCTGTGGTAGCCCTCGAGCGAAATCTGCAATCTTTCGCTCGGGGAAATTAAATATTCTCTGGCGAAACAGTGCCTATTCGGTTGATCTACGTCGCATGGGGTTGCACTCAAACCGCGTTGAAACTCTGCGTTGCGCACAATGCTGTTTAACAGAGCCCTCCGAGATCAACGAGGTTCAATCCTGGTTCTAAACTGATTGAAAGAAACCTCTAAGCCTATCTGTTTGTGGTATTCCCAAGCTAACTACCGCGAGCTTGAGTACCAGTTACATAGGAAAAGAATGAAAAAATTCAGGGAAAACAATGGAACTGAGGCACCTTCGGTGCTTCTTGGCAGTCGCTCAGGAGTTGCATTTCGCCAGAGCCGCTGAGAAGCTACACATTGAGCAATCGCCACTTTCGAGAGCGATCAAAGAGCTGGAAGAAGAGCTGGGGGTTCGTCTCTTCGACCGCAACACGCGCCGCACGCGTCTGACCCGTGCGGGTCAGGTCTTCGTGGAGCACGTGCCACGCGTGTTCGCCGCGCTGAGCCAGGCGCGTGACAGTGTGCGTGCCGTATCTGCAGGCTACCTAGGGCAATTGCGCATCGCCCTGTCGGGCAGCATCTCGCAGGCCCATCTCACCCCGCTGTTGTCACGTTGCCGAGAGGAGGAACCGGATACGGAAATCCGGCTTTACGAGGTTCCGTTTGCGCAACAGGTCAAGGGGCTCGAATCCGATTTGTACGATGCGGGATTCGCCCAATCGTCTGACGTCGGCGAGCTGCTGCAAGCCGTACCGGCGTGGAGAGACCCAATAGTGGTGGCTGTGCCCTCACGCCATCCCTTGCTGGCTCACAAGAAGCTGCCGCTGGAAGAAGTGCTGCGCTACCCGCTGGTGTTGTGCGACCCGGATGCATGCAAGGGTTGCAGCCACCCGGTGGCCCGCGTGCTGTGCGCGACAGACCTTGAACCCATCGTGGCCGAGCACGTGGTCAGCCACGACCTGATGGTGACACTGGTGGCCGCTGGTTACGGGTTGGGTTTGTCGACAGAGGCACACGTTTCCACCAGCAACCACCCCGAGATCGTCACGCGGCCTTTGGCCGGCCGCACACCGGAACTAACAACCTACCTGATCCGGCGCGTCGGAGTCCCGTCAGGTGCGTTGCAACGTTTCGTGGAAAGAGCCTTCGTGTCGGCACCAGGTCGCCCGTCGGACGAAGCTCTGGACACATCACCAGGGAGTAGCAAATGAGAAAGAGTTCCAGATGGGTGGCTGTGGTGGGTGCTGTATCGGCCGCACTGCTGCTATCCGCATGCGGCAAGTCTCGGCCCACCGAAACGGTGGAGTCTCTGGTGGCCGATCCCGTCCGTTTGAAGCAGTTGCGCGAGCAATGCCAAACAGAGCGCGCAAAGCTGGGAGACGAGCTGTGCGGCCGCGTGGCCGAGGCCACCAAGAAGCGGTTTTTTGGGGACGGCAAGGTGCCCTACACCCCGCCCAAGGAATCGCCAAAGTTCTGAATCTGCGCTTGCCGCCACACGCAACACCTCTCGTTTTGAGCATCGGCTCGCTGCGCTGCGCTTCGCCAATTCATGTGTCAGCGCGCCACAGCACACCTCAATAGGCATTGATGCGAACCACGCGGCAAGCCTGCCGATTTGGGACTTTGACCCACCGATAGACCGCTTTCATCCTGACGCCTGCGGCACGTCTTTGTGCCGGGCGCGTGACCCCGTTTGGAGGGTCACAGGACTGGAGGTCAAGGTGCAGGCTCAGGGCGCAAACCATCAGGGGGTTCTCTACGGGCAGATCGCGGCGGTGCTCGGCGTCGTCGTGGTCGGCGTGTGGAGCGCGACCCAGTGGACAGCCGCTGCGCTGGGTCACCAGGCGCGCCTGGGCGCGCCGTGGTTCGAAGCCCTCGGCTCGCCGGTCTACCACCCCTGGCGCCTGTTCGAATGGTGGTTCTTCTTCGATGCCTACGCACCGGATGTCTTCGACGTAGGTGGTGCGATTGCGGGTGGTAGTGGACTCGCCTCGGTGGGCGTGGCGGTGGGCATGTCGGTGTGGCGTTCGCGGCAGTCGCGTCTGGTCACCACCTATGGCACGGCACGCTGGGCCACGGCAGATGATGTACGCCGAGCTGGATTGAACCGCTCTTCCGGCGTGTTCCTCGGCCGACATGGCGAGCAGTACCTGCGCCACGACGGCCCCGAGCACGTGCTGGCGTTTGCGCCCACCCGCTCAGGCAAGGGCGTGGGCATGGTGGTGCCCACGCTGCTGTCTTGGCCTGGTTCAGCCGTCATCCACGACATCAAGGGCGAAAACTGGCAGTTGACGGCCGGCTGGCGCGCGCGCTTCTCGCACTGCCTGCTGTTCAACCCCACCGATGCGCGCTCAGCCGCCTACAACCCGCTGCTGGAGGTGCGGCGCGGCGTGCACGAGGTGCGCGACGTGCAGAACATCGCCGACATCCTGGTGGACCCAGAGGGCGCCTTGGAACGGCGCAACCACTGGGAGAAGACCTCGCACGCCCTGCTGGTCGGCGCCATCCTGCACGTGCTCTATGCCGGCGAGGACAAGACGCTGCGCGGCGTGGCTAACTTCCTGTCCGATCCGGCCTGCCCTTTCGAGGTGACGCTGCACCAGATGATGACGACACCGCATCTGGCGCGAGAGCAAGGCGGTGGTCCACACCCCGTCGTCGCGTCCGCCGCCCGCGAAGTGCTCAACAAGAGCGAGAACGAGCGCTCGGGTGTGCTCTCCACCGCGATGAGCTTCCTGGGCCTGTACCGCGACCCGACGGTGGCGGAAGTCACCTCGCGCTGCGACTGGCGCATTGCTGACCTGATCTCGACCACGCACCCGGTGTCGCTGTACTTGGTGGTGCCGCCATCGGACATCAGCCGCACCAAGCCGCTGATCCGCCTGATCCTGAATCAGGTGGGGCGGCGCCTGACCGAGTCGCTGGACGGATCCGACGGCATCGCGCGGCGACACAAACTGCTGCTGATGCTCGACGAATTCCCGGCACTGGGACGCCTAGACTTCTTCGAGACGGCGTTGGCGTTCATGGCCGGCTACGGGATTCGCAGCTTCCTGATCGCGCAGTCGCTAAACCAGATCGACAAAGCCTACGGCCAGAATCATTCCATCCTCGACAACTGCCATGTGCGGGTGACGTTCGCCACCAACGACGAACGCACGGCCAAGCGCATCAGCGAAACGCTGGGCACGGCCACCGAGCTGCGCGCCCAGCGCAACTACGCTGGCCACCGGCTGGCACCCTGGCTGGGTCACCTGATGGTCTCGCGCCAGGAGACGGCGCGCCCGCTGCTTACCCCCGGTGAGGTGATGCAGTTGCCGCCAGACGAAGCGGTGGTGATGGTTTCCAGCGTGCCGCCGGTCAAGGCCCGCAAGCTGCGCTACTACGCCGACGCGAACTTCAAGCGCCGCGTGTTGCCGCCGCCCGTGTTGACGAAGGGGCTCTACCCCGATGCGCCGCCGGTGCGGGCGGACGACTGGCGCGAGCTGGTGGTGCCGATGGGGACCACTGCACCAAACCCCGCGTTCATGGCCGGCATGGCTGCCGATGAAGGCGGTCCTCGCCTGCAGCCGGAGCTGACGGCGGTGGCCACGCAGCAGCCCGAGCTCAACGCGCTGACCAATGACCTGGCGCTGCTCGATGACGACGACGCGCCCCTGCCCTTCCCCCGCCAGTTCGACCCGGCCCTGCAGCGCACAGCACGTCTGGCCGCCCTCGACCCAGACGACGGGATCACGCTATGAGCCAATACCGCCTGAACCTGTTCATTCCGCCCGAACATGCGCGCCGCCTGGAAGAGGTAGCCGCCAAGAAAGGCGTGTCCAAGTCATCCATCGTCGCGGCGGCGCTGGCCTCCTGGCTGTCGCCGGACTCGGGCGATCAGCGGGAGGCTGCAATCGCCAAGCGGCTGGACCGGCTGTCGCGCCAGTTCGAGCGACTGGAACGCGACCAGAACATCGAGATCGAGACCCTGGCTCTGTTCATCCGCTACTACCTCACGGTGAGCACGCCAGTACCTGAAGGCCACCAGGATGCGGCCCGCGCACAGGGCAAGGCGCGCTTCGAACAGTTCGTCGAACAACTGGGCCGCCACCTGCTGCGCGGTCGCAGCCTGGTGCGCAACGTGATCGAGGAACTGCATCCGCAGGAGCAAGGCCTGAATCGGCAACTGGACGAGGCCGCAGACATGGGCCACGCGAGTCCGACGCCTCCAGAAGAAGGCCCAACCCCATGACGGCCCCGTCACCCAGCCCCGAGAAGACCACGCTCGACCGCCGTGTCCGCATGCTGCGCACGGCCATGGGGCCAATGATCGCGGCCGCGCTCGAAGACCCGGACGTGGTGGAAGTGCTGCTCAACCCCGACGGCACACTCTGGATCGACCGGCTCTCGACCGGGAGGGCGCCCACGGGCGTGACGCTGTCCGCGGCCGATGGTGAACGCATCATTCGCCTGGTGGCGGCCCACGTGGGTGCCGAGGTCCACCGGGGACAGCCGCTGCTCACCGCCGAGTTGCCCGAGACGGGAGAGCGCTTCGGGGGGGTGCTGCCGCCCGCCGCACCGGGGCCGGCCTTCGCGCTGCGCAAGCGCGCCGTGGGCGTGATACCACTGGACCGCTACGTGGCCGACGCAATGATGAGCGCGGAGCAGGCCGACTTCCTGCGTCAGGCCGTGCGCGAGCGGCAGAACATCCTGATCGCGGGTGGCACCAGCACGGGCAAGACCACGCTGGCCAATGCGCTGCTGGCCGAGATCGCCGCCACCGGCGATCGGGTGCTGGTGCTCGAAGACACGATCGAACTGCAGTGCGCTGCGCGCGACCACGTGCCGCTGCGCACGCGCGCGGGTGCCGTCTCGATGACCGAGCTGGTGCGCGCCACGATGCGGCTGCGGCCCGACCGCGTGGTGGTGGGCGAGGTACGCGGCGGCGAAGCGCTGGATCTGGTCAAGGTCTGGGGCACCGGCCACCCTGGCGGCATCGCCACCATTCATGCAGGTTCCGCACTCGGTGCACTGCTGCGGGTGGAGCAGCTGATCTTGGAGGTCGCGGTGAACCCGCCACGCACCCTGATCGCCGAGGCGATCAACGTGGTGGTCTACATCGCCGGTCGCGGACGCAAGCGCCGCATCGAGACGATTGCCCACGTCACCGGACACGACAGCACCGGCTACCACCTGGTGGCGATGGACGGGGTGCTGGACGCGCCCTTTCCCGAACTGCCAGCGCCTCCAACCGTCGGGCCTCCATCCTCCCCGCCCTCAGCGGCGGACCTCCCTTCCTCAACCCAACCCGGAGACCTTCCATGAATCCTTCGACTGCCCTGCGCTCCTTTGCCCAACCGTTCACCCGTCTTCTGGTGTCCTCGCGGGCTACCAGCCTGAACCACTTGAACCGGCTGATGCAGCCCGCCCGTCAGGGACTGCTCACCGCTGCCGTCATGCTGAGCCTGGCCGGCACGGCCAAGGCAGCCGGTTCCAGCATGCCCTGGGAAGGACCATTGCAATCCATCCTGGACTCGATCCAGGGTCCGGTGGCCCGCATCGTGGCCGTGATCATCATCATCGCCACCGGCCTGGCCCTGGCCTTCGGTGACACCTCGGGCGGTTTTCGGAAGCTGATCCAGATCGTCTTCGGGTTGTCGATCGCTTTCGCGGCCTCGTCCTTCTTCCTGAGCTTCTTCAGCTTCTCGGGCGGGGCGCTGGTATGAGCAGCGGTGCCGAGCACGCCACCTCCCTGGCCAGCGGCTTCGAGATTCCGCTGCACCGCTCGCTGACCGAGCCCATCCTGATGGGCGGCGCGCCGCGCAAGGTGGCCATCGCCAACGGGACTCTGGCCGCCGCCGTGGGCCTGGGGCTGCAGCTATGGGTTCCGGGCGCCGTGCTGTGGATCGTGGGGCATTCGCTGGCGGTCTGGGGCGCGCGGGCCGATCCGCAGTTCATGGCGGTGTTTGCCCGGCACCTGAAGCACAAGCCTCTGCTGGACGTGTGAGGACGACGCCATGCTCAACCTCTCCGAGTACCGGCAACGCCCCGCCCTGCTGGCCGACTGGCTGCCTTGGGCCGGACTGGTAGCGCCCGGCGTGGTGCTGAACAAGGACGGCTCGTTCCAGCGCACCGCACGCTTTCGAGGGCCGGACCTGGACAGTGCCACGCAGGGCGAGCTGGTGGCCACTACCGCGCGCCTGAACAACGCGTTGCGCCGCCTGGGCTCAGGCTGGGCGCTGTACGTGGACGCCGAGCGCCGGCCAGCGGCCGACTACCCGCGTTCGTCCTTTCCGGAAGCCCTGTCGTGGCTGGTGGACGAAGAACGGCGCGCCGCCTTCGAGGAGTCGGCCAGCCATTTCGAGAGCCGCTATCACTTCACGCTGCAGTACCTGCCGCCCGAGGAGTCCCGCGCACGGGCCGCGGGCCTGCTCTACGAAAACCGCTCCAGCAACGGTGTGGACTGGCGCGAACGGCTGGCAGCCTTCATCGCCGAGACCGACCGCGTGTTCGACCTGCTCGACGGGGTGATGCCCGAGATCGCCTGGCTGCAGGACGCCGACACGTTGAGCTATCTGCACACCACGGTGTCACCACACAACTACCCGCTAGCCGTGCCCGAGGTGCCGTTCCACCTTGATGCGCTGCTGGCCGATGCCCCACTGCTGGGCGGTCTGGCGCCAATGCTGGGGGATGCGCATCTGCGCGTGACCACGGTGCGGGGGTTTCCCACATCCACCTGGCCCGGCGTACTGGACGACCTGAACCGGCTCGGCTTCGCCTACCGCTGGTCCACACGCTTTCTGTGCATGGACAAGGCCGAAGCCGAGAAGGAACTGGGGCGCCTGCGCCGCCAGTGGTTTGCCAAGCGCAAGAACGTGATCGCCCTGCTGCGCGAGACGCTGTTCCAGCAGGAGTCGCCGCTGGTGGACACCGACGCGGGCAACAAGGCCGCCGACGCCGATGCGGCCCTGCAGGAGCTGGGCGGCGACCAGGTGGCCTTCGGCTACGTGACCGCCACCGTCACGGTGCTCGATGCCGATGGGACCGCTGCCGACGAGAAGCTGCGCATGGCCGAGCGCGTGATCCAGGGCCGCGGCTTCGTCACCATCCCGGAGACGCTGAACGCGGTGGAGGCCTGGCTGTCGTCGATCCCGGGCAACGCCTACGCCAACGTGCGCCAGCCCATCGTCTCGACGCTGAACCTGGCGCACCTGATGCCGGTGTCGGCGGTGTGGGCCGGACCGGAACGCAACCGGCACCTGGACGGTCCGCCGCTGGTCGTGACCCGCACCGAAGGCTCCACGCCGTTCCGGCTGGTGACCCACGTCGGTGACGTGGGCCACACCCTGGTGGTGGGACCAACCGGCATGGGCAAGTCGGTGCTGCTGGCCTTGCTGGCCCTGCAGTTCCGGCGCTACCCCGGCTCGCGCATCTTCGCGTTCGACATGGGCCGTTCCATGCGCGCCACGGTGCTGGGCTTGGGCGGCGAGCACTACGACCTGGGCAGCGATGGCGACATCGCCTTCCAGCCGCTGGCCGGCATCGACCAGGAGGGTTACCGCAGCTGGGCCGCCGAGTGGGTCGAAGGCCGACTGGTGCACGAGGGCGTAGCCGTCGGGCCGGACGAGAAGGCCGCGATCTGGTCGGCATTGGGCAGCCTGGCCGGCGCGCCGCGCGAGCAGCGCACGCTCACCGGTCTGTCGGTGCTGCTGCAGTCCAACGCGCTGCGCCAGGCGCTCGCCCCCTCCGTGCTGGGCGGCGCGCACGGCAAGCTGCTGGACGCCGACCACGACCGGCTGGGCACGGCCGACGTGCAGTGCTTCGAGATGGAAGAGCTGATGGGCAGCCGTGCGGCGGGGATGGCCGTGCTGGGCTACCTGTTCGCACGCTTCGAGGCGCGCTTCGATGGTGCCCCCACCCTGCTGATGCTGGACGAGTCCTGGCTGTTCCTGGACGACCCGGTGTTCGCCGCGCGCATCCGCCAGTGGCTCAAGACGCTGCGCAAGAAGAACGTGTCGGTGCTGTTCGCTACGCAGAGCCTGGCCGACATCCAGGGCTCAAGCATCGCGCCAGCCATCGTGGAAAGCTGCGCGAGCCGCATCTTCCTGCCCAACCCGCAGGCCACCGAACCACAGGTGCGCTCGATCTACGAAGCCTTCGGCCTGAACCGCCGGCAGATCGAGATCGTGGCCACCGCCGTGCCCAAGCGCGACTACTACTACCAGTCGAGGCTGGGCAACCGCCTGTTCGACCTGGACCTCGGACCTGTGGCCCTGGCCTTCGCCGGCGCATCCACACCGCAAGACCAGCGGCTGATCGACGAGGTGCTGGCTTCGCACCCGTCCGATGGCTTCGCCCCTGCCTGGCTGCACCGCCGTGGCCTGGACTGGGCGGCCGATCTCTTTCACCAACACCCCCACCACCAACCCGGGCATGCCCGACCTTCAGGAGAAACGCCATGAGCTTTCAGTTCCCCAACCGCGCTCTCAAGACCCGCCTGACCGCGCTGGCCACCGCCGCCGCGCTGACCCTGGGCATCACGCAGCCCGCGCACGCGCTCTTCGGCGTGGGTGACATCGTGCTGGACCCGGTCAACCTGGTGCAAAACACCATGACCGCCGCGCGCACGCTGGAGCAGATCAACAACCAGATCCGGCAGTTGCAGAACGAGGCGCAGATGCTGATCAACCAGGCGCGCAACCTGGCGAGCCTTCCGTTCAACGTGGTCAACCGCCTGCGCTCGACGCTGGACACGACGCGGCAATTGATCGCGCAGGCCCAGGGTCTGGCCTACCAGGTGTCGAACCTCGACGCCGAGTTCGCCCGCCTCTACCCCGAGCAGTACGCCGCCACCGTGAGCGGCAACCAGATGTTCCAGGACGCGCGCCAGCGCTGGAAGAACACGCTCAACGGCCTGCAGACCGCCATGCAGATGCAGGCCCAGGTGTCGCAG
>JAEUOT010000035.1 GCA_016790705.1 Hydrogenophaga sp.
CCTGCACATCATCGAAGTGATCAGCCGCCGCAAGGGCAGCTTGCCCGCCTACGACGAGGTGGCCGACGCGATCCGACAGCGCCTGCAGCACCAGTCGCGCGCCACCGCGCTGCGCCAGTACATGCGGCTGCTGGTCGGGCAGGCGCGCGTCGAAGGCATCGAGCTGGACGGCGCGGAGTCTCCGCTGGTGCAGTGAACCCCCGACGCTGAGGCGACCATGCCCGACGACCTGCTGCTGCGTCTGCGCGACTTCCACGCGGACTACTTCCCGCGCCACCAGCAGCGCTTCCAGGACCTGGTGGCGCAGGGTCAGCATCCCAAGACCCTGTTCATCGGCTGCAGCGACTCGCGCCTGGTGCCCTACCTGCTGACCGGGGCGGCGCCGGGCGAGCTGTTCCTGGTGCGCAACGTGGGCGCCTTCGTGCCGCCCTATGACCAGTCGCACGGCCTGCATGGAACGATGGCGGCCATCGAGTTCGCGGTGCTGAGCCTGAAGGTCGAACGCATCATCGTCTGCGGCCACAGCCACTGCGGCGCGATCCGCACCGCCTACGAAGGCGCGCCGGAAGAAGCCGTGGCACTCAAGGCCTGGCTCAAGCTCGCCGGCGAGGCGCTGCTGCCGGTGCAGCCTTCACGCGAGGCCCTGCACCGCACCGAACAGCGCGCGGTCGTGCTGCAGTTGATGCGCCTGATGGACTACCCGATGGTGCGCCGGGCGGTGGAGGCGGGTCATCTGAGTCTGCACGGCTGGCACTACGTGATCGAACACGGGGAAGTGCATGTCTTCGACGCCGTACGCGGTGCCTTCGTGCCGGCCTCGGAATCGGATCACAGCGGCACCGGTCCCTACCTGCCCTACGTCGAACACGACGGTCAGGTGCTGAACGCCTGAGGGACACACGTCGGCGCGTGGCGCCTCAGGGCGACACCCAATCGTGTTCACCGCGCAGGGTGGCGCAGGCCCGCAGCGCCTCGGCCTCGGTGCGATACAGGTGCAGTCCGGTTCGGGGCTGCAGGTGCCCGGCGCCGCGCAACACGTGTTCGACGGGCAGCTTGATGCCCACCAGATGCAGCGCCACACCCTTGCCGGCCAGCAGGGCTTCGAGCCGGCCGAAGGCCTCGACGCCGGTGGTATCGATCCAGTTGATCGGGTGCGCGATCAGCATGACGTGGCGCGTGCCGGGGTGGGCCGCCAGGTACTCGGTGACGTCGCGCTCGATGGCGTTGGCGGTGGCGAAATCCAGCGCCGCGTCCATGCGCAGCGCATACAGGTCGGGCGCCAGCGGCGGCAGCGACCACAGATGCCGGTCGCGCAGGCTGCCGTCGCCGTGCAGGCCGACCTCGATGATGCGCGGGTGCAGCCTCAGGTAGAGAAAGTGCGAGAGCGACATCAGCACGCCGGCCAGCACACCCCAGTACAGCTGGGGGGCGGAGAGCAGGGTGACCGCCACCGTGGTCGCCGCGATGCCGGCTTCCACCCGGCTGATGCGCCAGAGTTTCAGGAACTCGCGTGGCTTGAGCAGCCCGACCACGGCCACCACCACGATGGCCGCCAGCACCGCGCGCGGCACATGGTGCAGCACCGGGATCAGGAACAGCAGGGCCAGAAACACCACCAGCACCGAGAACACCGTGGCCCATCCGGTCTGGGCGCCGGCGTAGAGGTTGAGCGCCGAGCGCGAAAACGATGAACTGGTCGGAAAGGCGCCGACGAGCGCGGACGAGACCTTGGCCAGACCCTGGCCGATCAGGTCCTGGTTCTGGTCCCAGCGCTGACCCTTGCGGCCGTTGTCGACCTTGGCCGACGAGGCGGTCTCCAGAAAGCTCACCAGCGTGATCACCAGCGTCGGCACCGCGAGCTGGCCCAGCGCCACCCAACCCGGCCAGCCCGGCCATTGCAGCGAGGGCAGGCCCTGGGGCAGATCGCCGATCACCTTGCCGCCACCGCCTTCGAACCCTGACCAGACGCTCAACCCCGCAGAGGCCAACACGGCGACCAGCACGGTCGGGAAGCCCGGCTTCCAGCGTTTGGCCAGCGTCAGCAGCAACACGGTGCCCAGACCGAAACCCAGCGATGGCAGGTGCAGCGCGGGCTGTGCCAGCAGGCCGGCCCACGACACGAAACCCAGCATGTCGGGCAACTGGGAGCTCACGATGAGCAGGGCCGCCCCCTGGGTGAACGCCATCAGGACCGGTGAATTCACCAGATTGAGCAGCCAGCCGAAGCGTGCAAACCCCAGCGCGATCTGCAGTGCGCCGGTCAGCAAGGCCAGCCACATCGCGAGATCGACCCAGCGCGCGCTGCCCGGGTCGGCCAGGCCGGTCAACGAGGCGCTGACCAGCATCGCGGTCAGCGCGGTCGGGCCCACCGACAGCCGTGTCGAGGCGCTGAACAGCACCGCGACCAGCGCCGGCAAGAGGGAGGCGTAGATGCCGGTGACCAGCGGCATGCCCGCCAGGCCGGCGTAGGCCACCGCCTGGGGAATCAGCATCAGGCCGACCGTCAATCCGGCCAGGGCTTCCCCGCGCAGCAGGGTCGCGTCGGGCCGGGGCCAGCTCAGGAAGGGGAACAGTCGATGAAAACGCGCCATGCCCCGATGCTAACGGGAGGGGGTATGAAGGACGATCCGGGTCAACGCTGGGGCATGTCTTTGGCGCCGTAGCCGAGGCTCACCGTCGCGTCCTCGGGGATCGGCGGCAGGGTGGCGTCCCAGGCCTCCCAGCGCGCGCGCATGTCGGCCAGTCGCTGCGGCTCCAGCGGCGCGCGGTTGGCGCGCTCGCGCGCGTCGGCGGCGATGTTGAACAGGTAGTCGTGGCCGTCGACCCGCAGGTACTTCCAGTCGCCCTCGCGCAGCGCGCGCTGGCCGCGGTGGTTCATGCGCCAGGCCATGGGCCGCTCGAAGCGGTGCGCCGGGTCGCGCAGCAGCGCCGCCAGCGACACGCCGTCCAGCGGGTAGTCCGGGTCGGGCTGGCCGCCGCCGAGTTCGAGCATCGTGGCCGACCAGTCCATGGTCAGGCAGTGCTGGCCGCTGACCGAGCCGGCGGGAATGACGGCGGGCCACTGCGCGATCCAGGGCACGCGGATGCCGCCTTCGGTCAGGTCCATCTTGCCGCCCACCAGCGGCCAGTTGTCGGAGAAGCGCTCGCCGCCGTTGTCGCTGGTGAAGACGATCAGCGTGTCCTCCAGCAGGCCTTCCTCTCGCAACGCGGCCACCAGCCAGCCGATGCCTTCGTCCATGTGGTGGATCATGCGGCGGTAGGCCTCAACGTTGCCGCCGTGCAGGTGAAACAGGTTCTTCGCCACCTCGGGCGCCACGTGGGCGTCGTCGCGGGTTTCCCAGGGCCAGTGC
>JAEUOT010000060.1 GCA_016790705.1 Hydrogenophaga sp.
TGCGGGCGCGGCCTGGGGCCCGGGTGCTTCTGGGCGGTGACGAAGACGTGGGCGACGGGGCGCGTGCACCGGATGGCCAGACCTGGCGCCAGGTCTTCACCCAGGAGGTGCGCGCCAGCATCCCCGACAGCGATTGGTCGCGGGTGCACTTCCTGGGTCGGCTGGATCGCGTCCGGTTCACCCACCTGCTGCAGGTTTCTCGCGTCCACGTGTACCTCAGCTATCCCTTCGTGTTGAGCTGGAGCCTGCTGGAAGCCATGAGCGTGGGCGCAGCCATCGTGGCCAGCGACATAGCGCCCGTCCGAGAGGTCATCGACCACGGCGAGCACGGCCACCTGGTCGACTTTTTCGACAAGGCCCAGCTTGTGCGCGCCATCGCCGACCTGCTAGACGACCCTGCCAGGCGGGCCCACCTCGGCCAGCAGGCCAGGTCGCGGGCCCGGGATCGTTACGACCTGCAGGGCATCTGCCTGCCGCAGCAGCTCGCGTGGATTGACCAGCTCTCCAGCTAGTCGGAGATCAGCGCAGCAGGGTCTTCCGCCGCCAGCACACTTTGTGTCCAGGTGGCGAGCTTGGTGGTGTCGCAGCGCAGGATCTGCTGCTTGACCGCCAGGATTTGCGAGGGATGCATCGAGAAGCTGCGCAGTCCCAGTCCCAGCAGCAGGCGCGTCATCCCGACGTCCCCCGCCATCTCGCCGCAGACGCTGACCCCCTTGCCCATCGACCGCGCCTGCGCGATGGTGCTCGCGACCAGGTGCAGCACCGCCGGGTGCACCGGGTCATAGAGATGGGCCACCGCCTCGTCGGCCCGGTCTATGGCCAACGTGTACTGGATCAGGTCATTGGTGCCGATCGACAGGAAGTCGAAATGGCGCAGAAACAGGGGAATGGTCAGCGCGGCAGCCGGCACCTCGATCATCGCCCCCAGGCGCACCAGGCCATGCACCATGCCCTGGGCGTCCAACTGAGACCTCGCCTTGTTGACCAGCGCCAGCGTCTGGCGGATCTCGCTGGCGTGCGCCAGCATGGGGACCAGCAGGTTGATCGGGCCGAACGCGGCGGCGCGAAGGATGGCGCGCAACTGTGCCAGGAACATGGCGGGATCGGCCAGGCTCCAGCGGATCGCGCGCAGGCCCAGCGCCGGGTTGAGGTGATCCTCTCCCGCGCGCAATGGCGTGCGATCCAGCGGCTTGTCTGCCCCCACGTCGACGGTGCGGATCGTCACGGGCAGCCCCTGCATGCCCTCGACCGCCCGCCGGTAGGCCTGGTATTGCTCCTCTTCGTCGGGGAGCTTGCCGTTGCGGCCCATGAACAGGAACTCGGTCCGGAACAGGCCCACGCCCACGGCACCCGCCTTGAGCGCCGCCGCCGCGTCGTCGGGTTGTTCGATGTTGGCCAGCAACTCGATCTTCTGGCCATCGAGCGTCACCGCCGGCGTGTTCTTCAGCCGGGCCAGTCTCTCGCGCTCGACTTCGCCCTGGCGCTGCTTGAAGCCGTATTCGGCCAGCAGGATGGGCGAAGGATCCACGATCACCACGCCGGCATCGCCGTCGATGATCACCCAGTCGTCCTGGTTGATCAGGTGACTGGCCGAGCGCGCGCCCACCACGGCCGGGATATCCATGCTGCGCGCGACGATCGCGGTGTGGCTGGTCTTGCCGCCCACATCGGTCACGAACCCGGCAAACACGCTCTGCTTGAACTGCAGCATGTCCGCCGGCGACAAGTCGTGCGCGATCAGCACCAGCGGCACGTCCACGGTCGGATCAAACAGCGCGCCTGACACGGTCGTCTCAGATGTCGATGGCGCTGGCGCCGCCACCGGCGAGGCGACACCCCGCATCACCCGCAACATCCGCTCCACCACCTGCTCCAGGTCGGCCTTGCGCTCGCGCAGGTAGGGGTCCTCCATCTCATCGAACTGGCGAGCGACCACCTCCAGCTGCGTGGTCAGTGCCCATTCGGCGTTGTAGTGGCGCTCGACAATCCAGTGCTTGACGCCACCGCTGAGCTGCTCGTCCTGGAGGAGCATCAGGTGGACATCCAGCAGCGCGCTCAGTTCGGGGTGCGCGTCGTGCGCACCCTGTTCGCCCAGACTGGCCTGCAACCGCTCGATCTCTTCGACCACCGCGTCTCGTGCGCGCCGCAGGCGTTCGATTTCCGCGGCGACCTGATCCGGCTTGACGAAGTAGTGCGCGACGTCCATGCGGCTGGACGCCACGATCACGGCCCGTCCGATCGCGATGCCTCGGGAAACAGCCAGCCCGTGGACGGTAAAGCTCATTCGCCTTCGCCGAATTTGTCGTTGATCAGCGCGAGGATCGCATCCATCGCAGCCTGTTCTTCAGGACCGTTGGTCTCGATCTCGACCTGGCTGCCCAAACCGGCCGCCAGCATCATCACACCCATGATGCTCTTGGCATTGATGCGCCGGTCACCCTTGGACATCCACACTTCGCAGTTGTGGCTGCCGGCCAGCTTGGTGAGTTTGGCGGACGCACGGGCGTGCAGTCCAAGCTTATTGCTGATGGTCGCGGTGGTCTTGATCATGTGTCGTTCTTCTCGCCTGATTCTGCGGTGCGGTCACCGCCACCTGGATCACCCCTTGCGTGGCACCGACCATGGCGCGCGAGACCAGTGCGTCCAGCGATTCATGCCGATACGAGACGGTGCGCAGCAACATCGGGAGATTCACGCCGGCAATCAGCTTGGATCGCACACCGTCGACGAGCTTGTTCGCGACATTGCAGGGGGTGGCGCCGAACACATCGGTCAGCACCAGCACCTGCGGCGTGTCCAGTTGCCGCACCAGCACACGCGCCTGGGCCAGCGACTCTTCGGGTGGGGCGTTGGGGGGGACATCCAGAGCCGCCACGGCACTCCCCGCGTCAGGAAACACGTGCAGAACGCAGGCACGCAATGCGGAGGCCAGCGGTGCATGTGCAACGATGAGGATGCCATTCATGTGGCGAGTGTATCCCGCGACCCGCTCAGGGCTGCACCAGCCGCAGCCCACCAAAGAACGCTTCCGACGCCTCTTCATCCGGTCGCTCGCCGTACACCGCCGCCTGAAACACCAGCGCCCCCTTCGCAAAATAGACCTGACTGGCCTGGACCGGTTGCCCAAGGTGATCTCGCCCCTGCAGTCGCAGACCGGTGGCCTCGGGAATCCCCGGCAACCGGACCGACCAGACCAGCGCCGGGTCCCCGGGCTGTGCGGCGACCCGCAGGCTCTGCAGGCTCGCGGCACGCCAGGCCGACAGCGCCTGCGGCACCTGCGCCACCGCGCCGACATCGGCCCAGGCCAGCGCGAAGCGCGTCCCCCCGGTCTCGCAACTGGCCATGTGCAGCACCACCGGCCCGCTCCCCAGGGGCACCTCCCGGCTGGCGCTTTCGGGCTTGCAGGGCATCGTGGCCCGCAAAGGCGTGCCTTCCAGCGGCCAGTCGCGCCAGTTGAATGTCGGACTGCAAGCCCCGAACGCCAGCGCCAGAACCGGCAGCACCACACGGATCGTCACCGCCACACGCATGTCTCCCCAAAGCTTGGGGCCCCAGAGTCCCCGGTCAATGATTGGCGTCATTTGTACCCGCGGGTGAACTCTCGGACAATACCGGGATCCCATCCGGGTAACGCTCTGCCGCAACGCCATGAACACCCCCATTCTGTCCCGACGCCGATCGCTCATGTCCCTGTCCGCCCTGCTGGGCGCGGCCACACTGGGGCTCGGAGCTTGCACCACCAGCGAACAGGCGCCCGCGTCGAAGTTTGTGCTGCTCGACGGCACCACCACCACCACCGATCAACTCAAGGGGAAGGTCACCCTCGTCAACTTCTGGGCCACGACCTGCACCACCTGCGTCAAGGAGATGCCGGCCTTGGTGGAGACCTACCGGAAGTACCAGGGCAAAGGACTGGAAACCATTGCGGTCGCCATGAGCTACGACCAACCCGCCTGGGTCCTCAACTACGCCCAGACCCGGCAGTTGCCCTTCAAGGTGGCCCTGGACAACACGGGCGAACTCGCCCGCAACTGGGGTGAGGTCAAGCTGACCCCGACCACGTACCTGGTCGACAAGCAGGGACGCATCATCAAGCGTTTCGTCGGTGAGCCCGACTTCCCCTCGCTGCACGCATTGATCGAGGAACTGCTGGCCAAGGCCTGAGGCCGCCAAGACAAAAAGGGCCGACCCTTGCCGGGGTCGGCCCTTTTTTTTGACCTGAAGCGCAACGACCGCGCCGGTTCAGTCCTTGCGGAACGCGTCGTGGCAAGCCTTGCAGGTCTTGCCCGCATCGCCGAACGCCTTTTTCAGATTGTCCAGATTGCCCGTCTTGGCCGCGACGTTCAGTTGCGCCGCTGCGGCCACCAAGTCGTCCGAGCCCTTCTTGAACTTTGCCTGCTCGGTCCAGATTTCGGGCTTCGCACGGGTTTCACCCTTGTCGGTGCCGGGACCGAACGCGGCCCAGGGCAGCCGACTCAGCTCTTCCACAATCGCCGCGTTCTCGGCAGCCGCCTTGGCGTCAAACGGTACCTTTTCGTTCGCCATCGCGCCGAGGCGGCCAAAGTGCGCTGCCATCACGGTCAACGCCGCCTTGCGGTACTTGATCGCGTCTTCGGGCTTCTGGAACTGCGCCATGGCGGGCACCGACAGCGTCGAGACGACTGCGGCAAGCGTGAGGGAAGCGAGCAATTTCATGGGGAACTCCTGCGCTGGAATGGTGGATGGAAGGGTGTAACCCAAAGGGCTACACGAGGCCGGAGTCTATGCTGACCGCGTAAGTTCCGCTGAAAGCCGAGTCCGTGTATCTTCTCCACCCAAACCCCGTGACAACCCCTATGCCCGCCATGCACACCATCCGCGTCTGGGACCTGCCCACCCGAATTTTTCACTGGGCCCTTGCTGGCTGTGTCATTGGCCTGATCATCACCGCCAACGTCGGCGGCAATTGGATGGACTGGCACGGGCGGCTTGGCTACACCGTGCTCAGCCTGTTGTTCTTCCGCATCGTCTGGGGTTTCGTCGGTGGCCACTGGTCCCGCTTCGCAACGTTCGTTCGAGGCCCCTCGACCGTGCTGACCTACTTGCGTGGACAGGCACACCCCCTGCATCGCGTGGGACACAACCCGGCGGGCGCGCTGTCGGTGCTGGCGCTGTTGACCATCCTGTTGCTGCAGGTCGCCACTGGCCTGTTTGCCGACGACGAGATCGCGTTCACCGGTCCGCTGGTGGGGCTGGTGTCTGGCGACACGGTCAGCCAGGCCACGAAGTACCACAAGTCGATCGGCAAACTGCTGATTGTGTTGCTTGTGTCGCTTCATGTGCTGGCCATCCTCTTCTACAAATGGGTCAAGAAGGACAACCTGGTGCGCCCCATGGTGCTCGGTGACAAGCAGATCGATGTCCAGGCCCCCAGCGCTGCGGATACGCTGGCCTCCCGGCTGATGGCGCTGGCCGTCTGGGCGTTGAGCAGTGTCGCGGTTTACTTCATCGTCACGCTGGGGCAGCACGGCGGCGCCTGAGTCGCGACGGCGCTGGCGCCCTGTCGTATAGTCGCGCTTCCCTTGTCCCGCCCTTTGTGATGACCGAGACCCGATCCGACGTGTCCATTTCCCTGGCACCGGTACGCTCCCCCGAGGAGCTGGCTGCCGTTCGTGAACTGTTCATCGACTACCGGGCCGATCTCGGCATCGACCTGTGTTTCCAGGGATTCGCGGAGGAATTGCAGACCCTTCCAGGGGACTACGCCGAACCTTCCGGGGGCCTGTTTCTCGCCAGCGTCGACGGGCAACCTGCCGGATGTTGTGCATTCCGCCCCCTGGTCCACAGCGACCATCTCAACGCCTGCGAGATGAAACGGCTCTTCGTCCGCCGCGACTTTCGCAGCCATGGTCTGGGTCGCCGCCTGGTGGAGGCTGTTGTCTTCGCGGGGCAGCAATCGGGCTACACCACCATGCTGCTGGACACGCTCAGCGACATGGAAGCCGCCCGCGCCCTCTATCAGGACATCGGTTTTGTCGAAACCGAGCCGTACTACCACAACCCGTTAGCGGGTGCTCACTACCTCAAACTCGACCTGCGCGATCTGGCCACTGGCGGGTGAAGACGGGAAGCCTGGGCCTGGTGGCCGTCTTCCCGCCTCACTCGCGTTCGCGATCAGGCGCCGGCCTTGGCCTGGGCGAGCAGCGTCACCGCGTCGCTGACCTCGAACTTGCCTGGCCCTTCGACGTTCAGCGTCTTCACCACCCCATCCTTGACCAGCATCGAGTAACGGTTGCTCCGCAATCCCATGCCCCGCGCCGTCAGATCCAGGGTCAGGCCGGAGGCCTTGGCGAAATCGGCGCTGCCGTCGGCCAGCATCCGCACCTTGCTGCCGGTCTTCTGGTCGCGCGCCCAGGCGCCCATCACGAAGGCGTCATTGACGCTCAGGCACCAGATCTCGTCCACACCGGCGGCCTTCAGCGCGTCGAACTGCTCGACATAGCCGGGCACGTGCTTGGCCGAGCAGGTCGGCGTGAAGGCGCCCGGCAGGGCAAACAACGCAATGGTCTTGCCAGCGCTGGCCTTGGCTGTGTCAACCGGGTTGGGGCCGATGCTGCAACCATTGCCTTCAACCTCGCTGTACTCCATCAGCGTGACCGCCGGAATCTTGTCGCCGACCTGAATCATCGTGTTCTCCTCATGGTGTGATTGGCCTGAGCCGGAAATAAAAAAAGCGACCGAGATTCTCGGTCGCTTTCGCAGCTAGCGCAGAGGACTGCGCAAACAGGCTTACACCAGCGCGGCCTTTTGAACCAAACGCGTAGCCACCCAGTTCTTGGTCTTGGACAGGGGACGGCTTTCGGTGATTTCCACGATATCGCCCAGTTTGTACTCGCCCTTTTCGTCATGGGCGTGGTACTTGCTCGACTTGGCGACGATCTTGTCGTAGAGCTCATGTTTGACACGACGCTCGACGAGCACGGTCACGGTCTTGGTGCGCTTGTCGCTGACGACTTTGCCGATCAGGGTGCGCTTGAGGGATGTTTTGGCTTCCGTCATGGTCACTCCTTACTTGGCGGCGCGTTGCTTCTCGGCCAGGATGGTCTTGGCGCGAGCGATGGAACGGCGGGTGTCGCCCAGCGTGGCGGTGTTGTTGAGTTGTTGCGTGGCCTTCTGCATGCGCAGGCCGAAATGGGCCTTCTGCAGAGATTTCACTTCGGCTTCGAGGCCGGCCACATCCTTCTGGCGCAGTTCAGCAGCTTTCATCTATGTTCTCCTGAATCACTGACCCAGCATGCGTGCCACAAAGGTGGTGCGCAGGGGAAGTTTGGCGGCGGCCAGGGCGAAGGCTTCACGAGCGAGTTGCTCGGGCACGCCCACGATTTCGTACAGCACCTTGCCGGGCTGGATCTCAGCCACGTAGTACTCCACGGAGCCCTTGCCATTACCCATACGGACTTCGGCAGGCTTGTTGGAGATCGGCTTGTCCGGGAACACGCGGATCCAGATGCGGCCGCCACGCTTGACGTGACGGGAGATGGCACGACGGCCGGCTTCGATCTGGCGCGCGGTCAGACGACCGCGATCGGTGGACTTCAGTCCGAAGTCACCGAACGCCACGGTGGCGCCGCTGGTGGCGACGCCCGTGTTGCGGCCTTTTTGCTCTTTACGGTACTTGCGACGAGCAGGTTGCAGCATGTTTATTCTCCTTTGCCGTCCGCAGGTGCCCCTGCGGGTGCGTCTTTGCGAACGCGCTTAACGGCGGGTTTGTCGGTGGCCTCGGCGGGCTTGTCGGCACCATCGGCCGGGGCGGCATTGCCACCACGGCGCACAGCGGCGCGGGCAGCCGGGCCGGCCGGACGCTCACGGCGCGGGCCGCGCGGACGACGCTCTTCTTCCGGACGCGGGGTTTCCACCACGGGAGCGTCGTTGCGACCCAGGGTGTCACCCTTGTAGACCCACACCTTGACGCCGATGACGCCGTAGGTGGTCTTGGCTTCCGAGGTGCCGTAGTCGATGTCGGCGCGCAGGGTGTGCAGGGGCACACGGCCTTCGCGGTACCACTCGGTACGTGCGATTTCGATACCGTTCAGACGGCCGGCGGACATGATCTTGATGCCCTGGGCGCCCAGACGCATGGCGTTCTGCATGGCGCGCTTCATGGCACGACGGAACATGATCCGCTTTTCGAGCTGCTGGGTGATCGAGTCGGCGATCAGCTTGGCATCGATTTCGGGCTTGCGCACTTCTTCGATGTTCACGGCGACGGGCACGCCGAGCTTGGCGGCCAGGTCCTTCTTCAGCTTCTCGATGTCCTCGCCCTTCTTGCCGATCACCACGCCCGGACGTGCCGAGTAGATGGTGATGCGCGCGTTCTTGGCGGGGCGCTCGATCACGACGCGCGAAACGGCGGCGTTCTTCAGCTTGCCCTTGAGGTACTCGCGAACCTTGATGTCTTCCGCCAGCATGCCGGCGAAGTCACGGTTGGAGGCGTACCAGCGGCTGGCCCAGTTGCGGGAAACTGCGAGGCGGAAGCCGGTGGGGTTGATTTTCTGTCCCATATGTCCTCTTGCCTCTTCAGTTGCCAACCGTCACGTAGATGTGACACGTGGGTTTGCTGATGCGGTTGCCGCGGCCCTTGGCGCGGGCGGTGAAACGCTTGAGCGTGGTGCCTTGCTCGACGTAGATCGACTTGACGAACAGTTCGTCGATGTCGGCGCCGTCGTTGTGCTCGGCATTGGCGATGGCGGAATCCAGCGCCTTCTTGACGATGCCAGCGGCCTTCTTTTGCGTGAACATCAGAATGTTCAGCGCCTGGTCGACCTTCTTGCCACGAATCAGGTCGGCCACGAGTCGGCCCTTGTCCACCGACAGGCGCACGCCGCGGACGACACAGCGGGTTTCAGTGCTCATGGTTGATCCTTACTTCTTGGCTTTCTTGTCGGCCGGGTGGCCTTTGAACGTGCGCGTCAGCGAAAACTCGCCGAGCTTGTGTCCCACCATCTGATCGGTGATGTACACAGGCACGTGCTGCTTGCCGTTGTGCACGGCGATCGTCAGACCGATGAACTCGGGCAGGATCGTCGAACGACGCGACCAGGTCTTGACAGGCTTTTTGTCCTTGGTGGACACAGCCTTCTCGACCTTGGCCAGCAGGTGATGGTCAACGAAGGGACCTTTTTTGAGAGAACGAGTCATTTCGTCAACCCCTTACTTCTTGCGACGCGAGACGATCATCGACTGCGTGCGGCGGTTGTTGCGGGTGCGGTAACCCTTGGTCAGGTTGCCCCACGGATCCACCGGAGCGCGGCCTTCGCCGGTCTTGCCTTCACCACCACCGTGCGGGTGGTCGATCGGGTTCATGGCGGTACCACGCACCGTCGGGCGGATGCCCATGTGGCGCTTGATACCGGCCTTGCCGATCTGGCGCAGGCTGTGCTCGGTGTTGGAGACTTCACCGATGGTGGCGCGGCAGTCCACGTGGATCTTGCGCACTTCGCCCGAACGCATCCGGACCTGGGCGTAGATGCCTTCGCGGGCCAGCAGCACGGCAGAGGCACCGGCGGAGCGGGCAATTTGCGCGCCCTTGCCGACCTGCAGCTCGATGCAGTGGATGGTCGAGCCGACCGGGATGTTGCGGATCGGCAGGGTGTTGCCCACGCGGATCGGCGACTCGGCACCGGACAGCAGGGTCGCCCCGACTTCAACGCCACGAGGGGCGATGATGTAGCGGCGCTCGCCATCGGCGTAGCACAGCAGCGCGATGTGCGCGGTGCGGTTCGGGTCGTACTCGATGCGCTCGACCTTGGCCGGGATGTTGTCCTTGTTGCGACGGAAGTCGACCACGCGGTAGTGGTGCTTGGCACCGCCGCCCTTGTGGCGAACCGTGATGTGGCCGTTGTTGTTGCGGCCGGACTTCTGGTGCTGGGGTTCCAGCAGCGGCGCGAAACCGTCACCCTTGTGCAGGTGCTCGCGCGTGACCTTCACCATGCCACGACGGCCGGGCGAGGTCGGTTTCATCTTGATCACTGCCATGATTAGGCCTCCCCACCGAAGTTGAGTTCCTGACCCTCGGCCAGCGTGACATAGGCCTTGCGCACATGGTCACGGCGACCCACGGTCTTGCCGAAGCGCTTGGTCTTGCCCTTTTGGTTGAGCACGGAAACGCCCTTGACCTGGACCTTGAATAGCAGCTCGACGGCAGCCTTGATCTCGGGCTTGGTGGCATCCTGCAGCACCTTGAACAGCACTGCGTTGGACTGCTCCGCAGCTTGGGTGGCCTTTTCCGAAACGATCGGAGCCACCAGCACCTGCATCAGGCGCCCTTCATCGTATTTCGTGACGCTCATGCGAACATCTCCTTGAGCTGGTCGATGGCACCCTTGGTGACGATGACCTTCTTGTAGTGCACCAGCGACACCGGATCGGCGTAACGCGGCTCAACCACGAGAACGTTGGCCAGGTTGCGCGAGGCCAGGTACAGGTTCTCGTCCACTTCTTCGGCGATCACCAGAACATTGTTCAGGTTCATGGCCTTGAACTTGGCGGCCAGTGCCTTGGTCTTTGGCGAATCCACCTTGATGGAGTCGACCACAGCCAGACGGCCTTCACGCACCAGTTGCGAGAAGATGGAGGCCATGCCGGCGCGATACATCTTCTTGTTCAGCTTTTGGGTGAAGTTTTCGTCCGGGCTGTTCGGGAAGATACGACCGCCCCCACGCCACAGCGGGGAAGACGTCATACCGGCACGAGCGTTGCCGGTGCCTTTCTGCTTGAACGGCTTCTTGGTGGAGTGCTTGACCTGCTCGCGATCCTTCTGGGCGCGCGTACCTTGACGGGCATTGGCCTGATAGGCCACCACGAGCTGGTGAATGAGGGCTTCGTTGTAATCGCGACCGAAGACGGTCTCGGGCACATCCAGCTTGGACGCAGCCTGACCCTGGTCGTTCAGGAGTTCAACTTGCATCAGTTAGCTCCCTTCTTGGCCTTGACGGCGGGACGAACGGTGACGAAGCCGCCGTTGGAGCCGGGCACGGCACCGCGAATCATCAGCAGTTGACGGGCCTCGTCGATGCGCACCACATCCAGGTTCTGGATGGTCTTGGTTTCATCGCCCATGTGACCGGTCATCTTCTTGCCCGGGAACACACGACCCGGATCCTGGGCCATGGAGATCGAGCCAGGCACGTTGTGCGAACGGCTGTTACCGTGCGAGGCACGCTGCGAGCTGAAGTTGTGGCGCTTGATGGTGCCGGCGTAGCCTTTACCGATCGAAGTGCCTTGCACGTCGACCTTCTGGCCGGCTGCAAAGATGGCATTGGCTGCCACGGTAGCGCCCGGCTGAAACTGCGCGGCCACATCGGCGGCAACGCGGAATTCCTGGATGATTTCACCGGCTTCGACACCGGCCTTGGCCAGGTGGCCCGCCAGGGGCTTCGAAACGCGGGAGGCGCGACGCTGGCCGAAGGTGACCTGCAGCGCGTCATAGCCATCGTTGGCTTGGGTTTTGACTTGCGTCACACGGTTGTTCGACACGTCGACCACCGTGACAGGCACTGCGTCCCCGTCATCGGTGAACAGACGCATCATGCCCACCTTGCGACCCAACAACCCGAGGGAGTTGCTAAGACTCATTGTTTTCTCCGTTCCCGACTGCAATTGGCCGGGGCTGATTTAAGGCGTGACCCTTTGGCAAA
>JAEUOT010000014.1 GCA_016790705.1 Hydrogenophaga sp.
AAAGGCAATCTCCAGCAGGCGCGAGGCGCCGTGGACGGTGATGTCCTGGGGTGTCGGGGTTTCTTTGGTGAGGCCAGCCATGGGAGTCCTTGAGTTGATCAGACCAGCACGCGTTCGATGCCGCCCTGGTTGGCACGCGCGACGTACTCGGGAAGCCAGTTTTCGCCCAGGATCTGGCGCGCCATTTCGACCACGATGTAGTCGGCTTCCAGCAGGCCGTTCTGCAGGTCGTCCCCATAGCGGGTGAGGCCCTGCAGGCAGCTCGGGCAGGAGGTCAGCATCTTGATGTTGGCGTTCTCTCCCACGGTTCCTGCAGCGCGCAAGGCGGCTTCGCCCTTGCGGATCTCTTCTTCCTTGCGGAAGCGCACCTGGGTAGAGATGTCCGGGCGCGTCACGCCCAGCGTGCCACTCTCGCCGCAGCAGCGTTCGCTCTTGACGACGCCCTCGCCCACCAGGGCTTTGACCGTCTTGAGCGAGTCCTGCAGCTTCATCGGGTTGTGGCAGGGCTCGTGGTACAGATAGCCACCTTGCCCGGCCGGCAGGGTGATCCCCTTTTCCAGCAGGTACTCGTGGATGTCGATGATGCGGCAGCCCGGGAAAATCTCCTCGAATTTGTAGCCCTGCAGTTGGTCGTAGCAGGTGCCGCAACTGACCACCACGGTCTTGATGTCCAGGTAGTTCAGGGTGTTGGCCACGCGATGGAAGAGCACCCGGTTGTCGGTGATGATTTTCTCGGCCTTGTCGAACTGCCCCGAGCCGCGCTGCGGATAGCCGCAGCACAGGTAACCCGGCGGCAGCACGGTCTGCACGCCCGCGTGCCAGAGCATGGCCTGCGTGGCCAGACCGACCTGGCTGAACAGGCGCTCCGATCCGCAGCCCGGGAAGTAGAACACCGCCTCGGTCTCGCTGGTCGTGCCCTGCGGGTTGCGGATGATCGGGACGTAGTCCTTGTCCTCGATGTCCAGCAGCGCGCGCGCCGTCTTCTTGGGCAGACCGCCGGGCATCTTCTTGTTGATGAAGTGGATCACCTGTTCCTTGACCGGAGCCGGACCCAGGGTGGCGGGCGGCGCGCTGGTCTGCTTGCGCGCGGCCAGCTTGAGCACCTTGTTGGCCAGACGCTGCGCCTTGAAGCCCACATCCACCATGCCCGTGCGCATGAACTTGATGGTCTCGGGATTGGTGGCGTTGAGGAAGAACATCGCCGCGGCGTTGCCCGGCCGCCAGCTCTTCTGGCCCATCTTGCGCAGCAGGTTGCGCATGTTCATCGACACGTCGCCGAAGTCGATCTTCACCGGGCAGGGGGACAGGCACTTGTGGCAGACCGTGCAGTGGTCGGCCACGTCCTCGAACTCCTCCCAGTGCTTGATGCTGATACCGCGGCGCGTCTGTTCTTCGTACAGAAACGCCTCGACCAGCAGCGAGGTCGCCAGGATCTTGTTGCGCGGGCTGTAGAGCAGGTTGGCGCGCGGCACGTGGGTCGAGCAGACCGGCTTGCACTTGCCGCAGCGCAGGCAGTCCTTGACCGAATCGGCGATGGCGCCGATGTCGCTCTGCTGCATGATCAGCGACTCATGGCCCATCAGGCCGAAGGACGGCGTGTAGGCGTTGGCCAGATCGGACTGGCGCACGCTCGCGTCCTGCGCCACCAGCGACTGAAGCGCCCCGCCGCGCAACAGCTTGCCCTTGTTGAAGCGGCCCTCGGGGTCCACCTTGGCCTTGTACTCGGCGAACGGGTTCAGCTCGGCGTCGGTCAGGAATTCGAGCTTGGTGATACCGATGCCGTGTTCGCCCGAGATCACGCCGTCCAGGTTGCGCGCCAGCACCATGATGCGGGCCACCGCCTCGTGCGCGGTCTGCAGCATCTCGTAGTCGTCGCTGTTGACCGGAATGTTGGTGTGCACGTTGCCGTCGCCGGCATGCATGTGCAGCGCCACCCAGACGCGGCCCTTGAGCACACGCTTGTGGATGGCATTGCATTCGGCCAGGATGGGGCCGAAGGCGGCACCGGTGAAGATCTGCTGCAGCGGCGCACGGATCTGCGTCTTCCAGCTCGCGCGCAGCGAGTGGTCCTGCAGTTGAGGGAACAGCCCGTCCACGTCACGTAGCCAGCCGGCCCACAGGTCGCGCACCTCGCGCACCAGCGCCAGCGCCTGCTGTACACGGTCTTCCAGCAGCTCGGCGTTGGGCAGGTCGCTGGCGTCGTCGGTCTTGCCCAGCGGCAGGTTGCCCTTGGCGAAGAAGGCCTCCAGCGCTTCACACAGCTTGAGCTTGTTGCGCAGCGACAGCTCGATGTTGATGCGCTCGATGCCCAGGGTGTACTCACCCATTCGCGGCAGCGGGATCACCACGTCTTCGTTGATCTTGAAGGCGTTGGTGTGCTTGCTGATCGCCGCCGTGCGCTTGCGGTCCAGCCAGAACTTCTTGCGCGCTTCGTAGCTGATGGCGATGAAGCCCTCACCACTGCGGCCGTTGGCCAGGCGGATCACCTCGCTGGTGGCGCGCGCCACGGCGTCGGCGTCGTCGCCGACGATGTCGCCGATCAGCACCATCTTGGGCAGCGTGCCGCGCTTGCTCTTGGTCGCGTAACCCACGGCCTTGAGGTAGCGGTCGTCCAAGTGCTCTAGGCCGGCCAGCAGCGTGCCGCTGCGCTTCTGCTCGGCGAACATGAAGTCCTTGATCTCGACGATCGAGGGCACGCCGTCCTTGGGGTTGCCAAAGAACTCCAGACACACGGTGCGCGTGTGCTCCGGCATGCGGTGCACCACCCAGCGGCCGCTGGTGATCAGGCCGTCGCAGCCCTCTTTCTGGATGCCCGGCAGGCCACTGAGGAACTTGTCGGTCACGTCCTTGCCCAGGCCTTCCTTGCGGAAGGTCTTGCCCGGAATCACCAGTTGCTCGGTGCGCAGGTGGGTCTTGCCGTCGGCGGCGAAGTACTTGAGTTCGAAGCTCGCCACCTCGGCGTCGTGGATCTTGCCCAGGTTGTGGTCCAGGCGCGTGACCTCCAGCCACTCGGCCTGCGGCGTCACCATGCGCCAGCTCACCAGATTGTCCAGCGCCGTGCCCCAGAGCACGGCCTTCTTTCCACCGGCATTCATGGCGATGTTGCCGCCCACGCAGGAGGCTTCGGCCGAGGTCGGATCGACCGCGAACACATAACCCGCGCGCTCGGCTGCATCGGCCACGCGCTGCGTGACCACACCGGCTTCGGTCCAGACCGTGGCGACTGGCTTGTCATGGCCAGGGATCGAGACGTGCTCAACCTCGGTCATGGCTTCGAGCTTCTCGGTGTTGATGACCACGCTCTTCCAGGTCAGCGGGATCGCGCCGCCGGTGTAGCCGGTGCCGCCCCCGCGCGGGATGATGGTCAGGCCTAGCTCGGCGCAGCCCTTGACCAGGTGCGCCATCTCGGCCTCGGTGTCGGGGGTGAGCACCACAAACGGGTATTCCACGCGCCAGTCGGTCGCGTCGGTCACGTGCGACACGCGCGAGAGGCCGTCGAACTTGATGTTGTCCTTGGCGGTCAGCTTGCGCAGCACCTTGTTCGTGCGCTGGCGCAGTTCGGCCATGTCCTCGAACGAACGGGCAAACGACTCGACTGCGGCTTTCGCGGCCGTCAGCAGTTGCCCCACCGTCTCGTCGCGTGCCGGGTCGTCCTGCGGCGTGCGGCGCTTCTGCACCTCGCCCAGACGGTGGTGCAGTGCATCGACCAGCGCCGCACGGCGCTTGGGGTTGTCCAGCAGGTCGTCCTGCAGATAGGGGTTGCGCTGCACGACCCAGATGTCGCCCAGCACCTCGTAGAGCATGCGGGCCGACCGGCCGGTGCGGCGTTCGCCGCGCAGTTCGTCGAGCAACGTCCAGGCCCGGGAACCGAGCAACCGCACCACAATTTCACGATCCGAGAAAGAGGTGTAGTTGTAGGGAATTTCGCGCAGGCGCGGCTCGTCGTCGACGGTTGTCGCAGCAAGCGCAATGGGGGTCTGGGCATTCATGGGAGCAAGGGGCGGTCAGCAGAAAAACGCTGAACCTTCAATGGTACCGCAGCGCTTTCAACCACAAGGGTCATACACCTTGAGCGACGCTGCTGGCACACTGCCGCATCCAAGCTTTCGACGCACCATGAAAACCGTCACCTCTCCCCTGCCAGCCTGGCCCTATCCACGCTGGATTGCCCACCGCGGCGCCGGCAAGCTCGCCCCGGAAAACACGCTCGCAGCCTTTCGCGAAGGCTCGAAACACGGCTATCGGATGTTTGAATGCGACGCCAAGCTCAGCGCAGACGGCGTCGTGTTCCTGCTGCATGACGACACCCTGGACCGGACCACCGATGGCCAGGGCATCGCGGGCGACCAGACCTGGGCGGCTTTGAGCCGACGCGATGCCGGAGGCTGGCATTCACGCCGCTATGCCGGCGAGCCCCTCGCCACCCTGGAGGCGGTGGCCAGCTTCTGCAAAGCCAACGCCTGCTTGCTCAACATCGAAATCAAGCCGACACCCGGGCTGGAGGAAGAGACCGGCCGGGTGGTGGCGCGCGAGGCCGCGCGGTTGTGGGCAGGTGCAGACATCTCCCCGTTAATGACCTCGTTTCAACCCCATGCGCTCGCGGGTGCGCGGGAAGCCGCGCCGCATCTGCCGCGGGGCCTGCTGCTGGAGTCGCTGTGGGACGGATGGCTTGAACACGCCAGGACGCTGGGCTGCACGGCCATCGTCTGTGATCAGGTGCTGTGGGATGCGAAGCTCATGGCCACGGTCCACGGCGCGGGCATGCGCGCGCTGGCCTACACGGTGAACGAGCCGGACATGGCCGAGGGCCTCTGGTCGCTCGCCATCGACGGACTGATCACTGACCGGGTCGACCTGTTCTCCCCGTCCGCCTGACGTCTCACCGCCTGCGGACCCACCAGGCCAGCGAGCCCTGTGCCAGCACAAGGGCGGTGTAGGTCAGCATCTTGCCGTCACGACCGAACACCACAAGCCCTGCCAGCAGCACAAGCGCCCCCAAGGCACATAGGGCCCCCAACTCGCGGCGTGCGGTCCAGCGCCCGGCTTTTGCCTTCGGCCAGAGTCGGGGCATGCCCCACAGCAACACCGCCATCCCGAGGGCCGGGGCGATGAAGTTGGCGAGGTGACCGATCAGGTCGAGGAAAGTCATGGATGGGTGTGTCGTCAGACAGAAGGCGGCGAATTTTATAATCGCCCCCATGTCTGTCTGGGCACTCGGCATCAACCACCACACGGCTCCGCTTGATCTGCGGGGCCGTTTTGCGTTCGCGCTCGACCAGATCCAGCCCACGCTGAACGGCTATCGCCAGAGCCTGGCACGCCAGCCAGAGGCCACGCTGCTGTCCACCTGCAACCGCACCGAGCTGTACGCCGCCGGCGAACAGTCGGCCGTTGAGCCGACGCTGGAATGGCTGGCGCAGACCGGCGGTGTCAGCACCCACGTGCTCAAGGACCACGCCTACATCCTGCGCGAAGGCGAAGCCGCGCGCCACGCCTTCCGCGTCGCCAGCGGGCTGGACAGCATGGTGCTGGGCGAAGCCCAGATCCTGGGCCAGATGAAAGACGCGGTGCGCGCCGCCGACGAGGCCGGCGCCCTGGGCACCACGCTGCACCAACTGTTCCAGCGCTCGTTCGCGGTGGCCAAGCAGGTGCGCACCTCGACCGAGATCGGTGCCCACTCGATCAGCATGACCGCCGCTGCCGTTCGCCTGGCCTCGCAGCTCTTCGAGGACCTGAAAGACATCAAGGTGCTGTTCGTCGGCGCCGGCGAGATGATCGAACTGGCGGCGACGCACTTCGCAGCCAAGACGCCCAAGAGCATGGCGATCGCCAACCGCACGCTGGAGCGTGGCGAGGCGCTGGCGGGCCGCTTCGGCGCCCAGGTCATGCGCCTGGCCGACATCCCCGAACGCCTTCACGAGTTCGACGCCGTGGTCAGTTGCACCGCCAGCACCCTGCCCATCATCGGCCTCGGTGCTGTGGAGCGCGCGCTGAAGAAGCGCAAGCACCGCCCCATGTTCATGGTCGACCTGGCCGTGCCGCGCGACATCGAAATCGAGGTCAAGGGCCTGTCCGACGTCTATCTCTACACCGTCGACGACTTGGCCAGCGTGGTGCAGACCGGCAAGGAAAACCGCCAGGCCGCCGTCGCGCAGGCCGAGGCCATCATCGATGCGGGCGTGCTCAGCTTCATGCACTGGCTGGAACAACGCGATCCGGCCAAGGGCGGCGTGGTGCCGCTGATCCAGCAGATCAACGCCCAGGCCGATGCCTGGCGGGCCGCCGAACTGGTCCGCGCCAAGAAGCTGCTGGCCAAGGGAGAGCCGGTCGAAGCGGTGCTCGAAGCCATGTCCAAGGGCCTGACGCAGAAGATGCTGCACGGCACCCTGGCCGAGTTGCACGCGGGCGACGCCGAGACCCGCGCCGCCACGGCGCAGACGGTCTCGCGCCTGTTCCTGCGCGAGAAGTCCTAGCGACGACCGCCCGGCGCCGCCTTCTGGCGCCCTGCACGGTCCGCCGGCCCCGTGCGCCCCCTGCCGCCGTCGTTTCTTTTTCGCCCATCGCATGAAACCCTTTGTCCGCGACACCCTGCTGCGCCAGAAAGCCCGCCTGCACGAGCTGGACGCCCTGCTCTCCGCCCCCGACGTGGTGAGCGACCTGGAGCGCTTTCGCACACTCAGCCGTGAGCATGCCGATGCCTCCGTCATCGTCGATGCCTTCGACCGTCACCAGCAGCGCGAGGCCGACCTCGCCGCAGCGCAGGAGATGCTGGCCGACCCCGACATGGCGGAACTGGCGCAGGAAGAAATCGCAATGGCCCAGGCGGACCTCGAACGGCTGGACGAAGAACTGCAGCACCTGCTGCTACCCAAAGACCCGGACGACGAACGCCCCGCCTTCGTGGAAATCCGCGCTGGCACCGGCGGCGACGAATCGGCCCTGTTCGCCGGCGACCTGGCGCGCCTGTACACCCGCTACGCCGACAGCCAGGGCTGGACCACCGAGATCGTGAGCGAATCGCCGAGCGAACTCGGCGGCTACAAGGAGGTGGTGCTGCGCATCGCCGGCCGCGGTCCGGGCGCCAACGTCTATGGCCAGTTGCGTTTCGAATCCGGTGGCCACCGCGTGCAGCGCGTGCCGGTCACCGAGACGCAAGGCCGCATCCACACCAGCGCCGCCACCGTGGCCGTGATGCCCGAACCCGACGAGGCCGAGGCGGTGAAGTTGAATCCGGCCGACCTGCGCATCGACACCTTCCGCGCCAGCGGCGCGGGCGGCCAGCACATCAACAAGACCGACTCCGCCGTGCGCGTGGTGCACCTGCCCACCGGCATCGTGGCCGAGTGCCAGGACGGTCGCAGCCAGCACAGCAACAAGGCCAAGGCGCTGCAGGTGCTGCAGGCGCGCATCCAGGAAAAGGAGCGCAGCGAACGCGCCGCCAAGGAAGCCGCCACCCGCAAGGGCCTGGTGGGCAGCGGCGACCGCAGCGACCGCATCCGCACCTACAACTTCCCCCAGGGCCGCCTGACCGACCACCGCATCAACCTCACGCTCTACAAGCTGCTGCAGGTGATGGAGGGTGACCTGGGCGACGTGATCCACGCGCTGCAGGTGGCGCGCGGTGCCGAACTGCTGGCCGACCTCGAGCAGCAGAACAGCCGATGAACACGCTGACCGATGCTCTGCGGCAGGCCGCCACCGCCGGCCTGGACCGGCTGGATGCACAGATGCTGCTGCTGCACGCGCTGGGCCGTTCGCCGCACGACCGCGCTTGGCTGATCGCGCACGACCGCGACCCGTTGCCGCCGGAGGCTGCGGCCCGCTGGACCGGACTGCTTCAGCGGCGGCAACAGGGCGAGCCCGTGGCCTACCTGCTGGGGGAGAAGGAGTTTGGCGGGTTGACCCTGCAGGTCGACGCCCGCGTGCTGGTGCCGCGCCCGGACACCGAGGTGCTGGTCGAGTGGGCGCTGGACGCCCTGCCGGCGTCTGGCGGCGCAGAGCCCGCCCGCCTTCTCGACCTGGGCACCGGCAGCGGCGCCATCGCGCTCACCGTTGCCCGCCGCCGGGCGGACGTGCAGGTCACCGCCACCGACGCCAGCGCCGATGCCCTTGCCGTCGCACAGGCCAACGCCCAGTGCCTGGGCATGCCGGTGCGCTTCGCCCACGGCGCCTGGCTGGCCGCAGTGCCGGGCGAGCACTTCGACGTGATCGCCAGCAACCCGCCCTACATCGCGGAGGGCGATCCGCACCTGACCGCCCTGACCCACGAGCCCCTCAGCGCCCTGACCGCAGGACCCGACGGGTTGGCCGACATCCGCCAGATCGTGCGCCAGGCGCCGACAGCCCTTCTCCCCGGCGGCTGGCTGCTGCTGGAACATGGCCACGACCAGGCCGCCGCCGTGCGGGAACTGCTGTCCGCCCAAGGATTCGAATCCGTGAGCAGCCGCAGCGATCTGGCGGGCATTGAACGCTGCAGCGGCGGCCGCTGGCCCAGCGCGCGATAATTTGCACTTCGTTGCGGCCACTGCCGCCGCCCCCGACAACCGACCCAGGACAAGCCCATGAGCGACGTGCAATCCCAGATCGACCAACTGGTCAAATCCAACGACATCGTGCTGTTCATGAAGGGCAGCGCCAGCTTCCCCATGTGCGGCTTCTCCGGCCGCGCCATCCAGATCCTCAAGGCATGCGGCGTGGACACCAAGTCCGTCAAGACCGTGAACGTGCTTGAAGACGATGGCATCCGCGCCGGCATCAAGGAATACAGCAACTGGCCGACCATTCCGCAGCTCTACGTCAAGGGCGAGTTCATCGGCGGCTCGGACATCATGATGGAGATGTACGAGTCAGGCGAACTGCAGAAGACCATCGCCGGCCAGGCCTGAACCGCCTTCCGCACAAAGAAGAAGCCACCTGCGGGTGGCTTTTTTCTTTGTGACCTGCACGGCGTCAACGCCAGGACAGGCGGCGGAATTCAGGGCTTTTCCGGCGTTGAGTGGTGGCACGTGTTGTGCTTGAATGATCACGTCGCCGAACCCTCAAGGAGAACCGAATGAGCTCTAGCAGCCTGGTCGCTTCCCCCTCTCTCGGACTGCCCATCGCCCGGATGCGCAGCGTGTTCAGCGCCGACGCGGTCGAGCGCAAGCTGGGCCAGCTCCAGGCCAGCGGTGCCGACCGTGAACACGAAGGACTGCGCAACACCTATCAGCGCATGCTGGAGCGGGGCCCGCAGCGGTTTGCCGTCAAACCCTCGGGCGTCCCGGACATGGCGCCCCTGTACGAACTGCTGCCCAACTTCACCGAGGTGCTGGACGATGTCAAGCGCCACGTCGCCCTGAGCCAGGACAGCCATGACAGCCTGGAGCTCACCCCGATCCTGCTGCTCGGCCCGCCCGGCGTGGGCAAGACGCATTTCGCCAGACAGATCGCCGACCTGCTGGGCACCGGCATGAATCTGGTCCCCATGAGCAGCATGACCGCCGGGTGGCTGCTCTCGGGCTCCTCGTCGCAGTGGAAAGGCGCCAAACCCGGTAAGGTGTTCGAGGCGCTGGTCGACGGTCAGTACGCCAACCCGGTGATCGTGGTCGACGAGATCGACAAGGCTGCGGCCGACGCGCAGTACGACCCGCTGGGGGCGCTCTATGGCTTGCTGGAACACGATACGGCGCAGCACTTCGTCGACGAGTTTGCCGAGGTGCCGATCGATGCCAGTCAGGTGATCTGGATCACCACGGCCAACGACGAGCGCGCCATTCCCGACCCGATCCTCAACCGGATGAATGTGTTCGAGATCCAGCCGCCGACGCCCGAAGCAGCGCGCCGGATTGCCTCGCACCTGTACACCAGCATCCGGGGCGAACACGACTGGGGCAAGCGCTTCGATCCCGAACCGTCAGACGACCTGCTCGACCAGTTGTCGACGCTGGCGCCGCGCGAGATGCGCCGGGCGCTGGTGACCGCTTTCGGCAATGCCCGCCTTGCCGACCGCTATCGACTGGAAACGGGTGACTTGCCTCGCGCAGGGGCAGGCAAATCCCGGATCGGTTTCCTGCAATAGCAGGCGAGCGCTCTCAGGTCCCCTGGTACACCCAGTTGCGGGCTGCGGCGAACACGGCGTTCGGATACTCGGACCGGCCGCGGCTGCCGTTGTACCGTCCCAGCGCCATGAAGGTGTTGCCCCGCTCCTGGTCGAGGTAGTGGCGAAGAATCACGCAGCCGAACCGGATGTTCGTCTGCATGTGGAACAACCGTGAGGGATCGCCGTCGCCGATGAGCCGGGACCAGAACGGCATGATCTGCATGTAGCCACGCGCGCCGACGCGGGAGATGGCGAACTTGCGAAACGCACTTTCCACCTGGATCAGCCCCATCACCATGGTGGTGTCCAGGCCTGCCCGGCGACTTTCATACCAGACCGTCTGCAGAAACTCGATACGGGTCTGGAAATCGGGCTTCTTCTTTTTCAACCGTTCGCTCATCGCACCCAGCCAACGCAGGTAGCTCAGGCGCTTTTCGGTGTCGGTGAATTCGGGCACAGGCGGTGCGCCGTTCGCGATGGCGGCCGCGAGCGCCGTGCGCACCGAATCGGCCAGCGGCTCCTCGATCTGGCCCCCGGCGTGCACCATGCCAGTGCCTATACAGCCGACGGCACCGAGCGCTGTGACGCGCAGCAGACACTGTCGACGGTTCAGTTCCAAAGGAAGGGCGCTCATCGACTCCCCGTCATGCTGCGCATTGCGGGTCCGGCCACCAGCGGAGCGGTCCGGTGGCGCTCACGCGCTCAGCCGCCCCTTCACAAAGGCCAGCGCGTCTGCAGCCGGAACCTTGGTCGCGGCGGCGTCCCGACGGTGCTGATACTCGACCATCCCCTCTTTCAGCCCCCGGTCACCGATCGTCACGCGGTGCGGCACACCGATCAGTTCCCAGTCGGCGAACATCGCGCCCGGGCGCTCGCCCCGGTCATCCAGGATCACGTCAACACCCGCAGCCAGCAGGCCGGCGTACAGCTCGTCGGCGGCGGCCTTGACCGCCTCGCTGCGGTCCGCGCCCACCGGGCAGACCACCACGGTGAACGGCGCGATGGCGTCGGGCCAGACAATGCCGCGCTCGTCATGGTTCTGTTCAATCGCGGCGGCCGGCAGGCGCGTGATGCCGATGCCGTAGCAGCCCATTTCGAAATGCTTGGGCTTGCCGTCGGTGTCCAGGAAGGTCGCGTTCATGGCCTTGCTGTATTTGGTGCCCAGGTAGAACACGTGGCCCACTTCAATACCGCGCTCGATGGCCAGCACACCCTTGCTGTCGGGCGACGGGTCGCCCTCGACCACGTTGCGCAAATCGGCCACCAGCGACGGCTCGGGCAAGTCGCGGCCCCAGTTCACGCCGGTGATGTGGAAGTCCACCTCGTTGGCACCGCAGATCCAGTCGGCCATCACGGCCACCTCGCGGTCGGCCACGATCTTCAGTGGCTGCTTCAGACCGATGGGACCGAGGTAGCCCGGCTTGCAGCCGAAGTGCGCCTCGATCTCCGGAATCGACGCAAAGCGGAAGCCCTTGTCCAGGCCCGGCACCTTGCCCACCTTGACCTCGTTCATGTCGTGGTCGCCGCGCAGCAGCAGCAGCCAGACCTGGCTCTTGACGATCTCGCCGGCTTCGTTGAGCTCGTCGGTCGCCAGCACCAGCGACTTGACCGTCGTCGCGAGCGGCACGCCCAGCAGCTCGGCCACATCGGCGCAGGTGCTCTTGCCCGGTGTTGGTGTTTTCGTCATCGGATTCGCCGCGGCGGGCCGCGGTCCGGCGGGCGCCAGCGCCTCGGCCTTTTCCATGTTGGCGGCGTAGTCGCTGGAAGGACAGTAAACGATCGCGTCTTCACCGGTGGCGGCGATCACCTGGAACTCTTCGCTCAGGTCGCCACCGATGGAACCGCTGTCGGCAGCCACCGCGCGGTACTGCAGACCGAAGCGGTCAAAAATGCGGCGGTAGGCGGCCGCCATGACCTGGTAGCTGGCCTTGGCGCCGGCTTCGTCGCGGTCGAAGGAATAGGCGTCCTTCATGATGAACTCGCGCCCGCGCATCAGGCCGAAGCGCGGACGGCGCTCGTCGCGGAACTTGGTCTGGATCTGGTAGAGGTTCTTGGGCAGTTGCTTGTAGCTGCGCAGCTCCTGGCGTGCCACGTCGGTCACCACCTCCTCGCTGGTCGGCTGAATCACGTAGTCGCGCTCGTGCCGATCCTTGATGCGCAGCAGCTCCGGGCCCATCTTCTCGAAGCGCCCGGTCTCCTGCCAGAGCTCGGCCGGCTGCACCACGGGCATGGTCATCTCGACGGCCCCAGCGCGGTTCATTTCTTCGCGCACGATGGCCTCGACCTTCTGGATCACGCGCAGCCCCATGGGCATGTAGTTGTAGATGCCGGCGCCGAGCTTGCGGATCATGCCGGCGCGCGTCATGAGCTGGTGGCTCACGACCTCGGCATCGGCGGGGGCTTCCTTGAGGGTGGTGATGAGGAACTGGGAGGCTTTCATGGGCAAACCGCCGCCGGGGGCGGCCACAAGGCATGGGTCAGGGATGGAAAACGGGGAAGAACTGGCGTCGACACCGATTGGTGTTTACCCGGCGTGGGCCCGCCGGAGGTGCTCAATCGGTACGCAATCTGTCATGCGCGATGCATAATCCAGACAGTTCAAAAATTTGGGGTTGATTATGCTTGACAGAGAAGGCTTCAGGCCCAATGTCGGCATCATTCTGCTCAACCAGCGAAACCAGGTGTTCTGGGGCAAGCGCATCCGCTCCCACTCCTGGCAGTTTCCGCAGGGTGGCATCGACCGGGGCGAGACCCCCGAGCAGGCCATGTACCGGGAGCTGCACGAAGAGGTGGGGCTCAAGCCCGAACACGTGGCCATCGTCGCCCGCACACGGGACTGGTTGCGCTACGAAGTGCCAGACCGCTTCATCCGCCGGGATGCGCGCGGTCATTACAAAGGTCAGAAGCAGATCTGGTACCTGCTGAGACTTGTCGCTCAGGACTGGAATCTGAACCTGCGTGCCACCAACCACCCGGAGTTCGACGCCTGGCGCTGGCATGACTATTGGGTACCACTGGACGTGGTCGTGGAGTTCAAGCGCGGCGTCTACGAAATGGCGCTGACCGAACTCTCGCGCTACCTGCCCCGCACCGACAGCCGCAACCGCTATCTGCGCGGTGCCAGCCGGTCACACGCTCAGGACGCTGTCTCCCAGCAGTCTTGCCGACCCAGACCCATGCAGGACATGGATCACCTGGAATTGCCGCCGGGCGCCATGTTCGACCCCGACCCACAGCAGGGTCTGCAGACAGGCCCGACGCGCGACAAACTTTGAAATCAGCCCCGGGACAACACCAGATTGTCCCGGTGGATCATTTCAGGCTCAGCGGCGTAACCGAGAAGACGCTCGAAATCCGACGACGACTTGCGACACAGCAGCCGCGCCTCGGAACTGGCGTAATTGGCCAGTCCACGTGCAATCTCATTGCCCGAGGGATCGCGCACGGCGATCACCTCACCACGCGAGAAATCACCACTGACCTCGGTCATGCCGATCGGCAGAAGGCTCTTGCCCTCTCCCACGATTTTGTCGACCGCACCAGCGTCCACGGTCACGGAGCCGCGCATCTGCAAATGGTCGGCCATCCATTGCTTGCGTGCCTGCTGTTTGGCCGTCTGGGCGACCAGGCAGGTGCCGATCGCTTCCCCATCGCACAGTCGCTGCAGCACCTGCGGCTCGCGCCCCCAGGCAATCACTGTCGACGCGCCGGAGCCCGCAGCACGTTTGGCGGCCAGGATCTTGGTGATCATGCCGCCCTTGCCGATGCCCGAACCGGCCCCACCCGCCATCGCCTCGAGTTGAGGGTCTCCTGCGCGTGCGACATGCACGAAGGTCGCTGACGGATCGCGGCGGGGATCGGCTGTGTAGAGCCCTTTCTGGTCCGTCAGAATGATCAGCACATCCGCTTCAACCAGATTGGCCACCAGAGCGCCCAAGGTGTCGTTGTCACCGAACTTGATCTCGTCGTTGACCACGGTGTCGTTCTCGTTGATCACCGGCACCACGCCCAACTGCAACAAGGTCAACAAGGTCGAGCGGGCGTTGAGATAGCGTTCCCTGTCGGCCAGATCGGCGTGCGTCAGCAACACCTGTGCGCTGCCCACTCCGCACTCGCGCAGCTTGCTCTCGTACATCTGCACAAGCCCCATCTGCCCAACGGCAGCGGCGGCCTGCAGCTCGTTGATCTCTTTGGGGCGACTGCTCCAGCCCAGACGCTTCATGCCCTCGGCAACCGCACCGCTGCTGACCATGATCAGCTCGCGCCCGTCCTGTACCAGCGCCGCCAGCTGCTGACACCAGTGACCAATGGCGGCCTCGTCAAGCCCGCGCCCTTCGTTGGTGACAAGACTGGAACCCACTTTCACGACGATGCGCCTCGCCTGCTTCACCACAGGCGCCATGACCTGAAGATCATTGATCGGAGCGTTCATGCTGATTGCCGGTTCGGCCATGGTCTGGAGAGAGTGAAATCAGGAATGTCGGGGGTCAGGCATCGCCGCCAAAGCGCGGGTCGACCACGACTGGCGTCTGTTGCGCCTCGTGCACCTTGGCGATGTGTTCATAGATCTTCTGCACCAGCAACTCACACCCTTCGCGTGTCAGTGCAGAAATCTCGAACACCGGACCCTTGTACCGCAAGCGCTTTACAAAGTCCTTGATCCGTGCCTCGCGCTCTTCAGCCGGCACCATGTCCAGCTTGTTGAGCACCAGCCAGCGTGGCTTGGCGTGCAGTTCGGGGTCGTACTTCTTGAGCTCGGCAGCAATGGCTTTGGCCTGCGCCACAGGGTCCACCGACTCGTCGAATGGCGCAACATCCACCAAGTGCAACAGCAGACGGGTGCGCTGGAGATGGCGCAAAAACTGATGACCCAGACCGGCCCCCTCCGACGCCCCTTCAATGAGGCCGGGAACATCCGCCACCACGAAGCTCTTCTCGGGGCCAACGCGGACCACGCCCAGATTGGGATACAGCGTGGTAAACGGGTAATCCGCAATCTTGGGCCGTGCGTTGGAGATGGCAGCGATCAATGTCGACTTACCTGCATTGGGCATGCCCAGCAGCCCGACGTCGGCCAATACCTTCAGCTCCAACTTGAGCGAGCGCCGCTCACCCGGCCAGCCCGGCGTCTTCTGGCGCGGCGCCCGATTGGTGGAGCTCTTGTAGTGCATGTTGCCAAAGCCACCGTCGCCCCCTTTGGCGATGACAATCTGTTCCCCCGGCTTGAGCAGCTCGAACAGCACTTCACCTGTTTCGGCGTCGGAAATGATGGTGCCGACCGGCATCTTCAGGACGATGTCGTCGCCCTTGACACCAAACATGTCGGAGCCCTTGCCATGCTCCCCGCGCTGCGCCTCGAAACGCCGCGTGTAACGGAAATCCACCAACGTATTCAGGCTGGCGTCCGCCAACGCAAGCACGTGCCCGCCGCGGCCGCCATCGCCACCGTCTGGGCCACCAAACTCCTTGTACTTCTCATGACGGAACGACGCGCAACCGTTGCCGCCGTCGCCTGCGGCCACATCGATCGTGGCTTCGTCCACAAACTTCATGATCGTTACTTTCGAAAATTCAAACAGAAAGGCCCGCTTCGGGCGGGCCTTTGCTCAGGATGCAACCATCCGCACAGCGGCCCCGACGGGCCGCCGCATCACACGGGGGTGATGCTCACGACATGGCGATTCAGGGCACCCTTGGTGGCGAAGGTCACATGACCATCCACCGTGGCAAACAGGGTATGGTCCTTGCCCACGCCGACATTGGTGCCGGGGTGGAACTTGGTACCACGCTGGCGAACGATGATCGAACCGGCAGACACCAGCTCACCACCGAAAGCCTTGACACCGAGCATCTTGGGCTTGGAATCGCGCCCGTTTCGCGTAGAGCCGCCGCCTTTTTTCTGTGCCATTTCAAACTACTCCTCAGGCAGCGATCGAAGCGATCTGCAGCTCGGTGAAATTCTGACGGTGACCTTGGCGCTTCTGGTAGTGCTTGCGACGGCGCATCTTGAAGATGCGGACCTTGTCGTGCCGACCATGCGCCACCACCGTGGCCTTGACCGTTGCGCCAGAGACCAGAGGCGTGCCCACCTTGAGTTCGGTGCCGTTGCCGACAGCCAGAACTTGGTCGATCACGATCTCCTGGCCCACTTCCGCAGCAATCTGTTCTACTTTAATTTTCTCGCCAGCGGCAACGCGATACTGCTTGCCACCGGTTTTTATGACCGCGTACATAGGAACCTCTTGAAGTTATCCCGGCAAAAATTTGCCCGGGAGACCGGCAGACGAACTTCCGCCGAACCAAGGATTCTATCATGGTCTTGCTCAGGCATCAAGCTGTCTGCTTGACTGAGCAGATCCGCCCGATGTCACCTCCTTGGTCGGGCGCGCTCGACAAATGGCGGCCCAGGGGAAACACCGGCGTCTGCAACCCCGTTCCTATAATCGGCGCAGCTCTCATACGACCGACTTCTGGCATCCGCATCTTGACCTCCTCCAGCGCCACTCTCGAATCCCCGCTCGACCTGATCCGATCGGACATGCAGATCGTCGACCGCGTCATCAGCGATCGCCTGACTTCTGACGTACCCCTGGTCAAGGAGGTGGCGCAGTACATCATCTCGGCAGGCGGAAAGCGCTTGAGGCCTGCATTGCTTCTGCTGGTCAGCGGTGCTTTGGAAAGTTTTCATCCGCACCGACACACCCTCGCCGCCGTCGTCGAGTTCATCCACACAGCCACACTGCTGCATGACGATGTCGTCGATGAATCCACCCTGCGACGTGGTCGGGCGACCGCCAATGAGCGTTTTGGGAATGCCCCCAGCGTACTGGTCGGCGACTTCCTGTACTCGCGTGCCTTTCAGATGATGGTTGACGTCGACAACATGCGAGTGATGCAGGTGCTGTCGGATGCGACCAATGTCATTGCAGAAGGCGAAGTCCAGCAACTGGTGAACATGCATGACCCTTCGCTGGACGAGGCAGCCTATCTTCGCGTCATACGCTCAAAGACCGCCAAGCTTTTCGAAGCGTCAGCCCGTCTGGCACCCATTCTGGCGGGCGCCTCGCCAGCCATCGAACAAGCTTGCGCCACATATGGACAAGCACTTGGAACCGCCTTCCAGGTGATTGACGATGTGCTGGACTACGAGGGCGATGCCAACGAACTTGGCAAAAATCTGGGCGACGATCTGCGCGAGGGCAAGGTGACCCTTCCCGTGATCTGCGCCCTGCAAAAGGGATCCCCTGCCGAGCAAACCTTGCTGCGCAACGCCATCGTGAGTGGTGACGTCGATCACATGGCCGACATCCTTCAGATCATCCGCCGCACCGGCGCCCTGGAAATTGCCCGCGCCAGCGCTTCCGAAGAAGCCCGCCGCGCGATCAGCGCAGTTCAATCTCTTCCGTCCAATGAGTACCGCGCGGCTTTGCTACAATTAGCGGCTGATCTGCTGGAGCGACGCTCTTAGGAGATCTGATTCAGACACAGGATTCCTGTGTCGACAGTCGGGGTGTAGCTTAGCCTGGTAGAGCGCTACGTTCGGGACGTAGAGGCCGGAGGTTCGAATCCTCTCACCCCGACCATTTTTTGAGTCTTGCTTGCACCGGCGCCGCCGGCTTCGCAAGCTTGAACGACACCTTCATACAACGTCCTTGCATACTGAAAGCCAGTTTTCGGTACAGTTTGGGTGAATTGTGTCTTCCAAGTCGTTGATTTACGATAGATTACGCGCTTATGGCATCTGTCGACACGCCCATTACCGACTCGTCCTCCATGGCCTTGCCTGGCCTCGGACGCGCGTTGGTGGCAGCGGGTAAGCTGGGTCAAAGGGCCGCTGAAGACCTGTACAAGAAAGCCCAGAGCGGGCGCACCAGTTTCATCGCTGAGCTGACCGGCTCCGGAGCGGTGTCAGCCTCCGATCTGGCACATACGATGTCTGTGGCGTTCGCGGCACCTTTGCTGGATCTGGATGCGATAGATGTCCAGCGCCTGCCCAAGGGACTGCTGGACACCAAGATCTGCGGTGACTATCGGATCGTTGTGCTGAGCAAGCGCAACAACCGACTGATGGTCGCCACGGCCGACCCCGCAGACCAGCAGGCAGCGGAAAAAATCAAGTTTGCCACCCAGCTGGGCGTCGACTGGGTCATCGCCGAATACGACAAGCTCAGCAAGCTGGTCGAGTCCCAGTCCACCACCGCCAACGAGGTGATGGACAACATCATTGGCGGCGACTTTGAGTTCGACGAACTTGCGACGGAGTCACAGCCTGAGGCCGACAAAGGGGCAACCTCGGAAGTTGACGATGCGCCCGTCGTCAAGTTCCTGCACAAAATGCTGCTGGACGCGTTCAACATGCGCGCGTCCGACCTTCATTTCGAACCCTACGAGCACAACTACCGCGTGCGATTTCGCATTGACGGCGAGTTGCGCGAAATCGCCTCTCCGCCGATTGCGATCAAGGACAAGCTGGCATCGCGGATCAAAGTGATCTCGCGGATGGACATCTCCGAGAAGCGGGTGCCGCAAGATGGGCGGATGAAGCTCAAGGTCGGGCCGGACAGGGTGATCGATTTTCGTGTCAGCACCCTGCCTACGCTTTTCGGCGAAAAGATTGTGATCCGTATCCTGGATCCGAGCAGCGCCAAGGTAGGCATTGATGCGCTTGGCTATGAGCCTGAGGAAAAAGCGCGACTGATGGACGCGATTTCCCGTCCGTATGGGATGGTGCTTGTCACCGGACCGACGGGTTCGGGCAAGACGGTGTCGCTCTACACCTGTCTGAACCTGCTGAACAAGCCCGGCATCAACATCTCGACGGCGGAAGACCCGTCTGAAATCAACCTGCCGGGCGTCAACCAGGTCAACGTCAACGAGAAGGCCGGTCTGACGTTTGCGGCAGCGCTCAAGGCTTTTCTGCGCCAGGATCCGGACGTCATCATGGTCGGTGAAATCCGCGATCTGGAGACTGCCGACATTTCGATCAAGGCAGCTCAGACAGGTCACATGGTGCTGTCGACGCTGCACACGAACGACGCGCCAACCACGCTCACCCGCATGATGAACATGGGGATCCCCACGTTCAACATTGCCTCCAGTGTCATTCTGATCACTGCGCAGCGCCTGGCTCGCCGTCTGTGCCCGACCTGCAAAGCCCCGCTGGACGTTCCCAGGAAGGCGCTGCTGGATGCTGGCTACAAGGCCGAGGAACTCGACGGAAGCTGGACGCCGTACCGGCCCGTGGGCTGCTCGGCCTGCAACAACGGCTACAAGGGACGGGTCGGCATCTACCAGGTCATGCCGATCACGGAAGAGATACAACGCATCATCCTCAAGGGCGGCAGCGCGCTGGACATCGCGCAGCAGGCTTCACGCGAGGGTGTCAGAACGCTGCGCGAATCCGGCCTTCTCAAGGTCAAACAGGGTGTGACATCCCTGGACGAAGTGCTCAGCGTCACCAACGAGTAAGTGCCGTCGGCCCACCTACGAGGATCACATGGCAACCGCAGCTGCAAAAAAACCTTCGGACTTCGTGTTCGAGTGGGAAGGGAAGGACCGCAACGGCAAGCCTGTCAGAGGCGAAACCAGGGCCGTGGGTGAGAACCAGGTGCTGGCGGCGATGCGCCGCCAGGGCATCATCGTCACCAAGGTCAAGAAGCGGCGCATGCGCTCGGGCAAGGCCATCAAGCCCAAGGACATTGCCATCTTCACCCGTCAACTGGCCACCATGATGAAGGCCGGCGTGCCTTTGCTGCAGGCGTTCGACATCGTGGGACGCGGAAACCCCAATCCCAGTCTGTCCAAACTGCTCAACGACATCCGGGCCGACGTGGAAACCGGTACGTCGCTCAGTTCCGCGTTCCGCAAGTACCCGCTGTACTTCGACAGCCTTTACTGCAACCTGGTCGAGGCCGGCGAGGCAGCCGGTATTCTCGAAGAGTTGCTGGATCGGCTCGCCATCTACATGGAAAAGACGGAGGCGCTCAAGTCCAAGATCAAGTCTGCTCTCATGTACCCGGTCGCGGTGCTCATCGTCGCCTTCGTCGTGGTGGCGGTGATCATGATCTTCGTGATCCCGTCCTTCAAGCAGGTGTTCACCTCGTTCGGTGCCGATCTTCCGGGTCCCACCCTGGCGGTGATCGCCATGAGCGAGTTCTTCACCCAGTACTGGTGGCTGATCTTCGGTGGCTTGGGCGGCGGCGTCTACTTCTTCATGCAGGCGTGGCGACGTAACGAGAAGGTCCAGATGTTCATGGACCGGTTGCTGCTGCGGATCCCTATCTTTGGCCCGCTGGTCGAGAAGTCGGTGATTGCGCGATGGACCCGAACCTTGTCCACGATGTTCGCTGCCGGCGTCCCCCTGGTGGAAGCACTTGACTCGGTGGGCGGTGCCTCGGGCAACTCCGTCTTCCAGAGGGCCACGGACAAGATCCAGCAGGAAGTCTCGACCGGTACCAGCCTGACCAATGCGATGACCAATGCCAACCTGTTTCCCTCGATGGTGCTGCAGATGTGTGCCATCGGTGAGGAGTCCGGCTCCATCGACCACATGCTGGGCAAAGCCGCCGACTTCTACGAAGCAGAAGTCGACGATATGGTCGCAGGCCTGTCCAGCCTGATGGAACCCATCATCATCGTGGTACTGGGTACGGTCATCGGCGGCATTGTGGTGTCCATGTACCTGCCCATCTTCAAGCTGGGCCAAGTGGTTTGATCTCGGGCCTGCTGGACGCGCTCCCGCTGGGTGTTCTCGGGCTGCTGGTCGGCAGCTTCCTTAACGTCGTCATCCATCGACTTCCGAAGATGATGGAGATGCGGTGGGCTGCCGAATGCGCCGAGTTGCATGGCCACGCCGACAGCCAGCCTGACGCCCCAAAATTCAACCTGATGGTGCCACGATCGCGGTGTCCGTCCTGCGGTCACCAGATCCGCTGGTTTGAGAACATTCCCGTCGTCAGCTATGTTGCACTGGGGGGCAAGTGCGCGGGCTGCAAGACGCCGATCAGTCTCCGTTATCCCGCGATAGAGGCTCTGACTGGGGGGCTCTTCGCCTGGTGTGGCTGGCGGTGGGGCATGGGCTGGGAGGCCTTGGTCTGGTGTGGCTTTGCCGCCAGCCTGGTCGCGCTGACCTTCATTGACTGGGACACCACGCTGCTGCCAGACGACATCACGTTGCCGCTGCTGTGGGCGGGTCTGTGCGCATCCGCAATCGGCCTCACCCAGACCCCCGTGATCAGCGCGTTGTGGGGTGCCGTCGGGGGCTATCTGTCCCTTTGGCTTGTCTACTGGGCGTTCAAGCTTGCCACCGGCAAGGAGGGGATGGGCTACGGCGATTTCAAGCTGTTCGCCGCCCTGGGCGCCTGGTTTGGCTGGCAGGCGCTGATCCCCATGATCCTGATGGCATCGGTGATCGGTGCCATCGTGGGCATCGGCATCAAACTGTTTGCCCAACTGCGTGAGGGCGGGTACGTCCCTTTCGGGCCATTCCTGGCCCTGTCGGGGCTGACCTCGCTGTTCTTCGGCCCACAGGCGATCCTCGCCGCTATCGGCCTCTGAGGTGCATCGATGGCCCATCTTCGCCTTGGGCTGACTGGCGGTATCGGCAGCGGCAAAAGCACGGTGGCGCGTTTGCTGGCCGAACATGGCGCTCACCTTATCGATGCCGACGACATCGCCAGGCGGTGCACCTTGCCAGGGGGCGATGCCATTGCCTCGATCGCGCGACATTTCGGTGAAGCGTTCATCGATGCGGATGGCGGCATGAACCGAACCCGAATGCGGGAGCATGTGTTCGCCCGGCCCGAAGCCAAACGTGAACTGGAGGCCATCATCCATCCGCTGGTCCAGCAGGAGATCACGCGGCAGTCCCGCGAATCCGATGCGGCCTGCACGGTCTTCGACATCCCTCTTCTGGTCGAATCGCCGCGATGGCGAGAACAACTGGACCAGGTCCTCGTCGTGGATTGCACAAACGAAACCCAGATCCAACGTGTCATGGCACGCAACGGCTGGCCCGTAGAGCAAGTGCAGGCTGTGATGCGCCAGCAATGCAGCCGCGAGCAACGACGAGCCGCAGCCGATATCGTCCTGTACAACGATGGTATTGATCTGACCGAACTGCGGATGATGGTGCGCCAGGTCTTGCCCCGGTTGGGGCTATGATGCTCAAGTCAGCAGCCCTCACGCGCCCCCACCTCTTGTGATTCTGTACGAATACCCCTTCAACGAGCGCGTCCGGACCTACCTCCGGCTTGAACATCTGTTCTCCCGGCTGTCCGACCTGATGGCCCGTGCCAATGCACTGGATCATCACTTCGCCATCCAGACGATTTTCGAGATCATGGATGTCGCCTCGCGCGCGGACATGAAGGCGGACGTCCTCAAGGACATTGACCGGCACCGCTCGCAGCTCAACAGCTATCGAGGCAATCCGGCGATTTCGGAACGGGCGCTGGACGAGGTCATCGGACAGCTCGACGTCTGTTTCGAGCAATTGAACGCCACAGCAGGCAAAGCGGGTCAGTCGCTAACCGACAATGACTGGCTGATGGCGATCCGCAGCCGCATCGGCATTCCCGGCGGCACCTGCGAATTCGATCTCCCCGGCTACTTCCACTGGCAGCATCTGGAGCCGCAACGGCGCCAGGTCGACCTCAACCGCTGGGTGCAGACACTGGTGCCACTGGCCGAAGCCATCACCTTGCTGCTCAAGATGATGAGGGAGTCGGGATCGCCTCACAAGGTGGTCGCCCCCGGCGGACAGTTCCAGCAGAACCTGCCGCAAGGCCGCACCTACCAGTTGCTTCGCCTGGCCATTGATCCGCAGCTGAACCTGATTCCGGAAATCAGCGGCAACCGTCTCATGCTCTCGGTCAGGCTGCTGCGACAAGGCGAAGACGAAAAAATGCATCCTGCCGGTG
>JAEUOT010000023.1 GCA_016790705.1 Hydrogenophaga sp.
GGCTACAGCACCGAGATGAGCCTGGAGGTGACCAGCCTGGGCGTGCAGGTGCACGGCGGCATGGGCTTCATCGAAGAGACCGGTGCGGCCCAGTACTACCGCGACGCCAAGATCCTGACCATCTACGAAGGCACGACCGCGATCCAGGCCAACGACCTGGTGGGTCGCAAGACCGCGCGCGACGGCGGCACCAGCGTCAAGGCGATTGCAGCGCAGATTCAGAAGACGGAAGCCGAGCTGGCGGCGAGTGGCAGCGCCAACGCCCTGGCGGTCGCCAAGCGCCTGAAGGCCGCTCGTGAGGCCTTCAACGATGTGGTGGACTTCATCGCCGCCAATGCCAAAGCCAACCCGAACGCCGCGTTCGCCGGCAGCGTGCCCTACCTGATGCTGGCCGGCAACCTGATGGCGGGCTGGCAACTGGCGCGTGCGCTGCTGGTGGCCGAAGACCTGTCCGCCAAGGGACAGGATGTGCCGTTCATGCAGGCCAAGATCACAACCGCCCGCTTCTACGCCGACCACCTGCTCAGCCGCGCCCCGGGCGTGCGCGACGCTATCGTGGAAGGCGCCGAGGCCGTGACCGCGCTGCCCGCCGAAGCGTTCTGACCCTACCGAAGAATAGACTGGAGACGACATGACCCCACGCCAACGCTACCTGCCCCCGGTGCTGCAGAACCTGCCGTTTCCGGTGATCGGCTCGCCGTTGTTCATCATCAGCAACCCCAAGCTGGTCATCGCGCAGTGCAAGGCGGGCGTGGTGGGGTCCATGCCGGCGCTCAACGCGCGCCCGGCCTCGCAGCTCGACGAGTGGCTGGCCGAGATCACCGAGGCGCTGGCGGCGCACGACAAGGCGAACCCCGACAACAAGGCTGCACCGTTCGCGATCAACCAGATCGTGCACAAGAGCAATGACCGCCTGGAGCACGACCTGCAGTTGTGCGCGAAGTACAAGGTGCCGGTCATCATCACCAGCCTGGGCGCGCGCGAGGACGTGAACCAGGCTGTGCACAGCTGGGGCGGCGTGGTCATGCACGACGTGATCAACAACGTGTTCGCGCACAAGGCGATCGAGAAGGGCGCCGACGGTCTGATCCCGGTGGCGGCCGGCGCCGGCGGTCACGCCAGCGTCAAGAGCCCGTTCGCGATGATCCAGGAAATCCGCGAGTGGTTCGACGGCCCGGTGGCGCTGTCGGGCTCCATCGCCTCGGGCGGCGCCATCCTGGCCGCGCAGGCCATGGGTGCCGACTTCGCCTACATGGGCTCGGCCTTCATCGCGACCGACGAAGCGCGCGCCGTCGAGGGCTACAAGCAGATGATCTGCGAGAGCAACTCGGACGACATCGTCTACAGCAACTTCTACACCGGCGTGCACGGCAACTACCTCAAGGGCAGCATCCGCAACGCCGGCATGGACCCGGACAACCTGCCCGAGAGCGACCCGAGCAAGATGAACTTCAGCACCGGCGAAGGCAGCAACAGCGCCAAGGCCTGGAAGGACATCTGGGGTTGCGGTCAGGGCATCGGTGCCATCCGCGAGGTGGTGCCGGCGGCCGATCTGGTGGCCCGTCTCAAGCGCGAGTACGCAGAGGCCAAGGCCCGCATCTGCGGGACGAAGTAAAGCGGGATGTGAACGCGGCAGACACCGCCGCGTTCACTTGAACAGGTCCCGGATCGCGTCGAGGATCGTGGGTGGGCCGGCCAGCGCGGTGCCGGCGTTGTCGGTGATCGACTCGACCGCGCCGCCGTTGACCCATTCGGCGTAAAGCCAGTCGTCACCGGCGCGGGCCAGCCCGGCCGGCGGTTCGGCGGGCGATGCCACCGGAACCCCCTTGAGCGCGGCGGCCATGTACTCGTTCCAGATCGGCAGCGCCAGCCGCGCGCCCGACTCGTGGTCGCCCAGGCTGCGCGGTTTGTCGTAGCCCATCCAGACGACCGTGGCGACGGCGGGCTGGTACCCCGCGAACCAGGCGTCCAGCACATCGTTGGTCGTGCCGGTCTTGCCGTAGATGTCGCTGCGCTTGAGCGTGGCCTGGGCCCTGGCGGCGGTGCCGGTTCGGGTCACGTCGTTCAGCAGGCTGTTCATCACGTAGGCATTGCGCGCCGGGATGGCCCGGTTGTCGTCGGTCAGCGGTGGCGCAGGCGGTGCCTCGAACAGCACCTTGCCCTGGGCGTCGGTGATCTTCTCGATCACCACCGGATCCAGCGACCACCCGCCGTTGGCGAGCGTGGCGTAGGCGCGGGCCATCTGCATCGGTGTCACCTGCCCGGTGCCCAGCGCGAGCGTGAGGTTGTCGGGTTGCTTGGCAACGTCCAGCCCGAAGCGGCCCAGCCAGTCGCGCGCCCGCGGCACGCCGGTGTGCTGCAGCACGCGCGCGCTCACCAGGTTGTTCGACTGCGCCAGCGCCTGGCGCAGGGTCAGGTAGCCGTCGGCCGAGCCGCTGCCGCTGTTGCCCGGGCTCCAGCCGTTGGCCGCCGTGAACGGCCGGTCTTCGATCTGCGTGCCCGGCATGACGCGGGCCTCCAGCGCCGCTGAATACAGCAGCGGCTTGATGGTCGAGCCCGGCTGGCGCCAGCCCTGTGACACATGGTTGAACGGCTGGCGCGAGAAGTCGAAGCCGCCGACCAGCGCGCGCACGCGCCCGGTCCGCGTGTCCAGCGCCACCAGGGCGGCCTCCGCCTCGGGCCACTGGGAAATGCTCCAGTCGTTGCCGTTGCGGACCATGCGAAGAATGTCCCCGCGCGCGATCTTCAGCGGTTCTTTGGCGTTGCCGGCGAGCGCGGCCTGGACCCAGCGCAGCCCCTCGCCACGCACCGTCACGGCCTCACCGCTGGCCAGCAGCGCGCGCACCTCCTTCGGGCCTGCGGACAGCACGATGGCGGCGCGCAGCAGGTCGTCGTCCCGCACATCCTTGAGCGCTTCGGCGGCCGCGCGCTCCAGCTCGGGCCCCTGGCCCTTGGGCAGGTCGCCATGGCCCTCCGGCCCGCGCCAGGGGCCGCGGCGGTCCTGCGCCAGCACCCCCCGCTGCACGGCCGCTGCCGCCGCGCGCTGATCCGCGGCCAGCAGCGAGGTGGTGACCCGGATGCCGCTTGAGTACGCGCCTTCGCCGAAGCGCTCGACCACCGCCCGGCGTGCCATCTCGGCCACATGCCCGGCGTCGATGCTGCGCTGTCCCGCCGGCCGGATCACCAGCTTCTCGGCCAGCGCGGCGTTCAGTTGCGGCTCGGTGATGACGCCGACGTCGCGCATGCGCTGCAGGACCACGCGCTGGCGCTGCTGGGCGCGCTCGAAGTTGGCGACCGGGTTGGCGTAGTAGGGGTTCTGGGGCAGGCCGGCGAGCATGGCGGCCTCCGCGACGGAGATCTGGGTGAGGGACTTGCCGAAATAGGTCTGGGCGGCGGCTTCGAATCCGTAGGCGCGCTGACCCAGGAAGATCTCATTCATGTAGATCTCGAGGATGCGGTCCTTGGACAGCGCCTTCTCGACCTCGAACGCCAGCAGGATTTCCTTGGTCTTGCGCTCGAAACTCAGTTCGCGGGTGAGCAGCATGGTGCGCACCAGTTGCTGGGTGATGGTGCTGGCGCCCTGTTTGCGTCCGCCGGTGATCAGCGCCAGCGCGGCGCGTGCCATGCCCTTGGGGTCGATGCCGGCATGCTCGCGAAAGCGGGTGTCCTCGATCGCCAGCAGCGCGTCCTGCATCAGCTTCGGCATCTTGCCCAGCGGCATGTAGATGCGCCGCTCGGCACCGAACTGCGCCAGCTCGACGCCATCGGCGGTGAACACCTGCAGCGGCAGCTTGGGCTGGTAGTGCGTGATGCGGTCGATCGGTGGCAGGTCGACCAGCGAGGCCTGTGCGGGCAGCGGCGCCAGGGCGGAGGTCGCCAGGCACAGGGGAACGAGGACCAGAATGGTGCGGCGGCGGAGATCGGCAAGCATGGGCCGGAATTATCCGGCCGGCGTGTGAAGCGGGTGTGCGTTGCGGGACGGACCCTGTAACCGGGTGTGCCGTGCTGCACGGCGGCGTGCACCGTCTCAGGTCTGGAGCGCCGGATAGAGGTCGCGGAACCGGGCGTGGCGCAGGGCCAGACGCCCGCCGCGCGCGGCGTCCGCAGCAAACGACTGCCGCACCGGCGGGGTGACGCAGACCGTGTCGACGGATGCGCCGGTCGCCAGCCAGGCCAGGCGCGCCGCGCCCATGGCGCCGCCGGTCTCCGAGTCCTGGTGCACCGTCAGCGTCAGACCGAAGATGTCGGCCAGCAGTTGTGCCCACCAGGCGCTGCGTGAGCCGCCGCCCACCAGCGACAGGGTGTGCAGCGGGGGATCCAGCGCCGGGATGGTGCGCAAGCCGTCCAGCAGTCCGAAGCCCACCCCCTCGGCCACCGCGTAGGCCAACTGTTCGCGGCCGTGCTCGGCGCGCAGCCCGATCCAGGCGCCGGTCGCCAGCGGGTTGTTGTGCGGCGAGCGTTCGCCGCTGAGGTAGGGAAGGAACAGGGGGGCACGGTCCTGCGCCGGCGCATCGAGCGTGGACGCCGCAGCCAGCAACGCCGCCTCGTTCTCGAAACCCAGGTTTCGGGCGGCCCAGCTCACCGCGCTGGCGGCGCTGAGCATCACGCTCATCACGTGCCAGCGGTCGGGCAGGGCATGGCAGAAGGCGTGCAGGGCCTGTTGCGGATTGGGCTGGAACGCCGCGCCACTGACGAACACCACGCCCGAGGTGCCCAGCGAGACGAAACCTTCACCGGGGCGCACCAGGCCCATGCCGACCGCGCTGGCCGCGTTGTCCCCCGCGCCGCCAGCCACCGGCACGCCGGCCGGCAGGCCCCAGCGCGCGCACAGTCCGGGCGTGACGAAGGCGGAGACCGCGCTGCCTTCGACCAGGCGCGGCATGTGGGCGCGCGTGAGGCCGGTGGCGGCCAGCATCCGGTCGGACCAGTCGCGTTTGCCGACGTCCAGCCAGAGCGTTCCGGCGGCGTCGGACATGTCGCTGACGGCCTCTCCGGTCAGTATCAGCCGCAGCCAGTCCTTGGGCAGCAGCACCCGCGCGGTGCGGGCGAACACCTCGGGCTCGTGCTCCCGAACCCACTGCAGCTTGGGGGCCGTGAAGCCGGGCATCGCCAGGTTGCCGGTGATGGCCGAGAGCTGCGGCACGTCGCGGGTGAGCCGCTCGCATTGCTGCCCGCTGCGGCCGTCGTTCCAGAGGATGGCCGGGCGCAGGACCCGGTCCTCGCTGTCCAGCAGGGTGGCGCCGTGCATCTGGCCCGACAGGCCGATGCCGCGCAGTTGCGCGAGGGCCCGCGGGTGGCTGGCGTGCAACTGGTCCATCACCGATTCCAGCGCCCTCCACCAGTCGGCCGGGTCCTGCTCGGACCACAGCGGTTGCGGGCGCTGCACTGTCAGCGGCGAGCGGGCGGTGGCGATGACCTGGTGCTGATCGGACAACAGCAGGGCTTTGAGTTCGGACGTGCCGAGATCGAGACCGAGGAACATGGATATTCAGGCCGCGCCCTTGAAGCGCGTGAGGCTCTGCTTGCGGAATTCGGTCGGCGTCATGCCCTTGATTTCCAGGAAGCGGCGGTTGAAGTTGGCGACGTTGTTGAACCCGACCTCGTAGCAGATGTGGGTGACCTGCTGGTCGGTGTCCATCAGCAACTGGCAGGCGCGGCTGATGCGCACGCGGTTGACGAAGTCGGTGAAGGTGTTGCCGGTGGCCTTGCGGAAGAAGCGGCTGAACCTGCTCTCGCTCATGCCCAGTTCGGCGGCCAGCGCCGACGCCGAGTGGTCGTCGGCCAGGTGGTCGGTGATGCGGCTGACCACGTCGTGGATCTGGTTGATCGATGCGTCGTCGTCGTCGCTCTGCAACTGCACGCTGGAGAGCAGCCGGTAGTCGGTGCAGGCGGCGAGGTCGGCCAGGAAGTCGCAGAACGCGGTCAGGCGGCGCAGGCCGTGCGAGGCCTTGACGCGGTGCCAGTGTGTCTCGGCCGCTTCGGACAGACCAAAGAATTCGATGCCGTGTTTCGCACGCTCCAGCATCGGCAACACCTCGCGCAGCTCGGGGATGGTCTCGGCGGCCTTGATCAGCGGCAGATGGGGGAACTGGATCACCAGGTCGCGTTGCGCGACGCCGCCCTCGGGCATGTCCATGCTGACCCAGTTGTGGGGCAGTTTGGGGCCGGTCAGGACGAGGTGGCCCGCCTGGAACGGGCCGATCCAGTCGCCGACGAAGACTTTGCCGCTGGTGCTGGTGATCAGGTGCAGCTCGTATTCGTCGTGGTAGTGCCAGCGCGCCAGCGGTGTCGGGAAGCCATGCGAGAGGCAGCGCACAAACCCGACCTCGTCCGGCGGCTCGTAACCCAGCTCGGGCGAGCGGGTGAAATCGCGTTCCAGCTCGGGCTTGAGCTGGCGGGGGGAGGTGGGTGTGCGGACGGTCATGGCGGGCCCAGCTTATACCGTTCAGCCCTTGTTGCGTGAGGCGACGAACGCCTCGACCTTTGAACAGGCCTTGCGCAGCGCGGCAACCAGTTCCGGCCGGCTGGCCATCTCGCCCCAGAGCGTCGCGTCGGCGGCGTAGGCGGCCACCGGGTCGGCGGCGTCGCAGATGGCGTGCGCCACGGCCGGGTCCATGGCCTGGTCCTGGTAGGTGTAGGGGATCTGGCCTTTGTGCCAGCGCTGCAGGTAGGCCAGGAACAGCGCGGGCAGCATCGCCACGCTGTCGAACGAGCCGCCACGCGCGAGCTTGTCGCGGATGGTGGGCGCGATCATGCCGGGGATCTTGGAGAAGGCGTCCATGGCCACGCGCTGGTTGGTGTCGGCGATGGCGGGGTTGCCGAAGCGGTCGAGCACCACGTCGCGGTAGCGCTCCAGGTTGATCGGGCAGGGCAGCAAGACGGGGATGGCGTCGTCGGTCACGTAGTCGTAGGCCATCTTCCGGATCTCGGGGTCCAGCGTGCCTTCGTGGATGTACAGGTAGCCAGCCAGTGTGCCGGCCCAGGCGATGCAACTGTGCGTCGCGTTGAGCAGGCGGATCTTGGCCTCTTCGTGGGCCTGGACCGAGTTGACCATCTCGACCCCGACCTTTTCCCACTCGGGCCGGCCGGCGATGAAGTTGTCCTCGATCACCCACTGGATGAAGCTCTCGCCCATGACGGCGGCCTTGTCGTCCCAGCCGGTCGCGGCCTTCACCCGTTCGGCCACGTCGGGCGTGGGGCGCGGGGTGATGCGGTCGACCATGGCGTTGGGGCTGCGGGTGTTTTCCTGCACCCAGGCCTTGAGCGCGGTGTCGCCCAGCGCGTCGATGAACTGCAGCAGGCCGCCGCGCGAGCGTTCGCCGTTGTGGCGCAGGTTGTCGCAGTTCATCAGCGTGACGGCGCCCGCGTTGGCCTTCATGCGGGCGCGCAGGATGCTGACCAGACCGCCGTAGATGGTGTGGCCAGCCTTGCCCGCCTTCACGGCCTCCAGGTCGGCACGCAGGTCGGGGAAGGTGGCCCAGTCGAGCCGGTTCTTCGCGTCGAGGTAGTAACCCGCTTCGGTGACGGTGAAGCTGATGATGCGCGTGGCCGGGTCGGCGCCGGCCGCGATCAGCGGGGCCAGGTCGTCCTGGTAGGGCATCACGCGCTGGATCGATTCGATGACGGTGTAGCTGCGCTCGCCCTGGGGCGTCACGGTCTCCAGCGTGTAGCGGCCGTTCTGCGCCTGCAGCGCGGCAATCGTGTCGAGCATGTCGGGGCGCAGGTTGCCGCCGGTGATGGACCAGCGCGTGTCGCCCTGCTGGCGCAACTGGTGGACATAGACCGCCTGGTGGGCGCGGTGAAAGGAGCCCAGACCGAGGTGAAGGATGGTGTTCATGGTGAAGCGGGGCATGGAAATCAGAGATCGAAATTCGTGGGCATGAGCACGACGTCGCGGATGGTCATGCCTCGGGGACGGGTGAGCATGAAGAGCAGGACCTCGGCCACTTCGGCGGCCTCGACCAGGCTGCCGCTGGCCTTGGCCTCGGCCAGCTTGTCGGCCGGCCAGTCGGCCAGCAGGCCGGTGATGACCGGGCCCGGCGAGACCGAGCCGACGCGGATGCCGTGCTTGAACATCTGGCGCCGCACGGTCTGCACGAAGCAGTCGATGGCCCACTTGGACGAGGCGTAGACCGGCTCCCAGGGCGTGGGGTAGTGCGCGGCGAGCGAGCTGGTGACCAGGATGTCGCCGGTGCCGCGGCCGACCATGTGCGGCAGCACGTTGTGCACGTTCTTCATCACCACGTTCACGTTGAGGTTCAACATGCGGTCGATGGCCTCGGGCGTCGTGTCCAGCAGGTCGCCGCCGACGTAGAGGCCGGCGTTGGCGTGGAAGATGTCGAGCGTGCCCAGCAGCGCCAGCGAGCGTTCCAGCAAGGCGTTGCACTGGGCCGGGTCCAGCAGGTCCAGCACCAGGGGCAGGGCCGTTGCACCATTCGCGCCGATGGCGGCGCAGGCCTTGTCGAGTGCGGCAGCGTCGCGGTCGATCAGCACCACGCGGGCACCCGCGTCGGCCATGGCCTTGGCGCTGGCGAAGCCGATGCCCGAGGCCGCGCCGGTCACGGCGGCGGTTTTGCCTTGAAGGGATTGCGATGCAGCCATGGCGTCAGGCGGAACGTGCGGCGACCACGCGGCCGGCGGTGTCGAACCAGTGGGCCTGCGATGCGTCGATGTCCAGGCTGACGGCGTCGCCGGCGTGCAGGCCGGTGCGCTCGTTCTGGCGTGCCACGAACTGCGCGCCGTTGGGCGTGCTCACGTAGATCAGCGTCTCGGCACCCAGGGCCTCGACCAGGTCGACCTGGCCGGTGACCGGCGTGCTGCCGCTGCGGCGCACGCTCACGCTCTCGGGCCGCAGGCCGATGGCGCCGCCCACCGCACCGGTCGGGGCCTGTTGCGAGACCAGCGCCGGCACCTGCGCCAGCGGCACCACGTTCATCTGCGGCGTGCCGATGAACTGGGCGACGAACTGGTTGGCCGGCTTGTCGTACAGCTCCAGCGGCGTGCCCACCTGTTCGATGATGCCGTCGCGCAGCACGACGACCTTGTCGGCCAGCGTCATGGCCTCGACCTGGTCGTGCGTCACGTAGATTGTGGTCGCGCCGAGGTCGCGGTGCAGCTTGTGGATCTCCACCCGTGTCTGGCCACGCAGGGCGGCGTCCAGGTTGGACAGCGGCTCGTCGAACAGGAAGACCTTGGGCGAGCGCACGATGGCGCGGCCGATGGCCACGCGCTGGCGCTGGCCGCCCGAGAGTTCCTTGGGCGTGCGCTGCAGGTACTGCGTGAGGTTGAGGATGCGCGCCGCGTTCTGCACCTTCTCGTCGATCACCTTGGGGTCGACCTTGGCCAGCTTGAGCGCGAAGCACATGTTTTCGTACACGCTCATGTGCGGGTACAGCGCATAGCTCTGGAACACCATGGCCAGGTCGCGCTTGGACGAGGGCGCGTGGGTAATGTCCTTGTTGTCCAGGACGAGTCGGCCGCCATCGATGTGTTCGAGCCCGGCGATCAGCCGCAGCAGTGTGGACTTGCCGCAGCCCGAGGGGCCGACGAAGACGATGAACTCGCCCTTCTCGATGGACAGGTCGATGCCCTTGATGGCGCGGTGGTCGCCGAAGAACTTTTCAATGCCTTGGAGTTGCAGGTAGGCCATGGGTTGTCTCTGTGGGTGATTACTTGACGGCGCCGAACGTGAGGCCCTGGACGAGCTGCTTCTGGCTGAACCAGCCGAAGACCACGATGGGGGCAATCGCCATCAGCGAAGCGGCGGACAGCTTGGCCCAGAACAGGCCTTCGGGGCTGGAGTAGCTGGCGATCAGCGTGGCCAGCGTGCCGGCCTTGGCGGAGCTGAGGTTGAGCGACCAGAACGCCTCGTTCCAGCTCAGCACCAGGCACAGCAGGCCGGTGGAGGCCAGGCCGCCCATGCCCAGCGGCAGCAGGACCTTGACGGCTTCCTGCCAGAGCGTGGCGCCGTCCATGCGTGCGGCCTCCAGGATCTCGCGCGGGATCTCCTTGAAGGACGAATACAGCATCCACACCATGATGGGCAGGTTGGACAGCGTGAAGACGATGATCAGCGCGAGCTGGGTGTCCAGCAACTGGGTCTTCTGCGCCATTACGTAGATGGGCACCAGGGCGCCGACGGCCGGCATCATCTTGGTGGACAGCATCCACATCAGGATGTCCTTGTCGCGCTTGCCTTTGTGGAAGGCCATGGCGTAGGCGGCCGGCGCGGCGATGGCCAGGCCCAGCAGCGTCGAGGTGACGCTGGTGACCACCGAGTTCCAGGCGTAGTGCAGGTAGTCGCTGCGCTCCTGCACCTCGTGGAAGTTCTCCAGCGTGGGCTCGAAGACGAACAGCGCGGGCACGTTGATGGCCTGCAGCTCGGTCTTGAACGCGGTCAGCAGCAACCAGCCCAGCGGGAAGAACAGCAGCAGGGCCACGGCCCAGGCGGCCACGGTGCGGACCGCGTAGGCGGGGGTGAAGGTGGATTGGCGGGCCATCGTGATCTCACTTGTCCAAATTTTTTCCAACCATGCGGATCAGGAAGATCGCGGCGATGTTGGCCAGCAGCACGGCGAACAGCGCACCGGCAGACGCCACGCCGGCGTCGAAGTTCAGCAGCGCCTGCTTGAAGATCAGGAAGGCGACGTTGGTGCTGGCATCACCCGGCCCGCCACCGGTGGTGGTGTAGATCTCGGCAAAGATGGACAGCAGGAAGATCAGCTCGATCATCACGACCACGGCCACCGAGCGGCCCAGGTGCGGGAGATAGAGGTAGCGCAGTTGCTGGCCGTAGGTGGCGCCGTCCATGCGGGCCGCTTCGAGCTGCTCGCGGTCCATGCTCTGCAGCGCGGTCATGAAGATCAGCGTGGCGAACGGCAGCCACTGCCAGGACACCATGACGATCACGGACAGCAGCGGGTAGTCGGTCAGCCAGTCGATGGGCGTGGCGCCGAAGAAGGCCCATAGCTGGGCCAGCACGCCGTAGATCGGATTCATCATCATGTTCTTCCACAACAGCGCGTTGACCGTGGGCATGACGAAGAAGGGCGAGATCAGCAGCACGCGCACCAGGCCGCGACCGGCAAAGGGCTCGTTGATCAGCAGGGCGATGGCCACGCCCAGGAATACGGTGATGCCGATCACGCTGCCCAGCAGCAGGATGGTGTTGATCACCGAGGTCGTGAACGACGGGTCGGTCACGAAGTATTCGAAGTTCGCCAGCCCGACGAAGCCGCTCTGGTCGGGCTGCATCAGGTTGTAGCGGATGACGGAGAAGTAGATCGTCATCACCAGCGGCACGATCATCCAGAGGAAGAGCGTGGCCACCGCGGGCGTCAGCAACAGGCGCGGGATGAGACGGTTCATGGCAACGGACGTGAGTGGAGAAAACCCCTCTCCCGCAGGCGGGAGAGGGGGCGTGCGGTCTGCGCGAGCGGCGCTTACTTGTAGTAGCCGGCCTTCTTCATCTCGCGGTCAGCGGCCACCTGCGAGGCCTTCAGTGCGTCGTCGACCGAGGTCTTGCCGGCCAGGGCCGAGCTCATCTGCTGGCCGACAGCGATGCCGATGGCCTGGAACTCGGGGATGGCGGCGAACTGCACGCCGACGTACGGGCTCTTGGGCAGGGTCGAGTCGGTCGGGTTGGCCGATTCGATGGCCTTGAGCTCAGCCGAGGCGAAGCGGGCGGCCTTCTGGAATTCCGGCGCGGCGTAGGTCGACTTGCGGGTGCCGGTCGGGACGTTGGCCCAGCCGTTGGTCTTGGCGACCAACTGGATGTAGTCCTTGCTGGTGGCCCAGGTCACGAACTTCTGCGCGGCGTCGACCTTCTTCGAACCGGCGGGGATGGCCAGGTTCCAGGACCACAGCCAGTTCGCGCCCTTCGGGGTCACGGCGGTCGGTGCCTGGGCGAAGGCCATCTGGTCGGCGACCTTGGACTGCTTGGGGTCGCTCACGAAGGAGGCTGCGATGGTCGCGTCGATCCACATGCCGCACTTGCCCGAGTTGGTCAGCGCCAGGATTTCGTTGAAGCTGTTGGCCGAGGAGCCGGGCGGGCCGTAGTTCTTCAGCAGGTCGACGTAGAAGGTGATGGCGTCCTTCCAGGGCTTGGACTCCAGTTGCGGCTTCCAGCTCATGTCGAACCACTGGCCGCCGTAGGTGTTGACCAGGGTGGACAGGAAGGCCATGTTGTCGCCCCAGCCCGGCTTGCCGCGCAGGCAGATGCCGTAGGTGTTGGGCGGGTTGTGGATCTTCTTGGCCAGGTCGGCGATCTGCGGCCAGGTCGGGTTCTCGGGCACCTTGACGCCGGCCTTGTCGGCCAGGTCCTTGCGGTACATCAGCATCGAGGATTCGCCGTAGAACGGCGCCGCGAACAGCTTGCCGTCCACGGTCAGCGCGCTGCGGATGGCGGGCAGCAGGTCATTGGCGTCGTAGGCGGCGTCGGTCTTGAGCTCGGTGAGCCAGCCCTTCTTGCCCCAGATCGGCGCTTCATACATGCCGATGGTCATGATGTCGAACTGGCCGCCCTTGGTGGCGATGTCGGTGGTGACGCGCTGGCGCAGCACGCCTTCTTCCAGCGTCACCCACTTGAGCTTGATGTCGGGGTTGGCGGCTTCGAAGTTCTTCGACAGTTTCTGCATCTCGATCATGTGGCCGTTGTTCACGGTCGCGATCACGAGTTCGGTGGCGGCGTTGGCGCCAGCGGCGGCCAGCAGGCCGGCGGCGAACACGGTGGCAAGACGGAATTTCACGGAAGGGTCTCCTGCGTGGATGAAGTGAAGGTTCTTGGTTGTTCAACGGTGTCTGAAACCGTGGGCGAATTCTGGGGAACTTCTGGTTCACGGCTTGTACGAAAACCGGCAACATTGGTACGTAATTGCGTCACTTGCATAGGAAAAACCCTTATGCACGTCAGAAAGTATGTGCGACGCGTGAAAAGCGGCGTATCCGTCGTAACAAGGTATCGGTCAAGCTCGCTTTGAGCGGTGTTGGCCCTGGCTTGCGCTACCCTGATTGCCCTTCCCGCCACCGGAGCCGCCATGAACTTCCTCGACACGCTCACCGGTTCGTTCGCCCAGCCCGCTGCCGAGAACCCGACGGTGGCCATGGTCGAGGCCGCCTACCGGCACCACGGCATGGGGTGGCGATACGTCAACTGCGAGGTGCCGCCCGAGAAGCTGGCCGACGCGGTGCGCGGCGCCCGCGCCATGGGTTGGGCCGGCTTCAACTGCTCGCTGCCACACAAGATGACGGTGATCGAGCACCTCGACGGCCTGGCGCCGTCGGCGCAGATCATCGGCGCGGTCAACACCGTGGTGCTGCGGGACGGTCTGCTGGTCGGCGAGAACACCGACGGCCAGGGTTTCGTCGAGGCGCTGCGCCCGGTCTGCACCCTCGAAGGCCAGCGCGTGCTGCTGTTCGGCGCCGGTGGCGCGGCGCGCGCGGTGGCGGTGGAACTGGCGCTGGCCGGCGCTGCCCACATCACCGTGGTCAACCGGGGCCGGCTGCGCGGCCAGGAGCTGGCCGATCTGGTCACGGAAAAGACTGGCGCCACGGCCGAGTACCTGCACTGGCAGCCGGCCTTGCCGGTCCCGGCCGGCACCGGCATCGTCGTCAACGCCACCTCCATCGGCCTGTTCCCAAATGTGGACGACCAGCTCGACATCGACTGGAGCACGCTGCGCCCCGGCATGGTGGTCGCCGACGCCATTCCCAACCCGCCGCGCACCCACCTCATCCGTACCGCCGAAGCCGCCGGCTGCACCGTGCTCGACGGCCTGGGCATGCTGGTCAACCAGGGCGCGGTGGCGATCCGGCTGTGGAGCGGGGTGGATGTGGACCGCGGGGTGGTGCGGCGGGAGCTGGAGCGGGTGCTGGGTGTGGCAGAGTAGCCGTCTGGTTCAACGCCTTCGCACGCAATGCCGCAGATCCTCCTTCTCGAAGACGAACCCGCCATCGCCGACACGCTGCTCTACGCGCTGCGCAGCGAGGGCTTCGAGGTCACCCACGTTGCCCTGGCGCGCGACGCGCTGGCGGCGTTCGCGCAGCAGCCTCCCGACCTCGCGATCCTGGATGTCGGCGTGCCCGACGGCAACGGCTTCGACGTCTGCCGCGCGATCCGCAAGAGCAGCGAACTGCCCATCGTCTTCCTCACCGCGCGCAGCGAGGAGATCGACCGCATCCTTGGTCTGGAGCTGGGCGCGGACGACTACGTGAGCAAGCCGTTCTCGCCGCGCGAGGTCTGCGCGCGGGTCAAGGCGATCCTGCGGCGCACCGGCAATGGCAAGGCGGCGGAGCAGGGCGCCGCGCAGCCGACGGCCAGCGCTGCCTCGCTGCGGCTGGACGACGCTGCGCAGCGCATCGCCTGCGGCGGCGGCTATCTCGCGCTCACGCGATACGAATACCTGCTGCTGGCGACGCTGCTGCGGCGGCCCGGCCGCATCTTCTCGCGCGCCGAATTGATGGACCTGGTCTGGGCCGACGCGCCCGACACGCTGGACCGCACGGTCGACGCCCACATCAAGCTGCTGCGCGCCAAGCTGCGCGAACGCGGCCTCTCGCCCGAGCTGATCCAGACGCACCGGAACATGGGGTATTCGCTGACCCTGCAGCAGGCCTGACATGCGCATCGGCCTCCGCCTCCTGCTCGCCTTCTTCCTGGTGCTCGGCCTGGCGCTGTTCGTCGTGCTGCGCGTCTTCATCGAGGAGGTCAAACCCGGCACGCGGCTGGCGATGGAGGACAGCCTGGTCGACGCGGCGAATGCGCTGGCCCTGGTGGCGGCGCCGGACCTGAAGGCCGGCACCATCGCCAGCGGCTCCTTTGCGCAGGCCCTGTCGGCGCTGCCCTCGGTGGACCCTGGCGCGACCATCTGGGGTTTTCGCAAGTCGCGCATCGACTACCGCATCACCGTCACCGATGCGCGCGGCATCGTGGTGTTCGACAGCCGCGGGCAGGATCTTGGCCAGGACCATTCGCAGTGGAACGACGTGCTGCGCACGCTGCGCGGCGAGTACGGCGCGCGCTCCAGTGGCGAGAGCGAGTACGACGCCGACCGCACCGTGATGCACGTGGCGGCGCCGGTGAAAGACGGCGCGCGCATCATCGGCGTGCTCACCGTCTCGCGCCCGAACCAGACGCTGGAACCCTACATCCAGCGCAGCCGCGACCGCATCCTCAACTGGTCGTGGGTGCTGCTGGGGCTGTCGCTGGCGATCGGTCTGCTGTTCACTTGGTGGATCGCGAGTTCGCTCTCGCGACTGCGCGGCTATGCGAATGCGGTGGCGCGCGGCGAGCGGGCCGAACTGCCACGCATGGGCCGGCTGTCCGGAAACACCGAGTTCGCCGACCTGGCGCAGGCGGTCGAGCGCATGCGCCTGAAGCTCGAAGACAAGGCCTATGTCGAGAACTACGTGCACACGCTGACGCACGAACTCAAGAGCCCGCTGGCGGCGATCCGCGGCGCGGCCGAGCTGCTGCAGGAGCCCATGCCCGAGGCCGATCGCGAGCGTTTCGCGGGCAACATCCAGCGCCAGACCGAGCGCCTGCAGCAACTGATCGACCGGCTGCTGGCCCTGGCCGACGTGGAGCAGTTGCGGCAACTGCGCACGGTGGAGCCGGTGGACCTGGCGGCGCTCACGCGGGAGTTGCTGCACACAGCCGAACCCAAGCTTCGGCGCAAGGGCCTGCGGGTTCAGACCACGCTGGACGAGGGCGCCACGGTGCGCGGCGACCGCTTCCTGATCGCGCAGGCGCTGCAGAACCTGCTGGACAACGCCATCGACTTTTCACCACAAGGCGGCGCGCTGACGGTGGCCGCCAGGCGCCTGGACGGGCAGGCGGAATGGTCGGTGCGCGACGAGGGTCCGGGCGTTCCCGACTACGCGGTCGACAAGATCTTCGACCTCTTCTATTCGCTGCCGCGCGCCGACACGCAGGAGAAGAGCTCGGGCCTGGGCTTGTGCCTCGTGAAGGAGGTCAGCGAGCTGCACGGCGGCACGCTGCGCATCGACAACGTGGCCGATCCGCGCGGCTGCTGCGCGAGCTGGACCTTGCCGGCCTGAGCGGAGTCTTGGGCCGAGCGACCGGCGCTCAGCCCTTCGCGCGCGACGCGTCGAAGATGAAGCAGGTGGTGGTGGCGTGGGCGTACAGCTTGCCGTCGGGGCCGACGATGCGGGCCTCGGCGGTCGCCATCTGGCGCCCGCTGTGGATCACCTTGCCGATGGCGCGCAGCGGGCCGGTCCTGTCGCTGGCGGCGCGCACGATGTTCAGGCCGAGTTCGGCGGTGGTGTAGCCGGTGCCGGCGGGCAGCTTGGTCTGCACCGCGCAGCCCAGCGCCGAGTCGAGCAAGGTCGCGTACCAGCCACCGTGCACCGTGCCCAGCGGGTTGTAGTGTTTGAACTGCGGTTCGCCCTGGAACACCGCGTGGCCGTCGCCGACCTCGATCAGGAAGAAGCCCAGGGTTTCGCTGATGGGCGGATAGGGCAGTTCGCCGCGCAGCAGAGACTGCATGATTTCCAGCCCCGTCTTGCCGGTGATCTGCTCCGGTCTGGCAACGCCGGCCTTGGCGCCGGCGGCCTCGATGCGCTGGCGCACAGCGGCTTCTTCCTGTTCCCAGCGCAGCCGGATGTTCTCGGTGTCCATGGTGTGTCCTCAAAACAGTTGCATATGCAATCATTGTAGATACAATCAAATCATGGCCGCAAGCACACCATCCAAAACCCTGCCGCAGGGCTGCACCAATCTCAAGCTGCGCCAGTTCATGCGCCGCGTGAGCCAGTTCTACGACGCCGAGATGGCGCAGGTGGGGCTCAAGACGACGCAGTACTCGCTGCTGTCCTATGTCGACAAGCTGGGGCCGGTGCGGCCGGGTGAACTGGCGGAGGGCCTGAAGATGGACGCCTCCACGCTGACCCGCAACCTCCGGCCCCTGGTTGATGCCGGCTGGGTCGTGGTGTCGGCGGGCGAGGACGCGCGCAGCCGGCTGGTGAGCCTCACGCCCGCCGGTCGCGAAAAGCGCGCCGAAGCCAAGCGGCGCTGGAAGGTGGCGCAGGAGGGCATCAACCGGCTGCTCGGTGCCGAGCAGGTCGTGGCGCTGCACGCGCTGATCGATGCGTCGATGGAGAAGCTCGATCCGGTGGAAGACACGGAAGACAGCGATGTCTGAGCGCCGCGCCGCAGCGCCCACCGATCTGCTGACCAGCCCGATCCTGCCGACGCTGCTGCGTTTTGCATTGCCCAACATGGGCGCCATGCTCGCGACGGCGCTGGCTGCGATTGCCGAGACGCGGTACGTCGGCAGCTTCGGCTCGCCCGCGCTGGCCGGCATGGCGCTGGTCTTTCCCTTCGTGATGTTCCAGATGATGCTGTCGGCCGGCGCCATGGGCGGCGGTGTGTCGTCGGCGGTGAGCCGCGCGCTCGGGGCGGGCGACCCGGCGCGTGCGAACGCGCTCGCGGTGCACGCGGTGTGGATCGCGCTCGCGGCGGGCGCGGTCTACATGGTGGCCATGCTCTCGCTGGGCGAGACGATGTTGTCGAAGCTCGGCGGGCAGGGCGAGGCGCTCGCGCAGGCCATGGCCTACGCCAACGTGGCCTTTCTCGGTTCGGTGTTCGTCTGGCTGGTGAACACCCTGGCCTCGGTGATCCGGGGTTCCGGCAACATGGCCGTGCCGTCGGTGACGCTGTTTCTGGTGGCGCTGCTGCAGGTGGCGCTGGGCGGCGCGCTCGGCCTGGGCTGGGGGCCGTTCCCGCGCCTGGGCATGGCGGGCGTCGCGGCTGGCAGCGTGGTGGCCTACGGCGGCGGCGCGGCCTGGCTGTGGGGCTACCTGGCCTTTGGCCGGTCGCGCATTGCCTTGCGGGTGCGCGAGACCCGCTTCGAGCGGGCGCTGTTCGCCGACATCCTGCGCGTGGGCGCGGTGGCCTGCATTTCGCCGCTGCAGACCGTGCTGACCATCCTGATCCTCACGCGGCTGGTGGCCCAGTTCGGTACCGATGCGCTCGCCGGCTATGGCATCGGGACGCGTCTGGAATTCCTGCTGGTGCCGGTCGCGTTCGCAATCGGCGTGGCCTCGGTGCCGCTGGTCGGCATGGCCGTCGGTGCCGGGCGCATCGCGCGCGCCCGGCGCGCCGCCTGGACTGCGGCCGCGCTGGCGACCGCCATCCTTGGCGGGCTAGGCCTGATCGTGACCGTGGCGCCCGATCTCTGGACGCGGCTGTTCACGCAGGACCCGGCGGTGCTCACGGCCGCGGCCAGCTATTTCGGCTGGGCCGGTCCGGTGTACGGCCTGTTCGGCCTGGGGCTGTCGCTGTACTTCTCGTCGCTGGGGGCGGGCAAGGCCATCGGCCCGGTGCTGGCGGGCACGCTGCGGCTGGTGATGGTGGCCGGCGGCGGGGTGCTGCTGGCGATCTGGCAGACCCCGACCTGGACCATCTTCGCGCTGCTGTCGGCCGGCATGGCGGTGTACGGCCTCAGTTCGGTGCTGTTTGTGCGCTACACGCCCTGGGGGGAAGAACCTGAGCCCCCACGCTCCGCCGCTGCGCGGGTCGCTGCCCCCCGCAGGGGCTGATCCGGCTTGGGGCGGCCCGGCGCCGGATCATTTGACCCCCCCGCTCCGCCGCTGCGCGGGTCGCTGCCCCCCGCGGGGGCTGATCCGGCTTGGGGCGGCCCGGCGCCGGATCATTTGACCCCCACGCTCCGCCGCTGCGCGGGTCGCCGCCCCCCGCGGGGGCTATCCGGCTTGGGGCGGCCCGGCGCCGGATCAGATGAACGCTGGCGGGCGGTGCCCGCATTTCACATTCGCTTCACACGGCCTGCGCGAGCGCCGCACAGGCGCTTTCCAGAATCGCTCCGTCAACACCCAAGGAGCGAGAAGTGAACCGATATCCCCTGCTGAGCAAGACCGCCGTCATCGGCTTCCTGATGGTCCTGCTGATGATGCCCCTGTCGATGGTGAGCAACCTCGTCGTCGAGCGCACCCAGACCCGTGAGCAGGCCACGCGCGAGGTCGCCCGCGCCCATGCCGGCGAGCAGACGCTGACCGGCCCGGTGCTGCACGTGCCCTACACCGAGACCTACACCCGCACCGTGGTGGTCGACGTGGCGCGCAACACGCAGCGCGAGGAGACAGTCAGGGAAACCCATGTGGCCACCGTGTTCCCGACCACGCTGGACACGCGCAGCCGCCTCACGACCGAGATCCGCTGGCGCGGCGTCTTCCCGGTCACCGTCTACAGCAGCCACCACGACAGCGCCGGACGCTTCGTCTGGAAGGGCGTGAGCGCGCGCGAGAAGGGTGGGCAGATCACGCTGGGTCAGCCCTGGGTGACGTTCGGCGTGAGCGATCTGCGTGGTCTGCTCGGCCGGCCGGAGCTCAAGCTCGGTGGTCATCTCCTGGCCATCGCCGCGTCGCCGGCTGGCGCGCACCTGCCGCTGCCGCTGGCGGCGCCGCTGGACGCGACGCTGCTGCAGCCAGGCGCCACGCTCGACTTCACGCTGGGCATGGACCTCGCCGGGACGGAGCGCATCGGCTTCGTGCCGCTGGCCGACGACAACAAGGTCACGCTGACCTCGCCCTGGCCGCACCCGAGCTTCGGCGGCGACTTCCTGCCGCGCAGCCGCAGCGTCTCGGCAGAGGGCTTTGAGGCGAGCTGGAGCGTGCCGTCGCTCTCGACCCAGGCGCAGCAGCAGTTCCTCAACGACACCAAGGAGCGCACGCCGGTCGAGAGCTTTTCCGTCTCGCTGGAGAACCCGGTCGATGTCTATCGTCTGACCGAGCGCGCGACCAAGTACGGGCTGATGTTCATCGTGCTGACTTTCGCCGCCTTCTTCGTGCTGGAGATGGTCAGGCGCTGGCGCATCCACCCGATGCAGTACCTGATGATCGGCGCGGCCCTGGTGCTGTTCTTCCTGCTGCTGCTCTCGCTGTCGGAACAGGTTGGTTTCCTGCTGGCCTATCTGGCCGCCAGCGCGGGTTGCATCGTCTTGCTGACCCACTACCTGCGCCACGTGCTCGGCGGCTGGAGACCGGCGCTGGGGATGAGCGGGCTGCTGGTGGCGCTGTACGGCGTGCTCTACGGCATCCTGATTTCGGAGGACAACGCGCTGATGATGGGCTCGCTGCTGCTGTTCGGCGTGCTGGCCGCGGTCATGGTCGCCACGCGCAGGATCGACTGGTACAACGTGATGGGCAGCCGTGAGGAGCCCGTCCGTGCGTGAGGTCACCGGTCACACGTCGCGCCGGTGGGCCATGGGGCTGCTGGCGGGTGTGTGGTTCGGGCGCCGGCTGGCCTCACTCCAGCGGCAGCGCGCCGGTGCACTTGAGCTCGTTGAGACAGACGCTGGAGCGCACGCCGTTGACGCCGGGCTGCTGCGCCAGCGTGCCGAGCAGGAAGTCGGACAGGCCCTTGAGGTCGCGCGCGACGACCTTGCACACGTAGTCGAAATCGCCGGTCACCGCGTGGCACTCCAGGACCTGCGCCATCTTCCCGACGGTGCGCTGGAACTTCTGCACTTCCTTGTGCTGTCCGCGCTCCATCGTAATGTGCACGAAGGCGGTGACGCCCAGGCCGATGCGGTCGGCGTCCAGCCGCGCCTCGTAGCCGCGGATCACGCCCATCGCCTCCAGCCGGCGGTGGCGCCGGTTGCACTGGGCCGGCGAGAGATGCACCAGCCCGGCCAGCTCCTGGTTGCTGATGCGGCCGTTGGCCTGCAGCGCAGCGAGGATGCGCCGGTCCAGACGGTCGAGCGACGGCGTGTGCAAGGATTCTCTGGAGATGGCTTCGTTCATGAAAGGGTCTCTCGCGAAGTGGGGTGATGGCTGAGTGAAACGAGAGCAAATTGTCCGGCAGGCGGCGCAGACTGCGCAATACGGATTCCGCGACGAGAGTCCGCCCGACAAGGAGACACCATGACGCCACTGGACACCGCATCGCTTGCCGCTCAATTGGCCGCGCTGCCCGCCTGGACCCATCACCCCGAGCGCCGCGCGATCTCGCGCAGCTTCCGTTTTGCCAACTTCGCCGAAGCCTTCGGTTTCATGGCGCAGATGGCCGCCGTGTCCGAGCGGCTCGATCACCACCCCGAGTGGTTCAACGTCTACAACCGAGTCGACGTCACGCTGACCACCCACGACGCCGGTGGTCTGTCCGAGCGCGACATCACCTGGGCCAAGGCCGCCGATGGCGCCTACGCCGGTTGTGCCTCACGGGGAGCCTGACATGCAGGCCGAAGTCACTGCATCCAAACACGGGCTGGCCGCCGGAGACGCGGGGCGTCCCGAGCGCGCCGACTGGACGATCGACCAGGGCTGGGAGGCCTACTCGGAAGCGGAGCACGCCACCTGGAAGACCTTGTTCGAACGACAGACCCGGCTGCTGCCGGGCCGCGCCTGCGATGCGTTCGTGCAGGGCATGAAGGACCTGCCCATCGGCGCGGACCGGATCCCCGATTTCCGGCGGCTGTCGGAGGTGCTGATGCAGCGCACCGGCTGGCAGGTGGTCGCGGTGCCGGGGCTGGTGCCCGACGACGTGTTTTTCGAGCACCTGGCGAACCGCCGTTTCCCCTCGGGCAACTTCATCCGCAAGCCGCACGAGCTGGACTATCTCGAAGAGCCGGACGTGTTCCACGATGTGTTCGGGCATGTGCCGATGCTGTTGAATCCGGCGATTGCCGACTTCATCCAGGCCTATGGGGAAGGCGGGCTGCGCGCGCAGGCGCTGGGCTGCCTGCCGCAACTGGCGCGGGTCTACTGGTACACGATCGAGTTCGGACTGGTGGAGCAGGCCGACGGGCTGCGCGTGTATGGCGCGGGCATCGCCTCGTCGAGCGCGGAATCGGTGTTCTGCCTGGACAGCACCTCGCCCAACCGGGTGCGCTTCGACCTGGAGCGCGTGATGCGCACGCGCTACCGCATCGACGATTTCCAGGAAAGCTACTTCGTGATCCGCGACCTCGACGAGCTGCTGGACTTCACCCGGGTCGACTTCGCGCCGCTGTACCAGCGCGCGCTCGGCGCGCGGGAGTTGCAGCCGGGGGAACTGCTGGCGGACGATCTGCTGTACCAGCGCGGCGACGGCGCCTACCACCGAGGCCGCCGCTGAAGCGGATCAGTTCGGCGAGACGAAGCTTTCGGCGACCAGACCGTAGGCGCCCATGCTCGGGAAGCGGCGGTGGTTGCCCAGCACCTTCATGCGCGAGATGCCCAGGTCGCGCAGGATCTGGGCACCCAGACCGTAGGTGCGCAGATCGGCGTCGTTGCCCGGTTCGGCGCGCTTCTTGGTGCTGCGCGGCTGGCTGGCGGCGGCGATCAGCGCTTCGGACGACTCGTTCGGGTTGAGCAGCAGCGCCACGCCCTTGCCCTCGGCCTTGATCGCGGCAAGGGCTGCTTGCAGTGGCCAGGAGTGCGGGCTGGTGCCGGTGTCGAGCCAGTCCATCAGCGACAGCGGTTCGTGCACGCGGACCATCACCTGCTCGTCAGCGCTCCAGGCGCCGAGGCTCAGCGCCAGGTGGGCGCCACCGAAGGCGTCCTGGTAGGTGTGCAGATCAAAGTCGCCGAAGGGCGTCGCGACCGGACGCTGACCGACCCGCTTGACCAGCTTCTCGTTCTGGCTGCGCCAGCGGATCAGGTCGGCAATCGAGCCGAGCTTGATGCCATGTTCTTTCGCGAACACCACGAGGTCGGGCAGGCGCGCCATGGTGCCGTCGTCCTTCATGATTTCGCAGATCACCGCAGCCGGTTGCAGGCCCGCCATCTGGGCCAGATCGCAGCCGGCCTCGGTGTGCCCGGCGCGCATCAGCACGCCCCCGGCGGCCGCACGCAGGGGAAAGACGTGACCGGGCTGCACCAGGTCGGCAGGTGTGGATTCACGGGCCACGGCAACCTGCACGGTTCGCGCACGGTCGGCCGCCGAGATGCCGGTATCGACGCCGGTGGCGGCTTCGATCGACACGGTGAAGGCGGTGCTGTGCTTGGTGCCGTTGCGGGTCGCCATCGGGGGCAGGCCGAGGAAGTCGCAGCGCTCGGCGGTCAGGGTCAGGCAGATCAGGCCGCGGCAGAAGCGGGCCATGAAGTTGATGGCCTCGGGCGTGATCTTGTCCGCGGCAATGATCACATCGCCTTCGTTTTCGCGGTTCTCGTCGTCGACGAGCACGACCATGCGGCCGGCGGCGATCTCGGCAACGAGTTCTTGGATGGGAGCGAGCTGGAATTCGGACATGGCTTCGGTCGTCTGGATGGAACGGAATCGGTGAACTCCGCTCTCAGGGCGCGACAAAGCCAAGCGAGCCACGGCGCTGCAGGAGCGCGCGGCTGACGTGCTTCACGTTGCTCTTTCATCCGGACTGTGACCGTCGGCCATGGCTTCGGCGCCGCGTGAGCGTGGCCTTCCATGTCTGCTGACCCTGCTGGCGGGAGCCATCAGGCGCTCGCGGGCTCCCTCGGCCGAAGCCTCGGATACCGCCGGTGGGGAGTTTCACCCCGCCCTGAGAACGTAGGCGGAATTATGCCCGCGGCTAACATTGCCCGCATGAGCCGCCTTGACACCGAACAGCAACGCCTTTTTTCCACCGACGAGCATTCCCGGTCTGCCGGGCTGGTGCGTCGCATGGTGCTGGGGATTTCCGGGCCGGCCGACTGGCCGCTGCTGGGTGCGGTCTGGCGCGGGGTGCAGGCGGATCTGGACCTGCCGGCGCCTGCCATCGCCGTCAACGGCGTGGACGCCTTCGAGCTGTGGTTTTCGGTGGCCGATCCCTTGCCTGCCGAGACCGCGGCTTCGTTTCTCGACCGGCTGTGCGACCGGTATCTGCCCGACCTGGCCGCGTCCCGCCGTCGGATGTCACCGTCGCCCGACCCCGGTCTGGGCACCGAGCCAGAGCGCGTCCCGCAGCTGCGCGCCGAGACCGGGCGCTGGTCGGCCTTTGTGGCACCGGACCTGGCCGCGGTGTTCGGCGACGATCCTTCGCTGGACATTCCGCCGGGCGAAGACGCGCAAGCGGACCTGCTGTCGCGCATCCGACCTGTCACGCGCGCCGAGTTCCAGATCGCCATGGCGCGGCTGATGCCCGAGCCGTCCCCGTTCCTGCATGAGCCCGTCGCTGCGGCACCGCTGCGGAACGCCGCGCCGATCGCCCCTCGCCGCGGTCCGACCAACGGGTACGACGATCCCCGGCAGTTTCTGCTGGACGTGATGAACGACGCCACGGTGTCGATGGAGCTGCGCATCCAGGCGGCCAAGGCCTTGCTGCCATGAAGGGCACGCTGCGCCTGATGGTCCTGCCGCTGGTGCTGATCGCCAGCGCACACGCCGCCGAACCGGTCGAGCTCGACTACCGCCTGCGTGCGGATCGCGACCTGATCAGCGACCAGGTCAACGAGAACGTGACCACCATGCGGGTGCTGACCGACCGCGGCGTGGTCGCCCGCACGGCGGCGAACGGCGTGAGCTACCCGCTGACCTTCCACGTCGTCAACCGCCAGAGTTACCGCTACTCGACCGGTCCGGCGGAGGCCGACGGCAGCTTTCCGGCCACCCTGTCCGTGCTGAGCCGGCGCGCCAGTCTGCGGCTGGCCTCCGGGGAGGAGCAGCCCATGGCCGGGCAGCCCGAGCTGGACAACATGGTGTTCAAGGCGACCGTCGATCCACAAGGCAAGCTGCGACAACCGGCGCTGGTGTCCGCGGGTGGGGACGCGATGAGCCGGGAGGCGCTCAAGTCCGTGTTGACCAGTGTGCTGGAACAGGCCGCGCGCATCGAGCCGATCCGCGTCTCGCAGGACCAGGCCGCGCAGCAGGTGGTGAACCTCAAGGTGCCCTTGCCGGGCATCGCGGCGCTCGACCTGAAGATCACCGCCTCCAACCGGCTGATGTCCGTCGCGGACGGGCTGGCCAGGGTCGAGATGGTCTACGTCATGGAGTTCGGGGTGCCCGAGGGGCCGGTGAAGATCGAGGCGAGCGGGACCGGCGGCGGCACCATGCTCTACGACATCGCCGCGAAGCTGGCCCGCAGCATCGAGACTAGCACCCTGATGACCATCGTGGCCGACGTGCCCGATGGCACGCTGGAGTTCCAGATGAACGCCCGTCAGACGCAGAAGACACGGGCTGCGGAGCGATGACCGTAGAGATCGATCACCTGTTTCTGTTCATCGAGCCCGAAGGGCCCGAAATCGAGGCGCTGCAGCGTTCCGGTCTGACGGAGACCTACCGCCGCAGCCACCCGGGACAGGGCACGGCCAACGTCTGCTTCGCGTTTGACAACCTCTACCTGGAACTGCTGTGGCTCACCAGCGAGGCCGAGGCCCGCAGCCCGGGCATCTCGCGCACGGGCTTGTGGGAGCGCAGCCAGTGGGCTCGCAGCGGTGCCTGCCCCTTGGGTGTGGCGGTGCGTGGCGACATGGCCGCCGCGGGCTTGCCCACCTGGGACTACCGGCCGCCTTACCTGCCCGAAGGGATGTCGATTCCTGTGGCCTGTGCTGGCGATGACCGGACGTTGCCGATGGTGTTCGTCTCACCAGGCAACCAGCAACCCGCCGACTGGCCGGCAGCGCGGCGTGGCGCACTGCAGCGATCCGCCGGGTTTGGCAAGATTTTTGTGGTTGACCTGGGACTGCCGGCCTCCGCCGCCAAGGCGCCATCGCTGAACGCACTGGCTTCAACGGTTCCAGGTTTGAACTTTTCGCCGAGACCCGACCGAGGACACCACCTGCGCCTCGCGCTGGCCGATCCGGCGGGGCACCACGCCCACACCTTGGATCTGGCATCCACCACCACCGGGCACTGGCGCATCGAGCTCATCGACGAGTACCTGACCGCGCGTTCTTGGCAGCGCGCATGGGCGGCACTGGGTCTGCGCGCACCCGATGGCCTGATGAAGCGTCTGCTGGATGCGTGGGCCGAGCCGCAGCGCCGCTACCACTCGACGCAGCACCTGCACGAATGCCTGGCCCTGCTGGAACCGGTGCTGGATCTGGCGGAACACCCGGGCGAGGTCGAACTGGCGCTCTGGTTCCACGACGCCGTCTACGACCCGCAGGGCCAGGGCAACGAAGCCCGCAGCGCCGACTGGGCCTGCGAGGCGCTCGCGCAGGCCGGCGCTGGCGCAGAGGTTCAGCAACGGGTGCGTGCGCTGATCATGGCCACCTGCCACGACGCCGAATCAGTTGGCGACGACGCGCGGCTGCTGGTCGACATCGATCTGGCCATCCTGGGCGCCGATCCGGCTCGCTTCGCCGAGTACGACGCGCAGGTGCGGGAGGAGTACCGATGGGTGCCTGAGCCGGTTTACCGGGGCAAACGCCGCGAGGTGCTCGCGGGGTTTCTGGCGCGGCCGGTGATCTATGGGACGCAGCGGTTCAGGGAGCGCTTCGAGGGGCGGGCGCGGGAAAATCTGAGGAACTCAGATTAGATCGTTTGGCAGGGATCGACCCTGAGCGGCCGGTTGGACAAAGACAGTAGATCGCATGCCAGCTGTCCTGAAGCGCTGCTTAGCGGAAAGAGTGTGGTCGCGTTCTACGTCAAGAAAAAAAACTGGTCAGCGGTTCGAGAGACCGTTCATCGTATGCAGCAACAAATGCCTTCAAGGTCTCCCAAGCCTGGACAGCGGGCACGAATGTCTCGATAAACTACCTTCTTCATCGTGTCGTAGCACGACCGTCATAAGAAGGCAGATCAATGAGCAGGTATGCGCTTTGGAACAACAAAGGGGGCGTTGGAAAAAGCTTCCTCACTTTTTCTCTTGCCTGTGAGTACGCTATAGCAAATCCGGATGAAGAAGTTCTGGTTCTTGATTTGTGTCCTCAGGCGAACTTAACTGAAATGTTCCTTGGAGGCAAGGAAACCGCAGCGTCCGCGCTAGATGGGTATTACGGAGAAAAACCAAGACGCTCTGTTGGCGGCTATTTTGAAGCGCGCTTGACGTCCCCATTTGTTTTGCTTCCCAATATCGACGAATTTCTGTGCAAGCCTTCAGATGTCAACACAAATATTCCGAAAAACATTTGGCTTTTGGCCGGAGATAATTTGCTGGAATTGTTGGCCGAGGCCATCCGGGGAGTCGCGCAGCTGCCGTTGCCAGTGGACGCGTGGGCGAAAGTCATGCGGTGGCTTGTCGATCTAACAAAAACCTTTGCCGACAACAGCCTTGCCGTAGACGTAGTAACGTTTGTCGACTGCAATCCGAGCTTTTCTATATACACACAAATTGCCTTATGCTCTGCCGAGAATCTAATGATTCCATTCACGGCCGACGACAGCTCGCGTCGAGGCATTGAGAACGTGCTCGCGCTGCTTTACGGCATGGCGTCCTCTGAACTGCAAGGCTATGCTAGGTTAAGTTTTTCCAACCGCGCTAGCGCCGACAAAATTGACTTGCCGCGCATTCACACGTTTGTAAGTAACCGCGCGACATACTATCGCGGAAAACCGAGTTCCGCCTTTGAAGCGAAGAGCGCGCCAATCAAAGCCTTGGTTGAAACAGCTGCTGCAGCAGGGAAACGGCATTTCGTGGGTCACAAGCGACTTAACGACCTTTTCGCAGAGATGCCCGACTATCATTCGGTCGCAATTGTTGCCTCTTCGGAGGGGTGCCCTCTTTCTCTGCTGCAGTCTGGGCATCACGACATTGATGGGGATACGGTCCAAGTCAACCAGGTTTCCATTGATAAGTACAGGAAGGCTATCGCCAAGCTCGTTGAGAGGCTCTGATGGACTCTGTATCGCTCACCAAGTTCAGAGGGGCGGTTCTGGGCTCGCAAGTTCTTGGCAGCTTTGCTGGCGCTGCGAGCGTAATCAGCCCAAACCAGCAGTTTACGGATCAATCCTTGCTCAAGGGAGCTGTTGCCTTGGCTGTCGGGTGCTGGGAAGGCTACCTTGAAGACGTCCTAAAAGAGTTCGTCTCAAAGACACGTGTCCAAGCTCAGCGCCGTGCATGGACACTAATCGTCCAGTTCGAGGCCATCGTTCAAAAGCTAACGGCTGACTTAAACACCCCAAACTGGGAAAAGTCTCGTGACCTCATCCTCGGCATTACGGGCATGGATCCATACGCGTCCTGGATTTGGGCTCCGCGTTTCACCAACCAGAATGACACACAAGCCTTCATGAAGGGCATCATGGACGTTCGTCACTCATTTGCGCATGGCTACGCCACTCCCCATGGAGTGCCAGGTCTCGCTGTGCCGGGTCTGTTGGATGCCGTCTATCTTGCAGACGCTGTAGCTTGCCTTACGTTTCTCGCGGAAACCACTGACAGGCTGCTTGAGCATGAACTGACGCATCGTCACAGCTGTACCAACGGTTGGGCTTAACGTAACAAAGAACCGTTCCTTCGCCACCGTTGAGACGACGATTCAAGGTTTTTCGGTGGCCACTGGCGGGTGAGTTGACATATTCAGCAACTCAACATCGCATGGTCATTGAAGACCTCTTTGTGGCCGCAGGGGAATGAGGCCTACTGCATCGGTGTTCCAACCTGAAACTCAGCCCTGCATACCCGCCAACAACACCCGCGCCGTCGCCACGTTCGTCGCGCACGGCACGTTGTGCACATCACAGGCCCGCACCAATGCGTTGATGTCCGGCTCGTGGGGCTGGGCGGTCATCGGGTCGCGCAGGAACACGACCGCGTCGACTTCACCGGTCGACAGCCGTGCGCCGATCTGCAGGTCGCCGCCCAGCGGGCCGCTGAGCAGGCGTTCCACCGTCAGTCCCACTTCGTTCTGCAACCGGCCGCCGGTGGTGCCGGTGGCCATCAGGGTGTGTTGCTTGAGCAGCGGCGCGAACTCGGTGGCCAGGGCCACCATGTCGTCCTTCTTGCGGTCGTGCGCGACGAGGGCGATGCGCATCAGGCCTGCTTTTCCATGGATTTGGCCATGGTCTTGCCCAGCTCCACGCCCCATTGGTCGTAGGCGTTGATGCCCCAGATGGCGGCCTGCACAAACACCTTGTGTTCGTACAGCGCGATCAGCGCGCCCAGGCGGTGCGGGGTGAGCTGGTCGATCCAGAGCACGCTGTTGGGTACGTCGCCGGCAAAGCTGCGCTGGCTCACGAAGGGCTCGGCTTGGTCGGCGCTCTGACCTTCGGCCATCAGCGCCTGGAGCGTATCCGCGGCACTGCGACCGACGGCCAGGGCCTGCGATTGGGCGCGCAGGTTGAGGTTGACCACGCGGTGGTGTTCGGCCGCCAGCGGCAGCGGCGTATCTTCGGTTTCGACGCCGACGAACTCGACCGGCACGCGGTGCGTGCCCTGGTGCAGCAGCTGGAAGTAGGCGTGCTGCCCGTCAATGCCCAGGCCTCCCCAGAGGATGGGGCCGGTGCCGGTGTCGGCGGGCTGGCCGTCTTTGCGGGTGCGCTTGCCGTTGCTTTCCATGTCCATCTGCTGCACGAAGGGCGCGAAGCGCACCAGGCGGCTGGGGTAGCAGCTCAGCAACTGCGTCGGGCAGTTCAGGAAGTTGCGGTTCCACACTCCGCTCATCGCGAGGATGACGGGCAGGTTCTGCTCCAGCGGGGCGGAGCGGAAGTGCGCGTCCATGGCCTGGCCGCCGGCCAGGAACTCGCGGAAGGCCTTGGCACCGATGGCCATCGCCAGCGGCATGCCCAGGGCGGACCAGACGGAGTAGCGGCCACCGACCCAGTCCCAGAAGGTGAAGGTGTGCTCGGCCGGGTAGCCCGCGGCGCCGGACTTCTGCGGTGCGGCGGTGATGGCGACCAGGTGCGCGCTCTGCGCCGCGCCGGTGATGCCGCCGTCCTCCAGCCAGCGGCGGGCGCTGGCGGCGTTGGTCATGGTTTCCTGCGTCGTGAAGGTCTTGCTGGCGACGATGACCATGGTGGTCTTCGGGTCCAGGCCGCGCAGCGTGCTGTGCAGCGCCCAGGCGTCGGGGTTGCTCACGAAGTGCACGCGAGGACCCGGAACTTTGCCGCCCTTGCCGTCGCTGCACAGCGGGGCCAGTGCGTCGGCTGCCATGCGTGGGCCGAGGTCCGAGCCGCCGATGCCGATGTTCACCACGTCGGTGAAGGCAGCGCCGGTGCTGCTCTTGACCTCACCGGCGCGCACGCGGTCGGCGAAGGCGCAGACGCGGTCGAGTTCGTTCTGCACCAGTTGCTGGATCTCGTCGCCCCAGGGCGCTGCGTCGCCGGTGGCGCCGGGTGTGCCGCGCAGGGCCACGTGCAGCACCGCGCGCTGCTCGCTGGTGTTGATGACCTCACCCGCGAACATGGCGTCGCGCTGGGCCTCGACCTTTGCTTCGCGGGCCAGTTGCAGCAGCGCCGACCAGATCGCGCCGTCGAAGGCCTGGCGCGTGAAGTCCACGCGGATGCCGGTGCCCGCCGCTGCGGCCTGCAGGGCGTCGCGTCCCGGCTGGGCCAGGCGTTCGCGCAGGTGCGGCTGCGGCAGGGCGGCGAATTGGGAGAGGGTGTGCCAGGCGGGCAGGGCGGTGGGGCTGGTCATGGTGGTGTGTTTACAGCTGGGCGGCAATGGCGGTCGCTTCTTTGGCGAGCTGCGTGATTTTCTTCCAGTCGCCCGCGGCCAGCGCATCGGCCGGGGTCAGCCAGCTGCCGCCGGCCATGGCGACGTTGGGCAGCTTGAGGAAATCCTTGAGGTTGTCGGGGCTGACGCCGCCCGTGGGGCAGAACTGGACGTCGGGGATGGGCGCACCCAAGGCCTTGAGCATGCCCATGCCGCCGGCCTGCTGCGCCGGGAACAATTTCATCAGGCCGAAGCCCTGTTCGCGGCGGTGCATGACCTCGCCGGGCGTCATCACGCCAGGAATGAACGGCAGCTTCGCGGCTTTGACGGCGCTGACGAGCTGGTCGGTACAGCCTGGCGAGAGCGCAAAGGTGGCGCCCGCGTCGATGACCTGCTGGACTTCGGCGACGCGCGTCACGGTGCCGGCGCCGGTGTGCATCTGGGGCACGGCCTTGGCGACCGCTTCGATCGATTTCAGGGCCGCATCCGAGCGCAGGGTGATTTCCATCACGTCGATGCCGCCCTCCAGCAGGGCATGGGCCAGCGGCACGGCGTGGGCCGGGTCCTGCAACACGATGACCGGGACGACGCGGGACTTGAAGGCGGGGCGGGAGAAACAGGTGGTGGGCATGGTGGTGTCCGGTAAAGGGATCAGCCGAAAAGCGGCGAAGCGCCGTGTTCGGGAGCAGAGGCGTTGCGGCGGAACAGGCCGAAGAGTTCGCGGCCGGTGCCGTGGCCGTTGTGGGCCAGGTCGGGGTGCTGCACCGGTCGGGCCGCAAAGGTGGCGGCATCGACCTCCACCTCCAGCACGCCGCGTTCGCAGTCGAGCGTGATCATGTCGCCGTCCATCACCCGCGCGATGGGGCCGTCGCACAGCGCCTCGGGGCTGAGGTGGATGGCGGCCGGCACCTTGCCCGATGCACCGCTCATGCGGCCGTCGGTGACGAGGGCGACCTTGAAGCCCTTGTCCTGCAGCACGGCCAGCGGGGGCGTGAGCTTGTGCAGCTCGGGCATGCCGTTGGCGCGCGGGCCCTGGTAGCGCACGACGGCGATCAGGTCCTTCTCCAGCTTGCCGGCGTTGAACAGGGCCAGCAGGTCGGCCTGGTCGTGCACCACCACGGCGGGTGCGCGCACCACGCGGTGTTCGGGCGCCACGGCGGACACCTTGACCACGCTGCGGCCCAGGTTGCCCTGCAGCAGGCGCAGGCCGCCGTCGGCGCTGAAGGGCTCGCTCACCGGGCGCAGCACGGCGGTGTCGGCGCTGGTCGCGGGCACGGGGCGCCAGGCGAGCGCGCCGTTGTCGAGCCAGGGCTCCTGCGTGTAGGCGGTCAGGCCATCGCCCATGACGGTGGACACGTCGCCGTGCAGCAGACCGGCAGCCAGCAGTTCGCGCATGAGGAAACCCATGCCGCCCGCCGCCTGGAAGTGGTTCACGTCGGCCTTGCCGTTGGGGTAGACGCGCGCCAGCAGCGGGATCACGCCCGACAGTTCGGCGAAATCGTTCCAGTCGATTAGGATGCCGGCCGCGCGGGCCATCGCGATCAGGTGGATGGTGTGGTTGGTCGAGCCGCCGGTGGCCAGCAGGCCGATGATGCCGTTGACGACGGTCTTCTCGTTCACGATGTCCGCCAGACGGATGCGCGGAGCACCGGTGCAGCCGGTGTTGGTGAACGCACGGTCCATCGCGGCCTTGGTCAGTGCCTCGCGCAGTTCCGTGCCCGGGTTGACGAAGGAGGAGCCGGGCAGGTGCAGACCCATGATCTCCATCAGCATCTGGTTGCTGTTGGCCGTCCCGTAGAAGGTGCAGGTGCCGGGCGAGTGGTAGGCGGCGGCTTCGCTTTCCAGCAGCGCGTCGCGACCGACCAGACCCTGCGCGTACTGCTGGCGCACCTTGGCCTTGGCGTCGTTGGACAGGCCGCTGGTCATCGGGCCGGCGGGCACGAAGACGGTCGAGAGGTGGCCGAACTGCAGCGCGCCCATGAACAGGCCGGGCACGATCTTGTCGCACACGCCGAGCATCAGCGCGGCGTCGAACACGTTGTGCGAGAGCGCGACGGCCGTGGCCATGGCGATCACGTCGCGGGAGAACAGCGACAGCTCCATGCCGGCCGCGCCCTGCGTGACGCCGTCGCACATGGCGGGCACGCCGCCGGCCACCTGGGCCGAGAAGCCGAGCGAGCGGGCGTGCGCACTCAGCAGCTCGGGGTAGTGCTCATACGGCTGGTGCGCCGAGAGCATGTCGTTGTAGGCCGTGACCACGCCCAGGTGAGGAGCCTTTTCGGCGTGGATGCGCAGCTTGTCGTTGGCAGGCAGCGCGGCCGTGGTGTGGGCCATGTTGGCGCAGCCCATGCCGGCGCGCTGGGTGCCGGCCTTGGCCGAGGCCTCGACGGTGTGCAGGTACTGGCCGCGCAGGCCGGCGCTGCGGTCGATGATGCGCTGGGTGACTCGGGCGAGGGTGGGGTGCAGTGGGGCGTTCATGGGGGTACTCCGTTCAGGCGATCCAGACGCTCACAGGGGCCTGGTCCTGGTGCAGGACGAGCGAGATGGGCATGGCTTCGTCGCGCGAGAGCGCGGCGTGCCGGTAGACGACGACCTTGGTGACGCCGGCGATGGAGAGCAGCAGTTCGCGCACGGCGAGCAGGGCGCTCAGGGTGAAAGAAAGGCGCGCATGTGGCGCGGTGTCGGGCACCACCCAGGCCAGGCGCTGGTCGGTCGCGATGGCCCGCGCGTAGCCGGCGGCGCCGGGAAACAGCGACGCGGTATGCGCGTCTTCGCCCATGCCCAGCACGGCCACGTCCAGCGGCCAGGGCAGGTCGGCGATGCGGGACTCCGCGTTGGCGACCAGCGCGTCCAGCACCTCGGCGTTGAACTGCGAAGGCAACTCGCCGAAGAAGGGCAGGAAGCGCGCAGCCGCTGCAGCACCCTGCAGCAGGTGCCGACGCACCAGGGCGGTGTTGCTGTCGGCGTGGTCATGTGGAACGACGCGTTCGTCGACCAGCACCACGGTGACCTTGGCCCAGTCCAGGTCCTGCACGCGCAAGGCTTCAAACACTGGAATCGGCGACTTGCCGCCCGAGACAGCCAGGCTGGCCTGCCCACGCGCGGCGATGGCCGCGCGCAGCGCATCGGCAATGTGTGTCGCGATGGTTGCGGGCGTTGCGCCGGTGTGTTCGGTCACGGCCATCAGGACTCCTCCACCCATGAGGAGCCTTCCCGAGCCATCAAGGCCGACGACGCGGCCGGGCCCCAACTGCCGGCGGTGTAGGGCTTGGGCTTCTCGCCCAGTTGTTGCCAGCCGTCGATGATGGGTTCGACCCAGGCCCAGGCGGCCTCCAGTTCGTCGCGGCGCATGAAGTGGGTCAGGCGGCCCTTGATCACGTCGATCAGCAGGCGCTCGTAGGCTTCGGCGCGGCGGCCGGTGAAGGCGGTCTGCAGGTCCAGGTCGAGCTTGACCGGGCGCAGCTTCATGCCGCTGCCCGGCTCCTTGGCCATCATCTGCAACTGGATGTGCTCTTCCGGCTGCAGGCGGATCAGCAGGCGGTTGACCGACTTGTGGGCCGAGTCGTTGAAGATGGTGAAGGGCAGGTCGGCGAACTCGATCACGATTTCCGACTGGCGCGCCGCCAGGCGCTTGCCTGTGCGTAGGAAGATCGGCACGTTGGCCCAGCGCCAGTTGTTGATGTGGGCCTTGAGGGCGACGAAGGTTTCGGTGCCGCTGTCTTCCGGCACGTTCTCTTCCTGCAGGTAGCCCACGGCGGCCTCGCCGTTGGAGGCGCCGGCGGTGTACTGGCCGCGCACCGTGTCTTTGGCGACATCGGCCACCGTCATCGGGCGCAGCGAGCGCAGCACCTTGAGCTTTTCGTCGCGCACCGCGTCCGGGTCGAGCGAGACCGGCGGCTCCATCGCCACGATGCACAGCAGTTGCAACAGGTGGTTCTGCACCATGTCGCGCATGGCGCCGGTGTCGTCGTAGAAGCCGGCGCGGCTGCCCACGCCCACGCTCTCGGCCACCGTGATCTGGATGCTCTTGATCTGCGGGCTGCGCCACAGCGGCTCGAAGATGCTGTTGCCAAAGCGCAGGACCATCAGGTTCTGCACCGTTTCCTTGCCCAGGTAATGGTCGATCCGGAAGACCTGGTGTTCCTCGAAGTACTGCGCGACGTCGTTGTTGATCTGCCGCGCCGAGGCCAGGTCGTGGCCCAGCGGCTTTTCAAGCACCACGCGGGCGCGCTCGTCGATCAGGCCCGCACCATGCAGGTTCGCGCAGATGCCCACGAACAGGGAGGGCGCCGTCGCCAGGTAATACACGCGGTCGGAGCCGGGCTGCATTTCGGCCTTGAGGTCCAGGTAGTGCGCCGGTTCGGTCGCGTCCACGCACACATAGGTCAGACGTCGCACGAAGGTGGCCCAGGCCTCGTCGGTGTAGGCCTTCTCACCGATGAAGCCACGCACCTTCTCTTCAATGAAGTGGAGGAAGGCGCCGCGGTCCCAGGCCTGGCGGCCCAGGGCGTGGATCCGGGTCTGTTCCGGGAGGTTGTTGTGCAGGTGCGCCATGTACAGCGCCGGCAGCAGCTTGCGCACCGAGAGGTCGCCGACGCCACCGAAGATGACGAGGTCCAGCGGTGCGGCGGCGGGGGAGGGGGACAGAGTGGCCATGATGAACCTGGTTACCTGAATTGGGCGGAGTTTAGTGTAATTAAGTTACATGCAGGGTACTTTTGCGCCAGACCCCGGCAACGGCGCGGGCACCGGGACCGGGGATGGTCAGGACAGCGCCTGGAAGCGGGGGCGACCGTTGAGCAGACGTTGCAAGACCTGTTCCCGGCTCGGTGGCTGACAGCCGGTCTGCTGGACGCACAGGCTGGCGCTGGCGATGGCGTTGGCCAGCAGGGCTTCGGCGTCGACCGCGTCCAGCCGCAGCTCGGCGGCGGTTCGGGCGGCTCGCATGGCCGGCCGCTCCAGCAGCGCGGCCAGCATGCCGGCCAGGAAGCAGTCGCCGGCGCCCACCGTGTCGGCCACGATCACCGGTTGTGACTCGGCAGCGGTCCAGGCCGCACCGTCGCGCGCCAGGAAGACGGCGCCCTTGGCGCCCAGCGTGAGCGCCAGCCAGCGGGCGGGCGTCTGCGCCAGCAACTCGCGTGCGGCGACCAGCGGGTCGGCGTGGGTGAAGCCGAGGATGGTGAGGTCGTCGTCGCTGACCTTGACGATGTCGGCCTCGCCCAGCGCCGCCATGACGCTGGCCTGGTAGGCCGCCATGTCGGGCACGATGGCCGGGCGCAGGTTGGCGTCCACCACCACCAGCTTGCCGGCCGCGCGCTGGGCCTGCAGCCAGGGCAGGTACTTGTGCGAGTCGTCGGCCACCAGGGCCAGGCAGCCGGTCACCACCATCTTCAGCGTGGCGTGCGCGGCGCACTGCGCATTCATGGTGGCGGCGTCGACGCGGCGGTCGGCCACGCCCTCGCGGTAGAAGCTGTAGCTGGCCTTGCCGGCCTCGTCGAGGCTGACCACGGCCAGCGAGGTCGGCTCGTGCGCCGGCTCGGGGTTGGCCAGCGTCACGCGGGCCTGGGCGATGGCGTGGGCCAGGCCGCGCCCGAAGCGGTCCTGCGAGAGCGGGTTGAGGTAGAGCGTGCCCACGCCCTGCAGGCCGAGCGCGCGGGTGAGGTTGTAGACGGCGCCGCCGTCGCAGGGACGCAGGCGGCCGTCGGCCTCCTGGATCATGTCCATCAGGGCCTCGCCGGCGGTCGCGACGGTGATCGGGGTGTTGGGAATGGGGCTAGGGAAAACCATAACTAAATCCAGTTGATTTATTTAACCTGCTCCAACTATAGTTCAGCCACTCCGCCGCCGGACTCGGAATAACCCCAAGTCCCGGAGGCAGAGGAACACCGCAGTTCAACAACGTCTGATCCCATCCATCCTCCTCAGGAGACATCCGTGAAAAAAATCGCTTTCGCCTTCACCGCCCTGGCTCTGGCCGCTGGTTCTTCCTTCGCCGCCGAGCCGGTGATCGGCCTGATCACCAAGACCGAAACCAACCCCTTCTTCGTCAAGATGAAGGAAGGCGCGCAGGCGGAAGCCAAGAAGCTGGGCGCCAAGCTGATGACCGCCTCGGGCAAGAAGGACGGCGACACCGCCGCCCAGATCACCGCCATCGAGAACATGGTCACCGCTGGCGCCAAGACCATCCTGATCACCTCCTCGGGTGACGCCATCATCCCGGCCGTCAAGAAGGCCCAGGCCAAGGGCGTGCAAGTGATCGCCCTGGACAGCCCCTTTGACGGCGCCGACGCCCTGTTCGCGACCGACAACTACAAGGCCGGCATCCTGATCGGCCAGTACGCCAAGGCTGCCCTGGGTGGCAAGCCCGCCAAGATCGCCATGCTGGACCTGTTCCCCGGCCACCCCGTGGGTGCCCAGCGCCACAACGGCTTCATGAGCGGCTTCGGTCTGAAGGCCAACGACGCCAAGTCCAACGAACTGTCGTCCACCGCTGAAACCGTCTGCGCCGCCGACACCGACGGCAACCAGGCCAAGGGCCAGACCGCGATGGAGAACTGCCTGCAGAAGGACCCGTCCATCAACGTGGTCTACACCATCAACGAACCCGCTGCCGCCGGCGCCTACAACGCGCTGAAGAAGGCCGGCAAGGAAAAGGGCGTGATCGTGGTGTCCGTGGACGGCGGCTGCGAAGGCGTGGCGAACGTGGGCAAGGGCGTGATCGCCGCCACGTCGCAGCAATACCCCCTGAAGATGGCGGCCATGGGCGTGGCCGCTGGCGTCGAATACGCCAAGGGCGGCAAGAAGGCCAGCGGCTACGTCGACACCGGCGTGACCCTGATCGCCGACAAGGCCGTGGCCGGCGTCGACAGCAAGGATGTCAAGGTCGGTACCGAACTGTGCTGGGGCGAGAAGAAGTGATCTGACCTGCGGCGCTTCGGCGCCGGTTCGTTTGCTTTCATTTCCGTAACCACCCCCCAAACTGCCAGGCGGCGCGGGGGGTCTTCTTTTCTCTGGAGCGATGCCGTGAGCACATTCAAGGACAAGCTGCCGCCGATCAGCCAGATGGGGCCCTTCATTGCCCTGGCGATCGCCTGCGCCGTCTTCGGCATGACGACCGACAATTTCTTCACCGGTGGCAACTTCGCCCTGATCCTGCAGCAGGTCATGGTGGTGGGCGTGATCGCCATTGGCCAGACCCTGGTGATCCTGACCGCCGGCATCGACCTGTCCTGCGGCATGGTCATGGCCCTGGGCAGCATCGTGATGACCAAGTTCGCCGTCGAACTGGGCATGCCCGCGCCGCTGGCCATCCTCTGCGGCATCGGCGTGACGGCCGGCTTCGGCCTCATCAACGGCCTGCTGGTCACCCGCATCAAGCTGCCGTCCTTCATCGTCACCCTGGGCACGATGAACATCGCCTTCGCGATCACCCAGCTCTATTCCGAGGCGCAGACCGTATCCAACCTGCCCCCGTTCATGACCGCGCTGGGCGGCACCTTCGACATCGGCAGCACGCCCGTGAGTTACGGCACCGTGCTGATGATCCTGCTCTACCTGGGCGCCTGGTTCTGGCTGCGCGAAACCGCCTCGGGCCGCCATGTCTACGCCGTCGGCAACAGCCCCGAGGCGACGCGCCTGGTCGGCATCCCGACCGACCGCGTGCTGCTGTGGGTCTATGTGCTGGCCGGCATCTTCTATGGCATTGCCTCGCTGCTGCTGGTGGCGCGCACCGAAGTGGGTGACCCCAACGCCGGCCAGACCGAGAACCTGGACGCCATCACCGCCGTCGTGCTGGGCGGCACCAGCCTGTTCGGCGGTCGCGGCATGGTGCTCGGTTCGCTGGTCGGCGCCATCGTGGTGGGCGTGCTGCGCAACGGCCTGACCCTGATGGGCGTCTCGTCGGTGTACCAGGTGCTGATCACCGGCATCCTGGTGATCATCGCCGTGACCGTGGACCAACTGTCTCGCAAAGGAGCGCGGTGATGAGCACTTCTCCCAAACTCGTGATGCAGGCCAAGGGCCTGGTCAAGCGCTACGGCCAGGTCACCGCCCTCGACGGGGCAGACTTCGAGCTGCGCGCCGGCGAAATCCTGGCCGTGATCGGCGACAACGGCGCCGGCAAGTCGTCGCTCATCAAGGCCCTGTCCGGCGCCACGATTCCCGACGAAGGCGAGATCTTCCTGGACGGCCAGAAGATTCAGTTCCAGACCCCGATTGACGCGCGCCGCGCCGGCATCGAGTGCTGCTACCAGGACCTGGCGGTCGCCCCCGCGATGACGATTGCCGAGAACCTGTTCCTGGGCCGCGAGATGCGCCGTGAAGGCTTCCTGGGCAACACGCTGCGCATGCTCGACAAGAAGAAGATGCTGGAGATCGCCGTGCAGCGCATGGCCGACCTCAAGGTGGGCATCCGCTCGATGACGCAGGCGGTGGAGACGCTCTCGGGCGGCCAGCGCCAGTGCGTGGCGGTGGCGCGCGCTGCGGCCTTCGCGCAGCACGTCGTGATCCTCGACGAGCCGACCGCCGCGCTGGGCGTGAAGGAAGGCAACATGGTGCTCGAACTGATCCGCCGCGTGCGCGACAAGGGCCTGCCGGTGATTCTGATTTCGCACAACATGCCGCACGTGTTCGAGATCGCCGACCGCATCCACATCGCCCGGCTGGGCAAGCGCGCCTGCGTGGTCAACCCCAAGCAGATCAGCATGAGCGACACGGTGGCGGTGATGACGGGTGCGCGCGACCCGGCGACGCTGCCTTCGGAATGCCTGGCCTGAGGACGCACCATGCTCAAAGGCATTGATCCCCTGCTCAGCCCGGAGCTGCTCAAGCTGCTGGCCGAGATGGGACACGACGACGCGGTGGTGCTGGCCGACGCCAACTTCACCGCGATGAGCCTGGGCGCCGGCAAGCCGGTGCTGCGCCTGCCCGGTGTGGGCATGGCGCGCACGGTGGACGCGGTGGCCAGCGTGTTGCCGCTGGCCGACGACGTGCCGCACCCGGTGGCCTTCATGCAGGTCGGCGGCAGCGAGCCCGGCTATCGCTCGGCCCTGCAGCGGGAGACGCTGGCGGTGCTGGCGCGACACGGGCTGCGCGAAGGACAGGCCGAGGCGGTGGAGCGCTACGCGTTCTACGAACGGGTGAAAAAGGCCTACGCCATCGTCGTCACCGGCGAGCTGGAGCCCTGGGGCAATTTCCTGCTGCGCAAGGGCGTGCTCGGGCAGGCGCTGCGCCCCTGAGGCGTGTCACACTCTGCGGCTGTGAGCGAAGACAAACACCTCCATGAACCCAGCGAACCGCCGGCCGCCGAGCCGGGGGGCGACGCGGGCGAGGTGCCGCGCCTGCGCCAGCGGGGGTCGAACCAGTTGGGCATGCGCCAGTTCAACGACCGGGTGGTGCTGCAGGCGCTGCGCGTGCACGGCAGCATGCCCAAGGCCGAACTGGCCCGGCTGACCGGACTGACGGCGCAGACCATCGGCCTGATCACCGCGCGGCTGGACGAAGACCAGTTGCTGGTGCGCGAGGCGCCGGTGCGCGGCCGGGTCGGACAGCCTTCGGTGCCGCTGGGGCTCAACCCCGACGGCGCCTTCGCGGTCGGCATCAAGATCGGTCGCCGCAGCGCCGACTGGCTGCTGGTGGATTTCGTCGGCCGGGTGCGGCAGCGCCTGTCGATCGACTACCCGTTTCCCGACGCCGCCACGCTGTTGCCCGCGATCCGCAAGAACCTGGACCGCCTGCTCGATGACCTCGGTCCGCTGCGCAGCCGCGTGGTCGGCGTCGGCGTGGCTGCGCCGTTCCAGCTTGGCGGCTGGCACCGCATGCTGGGTCTGACCGAGGCCCAGTCCGACGCGTGGAGCCACCTCGACCTGGCGGCCGAAGTGCAGGGCATGACCGAACTGCCGGTGAGCTTTGCCAAGGACACCTCGGCCGCCTGCGTGGCCGAACTGCTGCAGGGACGCGGCCGCGACTTGCACAGCTTCCTCTACCTGTTCATGGACACCTTCGTCGGCGGCGGTCTGGTGATCGACTCGCACCTGCACCGCGGCGTCAACGGCAACGCCGGGGCCGTGGCCTCGCTGCCGCTGCAGGTCGCGCCGTCGCGGAACCCGCGCGAGCTGCCGCCCCAACTGATCAGCCAGGCCTCGCTGTGGGACCTGGAGCAGCGCTTTCGCGAACACGCGCTGGACCCGATGGCGGCCTACGACGCGCGCGCGCTGTTCGAACCCTGGCTGCCCTACACCCGCGAATGGGTCGACACCGCGGCACTTGCGCTGGCGCACTGCATCGTGGCTGGCACCGCTTTCCTCGACGTGGAGGCGGTGGTGATCGACGGGGTGGTCGCGCCCGATCTGTTGCGCGAGCTGTGGATGCGCACTGGCGAGGCGCTCAAGGCCTACAACCAGGAAGGCCTGCAGGCCATGCCGCGCCTCGAACTCGGCACCATCGGCTCGGATGCGCGCGCGCTGGGCGGCGCGCTGCTGCCGCTGCATGCGACGTTTGCGCCGGATCGGGATTTGTTCCTGAAGACCTGATTCGCGGGGTCTGCAGGACCCGGGTCGGACCTGGCGGGTGGATCAACTCTGATATACCTTCACCTGCAAATGGTTGGGAGCGTCAGATTGTTGATTTCGAAATGAGCTGCCGGGGTGTCATGCGACTTTGTTTTCCGACCCAGTCTGGTGCCTTCCGACGTTGTGTGGATGTCAATCAGGTTTGGCCGCCTCATACGGCTTCACTTCGATTGGTCATCTTTGCGCTTTTGGCGGCAACACTCCTGTCAGCCAACGCGCAGGTCGATCCAGGCGTGCATGCCTCGTTGCGTGCTGATGTTCGGGCCGAGTATGAAATCCTCAGTTCTCTGGTCGACGACCTGAACCAGGACGGTCTTCCCGATTGGGTTGGCGTCCTGAAGATTCAGAGGTCTCATGGTCCGCATACCCGCATCTATGTGCTGCAACGTGAAAAAAGTGGCATGGCGGTAAAGGGGCGTTCAAAAGAAATTGCTTTTATGGACTGCGCCGGAACATGCGGCGTCGAAATGCACGACGCCAAGCGTGGCGACTTTTTTGTTCGGCAGTACGACGCGGGCGGATGGGGGCGGGTTGGCGTGATCACTCAGTTTTCGCTGCGGAACCATCGGTGGATAGCGATCGGTCAACGTCGGACTTCTATTGACGCGGATCACGATGTTGAAGAGACCGTCGATGTGAACTTGCTTACAGGGCAATTTGTGACGAGCAAGATATCCGGCGGAATGAGTGGGCACGCATCGCCGCCGCGCACCACAAGAGGAGTTCGTCGAAGTGCCAAGCCAATCGGTCTCGAGAGGTTCGATCCGGTTTACTTCTAGGGACACTGTGCTTCAGTCCGTGAAGCAGATGATCGTCTTTCGGCGGACCACTCGATGGTTCTGTCTTGTGGTGTTCGGTGATACCGCCCTCAAGACGCTCCGAGCCCGGTGACACCGGTCTACTCGCCGAGCAACAGACCCGAGGCCGTCAAGTGCAACACCCGGTCCGCCCGCGCCGCGGCGTGTTCCGAGTGCGTCACCAGGATCAGTGAGGCGCCGCTGCCGGCGGTCTGGGCCTGCAGCAGGTCCATCACCTGTGCGGCGGTCGAGGGATCGAGGTTGCCGGTGGGTTCGTCGGCCAGGATCAGGCGCGGCCGGTGCACCAGCGCCCGCGCGATGGCCACGCGTTGCAACTGTCCGCCGGAGAGCTGCGCGGGCAGTCGCTCACCCAGTCCGGCCAAACCGACCGCTTCCAGCATCTGCGCCACGCGCGCCGGGTCCGGGCGCTTGAGCAGCAGCAGGGGCAGGCCGATGTTCTGCGCCACGTCGAGGTGCGGCAGCACGTGAAAGGCCTGGAACACGAAGCCCAGCGCCTCGCGCCGCCAGTGCGCCCGCTGCGTGTCGTTGAGGCTGCCGAGGTCGGTGCCGTCCAGCGTGACCGAACCCTCCTGCCAGTCGTCCAGCGCCGCCATGCAGTTGAGCAGGCTGGACTTGCCCACGCCGGATTCGCCGACGATGGCGACGAACTCGCCGGGTTCGACGGTCAGCGACACATTGGAGAACACCGGCGTGTCGCCGTAGCGTTTGCCGAGTTGCTGGATCACGAGGCTCATGGCCGGCCTTCCGTGAATGGGGTGACGGCCTCGATCAACCGGACCAGCGCGTCCGGCGCGTCGCAGGCGATGACGCGCCGCTGCGGCATCGAGCGCAGCCAGGTGATCTGGCGCTTGGCGAGCTGGCGCGTGGCGAAGACGCCGCGGTCGCGCAGTTCGGCGCGTTGTGCGTCGGTCAGCGGTGCATCGCCGGCCGCGTCCAGTGCCTCCCAGGCCTGGCGGTATCCGACGCAGCGCATCGAGGGCAGGTCGGGGTGCAGGTCGCCGCGTTCGCGCAGGCGTCGCACCTCGTCGATGAAGCCGGCGGCGAGCATGGCATCGAAGCGCTGGGCGATCCTCGCGTGGAGCCAGGCGCGGTCGGCGGGTTCGAGGCTGAACAGGGCGCCGGGCGTGATGGGGTCGTCGTGCGGGCGCGTCTGCCCGGTCTGCAGCGCCGACATCGGCTGGCCCGAGACCTCGAAGACTTCGAGCGCGCGCTGGATGCGGTGCGCGTCGTTGGGCGCGAGCCGGGCCGCCGTGACCGGATCGACCCGGGCCAGCTCGGCGTGCATGGCGGGCCAGCCGTGGATGGCTGCGGCGGCCTCGATGCGTGCGCGCACGTCGGCGTCGGCGCGGGGCATGTCGTCCAGCCCTTGCATCAGCGCCTTGAAGTACAGCATGGTGCCGCCCACCAGCAGCGGCGTGCGCCCGCGGGCGGCGATTTCGCCGATCAGCCGCCGGGCATCGCGCACGAACTCGGCCGCGCTGTAGGCCTGCAGCGGATCGGTGATGTCGATCAGGTGGTGGGGCGCGACCGCGAGTTCGTCGGGCGTCGGCTTGGCGGTGCCGATGTCCATCCCGCGGTAGACCAGGGCCGAATCGACGCTGACGATTTCGACCGGCCAGCGCTGCGCGATGGCGAGGGCTGCGGCGCTCTTGCCGCTGGCGGTGGGACCGGCGATCGCGAGCACCTTGCTCATGTCGTCGATTCCGCGGCCACGCGCACGGGCGGCGTGGCGGGCTCGCCGTGGCGCTGCACCAGCGTCCAGGCGGTGAGGGCGATCGCCACGCTCCAGAACCAGACACCGTGGGTCAGCGGGGTCGCGCTGCCGGGGTGGTCGGCCAGGCTGCGCCCGAGCCAGCCGCCCATGAAGAAGGCCGTCACCATCATCAGGAAACCACTGAGCGCCGAGGCCGCGCCCGCCGCCTGCGGGAAGGGACCGACCGCGCCGCTCTGGCCGCAGGGCTGGTGCACGCCGTGACCGAGCATGAAGAGGTAGAAGGGCACCATGATGGCGGCCACGCTCTGCACCCCCGCCAGGGCCATCACGCCCATCGACGTGCCGGCGGTCAGCGTGGCGGCGGCGGCGATGGCCACCGTGCGGCGCACGCCGAAGCGCGGCAACAGCCGACGGCAGATGAAGGTGCCGGCGATGTAGGAGAGCGACATGCTCAGCATCAGCAGACCGTAGCCGGTTTTGCTCAGGCCCAGCACGCCGATGAAGACGAAGGAGCCCGCCGCCAGGAAGGTGAACAGGCCGCCGTAGGAGGTCGCCGACAGCAGGGTGAAGGCCCAGAAAGTCGGGTGTCGAACGATCTGGCCCCAGGTGAGCAAGAGCGTCGCCGGCTGCAGCGCGCGCGGGTTTTTCTGCGACAGGGTCTCCTCGAACCGCCAGGCCAGCACCGCCAGCGTTCCGGCCCCGAAGACCGCCAGCGCACCCAGCGCGACGCGCCAGCCGAACCACTCGGCCAGCAGGCCGCCGACCGGCGCGCTCGCACAGGCGATCACGCCCAGCCCGGTCAGCCCCTTGGACATCACCCGGGCGCCGTCGACCGGCGCATAGAGGTCGCGCACCACGGCGCGCGCGCCCATCACGCCCGCGCCCATGGCCACGCCTTCGAGGGTCCGCCAGACGATCAGTTGCTCCATCGACGCGGAGAAGGTGCTGCCCACCGCGGCCAGCACATACATCGCCGTGCCACCGAGCAGCACCGGCCGGCGCCCCAGACGGTCCGACAACGGACCCCAGACCAGTTGCGACAGCCCGAACGCCAGCAGCAGGGCGGTCAGCGTCAGTTGCGCCTGGGGCATGCCGGCGCCGAACCCCTGGGTGATCGAGGGCAGGGCGGGCAGGTAGAGGTCGGTGGTGACGGGCTGCAGGCCCAGCAGCAGCGAGAGCACCAGCACGATCAGGGCGGGCGACATGGACGACGGGGACGGGGCGGCAGGCATCCGGTCGAGGGTAGCAGAAGGTCCGTCCGCCGCCGGGTACAGGGGATCGCCGCGCGGACGCCATGCGGGGGACTTGAGGTTATTGGACGAATGACCAATAATCGACCGGAAATCTCCTGCACGCCCATGCCGCGCCCCTCCACCCACGCCGACCGGTCCCTGCTCGCCAGTGGCCGTGCGCTGTACGCCGCGCACGGCTCGGCCGGGCTGTCGGTTCGCCGGGTGGCCGAGCACGCGGGCGTGCGCCCCGGCCTCTTTCACTACCACTTCGAGAGCAAGGACGCGTTTCTGGCGGCCGTGTTGCAGGGGCTGTACGAAGACGCCTACGCGGCCATGCGCGCGGTGGCCGACGGGCCGGGCGTCGCAGTCGAGCGCCTGCGTGCCGTGTTGAGCCTGCTGGGGCGCATCCTGCGCGAGCAGGGGCCGGTGATCGCACGCATTGCCGCCGATGTGGCGCACGGCGAGCCGGCGCCGACCGCGTTCGTGCGGGCCAACGCGCCGCGCCATCTCGCCCTGCTGACCGGGCTGATGGCGGCGGCGGAGCAGGAGGGGGCGATCGCGCCGATGCCGCCGCTGCGCCGCATGGGCTTCGTGATGGGCGCGGTGGCGGCGCCGCTGATCGCGGGGCGCGGACTGCTCGCGCTCCAGCCGGAGCACCCGCTGCTGAGCCAACTGGTGCCGGATGTGCTGTCGGCCGAGGCGACCGAGGCGCGGATCGACATGGCTTTGAGGGCGCTGCGCGCCGGGAAGGAATCCCCATGAAACACATCCATGCAACAGTGGCGGCGCTGGTCCTGCTGGCCGCGTGCAGTCCGCAGGCGCCGACCGGCTGGTCCGGTTATGTGGAGGGTGACTTCGTCTACATCGCGGCGCCCATCGGTGGGCGGCTGGACCGGCTGTCGGTGCGGGCCGGCGATGCGGTGAAACAGGGCGCTGCGCTGTTTGCGCTCGATGCGGTGGCCGAGCAGGCGGCGGTGTCCGAGGCCCAGGCCCGGGCCCGCGCCAGCGATGCCCAGGTGCAGAACATCGCCAAGGGGCGCCGGCCCGACGAGCTGGCCGTGGTGCGGGCGCAGCTTGAGCAGGCGCGGGCGCAGGCGGTGCTCGCGAAGTCGGCCTGGTTGCGGCAGAAGGAGCTGGTCGACAAGGGCTTCGTCTCGGCGGCCCAGCTCGACAGCGCGACCGCCAGCCTGCGCCAGGCCGAAGGCAAGGTGGCGGAGCTGGAATCGGCGCTGCGGGTGGCCCAACTGCCGGCCCGTGGCGACGAGCGCAGCGCGGCCGAGGCCAGCGCCCAGTCCGCTCGCGAGGCGGTCAGGCAGGGCGAGTGGCGGGTGGCGCAGAAGCTGCAGGCCGCGCCCGCAGACGCGACGGTGTCCGAGGTGTTCTATCGCCAGGGCGAGTTCGTCGCTGCCGGGCAGCCGGTGCTCTCGCTGCTGCCGCCGGGATCGGTCAAGGCGCGCTTCTATGTCCCGGAGGCCGAGCTGGCCGAGCTGGCGCTGGGCCAGGCGGTGCACCTGTCGTGTGACGGTTGTGGCGAGCCGATTGCCGCACGGGTCAGCCGCATCGCGACAGCGCCGGAGTTCACGCCGCCGGTGATCTATTCGAACGCGCAGCGCGCGCGTCTGGTCTACCAGGTCGAGGCGCTGCCGGAGGCCGGGCAGGGCGCGCGCCTGCGCCCCGGCCAGCCGCTGGACGTGCGACCCGCTGCCCAGGGCCGGTCATGAACGGCGCCGCCCTGGCCATCGACGTGCGCGGCCTGACCAAGCGCTACGGCGGTCGGGCCGTGGTCGACAACGTCTCGCTGCAGGTCGGGCAGGGCCGCATCTGCGGCTTCCTCGGTCCCAACGGCAGCGGCAAGACCACGACCATCCGCATGCTTTGCGGCCTGCTGCGCCCCGACGCGGGCGAGGGCCAGTGCCTGGGGCTGGACTTCCGCAAGCAGGCGTCCGCGATCAAGCGCCAGGTCGGCTACATGACCCAGAAATTCGGGCTCTACGAGGACCTCTCGATCCGTGAAAACCTGGACTTCGTCGCGCGGCTGTTCGAGCTGCCGCGGCGGCGCGAGGCGGTGGACCGCTCGCTGGAGCGCCTGGGGCTGCAGAGCCGCCAGCAGCAATTGGCCGGCGCGCTCTCGGGCGGCTGGAAACAGCGGCTGGCGCTGGCGGCCTGCCTGATCCACGAGCCGCGTCTGCTGCTGCTCGACGAGCCGACGGCGGGTGTCGATCCCAAGGCCCGGCGCGACTTCTGGGACGAGATCCACACCCTGGCCGCGCAGGGCATCACGGTGCTGGTCTCGACCCACTACATGGACGAGGCGGCGCGTTGCCACGACCTGGTCTACATCGCCTATGGCACGGTGCTGGCGCGCGGCAGCGAGCGCGAGATCGTCGACGGTGCCGGGCTGGCGGTCTGGGCGGTCGAGGGCGAGCGGGCCGGCGCGTGGGCGCAACGGCTGCGCGGGCGGCCGGGCGTGCAGAGCGTGGTGGCGTTCGGCAATGCGCTGCATGTGGCCGGGCGCGACGAAGCGCTGCTGGCGCAGACGCTCGCGCCGCTGCAGTCCGAAGAAGGTCTGACGGTGCAGCCCAGCCGCGCGACGCTGGAGGACGTGTTCATCGGCCTCATCGACGGCGCACAGGACAACTTCGCGCCGGGCGCCAGCGGGGGGCAACGGTCATGAGCCGCTTCTCTCCCGCCCGCACCTGGGCCGTCTTCGTCAAGGAGTTCCAGCAGATGCTGCGCGACCGCCTGACCTTCGCGATGGCGGTCGGCATCCCGATCCTGCAACTGGTGCTGTTCGGCTACGCGATCAACACCGACCCCAAGGGCCTGCCGACTGCGGTGGTCGCGGCCGACGCCGGGCCGCAGGCGCGTAGCCTGGTCGCGGCGCTGCAGAACAGCGGCTATTTCAAGGTCGTTCACCAAGGAACCTCGCCGGCCGAGGCCGACGCGCTGATGGCCGACGGCGAGGTGCAGTTCGTGGTCGAGATCCCGGCCGACTTCAGCCGCGCCGTGGTGCGTGGCGAGCGGCCGGCGGTGCTGGTGGCCGTCGACGCCACCGACCCCTCGGCCTCGGGCAACGCCATCGCCGCGCTGGGCGCAATGGACAGCCAGGCGCTGCGTCACGACCTCGTGGGACCGCTGCGGGCCCAGCAGAAAGCGCCCGCGCCGTTTGAGCTGCGCATCCACCGCCGCTACAACCCCGAAGGCCTCTCGCGCTACAACATCGTGCCCGGCCTGATCGGCACCATCCTGACCATGACCATGGTGATGCTCACCTCGCTGGCGATGACGCGCGAACGCGAACGCGGCACCATGGAAAACCTGCTGGCCACGCCGGTGCGGCCGTTCGAGGTCATGGCCGGCAAGATCCTGCCGTATGTGGTGATCGGCTACGTGCAACTGGCGGTGATCCTGGGGGCCGCGATGCTGCTGTTCGAGGTGCCGATGGTGGGCAGCTTTGCGCTGCTGATGGCGATGATCGGCGTCTTCATCGTCGCCAACCTCGCGGTCGGCTTCACCTTCTCGACCGTCGCGCGCAACCAGTTGCAGGCGGTGCAGATGACCTTCTTCTTTTTTCTGCCCTCGATGCTGCTCTCGGGCTTCATGTTCCCCTACCGCGGCATGCCGATCTGGGCGCAGCATCTGGGCGAGGTGCTGCCGCTGACGCACTTCCTGCGCATCGTGCGCGGCATCATGCTCAAGGGCGTGGACGCGCCGCAGCTCTGGGGCGAGGTGTGGCCGATGCTGGCGTTCATGGCCGTGGCCGGCGCAGTCGCGCTCAAGCGCTACCGGCAGACGCTGGACTGAGCCTCACCGCCCCCGCAGGAACAGCGCGTCCAGGTCCTTCATGCCCAACTGCCGCCAGGTCGGGCGGCCGTGGTTGCACTGGTCGCTGCGTTCGGTGACTTCCATCTGGCGCAGCAGGGCGTTCATCTCGTCCAGCGTCAGGCGCCGGTTGGCGCGCACCGCGCCGTGACAGGCCATGGTCGCCAGCAGCTCGTTGCGGGCGCGCTGCACCACGGTGCTGGCGTCGTGCTGGCTCAGTTCGGCCAGCACGCTGCGCGCCAGCTCGACCGGGTCGCCGGCGGCGAGCGTGGTCGGCACGGCGCGCACGGCCAGCGTCTTGGGCGAGAAGGGCACGATCTCCAGCCCGAGCTGGGCCAGCACCTCGGCCGTGGCTTCGGCGGTCGCGACCTCGTCGGGTGTGGCGGCAAAGGTGGCCGGGATCAGCAGCGGCTGGCTGCTGAGCTGGTGCGCGTCCAGTTGCTGCTTGAGGCGCTCGTAGACGATGCGTTCGTGGGCCGCGTGCATGTCGACCACCACCAGACCCTGCGCGTTTTCGGCCAGGATGTAGACGCCGTGCAGTTGCGCGACGGCGCGGCCCAGCGGCCATTCGCCGTCGGGCAGTGGCGCCGGTGCGGCGGCTTCGGCACCGGCCGGGGCCGGCGCGAACACGGGCTCGGCGCGACGGATGTCCGGCGCGTCCAGCGGCGCCGCGATGCGTTCGGACGGGCGCCAGAGCGCGTCGAGATCGCTCACGCGCTGGCCGACCTGCGGCGACTCCGGCCGCCAGGGCAGGGGTTGCTGGCGCGGCACCGGGCTGAGGAAGGGCTGGGCGTCGGTGGCGGGCGCAGCGCTCGCAGCGGCCGGCGCGGGGGCGGTCGTGACCGGCAAAGCCTGCGCCGAGCGCGGCGCGGCCAGCGCGCTCTCGACCGCGTGGCGCACGGCCTGGTGCACCTCGCGGCTGTCGCGGAAGCGGACCTCGATCTTGGTCGGGTGCACGTTCACGTCGACGCGCGTCGGGTCGATGCCGACATAGAGTGCGTAGACCGGCTGGCGGTGACCGTGCAGCACGTCCTCGTAGGCGCTGCGGGCGGCGTGGCCGATGACCTTGTCGCGCACATAGCGGCCGTTGACATAGGCGAACTGCCAGTCGGCGCGCGAGCGGGCCGCGTCGGGCACACCGGCGAAGCCCCAGACGCGCAGGCGCTGCTGGTCGCCGGCGGTGGCGATCTCGCCGGGGATGTCGTCGGCCGGCCAGTTCACCTCGACCGCCTGTTCGATGAATTCTTCGCCCAGCACGTCGGCCAGGCGGCGGCGCAGCGCGTCCAGCAGGTGCTCGCCGCCGGCCAGGTCGGGCGCGACGGCGCGCCATTGCGCGACAAGCTTGCCGTCGTGCCAGATCGCGAAGCCGACCTCGGGCCGGGTCAGCGCGTGGCGGCGCACGGCCTCGATGCAATGGGCCAGTTCGGTGCTTTCGGACTTGAGGAACTTGCGGCGTGCGGGCGTCGCAAAAAACAGCTCGCGCACTTCCACGGTGGTGCCGCGCGCGCGGGCGGTGGGTTGCAGCTCGCCGCTGCGGCCGTCGAGCAGCCAGCCGTGCGAGGCCCCTTCGTCGGTGCGCGTCAGCACCGAGACCTCGGCAATGGAGCAGATCGCGGCCAGCGCCTCGCCACGGAAACCCATGGTGTCGACCGATTCGAGGTCGTTCAGGCTGGCGATCTTGCTGGTGGCGTGGCGTTTGAGGGCGGTGGGCAGTTCCTCGCGCAGGATGCCGATGCCGTCGTCTTCGACGCTGATGAGCCGGATGCCGCCGGCCTGCAGCCGCACGGTGATCTGGCTCGCGCCGGCGTCCAGCGCGTTGTCCACCAGTTCGCGCACCACCGAGGCCGGCCGTTCGACGACCTCGCCCGCCGCGATCTGGCTGATCAGCTCGTCGGGCAGTTCGCGAATGGGGCGGCGATGGGCAGGGTGAGGGGCGTTCACCCAGGGCATTCTAGGCGGCAAGGGCGCGCAAGGCGGGCCGGGGATAATCGTGGGTTATGGAATTCGCCCTCTACCTTCTCGACTTCGTGCTGCACGTGGACAAACACCTGCAGGCCTTCGTGCAAACCTATGGCGCCTGGGTCTACGCCCTGCTGTTCCTGATCATCTTTGTCGAGACCGGGCTGGTGGTGATGCCCTTCCTGCCGGGCGACTCGCTGCTGTTCATCGTCGGCGCGCTGTGCGGCGTCGGCCTGATGGAGTACCCGATCGCGGCTGGCCTGATGCTGGCGGCGGCGATCCTGGGCAACCAGACCAACTACACCATCGGGCGGTACTTCGGCCCCAAGGTGTTCCAATGGGAGAACTCGCGCTTCTTCAACAAGAACGCCTTCAACCAGGCCCACAACTTCTACGAGCGCTACGGCGGCATCACCATCGTGATGGCCCGCTTCATGCCCTTCGTGCGCACCTTCGCCCCCTTCGTGGCCGGCGTGGCGCAGATGACCCGCAGCAAGTTCACCTTCTTCGACGTGACCGGCGGCGCGCTGTGGGTGATCGGCCTGACGGCCGCAGGCTACTTCTTCGGCAACCTGCCCTGGGTGCAGGCCAACCTCTCCAAGATCATCTGGGCGCTGATCTTCGTGCCCGGCTTCATCGCACTGTTCAGCGCCTGGCGCGCCCACCGCGCCGAGAAAGCCCGCCAGGCGGCCGGGGCCTGATCAGGCCTGCTGCTTGCGGGCCAGCGGCGGGTTGGCCGAGAAGTACCTGACGATGCCCCGCAGCAGGGCATCGGCCAGCTTCTCCTGGTAGTCGTCGCTGCGCAGCCGGGCTTCTTCGTCGGGGTTGCTGATGAAGGCGGTTTCGACCAGTACGCTCGGGATGTCCGGCGCCTTGAGCACGGCGAAACCCGCCTGCTCCACGCTGCCCTTGTGCAGCTTGCCCACCCGTCCCACCTCGCCCAGCATGGCGCTGCCCAGCTTGAGGCTGTCCTTGATCTGGGCGGTGGTGCTCATGTCCAGCAGGGTGCGCTGCAGCGTCGCGTCCTTGGCCTTGACGTTGAGGCCGCCGACCAGGTCCGCCGCGTTTTCCTTGTTGGCCATCCAGCGCGCCGCGGCGCTGCTGGCGCCCTTGGTGCTGAGCGCGAAGACGCTGGCGCCCTGGGGCTTGGGGGTCATGAAGGCGTCGGCGTGGATGCTGATGAACAGGTCGGCGCGCACGCGCAGCGCCTTCTCGACCCGCGTGCCCAGCGGCACGAAGAAGTCGGCGTCGCGCGTCATGTAGGCGCGCATCGGGTTGCCGTTGACCTTGGTCGCGTTGATGCGCTCGCGCAGCTTGTGCGCGACCTGCAGCACCACGTCCTTCTCCTGCGTGCCGGCCGGACCGGTGGCGCCGGGGTCCTCGCCACCATGGCCGGGGTCGAGCGCGACGATGATCAGCCGCTCGGTTTTGTTGCCGCTGACGGGCGCCTTGCCGTCGGCCTTGGCCGCTGCCTTCGGGTCTGCCTTGCCGTCGGGTCTCGCGTCGGGCCTGGGGTCCGTCTTGCCGGTCTCGGCGGTTTTCGGTGGTGGGGTCGGGCGCCCGCGCCCCGCGATCAGGTCGCCCAGCGGGTCGTCGGACGCCGCAGGGGCGCCGCTCTTGAGTTCGGCGCCCAGCAGCTCGGCGGCGCGGGCCGACGACTCGTCGACCGCCGACGCGTGCTGGCGGATCAGTTCCTCGAACGGGTCGACGGTCTGCGCCGGGTAGAGGTCGAGCACCAGCCGGTGGCCATAGGCCGCGACCGGCTGCAGGTTGAACACCTGCGGCTTGATCGGTTTCTTCAGGTCGATGCTCAGCCTTGCGACGTTGCTGCCCACAGCCGCGACCTTGATCGCGGCGATGTTCGGGTCGTCGGGCCGCAGCTTGCCGACCAGCTCGCGCATGCCGTCAACGAGGTCGATGCCCTCGATCTCGACCGACAGGCGCGCATCGCCCGCCTCGGTCCTGCGGGCCTTGAGCTCGCCGTCAGATTCGATGGTCACGCGGGTGTAGTCCTGCGCCGGCCAGAGCCGCACCGCGACCACGCGGCCTGCGTGGGCCAGATGCGGTGCGCCGATCAGCAACACCAGCGAACCGGCTTTCAGCAGCCGGCGGCGGTCGGGTCGAACGGGGTTCAGGGTCATGCGTTCAGGGCCGCCAGCAAGCGCCGGCCGGTGTCGGTGAAGGCCTGCATCGTCACCTGGCGCGGGCCGTCGATGGCCTCGGGGTCGTCACCGGGTGTTTCCTCCGGCCCGATGCTCAGCGCGGCGTCCACCGCGCTCATCAGACCGGCCGCGCGCTCGGGCCACTCGACCAGCTTGAGCCCCGGGCTCGCGAACAGTTCCCGGAAGCCCGCGTCTTCCCACTCGCGCGGATCGCCGAAACGGTAGAAGTCGAAGTGCCAGGCCGATAGCGGGCCGTGCGGCCCGGCTTCGGCACGGTGCGGCTCCACCACGGCGTAGGTAGGGCTCTTGATGCGCCCGGTCACGCCCAGCGCGCGCAGCAGGTGGCGCACGAAGGTCGTCTTGCCCGCGCCCAGGTCGCCCGCCAGCGTGATCGTCGCGTTCGCGATCGCGGGGCTGGCGGCCAGGCGCTGCGCGAAGGCGGCGGTGCCGGCCTCGTCGGCCCAGCGGCCATCCCACTGCCCGACGACGGCGGGCGAGGGCGTTCCTACAATGCGCGGACCATGCGATCCGGATTCGATGCTGCTCAACTGATGACTCAGGTTCAGGCCTGGGGCCGGGAACTCGGATTCTCCCAAATCGGCGTGGCCGGCATCGACCTTTCCAGCGCCGAGCCCGGCCTCGAAGCCTGGCTGGCGGCCGGATTTCACGGCAGCATGGACTACATGGCCCGCCACGGCCTCAAGCGCGCCCGCCCGGCCGAGCTGGTGCCCGGCACCGCCAGCGTCATCACTGCGCGCATGGACTACCTGCCGCGCGGCACGCCCGAAGGCTGGCAGGACCACGAACTGCGGCGCCTGCAACGCCCCTTTGAGCCCATCGTCTCGGTCTACGCCCGGGGGCGCGACTACCACAAGGTGTTGCGCCACCGCCTGCAACAACTGGCCGAGCGCATCGCCAGCGCCGTCGGCCCGCTGGGCCACCGCGTTTTCACCGACTCCGCGCCCGTGCTCGAAGCGGAACTGGCGCGCCGCAGCGGCCAGGGCTGGCGCGGCAAACACACGCTGATCCTCAGCCGCGAAGGCGGCTCGATGTTCTTCCTCGGCGAGATCTACGTCGACCTTGCCCTGCCGCCGACCGAGGCCGTCAGCGAGCACTGTGGTGCCTGCAGCGCCTGCATTGACGTGTGCCCGACGCAGGCCATCGTCGGCCCGCACCGCCTCGACGCACGCCGTTGCATCTCTTACCTCACCATCGAACACGAAGGGCCGATCCCCGAAGACCTGCGCCCACTGATCGGCAACCGCATCTACGGCTGTGACGACTGCCAGTTGGTCTGCCCCTGGAACAAGTTCGCCCAGCGCAGCCCGCTGCCCGATTTCGACCCGCGCGAAGGCCTCACGGGCGCGACCCTGGTCGAGCTGTTCGGCTGGAGCGAAGAAGAGTTCCTGCGCCGCACCGAAGGCAGCCCGATCCGCCGGATCGGGCATGCGCGGTGGCTGCGGAACATCGCGGTGGCGATGGGGAATGCGCTGCGGGTGGGGGAGGATGCCGGGGTGCGGGCGGCGCTGGCCCGAGTCACGGATCACCCGAACGCCACGGTGCGCGAAACCGTCACCTGGGCGCTGGCCCAGACGGTCGGCGACGCCGTTCATTGCGCAAGCTCAATGGGCTGAAGCCGATCTGGAGTGACCATGGCCGTGTTCAGGTGGCGGCGTGCCCGTTGGCGTGCGGCGGTTCAAACGAAGGAGGCGGACATGGATACGGTGTTTTACAAGGGAGTGGTGCTGGCGGGTGCCCTGCTGGTGGCGGGGACTGCGATGGCCCAAGGCCAGGGCGAGCCCCTGCGTCCGGGAGATCCCGGGCGCTGGGACTATCAGAACAATTGCGCCAGTTGCCATGGCATGAGCGGACGGGGCGACGGCCCCTTGGTCCGCTATCTGAAGGTGCAGCCGACCGACTTGACCCAGTTGTCGAAGCGAAACGGCGGCGAGTTTCCCAAGGACCGGGTGACCGCCATGATCGACGGGCGCGGATCGGCCGACATCGGCCCGCACGGCACCCGCGAGATGCCCGTCTGGGGCACCGTTTTCAACGACCGGATGAAGCAGTACGGTGGCTCCGATGTCCAGGCCGAGCAGTCCAGCCGGCGGCGCATCGACGATCTGGTCGACCACCTGCTGCGCATGCAAGTGAAATAGGCCCGCGGCTGGCCACCCCAGAGCATGCCGGTCAACAGGCCTGTAGCACTGTACCGGTGGGTCAGCACGGTGCCGCTGTGGTTGGTCAGCGCGGCCAGATCGCCCTTGCCGCCGCCGCTGGTGCGGTAAGTCAGGGCGGTGCAGTGGTTGGCGTGCCGATGGCGATTACGCCTGCGACAGCGATTCGTGGCGATCATCCGAGATGCGACACGTAGCGTTGCACTTGACTATTGATTTCGTCCAACTAAATATCAAATACAACCAGTATGCTGACGAACAAGGCTATGCTAAACATTAGGCCATGCATTTTCGGAATCTTCATTGCCTGACATGTCAAAAAGAATAACAATCCAAATATTGAAAGCAATCCATATATTTCGATATTGGTAACGATAGCCGGGTGGAGTCTGGCTATCTTTTCAATTGCGCTTGATGAGACAATTAATCCTAGTGCTGTCGGAAAAACCGTCAATGCAACGACACCCAAAGTCACGAGTGCTATGTATTTAAGGGTTTTCATTAATTTCCCCGGGGCAGTTTTGGCGTCTTGCACATCGATGGAAGCACCTTGCACCACACAGGGGGTGGGCTCGGCTCTTTGGGTTCAAGCTGCGCGTTGCAGGTCGCTCTGCAATTTAGAAACAAATGTCCCGTTGCAGAGGGAGGCGTTCCAGTCAGCGATCCTTTCCGTGCCTGAGCGTGGCAACATTCGAGGCACTGTGCAATATCGTTACATTGCACAGCGCATGGACGACCCATTACGGGATCGATGGTCGGGTCGTTTACTTGCAGCCCTTCCGGATCCACAAACCCCAGCGGATTCCCCCCCACATACCCAAACCGATTCCACCCGCCCTCCAACCCAATCGGATCAGCCGAGGTGTACCGCCCAACCCGAGGATCGTAAAACCGGTTCCAGTTGTAGAACAGCCCGTTGCCGTCGTCAATCTGGCCGGGGTAGCGCAGGGCGTAGCTGATCGCTGCTTGCCCCGTCGCGGGCGTTGCCTGCGGCGCGATCTCCCCAAACCCGCTGTACGGCCACTGCCACTTGACCACCTTGTTGGCGTCGGTCAGTCGCCGGGGCGTGTTCAGGTGGTCGCTGTGCACCGCGTAGTGCACACCGTTGATGACCACAGCCACCGGCATCGGGCCGCTGGCGGTGGGCAGGTAGATGTGTTCCGTGGTGGAGAGGGCCGAAGTGCTGAGGTAACGCGTGGTCTCCGACAGCAGGTTGTGGCCCTCCATGCCGTAGCTGAAAACGCTCTGCGTGGCCGGCGTGTCGCGCAGGTAGCGCTGGCCCCAGCCGTTGAAGCGGCTGAGCGTGGTCTGGGCGCCCAGGCAGTTGGTGCCCGTGGGGCAGGGCGGCACGGCGGTGGCTTCGGCGAGCTGGCCGGCCGCGTCGTAGGCCAGGGTCTTGCCCAGCAGGCTGGTGAAGCTCATCGAGGCGCCGTTGGCGGTGATGGTGCCGCCGGTGCGGTTGCCGATGGGGCCGTAACTGTAGGTGTGACCCCACTGGAAGACCGGCGAAGTGCCCATGGCCTGGAAGCTGGTGAGCTGGCCCAGCGCGTTGTAGTCGATGTTCTGCAGCAGTGGTTTGCCGCCCCAGAGCATGCCGGTCAGCAGCCCGTTGGCCGCGTGCTGGTGGGTCAGCACGGTGCCGCTGGGGTAGGTGATGGTGGCCAGTTGCCCCTTGCCGTTGCCGGTGCTGTAGGCGTAGCTGGTGGTGAGGGTGTTGCTGTGATTGGCGATGGCGCTGGAGAGCGTCTGCGTCTGGCGCGTCAGGCGGCCGAAGGCGTCCCACTGGTACTGCGTGGTGGCGTGAACCACACCGTCGACCTTGTCGACCATTTCGCTCAGCCGGCCCTTGCTGGCGTTAGGCAGGTCGGTGGCGTTGAAGGTGGTGCCGGTCAGGTCGTAGCGCAGCTCGGTGCGGCGGGTCTTGCCGCCGGTGACGCTCTGGACGATCACGGTTGGGTGACCCATGGCGTCGCGGGTGATGTCGGTGGCACGGCTGAGCGCGTCGACCACGCGGCTGGGTGGGCAGCAGCCCAGTCGCTGACTTTCGAACCGAATGGGGCGCCTAGTCCTGGTCGCGAGCTCGCACAATGTGCTGGTCGTTCGACTCCGCTTAGCTAGGTACGTGCCGTCAGCCGACGCAGGTGCGCCGCAACTCCCGCTTCAACAACTTCCCGCTCGGATTCTTCGGCAGCGCATCGGCAAACACCACCCGCTTCGGAACCTTGAAATGCGCCATGTGCGCATTGCAATGCGCGATCACGTCGCCTTCGCTCAATGTCTGCCCGGCCTTGACCACGATCACGGCCGTCACGGCCTCGACCCATTTCGGGTCGGGCAATCCGATCACTGCCACTTCGCTCACGGCGGGCAGGCGGTAGATCATTTCTTCCACCTCGCGGCTGGCGACGTTTTCACCGCCGGTCTTGATCATGTCCTTCTTGCGGTCGACGACGGTGATGTAGCCCTCGGCGTCGATGGTGGCGAGGTCGCCGCTGTGAAACCAGTCGCCGCTGAAGCTGGCGGCGGTTTTCTCGGGGTCGTTGAAGTAGCCGAGCATCAGGTGCGGCGAGCGGTGCACGATTTCGCCGACCTCGCCCACGGCCACGTCCCGCATGTCGTCGTCGACCACGCGGGTTTCGACGTTGATCACCGCCTTGCCGCACGAGCCGGGTTTGCGCAACTGGTCCTCGGGCGCGAGCATGGTCGCCAGCGGCGCGATCTCGGTCTGGCCGTAGAGGTTCCACAGGCGTACGTTCGGCAGCCGCGTCGCCAGTTCCTTCAGGACCTCGACCGGCATGATGGACGCGCCGTAATAGCCCTTGGCCAGGTGCTTCAGTTTCTCCGCAACGAATAGCGGCGAGCGCAGCAGCGCGATCCAGACCGTGGGCGGCGCGAAGAAGCTGGTGATCTGGTGCTGTTCCAGCAGCGCCAGCAGGTGGTCGGGCGTGGGCTTGCCGGTGATGACGTTGCGGCTGCCGATGTAGATGGCGGGGCCGAAGAACACGTCCAGTTGCGCGCAGTGGTACAGCGGCAGTGCGTGCAGCGTGCGGTCGGCCTCGGCGACCTCGGCGTTGATGACGCAGCTGACGTACTGCCAGAGCACGGCGTCGTGCGTGAGCATCGCGCCTTTGGGCATGGATTCGGTGCCGCTGGTGTAGACGATCTGCGCCAGGTCGTGGCTCTGGGTGCGTACTTCGGGCAGCGGGTCGCCGCAGGCGGCCAGCTCGTCGAAGCGGTGCATGCCGGCCACAGGTTCGGTCGGGTCCTCGCTGGGCAGCCAGATGAACTGCTTGACCTGGGTTTCCAGCGCCGAGGCCTCGCGCGCCAGGCCGGCCAGGCCGCTGTCGGTTGCCAGCGTGCGGGCACCCGCGTGGCGCAGGATGTAGGCGACTTCTTCGGCCTTGAGCATGAAGTTGATCGGCACCAGCACCGCGCCGCGCCGGGCCAGCGCGAAGCGCAGCGCCGCGAAGCCGTGCGAATTGCGCGCCAGCACGGCGACCTTGTCGCCTTCGTTCACACCCACCTTGTGCAGGCCGGCGGCCAGCCGCGTGACCAGGGCGTCGAATTCGGCGTAGGTCCAGGTGGTGGCGCCGCAGGTGATGGCGGGTTTGGCCGGCAGGCGCAGGGCGGTGCGGTGCAGCGCGTCGGCGATGGTCTGGCGGCGGATGGCGGGGGCGAGCGGGGGCAGCGGGGTGGCGGTCATCGGGCGAGTCTCCTGTTACACCGGCGCGTTTTATCATCGCCCCAATGTCCAGTCCACCGTTCGCCTCCACCGCGCTCGACCGATCGGTCGGTGCATGGGCGCGTCGCATCCGCGCCATCTGGGCCGCCTGGTGGCATGTGCTGCTGCTGGGTGCGCAGGTGATGGTGCTGGCGCTGCTGCCGTCGAGTTACGCGCGGGGCGGACAACGCGCGGCGGTGCTGCGCCACGTGTACCTCGCGGCGGCGCCCCTGCTGACCTGGTTCCTGACGCTGTCGGCGCTGCTGAGCCTGGTGCTGATCCGCATCGTGGTCGCCACCGCGTACAGCTACGGCCTGTCCCAGTACGCACTGGAGGTGCTGGTGCGCACCCTGGTGCTGGAGCTGATTCCCTTGTACGCCGCGATGTTCGTGGCGCTGCGCCACACCATGCCCGAGGCGCAGCGGATCCGGCGCTTGCTGTCGCAACAGCACCGCAACGGCATCCGCCACGACGAGCAGGCGCTGTTGCGCACCGAGATGCTGCCGCGCGCGCTGGCCGGGGTGGTGTCGGTGCTGCTGCTGGCCGCGCTGAGCTGTGTGGTGGCGCTGGTGCTGACCTATCTGAATGTCTACGGCTTTTCCCACTGGGCGTTGCCGGCCTACACGCGGGCCGTCGGCCAGGTGTTCACGCCGGCTGTGACCCTGATCTTTGCGCTCAAGACCCTGTTCTTCAGCCTGGCCGTCGCCATCGTGCCGCTGGCCGCCGCCGCCCGGCGCGACGAGGGCGGGGCCTATGGCCGACTGAGCGACATCTCCGAGTTCGCCCGGCTGCTGTCGGTGCTGCTGATCCTCGAGGTGGTCTCGCTGCTGGGCAACTACTACTGATCCCGATCCCATGACCCCATCCGACAACCCGCCACCGCTGGAGCCCGCTCCGCCACCGGTGAAGAACCTTGAGCTGAAGGCGGCGCTGCTGCTGCTGGTCCTGCTGATGCTGATTGTCGGCTCGGCGCTGTATGTGGCCTATGCGCGTGGCGCGTTCGAGCGCACCCAGCGGCTGGTCCTGGTCGCGCAGGATTCCGAGGGCGTCACGGTCGGCATGAACATGACCTTTGCCGGCTTCGCGATCGGCCGCATCGGGCGCATCGAGCTGGCCGAGGATGGCAATGTGCACTTCCTGGTCGATGTGCCGGTGAAGGATGCGAAGTGGCTGCGCAGCTCCAGCGTGTTCACGATGGAGAAGGCGCTGGTGGGCGGCACCAAGATCAAGGCCTTCAGCGGCGTGCTCAGCGATCCGCCGCTGGAGGACGGGGCGGTCCGGCAACTGCTCTCGGGCGATGCGGCGGCGGAGATCCCGGGCATCGTTTCCAACATCAAGGACGTGGTCGCCAACCTCAAGGCGATCACGGCCGAGGATGCGCCCTTGCCGCAGAGCCTGGCCAACCTGCAGATCACCACCAGGCGCCTGAATGGGCCGCATGGGGCGATGGACCTGATGTTCGGCAACGAGGCCGATGCGAAGAAGGTGGCCGAGGCGCTGCAACGCACGAACGTCCTGCTGGCTAGGATCGACAGCCTGGTGGCCAACGCGGACCGGCAGGTGTTCGGACAGGGCGCGGGCCCGGGCGGCAGCCCGCAGGGTGGGCTGGTTCAGGACGCCCGGGGAACCGTGCAGCAACTCGACAAGCTGCTGTCGGAGGCCCGGGTGAGCTTGCAGAAGGTCGACAAGGTGCTGATCGATGCGCAGGCCATCAGCGCCAACGCCCGCGAGGCGACGACCGATCTCGGGCAGTTGCGTGCCGAGGTCGATGCCAGCCTGCGCAAGGTCGAATCGCTGATCAACGAGGTCAACCGCCTCTGGCCGCTCCGACGCGACACACAGATTGAACTGAAATGAAGCACGCTCTTGCGCTGGTCGCCGTTGTCCTCACCGCCTGCGGCAGCACGCCCCCACCGCCGGACTGGCAGATGAACGCCAGGGGCAGCGCCGAGCGGGCGACCGAGGCCTGGCTCAGCGGCGACGCGCGGATCGAGGCGGTCGAGTTCCAGCGGGCGCGTGGCGAGGTCGCCCGCACGGGGCAACCGGTGCTGGTCGCGCGGCTGGAACTGGCGCGGTGCGCGACGCGTGTGGCGTCCTTGGTGTTCGAGCCCTGCACGGGCTTCGCTGCGCTGGCCGCCGACGCAGGGCCCGCCGAGGCCGCGTATGCGCGCTACCTGGCCGGTGAAGCGACCGCAGCCGATGCCGCGCTGCTGCCGGCCGCGCACCGGGGCATGGTCGCGGCGCAAGGGGCGGACCTCAAGGGCATCGAGGACCCGCTGTCGCGCCTGATCGCGGCGGGTGTGCTGCTGCAGCGCAAGGCGGCGACGCCGGCGGTAGTGGCGCAGGCGGTCGAGACGGCGTCGCAGCGCGGGTGGCGCCGGCCCTTGCTGGCCTGGCTCAACATCCAGTTGCGTGAGGCGCAGGCGGCGGGTGCGGGTGAGGATGTGGCGCGCATCCAGCGCCGGATCGATCTGGTGGCGCCGAAATGAGAAAAGCCACTGCGGCGGAGGTCGCAGTGGCTTCAGAGAATGTGGTGGAGACGAGGAGGATCGAACTCCCGACCTTCGCATTGCGAACGCGACGCTCTCCCAGCTGAGCTACGTCCCCACGGCAAGCCAAAATTCTAGCAAACCGCCGCCCGGTCAGGGCGTTTTTCCGGGCGCCGGTGGCGTGCGCTCCATCGTCAGTTCGACCCGGCGGTTGTGCACCATGTCGACCGGGTTGTCGCGCGAGCCCAGCGGTCGTGTGTCGGCGAATCCGGTCGCCTGCACACGCTGTGGCGCGACGCCGTGTTCGATCAGGTAGCGCGCGACGGTGGCGGCGCGGGCGGTCGAGAGTTCCCAGTTCGAGGGGAAGCGCTCGGTGCGGATCGGGATGCTGTCGGTGTGGCCTTCGACCGCCAGACGCAGGCTGGGGTCGGCGTTGAGCAGGGGAATCAGGCGGTCCAGCACCGGTTGTCCCGCGCTGGCAAAGCTGGCGGCACCCGACTCGAACAGGATCTCGCTGCTGATCCGGAAGCGCACGGCGCTGTCGGTCATGATCACCTCGACGTCGGCGCCCAGCTGGTCCAGCGGCAGACCGTTGAGGGTCTTGGGGGTCGGCGCTTTGGCCTCGGGGGCCGGTGTGTTGGGCCCCGTCGGCGGCACGGCGGGCGGTGCGATGCTGCCGGAGGGATACGGGGCGCCCGGAATCGGCCCGGTCGTCTGTGCGGCGGCCGGATCGGACTCGCGCTGGGTGCCGTCCTTGCCTTTGCCGGGACCGGCAAATGCCAGCATCACGACCATCAGCACCAGGATGAGTGTGATCACGTCCAGGTAGGTCAGCAGCCAGCCTTCTTCTTCGGCGTCGGGTCGTGTTTCCACATGCCAGCGGCGGTAGCGTCCGACGGCGGTCGAGACGCGGACCTGGCGGCCGGGGGCGGGGGAGGATTGCGAGATCGCGGCCATGCTCACTTGCCCTTGCCGACCGGTCGGGCGTCGTTGATCTCGTCGTCGTACTGCGCGACAAACGCCTTGAGGGTCTCGCGCATCAGCGACGGGCTGCGACCCACACACATCATCGAGATGCCTTCGAGGATCATGTTCATCAGCACCAGCCGCTGCTCGGTGCGCCGTTCGAGTTTGACGGCGATCGGCTTGAAGATCAGGTTGGCCAGCAACACGCCGTAGAAGGTGGTGATCAGAGCGATGGCCAGTTGCGAACCGATGGCGGCCATGTTGCCGCTGCCGACCAGGTCCATCAGGTTGATCAGACCGAGCAGGGTGCCGAGCATGCCGAACGCAGGGGCGTAGCTGGCCATGACGCGAAACAGCTGCGCCTCGGCGGACTCGCGCTGGCGCAGGTGGGCGATGCGCCACTGCAGCAGATCGATGATCTCTTCTTCGGGGGTGCGGTCGATCACCAACTGCACGCCGGTGCGCAGAAAGGGGTTGGTGACATAGGCAAGGGCTTTTTCGACCGCCTGCAGGTCGCCCTGGACCCAGAGCTTGGACAGGGCGACCAGCTCTTCGATGTCGTGGCGCGAGTCCAGCTTGTCCTCGCGCAGCACGTGTGAGACCAGCTTCACGACCCGCAGCACCTCGCGCAGGGGGTAGCTCAGGAAGGTCGCGGCCAGTGTGCCGCCCAGTACGATGGCAATGCTGGGCAGGTCCAGGAAGTTGCCCGGCTTGTCCGATCCGAACAGCAGGATCACCGCCATGAGCGCGACACTGGCCACCATGCCGATCAGGGTGGACGGGTTCACGGCAGGGCCTCCGGGGAAATGCATCGCATACCCGGGATTGTGGGCAGCGGGCCGGCGGCCAGCGCCCGGAAAAGGGGGGGCGGGACGGTGCTTTTCCGCCCCCGGGAATCAGCGGCCCGACTCGGTCACGGGACGCCAGCCCGGCGGCAGCCGTTCAAGGCCGAGCACCAGCAGGTACAGCAGCAGGGTCACCGCCGAGAGATCGAATGCCATCAGGACCCGGTCGGCAGCGGTCTCCAGATGCCACTTCAGCTCGAAGTAGGTGGTCAGGAAGACGGTGAACAGCACCCCGACGTAGGCCATCAGCGCCAGCAGCGACGGCACCGCGAACCAGAGCCGGCGCCAGCGCAGCGCCACCACGACCAGCAGCAGCGCCAGCACCGCGAAATACTCCTGCGAGAGGAAGCGGAAGAAGTGCAGGATCAGCCCGACCTCGTCGTAGGACTGCAGCCGCCGCAGACCGCGCTCCAGCAGACTGCCGTTGCGAAGCAGGTCGCTGGTGATGTTCGCGTGCGACACCGGCAGCTTCCAGACCAGGGCGAACACCAGCCAGGGCAGCACCGCATACAGCGCCAGCCGGGGCCGCCGGACAAACGCCGGCAGCAGCGCCACCACCAACAGCGCGGCCATCACCGCGCCCTCGTTCTTGAGGAACAGCAGGTGCAGCAGGCAGCCGGCGATCACCAGTGCGTGGCCGGCCGGCAGGGGGGCCGTGCGGTCGGCGCCGCGTCGGTAGATCTCGGCAGCGGCCACCAGGGCCAGCGCGAAGTGGATCGCGACCAGGCTGTCCATGTAGCCGCTGAGCAGGTTTTCTGCGCAGACCAGCAGCATGAGGCTGAGCCAGAGGCAATAGGCCGCCATCGAGCGGAACAGGTAGGCGGCAAAGAACAGTGGCGGCGCGAGCGCGATGGCGACCGACGCGCGCGGCACGATCTCGTTCCACCGACCCATGGCGCGGGCCAGCGAGGCCGCGATCGCCGGCACGATGACCGGGTACTCGTTGTGGGTGTAGGGCGCGTAGTTGTCGAGCTGGGCGTAGAGCGACCCGTCGAGGAAGATGCGCTTGGCGTGGAACAGCCAGATCGACCGTGTGTCCCAGCCGGTGGCGGGGTACAGCAGCGGGATCACGACGCAGATCAGCAGAAAGCCGATGGCGATCAGGCCGTTGAGTTGCCAGCGCTGGAGCGCGCGCCCCAGGCACAGCACCAGCAACGCCGCCCAGGCCCAGACCGGCAGGTGCCAGCCCGCCGCCCAGAGCAGCATGTTCAGCAGGTTCAGCGCGGTGAAGGCCGCGCCCGCCAGCAGGTAGTCGTCGGATTCAGTGATGGCACGCATACAGCAGGATGCCCCCTTCTTTGTCGACCACCTTGCAGTCGCCGAACTCGGGCCCGAGGGTGCCCTCCGCGCGACCGAACACCCATTCGGACTGGTGCACGATGCGGGACGGGTAGAGGTATTCGGTGGCGCGCTGGAAGATCTCGCTTTCGTCGTCGCCCTTGCCCATGTCGCCGGCCAGCACGAAGGCGCGGTCGCCGTTGCGACGGACCAGTGTCTTCATGTCGCGGACCTCGGGCGGCACCGCGCGGCCGACGCCGTCGTCGTCCAGGGTGTTGAAGATCGGGCTGGGATCGAAGTGGGTGTACATCTCGACCAGCAGCAAGGTCATGTGCGCCAGCAGGACGCCGGCCGCCAGGTCCAGCACCAGTCCGCCCCAGGCGGCGCGGGCGCTGCTGCCGTCCAGCAGGGTCAGCGGGCGCCGGAAGCGCCCCGTGAAGCCGATGTGGTGCTTTCTCACCATCACCGCGCCGAACAGCACCAGGGCGGCCGCCACCGCCCAGGCCAGCAGGTAGTTGAGGTAGACCTCGGACTGCGGGACGTTTTTCAGGTGGGGTGGCAGCGGGATCAGGAAATTCGGGTCGCCGTCGGTGGTCCGGAAGTGCAGCATCCCGTTCTCGAGCCGGACGTCGGCGATGCCGGAGCCGGCCTGGACAAACGGCACCAGTTGCTCGGCGCTCAGCCGGAAGCTGCCGGTGACGGAGTGGACCGAGAGCGATCCGATGATGATGTCGTTCGGCGTGGTCGCCGGGTCCAGGCGCAGGCCGGAGACCGGTTTTTTCGAGGCCACGATCGCCCGGATCAGCGCCAGCGGCGCGGGCGTCTCCTGGCTGGGCACGATGAACATCGACTCGACCTGGTCGTCCCTGAAATCGGTCGCGACCTTCCTGTGGTTGGAGAAGTAGAGATAGATCGGCGTCGGGATGTCGTGGTGGTAGCTGATGTCCACCCGCATGCGGTAGGGCTTGATCAGCGAATGCACCCACGGCGTCATGAGCAGGCTCAGGACGAGCAGCAGCAGGAGCGTGCGGGCGCGCTGACGAGTCATGTTCGGTCCGTCGGCGCCCGTTTCCGGGCCCGTTCAGCGGTTCCCGAAAATCTGCGGCGCAATCTGTTCGATGAAGGTGGTCGATGCGGCCACGGTCATGTGACCGTAGTCGAAGGTCATGGGCTCACTGGCCCGCTCGTGCAGCCGTGTGAGGCAGCCGTTGGGATCGCAGAAGACATCGAGTCCCGCAATGAACTCGCCTCCCGCCCGTTCGGTCCGCATCTTCACTTCGCGCGAATAGGCGGCAATATGATCGTCGAGGAACGAGTTAGGGAGCCGTAAGGGCGGCACAGCCTGACGCGGACCTTTCTTCCATTCGTTCAACAGGATCTCGGGCAGCGGGGCGCGCCAGAACGGTGCGTCGCCGATCACCACCACCCGGCCGGCGCCGGCCGCGCGGATCGCCTCGATGGTCTTCTCGAAGTTCGCCATGTCGTAGCGGCCGTGGATCAGTTGTTCGTGCCAGTAGGCGTAGAGCAGCACGATCTCGGGCTTGAGGCGCCGGATGTCCTCCAGGATGTCGTCGTTGAGCTGACGGCACAGCGGTCGCGGCTCGTGCCCCAGCACCGGCGGGCAGATGGCGGCGGTGCGTTCGGCGATGCCGAACCGGTACTTTCCGGCGTCCTGCAGCGCCTTGAGGCCAGGGTAGAGCGAGCCGGCGTGCGAGTCGCCCCAGAGGAACACCAGCGGTCGGCGGTCTTCGGTACAGAACGGCTGGAAGTCGCGGGAGGTCTGCTCGAAGCCCAGCATGCAGGTCTTGACCCGCCAGCCTTCGGTCAGGGCCGCCTCGCCGCCCTTGGTCTGCAGGGTCCGGATCAGGGGCGGGACGTCTGCGTCGGCGGACCCCGGGCGCGACAACTGCCAGCCCGCCAGCGCCGCCACCGCCAGCCCGGCACACAAGGCACCGACCACGGCCGGCCGGTGTCTGAGCCGGCCAAAGCGCACCGGGCGTTCGATCCAGCGCCAGGTCAGCCAGGCCAGCAGCACGCTGACCGCCAGCCAGAGCCATTGCGTCGAGGTCGGTGGCAGGCCGCCGTGGCGGATGCGGGCCAGGGTCAGGAGCGGCCAGTGCCACAGGTACAGCGGGTAGCTGATCAGACCGATCCAGACCATGGGCCGTGTGGCCAGCAGGTGGCGGTGAATGACCGTGTGCGGGCCGGAGCCGACAAGGAGTGCGGTGGCGGCCACCGCAGCCACCGCCCAGCCTCCCGGGAACCGCCGTTCGGGTGTGAGCCGGACCAGCACGATGGTCAGCAGCAGCAGGCCAATGAACGCCAGCGCGGTGGGGAGGCGGCGTGCGCGGTCGGGTCGGTCGCGCTGCAGGGTGAAAGCCGCCAGCCAGGCGCCCGTCGCCAGCTCCCAGAACCGGGACAGCGGGTGATAGAAGGCGGCGGTCCGGTCGATCTTGAGCAGCCAGAGGCTGTAGAGCAGCGACAACAGCAGCAGCACGCCGATGGACCGCGCCATGCCCAGCCGCAGGCGGTGGACGGCCCATAGCGCGGCGGGCCAGACGATGTAGAACTGCTCCTCGATCGCCAGCGACCACAGGTGCAGCAGCGGCTTGCGGAAGGCCTCGGCATCGAAGTAGCCGGACTCGCTCCAGAGCGTGAAATTGGAGGCGAACACGGCGGCCGACATCAGATGACGGCCCAGCCGCATCAGGTCCAGCGGCAGCAGCAGCGCGCTGGCGGCGACCGCCGTGGCGGCCAGAACGACCAGAAGCGCCGGCAGGATGCGCCGGATGCGGCGGGCGTAGAAACCGGCCAGGCCCGCGCGTCCCTGGTGGAGGTCCTCCAGCAGCTTCTGGCTGATCAGGTAGCCCGAGAGGAGGAAGAAGATGTCGACGCCGACAAAGCCCCCCGGGAGGGCGTGGGGGAAGGCGTGGTGCAGGAGGACCGCGACGACGGCGATGGCGCGCAGGCCGTCAATGTCGGGGCGATAGGGATGGCGGGCGGTGGTGTGCAAGACAGGGGTCATCAGGTCGGAACGGCCACCGCACCGCTCCGGCCTGCAGGCGGCGCCTTACTTGAGCATCGGGAACAGTGCGGCGGCGACGTTGCTCTTGATGAGGTTCTGGGCGGCATCGGTGAAGTGGGTGCCGTCGTAATGGTAGTAGTTCCCGTCGTAGGGAATGCCGGCGGACAGGTTCACGTAGCCGCTCTTGCTGTTGGCGGCTGCGGCCTGGTAGGCGGCGGAGTAGGCCTGGGCGATTTCACCGCCGAAGGCCTTGAGCGTGAATTCGCCCATGATCACCTGGGCACCGGATTCACGGGCCAGCTTGGCCATGCTCTCTAGGTAGGGGCGGGTGATGACTTCGGGGCACTCGGGGCAGAAGGGCGGAATGTCGTTGGTGCCGTGCATCAGCAGGATGTGCGTCGGACGGTCGTTGGCCAGCACGCCGGGCAGGCGGTCCAGCGCGGCCTGGGAGTCTTCACCCCCCAGCCCTTCGTTGATCACGGTGATCGAGCGCTTGGCGTTCAGGCCGTCGGCCTGGATCTGGGCCTTGAGCTTCTCGACCCACAGCTCGCTGGGGTTCACCCACTGGCCGCGGTCGTTCGTCAGGGAGTCGCCGTAGGCCACGATGACGATGGGCTTGCTGGAGTCGCTGCCGCCGCCACAGGCTGAAAGCAGCAGCATGGACAGGGAAACGAGAAGAAGGGACAGCTTTTTCATGGGAGCGGCCGGAGGGTGGTGGGGCCCAAGGGGGCAGAACCGCGAATCATAAATGCCCGGGCGTTGGCATTTCCTAACGCCCCCTGGCGGCGGTGGCAGGCTCAGCGCATGCCGTTTCGGCTGGCCAGTTCCATGAACAGGGCCGAGTGGTCCAGATCGGCCAGCCCGTGCTCGGCCGCTTGCGCGAACAGCGCCTCGAACAGGGTGGTGACGGGCGCATCAAAACCGATTTCGCTCGCCGTGGCCAGCGCGTTGCGCATGTCCTTGAGCTGGACGGTGATGGCGGCGCGCTTGGCGAAGTCGCGCTCGACCATGCGTTGTCCGTGCACCTGAAGAATCCGGCTGTCGGCGAACCCGCCGGTGATCGCCTGCCTGACCTTGCCCATGTCGGCGCCGCCCTTTTCACAGAGCAGCAAGGCCTCGGCCACGGCCCCGATGGTGATGCCGACGATCATCTGGTTGGCCAGTTTGGCCAGTTGGCCCGAGCCGTGCGGCCCCACGTGGGTCGCGCGCCCCAGGGCGGCAAACACCGGCTGGGCCCGCCCGAAATCGCCGGCCTTGCCGCCGGCCATAATGGCCAGCGTGCCGGCCTCGGCGCCGACCGTGCCGCCCGAAACCGGCGCGTCCAGGTGGTGCACGCCCAGTGCCGCCAGACGCGCGGCGTGGTCACGGGCCTGGCGCGGCTGGATGGACGACATGTCGATCACCAGCGAACCGGGACGCAAGCCGCTGCTGGCGCCCTGCGCGAAGAGCACGCTTTCCACCGCGTCACCGTTTTCCAGCAGGCAGATGACGATGTCGGCGGCGGCAACCGCCTGCGCCGGCGTGTCGGCGACCGTGGCGCCAAAGGGCAGCAGACGCTCGGCTTTGGCCCGTGAACGGTTCCAGGCGCTGACCCGGTGGCCCGCTTCACACAGGCGGCGGGCCATCGGCAGGCCCATCATGCCGATGCCCAGCACGGCGATCGAGAGGGGCGCGGAAGGAGTGGATTCGGACATGCGGCGAGTGTAGGAATGGCGTCCGCGACTGTCGCGGCCGCCCGGGGAAAGAAAAAAGGTGGTTTCCGGGGGGACCGGAAACCACCGAAAGTGGTTCAACGAACCACGGAGTTGATCGGAGTGTCCCGGGCCGCCGGGGCTTCGGGAGCGGATTGCTGACCCAGATAGGCACCGGCCTGACGGCTGTGCTCCCGCATCAGCGCTTCGGCCCGTCCCGCGTCGCCCTGGGACACGGCCTCGGCAATCGCGGCATGTTCGTCCCAGACCGGCTCACGCAGGAAGTCGTGTTGCAGCGCCTCGCCCATCGCGCGGCGGATGTGCTGCCAGTGCAGCAGGGCGCTCTGCTCGATCAGCGGATTGGCCGAGGCCCGGTAGAGCGCCAGGTGAAAGGCCAGATCGGCGTCGATCATGGCCTTGATGTCGCCGGAGCGCACGGCCCGGCGTCCCTGCTCGATCAGCGCGGCATCGATGCGGGTGCGCCGCTCCGCGGCCAGCCGCGCCGCCAGTGTGTCGAGGGCGCCTCGGACCTCGTACACCTGGGCGATCCAGGCTGGGTCCAGCGGCGTGACCTGCAGTCCCCGGCTGCGGCCTTGGGGTGCGCCGGCCAGGGGGGCATCCTGCACGAAACCGTCCCGTTTGAGCAGGCGCAGCGCCTGCATCACCGGCTGGCGGGACACCGCCAGCCGTTCGGCGAGCTCTTCCTGCGTGATGCGCTGGCCGGGCGCCAGCGAACCGGCGCTGATCGCGTCCAGCAGCGCCCGGTAGACCTGGTCGACCAGGTCGGGGGCGGTTTCGAGTTGCAGCAACTGGGCGGGCATGGTGGTGATTTTGTACTCTGTATACAGAATACACGAAATCCGGCGGGCCAGGTGGTGCTTCCGGGGTGACCGGCTTGCGCAGGGCGCGGTGCCACAATCCGGCGAATGAACAGCCCCACCACCCCCGATCCGGCCTGGCTCGACGCCCAGTACAACAACCGCGCGCTGGTGCCCGATCACGGGCGCTACTTCGAGCGCTGGGCGCGCGACTCCGCCGTGGCGCGCGAACGGTTGCCGGGCCTGCTGAACCTGGCCTATGGCCACGGGGCGGGCGAGACGCTGGACGTGTTCCCGGCGCAGCGTCGTGACAACGACCCCCTGGCGCCGGTGCTGGTGTTCATCCACGGCGGCTACTGGCGCAGCCTGGACAAGTCGGACCACAGCTTCCTGGCGCCGGCGTTCGTGAGCCAGGGCGCCTGCGTGGTGATCCCGAACTACGCGCTGTGTCCGGCGGTGACAATCCCGCAGATCACCCTGCAGATGGTCGAGGCGCTGGCCTGGGTGCACCGCCACATCGCCGTGCACGGCGGGGATCCGCGCCGCATCTCCGTGGTCGGGCACTCCGCTGGCGGGCATCTGGCGGCGATGCTGATGGTGTGTGAATGGGAGCGCCATGCGCCCGATTTGCCGCCCGACCTGGTGAACAACGCGCTGTCGATTTCGGGGGTCTTCGATCTGGAGCCGCTGCGCCACACACCGTTTCTCAAGGATTCGCTGCGGCTGACGCCGCAAGCGGTGCGCATGGCCAGCCCGGCCGGTCTGCCCAAGGAATGGCCCGATGCGCAGGACGAGCGCGGGGTGTTGCTGAGCGTGGCCGGCGGGAGCGAAAGCCAGGAGTTCCAGCGGCAGTGCCGGCTGATCCGCGAGGCATGGGGCGAGGCGTCGGTGCCGGTGTGCGAGCTGTTGCCCGGACTGAACCACTTCAGCGTGCTGGACGCCCTGGTGCAGCCGGGACACCGGCTGCACCACCTCGCGCGTCAGTTGCTGGACCTCACATGAACAGGTGCTCGCCGGCGTTTTCGCCGCCGAGGATCACGTAGTTCACCCGTTTCAGGTCGCTCAGCTGGGTGCCGCCGGCATAGCTGATCGAGCTCTGCACGTCTTCCTGCATTTCGCGCAGCGTGTCGGCCAGCTTGCCCTTGATGGGTTCGAGGATGCGCTTGCCCTCGACGTGCTTGTATTCGCCCTTGTTGAAGTCGCTGGCCGAGCCGTAGTACTCCTTGTAGAGCTTGCCGTCGACCTCGACCGTCTGGCCCGGTGATTCTTCGTGGCCAGCGAACAGCGAGCCGATCATCACCATGGTGGCGCCGAAGCGCACGCTCTTGGCGATGTCGCCGTGGTGGCGGATGCCGCCGTCCGCGATGATGGGCTTGGTCGCCACGCGCGCGCACCACTTGAGCGCCGAGAGCTGCCAGCCGCCAGTGCCGAAACCGGTCTTGAGCTTGGTGATGCAGACCTTGCCCGGGCCCACGCCGACCTTGGTCGCGTCCGCGCCCCAGTTCTCCAGGTCGATCACGGCCTCGGGCGTGGCCACGTTGCCGGCGATCACGAAGGCCTTGGGCAGCTTCTTCTTGATGTGCTCGATCATCAGGCGCACGCTCTCGGCGTGGCCGTGGGCGATGTCGATGGTGATGTAGTCCGCGCCCACGCCATCGGCGGCCAGGCGGTCGATCACCTCGTAGTCCGGCGCCTTCACGCCCGAGCTGATCGAGACGAACAGGCCCTTCTCACGCATGCGCTTCGCATAGGCCACGTTGTCCAGGTCGAAGCGGTGCATCACGTAGAAGTAGCCGTTGGCGGCCAGCCATTCGCTGATGGACTCGTCCAGCACCGTCTTCATGTTGGCGGGCACCACCGGCAGCTTGAAGCGCCGGCCGCCGAATTCGATGGAGGGGTCGCACTCGCTGCGGCTTTCGACGCGGCATTTGCGCGGCAGCAGCAGGATGTTGTCGTAGTCGAAGATTTCCATGTGGGCCTTTCAGTCACCCCGCTTGCCGGGATGGGTTGGTGAAAAGGCGCTTGGAACTGGCCGGTGCCGTTTTTCCGGAGCCGGAAAAAAGAAACCGGGCGCAATTGCTTGGGCCCGGTGCTTGATTCTAGGCGGGTTGGCCGCCCGGGGATGACGTTCCTGGCGGTATGGGCCCCATACGGCGTTGCTTATGGGCGCGCTGTCCGCGGGCCGCTTCCTACAATCCCCGGATGCTGTTTGAAGACCCCACCCCGCTGGTCGCGGGCCTGAACCCCGAGCAGGCTGCGGCCGTGACCCTGCCGCCCGAACACGCGCTCATCCTGGCTGGCGCCGGATCGGGCAAGACCCGGGTGCTGACCACCCGCATCGCCTGGCTGCTGCAGAGCGGTCAGGCGGGGCCGGGCGGCATCATGGCCGTGACCTTCACCAACAAGGCGGCCAAGGAAATGATGACCCGCCTGACGGCGATGCTGCCGGTCAACGTGCGTGGCATGTGGATCGGCACCTTCCACGGTCTGTGCAACCGCTTCCTGCGCGCGCACCATCAACCGGCCGGCCTGCCGCAGACCTTCCAGATCCTGGACACGCAGGACCAGCTCTCGGCCATCAAGCGCCTGTGCAAGCAGCACAACGTGGACGACGAGCGCTTTCCCCCGAAGCAACTGCAGTGGTTCATCAGCGGCTGCAAGGAAGACGGCCAGCGGCCGCGCGACGTGGTGGTGCGCGACGAGGAGACGCGGCGCAAGGTCGAGATCTACCAGCTCTACGAAGAGCAGTGCCAGCGCGAAGGCGTGGTCGATTTCGGCGAGCTGATGCTGCGCAGCTACGAGGTGCTGCGCGACAACGACCCGATCCGCGTCCACTACCAGCGGCGCTTCCGCCACATCCTGATCGACGAGTTCCAGGACACCAACCGCCTGCAGTACGCCTGGATCAAGATGTTCTCCTCGCCGCCGCTCGAAGGCCTGCCGTCCTCGGGCAATGCGGTGTTCGCCGTCGGCGACGACGACCAGAGCATCTACGCCTTCCGCGGTGCGCGCGTGGGCAACATGGCCGATTTCGTGCGCGAGTTCCAGGTCCGCCACCAGATCAAGCTGGAGCAGAACTACCGCAGCGCCAGCAACATCCTCAACACCGCCAACGAGCTGATCAGCCACAACAGCCGGCGCCTGGGCAAGAACCTTCGCACCGACGCCGGTGCGGGCGAGCCGGTGCGCGTCTACGAGTCGGTGAGCGACTTCGCCGAGGCGCAGTGGATGGTGGACGAGATGAAGCAGCTCGAACGCGAGGGCACGTCGCGCAGCGAGATGGCCGTGCTCTACCGCAGCAACGCGCAAAGCCGCGTGGTCGAGACGGCGCTGTTCAACGCCGCGATTCCCTACCGCGTGTACGGGGGCCTGCGCTTTTTCGAGCGCGCCGAGATCAAGCACGCGCTGGCCTACCTGCGCCTCCTGGAGAACCCGCACGACGACACCAGCTTCCTGCGGGTGGTGAACTTCCCGCCGCGCGGCATCGGCGCGCGCAGCGTGGAGCAGTTGCAGGACGTGGCACGCGCCAGCGGCTGCTCGCTGCACGACGCGGTGAGCGGCGTCACCGGCCGCGCGGGTGCGGCCATCGCCAACTTCGTGGCCTTGCTCGACGTGATGCGCGAGAAGACGGAAGCGATGACCTTGAAGGAGATCATCGAACTGGTGCTGGACAAGAGCGGGCTGATCGAACACTTCCGCAACGAGCGCGAGGGCGAGGACCGGGTGGAGAACCTGGAGGAACTGGTCAACGCCGCCGAGAGCTTCGTGATGCAGGAGGGCTTTGGCCGCGACGCGGTGGCGCTGCCGGTCGACGAGCACGGCACGGCGTTGTCCCAGAGCCCGGTCAGCCAGGGCCTGGACCCGGATGCGCCGTTGCTCAATGAGTCACTGGCCCCAGATGCCGAGACCGGCGAGACGCTCAGCCCGCTGGCGGCCTTCCTCACGCACGCGGCGCTGGAGTCGGGCGACAACCAGGCCCAGGCCGGACAGGACGCGGTGCAACTGATGACGGTGCACGCGGCCAAGGGCCTGGAGTTCGACTGCGTGTTCATCACCGGACTGGAAGAAGGTCTGTTCCCGCACGAGAACTCGATGAGCGACCGCGACGGGCTGGAGGAAGAACGCCGCCTGATGTACGTGGCCATCACCCGCGCGCGCAAGCGCCTGTACCTCAGCCACTCGCAGACGCGCATGCTGCACGGCCAGACGCGTTACAACATGAAGAGCCGCTTCTTCGACGAGTTGCCCGAGGCCTGCCTGAAGTGGCTGACACCGCCGCAAGCGGCCTGGGCGGCTGCGGCGCCATCGGTAGGTGGCTGGCAGGGTGGGCGACGCGGGCCGTACGCCGGTGGCGGATCACCGGCCGTGAACCCGGCCTGGTCGCCCGGATTCCTCTCCGCCGGCAATGGCAGCTCACCGTCCAAGACCAGTGAGCCCGACCGGGGCGTGGACATCCGCACCGGACAGAAGGTGTTCCACACCAAGTTCGGCGAGGGCAAGGTGCTGGCGCTCGAAGGCGCTGGTGCCGACGCGCGGGCGCAGGTGAATTTCAACCGCCACGGGGTCAAGTGGCTGGCGCTGTCGGTGGCCAAGCTGACGCCGGTCGACGACTGAAAAAAAGCCACGCGGGCTGACGCCCTCGTGGCTGCAAGGACATTGCCCGGGCTCTGATCGGAGCGGGCCGGGCAACGGTGGAGACCGATCGGACCGGTGTCAGAAGTCGTGACGCAGCCCGAGAGCGAACACCTTGGTGTCGGCCGACTTCACGCCCTGGGTCTTTTCCTGGACCGCGCTGTAGCCGCCGTAGAGGCTGGTGCGCTTGGACAAGGCGTAGCGCGCACCGATACCGAAGCCGCTGGACTTGGAGGCCTTGGCGACGTTCTTGGTCTCGCCGGAGGCAAAGCCCAGCGACAGCGACACTGCGCCCAGCGGTACTTCGAAACCGATGCCGTACTCGGTGTCCTTGCCGTCGGCCGCGACAGCGCCCTTGCGGGTGTTGTAGCCACCGGAGATGGCGAACGCGCCGAAGTCGTAGGAAGCGGCCAGGATCGTGTACTTGTTCTTGGTCTTCTCGTTCTGGTAGCCCAGGGCTGCGTTGAGGCCGCCGGTCTTGTAGCCGAGGTTCAGGCCGGTGATGGTGTCCTTGGCGCCAGCGGTCTGCTCGAAGGCATAGGTCAGGCCGCCGTAGACGCCGCCCATTTCCGGCAAGTCGTAGCGGATCTGGCTGTTGGCCCGGCTGGCGTAGTCGGCGTTCTTGGTCTTGGTGCTGGAGCTGGTCTTGAACACCGCCGAGTTCGGCGTGAAGGTGTTCGAGTCCCACAGGCTGCGGCTGTTGGAGAGGCCACGCACGTCGTCGTAGACCGTCAGCATGCGGCCCACGCGCACGGAACCGAATCCGCCAGACAGGCCCACGGTGGTCTCACCCTTGAACGACGGTGCCTGGGTTTCGCCGGTGTCGATGTTGATGCGCTGTTCGAGCTTGAAATTGGCCTTCAGGCCGCCACCGAGGTCTTCCGTGCCGCGAAAGCCCAGACGCGGGGTGGTCAGGCCGACGTCGCCGCCGGAGAACATCTTGTTGTCGCTGCTGCCGCCGAGCTTCTTGATGGTGCCGACGGCGCCGTCCAGGCGACCGTAGACCGTCACGGTCGATTGCGCCATGGCGGCACCGGATGCGGCCGCAACGGCCAGAGCGATAAGGCGCTTCTTCATAGGGGTTCCTTGGGGGATGCGTTTGGACAAGTGGGGCGGTCGCCCCGCCTGATGCGTGTGGCAACCAGGTGGCCTGATTGCATCCGCCGGGTGCAGAAGCGCTGTGACAGTGTGTCTTGTCTGCTACAGATGAAGTAGCGTGAGACGATTCATCAAGCTGTCACCGAAGCCGGTTTCGGGCAAAAAAAAGCCCTGCGGTTTGCGCAGGGCGGGAGTGTGTCGAGGCGCTGGGTCAGCCGGCCGGGCTGAGCGCCGTCTCTTTCATGTCCGCAACCTGGACCGAGAGGTCCAGCAGCCGGACCTTGCTCATGTAGTAGCGGTCCAGTCGCCATTCCCGCAGCAGGTCCATGGCCAGTTCGAAGTGGTCGTAGTCGAGCTTGTAGAGCTCGCTGACCGGATAGGACGCCTCCGATTCCAGGGCGACAACGAGTTCCGACAGGGTGCGGGCTTCTGCGGTCTCGGGAGCGGTTTCAATGAGCTTGCGCGCTTTCTTGAGGGCTTTCACATGAGGCCTTTCTTCCAACAACAATGCGGTCGAGCTTACCCGCCGCATGCCCGGATTTGATGACAGTTGTGTGAAACGGCGCGCCCTGGCGGCGTGCCTCACTCGCTGAAGCTGTCGCGGAAGCTGAACCAGATCGAGGTGAAGAACATCGAGGCCATGAGCAGCACGGCCGGATACAGGATCACGCCCATGGCCGAGGCGCCGCCCAGCGCGGCCCCGAGCAGGCTGATGCCGAGGCTGAAGGTGATGAACAGCGCGCTCCAGCCCAGCATGAAGACGGTCAGCGCGCCCTTGTTGGCCCAGCAGGCCATCAGGCTGAAGAACAGGCTTTTGACCGGTGGCACGTTGTGCCAGAACATGAGGGCGGGCGCGTGCCAGAACAGCATCTGCAGCGGCAGCATCGCGAGCATGGCCACCCACAGGCCCGGGCTGGCGAGGGCGGCACGCATCGCCTCGTCGGCACTCATCGTGGACGGCAGCTCCGTGTTGCTGTCCAGCAGGCTGGCCAGCAGCAGGATCAGCAGCAGCCCGGCGCCGTAAAGCCCGCCCAGGATCATCATGCCGCGGGTCTTGTCCGGGCCGCCGCGGAAGGCGGTGAACAACTGGGTCGGCATCGGAAAGCGCCCGGCCTCGGCCTCGCGGGTGGCCGACATCAGGCCGAGGTTGACCGCAGGCGTCAGCAGCGACGAAATCGCCGCGCCAAGGAAAGGCACCATGGCCAGGATTGACACCACGGCCATGAACATGAAGAACAGGCCGGCCATCGCCAGCGGCTGCTTCAGGAATGTCCTGACGCCCAGGCGAACCCACTGCAGGCCGGTCGCGGCGGAAACGGTGCGCAGCTTCATCCGCCGCCCCTCAGACCGGCACGCCGCCGTCTTCGACCAGCGAAGCGGACAACTGGCGGGCCTGACGCACCCGCTCGCGCAGCACACGCTCGAAATGACCCGGATCGTGCGGCTTGAGCATCGCCGCCTCGCGCGGCAGGTACCAGTCCCACAGCCGCGACAGCCAGAAGCGCAGGGCGCCGGCGCGCAGCATGGCGGGCAGCAACTGGCGTTCGGCCGGCGTCAGCGGACGCACCGACTGGTAGGCCGCGAGCATCGCCCGGGCGCGGGTGTCGTCGTGCAGGCCGTCCGCGCCTTCGTCGCCGTGGAAGATGCACCAGTCGTTGAGCGTGACCGCCAGGTCGAACAGGAAGCTGTCGTGACCGGCGAAGTAGAAGTCGAAGAAACCGCAGAGGGTCTCTCCGTCGAACATCACGTTGTCCCGGAACAGGTCAGCGTGGACCGGTCCGCGCGGCAGGGCGGCGTAGGCGGGCAGGCTGGCGGTGTGGTTCTGATACGCCAGCTCGCTGCGGATCAGCGCGGACTGCGCCTCGTCGAGATAGGGCAGCACCACCGGCACGGTCTCGTTCCACCAGGGCAGGCCGCGCAGGTTGGGCTGCTGCAGCGCAAATTCGCGCCCCGCCAGGTGCATGCGCGCCAGCATGGCGCCCACCGCTTCACAATGCGGAACACCCGGCCGCAGGTTGCTGCTGCCCGCAAGCTTGTCGACCACCGCCGCCGGCTTGCCCTGCACCGTGTGCAGCAGCTCACCGCGCGCGTCGGCTGCCGGCTCCGGCACCGGAATCCCGTGGGTGGCCAGGTGCTTCATCAGTCGCAGGTAATACGGCAACTGCGCGAAGCTCAGGCGCTCGAAGACGGTCAGCACGTGCTCGGTCTCGATGCCGTCGCGGAGCGTGGTGACGAAATAGTTGGTGTTTTCGATGCCGCCCTGGATACCGCGCAGCGCGGTCAGCTCGCCCAGGTTGAGCGAGCGCATCAATGCAGCGGCTTCGTCCTGCGGGACTTCGGTGTAGACAGCCATTCGCGGGGAGGAATCAGAAACTGAGGATGCGCCAGCGGCTGCGGCCGCTGCTGCCCTGACCGTCGTTGGCGCTGTCCGCGCCGGTCACGGGCTGGATTTCGTAGGCCGGGGCGCCGTTCTTGGGCTTGACGTCGATGCTGCGGGTCTGTCCGCCGACACGCAGCTCGTCGATGCGCGAGAGGGCGTCTTCGTGCGTGATCCGCTCCATGACCTTGCTTTCGCCGGCCGCCAGGGGCTGGGACTCGGCCGGCTCGGCGGCTTTGCCGGGCGCAGTCTGTGCCACCACGGGCAGGGCGGCGCACAGCGCCAAGGTCGCCAGCAGGCGACGGGTCAGGGGAGGGAATTGGGCGCGCATGCCGCATTGTAGGGAAAAGGCCTGCTTCCCCCACAATCGCGCCTTATGTCCGAATCCACTGCGCCCACCCCCCGTCTGCTGCTCGTCGACGGCTCCAGCTACCTCTACCGCGCCTTCTTCGCCGGCGGCGACGCCATGAGCATCACCCTGCCCGACGGCACGGTGCAGAAGACCGGCGCCATCCGCATCATCATCAACATGATGCAGAAGCTGCTCAACGACTACCCGTCGACCTACGCGGCCTGCGTCTTCGACGCCAAGGGCCCGACCTTCCGCGACGCGATCTATTCCGAGTACAAGGCCCAGCGCAGCCCGATGCCGGACGACCTGCGCAGCCAGATCACCCCCATCCACGAGGTCGTGCGCCTCTCGGGCTGGCCGGTGCTGGACGTGCCCGGCGTCGAGGCTGACGACGTGATCGGCACGCTGGCCGTGGCCGCGGCCAGTCAGGGCATCGAGGTGCTGATCAGCAGCGGCGACAAGGACCTGGCCCAGCTGGTGAATCAGCACATCACCATCATCGACACCATGAGCGGCAAGGTTCGCGATCTGGCGGGGGTCGAGGCCGAGTTCGGCGTGCCCGCGCGCCTGATGCTGGACTACCAGATGCTGGTGGGTGACCAGGTGGACAACGTGCCCGGCGTGCAGGGCGTGGGCCCCAAGACCGCCGTGAAGCTGCTGCAGGAATACGGCTCGGTGGACGCCCTGATCGCGCAGGCCGACCAGGTCAAGGGCGCCGTGGGCGAGAAGCTGCGCAAGGCGCTCGACTGGCTGCCCACCGGTCGCCAGTTGCTGACCATCAAGACCGACTGCGACCTCAACGGCTGGGTGCCCGGCCTGCCCGCGCTGGACGCGGTGCGCATGGGCGAGCCGCAGAAGGAGCCGCTGCGCAGCTTCTACGAAACCTACGGCTTCAAGGGCCTGGCCAAGGCGCTGGGCGGCGGCGAGGCCACGGCGCCTGCATCCGCGCCCGCCGCTGCCGCTGCACCGGGAGGTGCCGACGACCTGTTCGCCGAACCGGCGACCGCCGCGCCGCGCGCCAGCAGCCTGGCCTACGACACCCTCCTGACCTGGGACGCCTTCGACCGCTGGCTGGCGAAGATCGAGGCCGCCGAGCTCACCGCCATCGACACCGAGACCACCTCGCTCGACGAAATGGTGGCGCAGATCGTGGGCATCAGCTTCAGCGTCACCCCGGGCGAAGCCGCCTACATCCCGCTCAAGCACGAAGGCCCGGACGCGCCCGAGCAGTTGCCGCTGGACGAGGTGCTCGCGAAGCTCAAGCCCTGGCTGGAGAACCCGGCGAAGCACAAGCTCGGCCAGCACATCAAGTACGACCGCCACGTCTTCGCCAACCATGGCATCGAGGTGCAGGGCTACGCGCACGACACCATGCTGCAAAGCTATGTGCTGGAAGTGCACAAGCCGCACGGCCTGTCCAGCCTGGCCGAGCGCCACCTGGGCCGCAGCGGCATCCAGTACGAAGACCTCTGTGGCAAGGGCGCGCACCAGATCCCGTTCGCGCAGGTCGATGTGGCCAAGGCCGCCGAATACTCGTGCGAAGACAGCGACCAGACCCTGGACGTGCACCGTGTGCTGTGGCCGCAGATCGAGAGCGACGCCAAGCTCAGGTTCATCTACGAGCTGGAGATCGCCAGCAGCGAGACGCTGTATCGCATCGAACGCAACGGCGTGCTGATCGACGCGCCCACGCTCGCGAAACAGAGCCACGAGCTGGGCCAGCGCATCTTCGCGCTGGAGCAGGAGGCCTACGAAATCGCCGGCCAGCCTTTCAACCTCAGCAGCCCCAAGCAACTGGGCGAGATCTTCTTCGACAAGCTCGGCCTGCCGGTTATCAAGAAGACCGCGACCGGCGCGCGCAGCACCGACGAAGAGGTGCTGGAGAAACTGGCCGAGGACTACCCGCTGCCGGCCAAGATCCTGGAACACCGCAGCCTCATCAAGCTCAAGGGCACCTACACCGACAAGCTGGCCCAGCTCGCGCTGCCGCGCACCGGCCGCGTGCACACCCACTACGCGCAGGCGGTGGCGGTGACCGGGCGGCTGTCGAGCAACGACCCCAACCTGCAGAACATCCCCATCCGCACCGCCGAAGGCCGCAAGGTGCGCGAAGCCTTCGTGGCCGCGCCGGGCCACGTCATCGCCAGCGCCGACTACTCGCAGATCGAGCTGCGCATCATGGCCCACCTGAGCGACGACGCGGCCCTGCTGCGCGCCTTCCACGAAGGGCACGATGTGCACCGCGCCACCGCGGCCGAGGTGTTCGGCATCAAGCCCGAAGAGGTGAGCAGCGAGCAGCGCCGCTACGCCAAGACCATCAACTTCGGCCTGATCTACGGCATGGGCACCTTCGGCCTGGCCAAGTCGCTGGGCATCGAGAACGCCGCCGCCAAGACCTACATCGACCGCTATTTCGCGCGCTTTGCCGGCGTCAAGCAGTACATGGACGACACGCGCGAGCTTGCCAAGCAGAACGGTTACGTCGAGACCGTGTTCGGCCGCAAGCTGGTGCTGCCCGACATCAAGAACGCCAAGGGTGCCAAGCTGGCCGCGCTGGAGCGCCAGGCCATCAACGCGCCCATGCAGGGCACGGCGGCCGACCTGATCAAGCTGGCCATGGTGGCGGTGCAGCAGGCGCTGGACGGGCAGGGCAAGGGAACGAAGATGATCATGCAGGTGCACGACGAACTGGTGTTCGAGGTGCCCGAATCGGAAGTGGACTGGCTGCGCACCGAGATCCCGCGCCTGATGGCGGGGGTGGCGCAGCTCAAGGTGCCGCTGTTGGCCGAGGTCGGCGTGGGACCGAACTGGGACCAGGCGCACTGAGCGCCCGCAGCCTCACCCCACCGGGAGCACCACCTTCGTGAACGGGTGGTCGACCCCTTCCGCCCACCAGTTCACCCACAGCCGGTCCGCGCCGCCCGCCACATCGGCCTGCAAGGTCATGAAGTTGCGGCAGCCGATCAACCGGCGCCGCGCGGTCGGGAAGGCCACCATCTGGCCGGTCAGCCCCGGCTCCAGGGTCTCGGTCTGCTTGCAGGCCTCTTCGAGGAAATAGCGCGCGACCCCGGCCGGCGGCGGGTGGGTCACGCCGCTGCTGGTGAGCTGGGTCAGGCTGCGCGCCTCGGGCGAGAGGTCGCTGCGGTCCGACTCGATCACGCCGATGGCTGCCACGTGCACGTCGCCCGAGAGCACGGTCACCCGCAGGCCGCGCGCGCTCGCCTCCAGCAGGCGGCGCACCAGTCGCAGGCGTTCGGCCTGGTGGGGGTGGCTGGTCCAGTGGTCGCGCAGGTCGTCTTCCAGTTCCTCGATGGCTGGCAGGGCGCCGAGCATCTTCTCCAGTTGCTCGAAGCTGGGGTGCATGACCGGGATGCTGCTCATCACCAGCAGGTGCCGCAGATCGCCAGCGGCCAGTTGCGCGTCGAGCCAGGCGTAGACGGCGCTCCAACTGGCCGGGCTCATCACCTGGTCGGGCAGCACGGTCTTGCGCCCGGCGGCGTCGGTGGTTTCGCTGCGCGGCCGGCGCTCGCTGCGCAGGTCGAGCACCAGCAGGCCGGTGCTGCCGAAGCGGCAGGCGCTGCTGTGCGCGCTCTGGTCGGGCAGGGTCGCAGGCGGCGGCGCGCCCAGCATCTGACGCTGGAACAGTTCAAACGCGGCCTTCGCCACCTCGAACAGACCCTGGAGCACGGGGCTGTTGTGTAGCTCGGCGGGGTGCGAACCCCAGCCGTCGATGATGTCGTGGTCGTCCCACATCATCACGCTGGGCACCGAGGCCAGCAGCGCGGCGGTCTCGGGCTGGTTCCAGCGTTCGAGGTAGCACTCGGCGAAGCGGGTCTGCAGCGTGGCGCGCAGGCTGTCGCTCATGGGCATGTGGGTGCGGGTGAACCATTCGACCTCGGTCCAGGCGCGCAGCTCCGGCACGCTGGCCCAGATGTCGTCGCTGTAGATCTGGTCGCCGCCCATGAGCAGCAGCTCCAGCGGCCCGGCCGGAATGCCTTCGACCCGCTCCTGCTGGCGGTGCAGGCGGTCCAAGCGGGCCCAGAGGGCGTTGGGGGCCTTGACGGACTTGCGGGCGCGGGCATCGGAAAACCCGTTGCAGGACACATAGGCCATGACCGGCGTGGCGCCCAGGGCGGGCACCTGGACGCTGTGGTCCTGCCCGGCGAGCCGGTACGCGAAGCGCTGGGCGCTGGCGGTCAGGCGCACGGCGATGTCAAAGCGCCAGGCCGTGGCCGCGAGGCCGGGGACCGGCCCGCTGGCGCCCCTCACCAGCTCGGCCGCGCCCGTGAGGCGCAGATCGGGCTGCGGGTCGGCCGCCTCGCAGACGATCAACAGGCTCAGACCCCAGACGCCGTCCTGGCATCCGAGAAACTGCAGAATCGGTCCGGTCAGGATCATGTCGCCTCCCCGCGAGTGGTTCTGGCGCGATGGTGGGGGCATTCCCTTGCGAGGGCAAGCCCCGACCGGAACCTGGGGCCGGCCGCCCGGGAACCTCGTCCCGATTCGCCGGTCCACCACCGGGGCTCGATGCCCCCGACCAACCAACCGCAAGGAGACCTCGATGCTGAACACCGACCTGATCACCGACGGACACGCCCTCATCGACGCCGATCCGGCCCGCCGCCAGGCGGCCAGTCGCCGCACCGCACTCAAGACGGCGTTGGGGGTCGGCTATGCCGCCGCTGTCCTGCCGGCGCTGGCGCAGACGGCGATCAAGACACCGGCCGACGGCCTGACGGCCGGGGAGGTCATGATCGACGTCAACGGTTTCAAGATGCCTGCCTACCGTGCGGCACCGGCCGGGAAAACCGGTCTGCCGGTGGTGCTGGTGCTGTCGGAGATCTTCGGCGTGCATGAGTACATCGCCGACACCGCACGCCGCTTCGCCCGCGCGGGCTACCTGGCGATTGCGCCGGAGTTGTTCGTGCGCCAGGGCGATGCCCAGAGCTACGGGGAGATCGCCAAGCTGATGTCCGAGGTGATCGCCAAGGTGCCTGACGCCCAGGTGATGGGCGACCTCGACGCGGCGGTCAAATGGGCCGCAGCCAACGGCGGCGACACGAAAAAGCTGGCGGTCACCGGCTTCTGCTGGGGCGGGCGGCAGGTCTGGCTGTACGCCGCCCACAACCCGTCCGTGAAGGCGGCGGTGGCCTGGTACGGCCGGCTGGTGGGCAATGCGGGCGAACTGACGCCACGGCACCCGCTGGACATCGCCGGCAGCCTCAACGGCCCGGTGCTGGGCCTCTATGGCGGCGCCGACACCGGCATCCCGCTTGACACGATTGATAAGATGAAAGCCGCCTTGGCCGCCGGCAATGCTGCGTCCAAGGCATCGAGTTTCGTGGTGTACCCGGACGCGCCGCACGCCTTTCACGCCGACTACCGGCCCAGCTACCGCAAGGAAGCGGCCGACGATGGCTGGAAGCGGGCGCTGGCCTGGTTCCAGCAGCATGGCGTGGCCTGATCCGCCGTCTGCTTCGCCTGCCCGGGCCGCGAATGCGGCCCTTTTTTCTTTTTGATGGAATGCAATGACCCTGATCGCGATCCTGATGGGCACCATCGCTGCCGGCGTGGGCAGCGTCTGGCTGGCGGCTGTGCTGGCGATGGGGGCGCTGGCGCGCTTCACCCAGCACATGCTGAGCATGGCGGCGGGTGCGCTGATGGCGACGGCCTTCCTGCACCTGCTGCCCGAGGCCTTCGAGAGCCAGGCGCAGGCGCACACCCTGTTCGGTCTGCTGCTGGCCGGCCTGGTGTTTTTCTTCCTGCTGGACAAGGCCGAGCTGTGGCACCACGGGCACGAGCATCACCATGGCGGGGAGGCTCACGAGCATGACCACGGCCACGCCCCTCACGGGGACGACCACCACCATCACCACGACCATGGGCGCCTCACGGGCGGCTGGGCGGTGTTGGCGGGCGACAGCGTGCACGCCTTTGGCGACGGCATTTTGATCGCGTCGGCCTTCGTCGCGGACCTGCGTCTGGGGGCGGTGACCGCGCTGGCGGTGCTGGCCCACGAGGTGCCGCACCACATGGGCGACCTCGCGGTGTTGCAGATGACGTCGGGGACGCGCCGGGCGGCGCTGGTCAAGGTTTCGCTGGCCGGCACCGTGACCGCCCTCGGGGGACTGGTGGGCTACGCCCTGCTGGGGCAACTGGATGACGCGCTGCCGTATTTCCTGGTCGCGGCGTCCAGCAGTTTTATCTATGTGGCGCTGGCGGACCTGATCCCCCAGTTGCAAAAGCGCCTGGGCCTGCGCGCAACCATCGCCCAGGTGGCCTGGCTGCTGGCGGGGATCACGCTGGTCACGGTGGTCAGCGGGCTGGCGCACTCCCACTGATCCCGCGCCGGTTCGCCATCAGCGGGCGGGGTCGCGACCGAAGGCGAATTCGAAGCGGGCCCCCTGGCCGACGGCGCCCTCGCCGCGGATGTAGCCGCCGTGCCGCTCCAGGATGCGGCGCACGGTGGCCAGTCCGATGCCCGTGCCCTCGAACTCGTTGCTCGCGTGCAGCCGGTTGAAGGGCTTGAACAGGCGGTCGGAGCGTGTCATGTCGAAGCCCGCGCCGTTGTCGGTCACGCGAAAGACCGGCGAGCCGTCCTCGGCGCGCCCGGCGCGGGTGAAGGTGATGCGGGCGTCCGTGGTGTGGCGGGTGTACTTCCAGGCGTTGCCCATCAGGTTCTCGAGCACGATCTGCGCCATCCGCGGGTCGCAGTCGGCCAACAGGTCTTTTTCGATGGTCACGGACACCTGGCGGGTGGGGTCCCGGTGGCGTTCCTGGCGCAGGACGTCGTGCGCCAATTCGCTCAGGTTGGTGTTCATGCGCTGCAGCGTGCCCTGGCTGACCCGGGCCAGCGCCAGCAGGTCGTTGATCAGCCGGTTCATCCGCAGGATCGAAAACTCGATGCGTTCGAGCAGCAGCCGGTCGTCCTGAAGCAGGCGCTCGGCCATCTGCTCGCGCAGCAGATGGGTGAAGCCGTCGATCGAGCGCAAGGGCGATTTCAGGTCGTGCGAGACCGAGTAGGCAAAAGCATCGAGCTCCCGGTTGAGGTACTGCAACTGCTCGGTGCGGTCGGCGACCCGCTGCTCCAGGGTTTCCTGCAGCTTGCGGACCTCGCGGTCGCTGTGCGAGCGCAGCAGTTCGGCGTCACACCGGCTGGCGAAGATCGTGAGCAGCGCGTCCAGGTGCGGCGCCTGCTGGGGCGGGTGCCGCCAGACGGCGGTGAGCAGGCCGACCGGGTGGCCCTGGGCATCGCGCAGGGGCAGGCCGAGGAAGGCCTGCAGCTCGCTGTCCCTGAACGGCGGCACAAGCGGCAGATGGGCTGGCGTCGGGCTCTCGATGCGCAGGGTGCCTCGCTGTTGCAGGGCCTGTTCGCAGAGCGTCTCGCGCAGATGGTGGGTGGCATTGGGCTGCAACTGGCCGTGCCAGACCATGGCCAGTGTGGTCAGCTCCTGGTGCTGCGGGTCGACTTCGCCGACCATCACGCCGTCGGCACCGATGGCGTCCGCCAGGTGCAGGGTCAGGGAACGGAAGAAGGCGTCCCCCGTCTCGCCGGACACCCCTTCGGCCACGTTGAGCAGCATGGCCTCGCGGCGCTTCTCGTCGGCCACATTCAGGGTGAAGGACAAGGCGCAGGGCTCCCCGTCGATCTCGATGATCTCGGCCCAGATCCGGACCGGCACGATCACGCCGCTCTTGGTCCGCATCCGGGTCTCGTAGGCTTGCAGGTGACCTTCGCGCCGCAGCGTGTCCACGTAGTTCTGCCGGTCGGCAAGGGTGACCCAGACGTTCGCCTGGACGGAGGTCTTGCCCGCGAAATCGGCCTGCGTCCAGCCCAGCACTCGCTCGTTGGCGGGGTTCACCTCGACGAACATGCCGTCGCTCATGCGGGTGATCGTCATGCCCAGCGGGCTGAAGTTGAAGGCCTTGGAGAAGCGTTCGCGGGACTTCTCCAGCTCATGGCGCGAGGCGGTTTCTGCCGAGACGTCGAACACCACCGCGATCAGCAGCTTCTCGCTGCCGTTGTCGGCGACCTCCGCGTACAGCCGGGCGTCGAAGACGCTGCCATCGTGGCGGACCGCCTGGACCAGCATGTTGCTGACCCGTCCATCGCCGTCGATCATCCGTCGGAACTGGCTGTGCAGGAGGTCATCGGCCCACAGGCGGGGCGGGGGTCTGCCCGCCAGGGCCTCGCGCTTGTGGCCGAACAGGTCCTCGAAGGCCTCGTTCACATCGATGACGTCCCGCGTGTCCAGCGACTGCACCAGACAGGCGGCCGGCGTGCTGCGGAACAGGGCCTGGAAGCGCGACTGGCTCAGGCGCAACAACTGCTCGACCTCCCGGGCGTGTTCCAGCGTCAGGTTCTGGGCCCGGTAGGCGTCGATGAGTCGGCGCCGTCCCAGGTTGACGGTGATCGCCAGACTCACCAGCACCACGGACTGGGTGATCCACACGGCCCACCCGGTGCGGTACTGCGGCGGCGGCAGCAGGCCGTTGTTTTCCGCCAGGTTGAGCAGGCCCAGCAGCAGGATGGCCAGACCCGCGCAGACCATCATGTGCGCCCGCGAGAGGAACACCCCGGCCCCCACCACCGCCGCCAGCATCACCAGCGAGGCCATGCTGCGCACGGTTCCCTGTGCCGCGATGGCCACCGCAGAACAGGCGATCAGCATGTAGACCAGCGCATGGGCGGCCAGGCGGCGCGGCCCGATGGCGTAGACCGCCAGGAGGGCGTAGGTCGCCAGCGTCAACGCCAGCCCGGCCCAGGTCAGCAGCGATATCCCGTCCCGCAGGTAGACCCCGAGGGTGACCAGTGGCCCGGCCACGCTGATGCACACCAGCAGCGCCAGCAGCGATCGTTCCTGGTAATGCTGCAGGTTCAAGGGAGAGCTGGACGGCATATCGCGCGGGCCGGGAACGGTGTCATTGGAGGGGCAGGGGCGCGGGCCCCAGGGAGAAGCGGAATTCGGCGCCGCGTCCGGGCTCGGAGATGCCGTCGATCTGGCCGCCGTGTCGTTCGACGATGCGGTGCACCGTCGCCAGGCCGATCCCCGTGCCCTCGAATTCACTGGGCCGGTGCAGGCGCTGGAAGGGTTTGAACAGCTTGTCGGCGTGGGCCATGTCGAACCCCACGCCGTTGTCCCGCACGAAGAATGTCGACGCAGTGTCTGCGCAGCGCCCCATCTCGATCCGGGCTTCTGGGGTGTCGCGGGTGTACTTCACCGCGTTGCCCAGCAGATTCTCCAGCGCGATGCGCACCAGCCGCGCGTCGCACCGGCAGACCATGCCGGGTTCGATCTGCCAGCGAAGGACCCGTTCGGGCTGTTTCGCCTGCTCCGCCTGCATCACCTGCTCGGCCATCTCGCTGAGGTTGGCGGGCGCCAGTTCGAGCACGCCCTGGCTGACCCGCGCCAGGGCCAGCAGATCACCGATCAGGGTGCCCATGCGTTGGGTCGACGCCAGCACCCGCTCGAACAACTGTGTCTCGTCGGGGGACAGACGCCCCTGCAACTGCTCGCCCAGCAGGCGGGTGAAACCGTCGATCGCGCGCAATGGCGAGCGCAGGTCGTGGGACACCGAGTACGCGAAGGAGTCGAGCTCGGCGTTGAGTTTTTCGAGTTCGGCCGTGCGCCGGCGCACACGAAGCTCCAGCGTTTCGTTGAGCCTGCGGATTTCGTTGTCGCGCCGCATGCGGATCAGCTCGGCATTGGCACGGCTGGCGTAGATCGTCATCAGGGACCGGGATTCCTGATCGGGTTCGATGGCCCGGCGCCACTGGGCGAGCAGCACGCCGATCGGCTGCCCGTCGTCATCGTGCAGGCACTGCCCCACAAAGGCCTTGAAGCCGCCCTCGGTCACCATGGAGGCTTGAGGGAAGCGTTGGTCGAGGTCGCGCGGGTACTCGCAAGCGCCATCCGACAACAGGACCTGTTCGCAGGGGGTGTCCCTGGCGTCGCAGGGGGTTCGCGCGAGCGGGCGGCCATCGGCGTAGGCGGCCAGCGCGTGCAGGCGGCCATCGTCGCTGCGCTGCATCACAGCGGACAGATCGGCGCCCAGGCTGCGCGCCATGTGCTCGCAGAGGTTTTGCAAGCGCTCCTCGGCGGATCCCCCGGCGGTGCCACGTGCCAGATCGGACAGCAGGGCCTCCCGGCGCTTTTCCTCGGTGACGTTGATGGTGCAGGAGAGGATGCAGTCCTCGCCGTCCAGGTGGATCAGCACCGCCCAGACCCGCATGTCCTGGACCTGCCCGCCGGGCGCCTGCATGCGCGTCTCGTGGCCATTGACGCGCCCGTGCGTGCGCAGTTGCCGTATGAAGCCGGCCCGGTCCTCCGGCGCCAGCCAGCCGCCGTCCCTGAGCGTGCTTTTCCCTCTCACCTCGTCCGCCGTCGCAGCGACCAGACCCTGACCCGAGCGGTTGACTTCGAGGATCGTGCCGTCGGACAGCCGGGTGATCGCCAGTGTCAGGGGGCTGAGCTCGAAGGCCTTGGCGAAGCGCTCCTCCGAGCGGCGCAACCGCTCCATCAGCGCCTGTTGCTCGCTGATGTCGGTGACGATCGAGATGATCAGGCGGTCGTCGGGGTCCTCGCTCAGCTCGCTGACCACCAGGGCGTCAAAGAGGCTGCCGTCGGATTTCAGACCCTTGGTCGAGGTGACGGCGCGGCGCTGGGTATTGAGCTGTTTTTCGTGCGAGGCCCGGTCGGCGGGGACGGACCAAAGAAACTCGTCCCGCCGGCCCAGCAACTGGCCGCCCGGGTAGCCGTAGCAGCGCTCGAAGGCGGGGTTGGCATCCAGGATGCGGCCGGAGCGGGCCGACTGCGCCAGCATCGGGCTCGGGCTGGAGCGGAAGATCCGGCGCAGCCGCTCCATGCTCAGGTTGCGCTCCTGTTCGCTGCGCAGGCGGGCCGTCAGTTCGGTTTCAAAGCGTTCCTGGGCCATGGCCGCCTTCTGGCGACTGAAATAGACCATGAAGGCCACGACCGTCACCGCCGCCACCCAGACCAGCAGGGCGTCGTAGGTCATCTGGATCTGTCGGGCCTGCATCTGGCCATTGATCTCCAGCCAGGTCAGCCCCGTCATGGTCACCAAGGTCAGGCCGACGGTGGCCAGAAGGGCCTTGCGTTCGAGGAAGATGCCGGCGCCGACCACCACGGCCAGGAACAGCGCCGCCCCGGACGACCGCATCGAGCCGAAGGCCATCACCGCGACCACCGCCGCCAGCAGCACCCCGATCACCAGCAACAGGGCTATCTGCGGCTGCCACCCCTTGCGCAACTGGGCAAACGCCCCCCAGCCGATGAGGGCGATCAATGCGGGTGCCGCAGCGTTCCAGGCACTGATCGAGTTCAGCAGCAGCTCCGCCGCGAGCACCGTGCCCGCCAGTCCCATGACCACGCAGACCGCCCTGACGGGGCGCAGGCGGATGTCGTCACTGTGCCAATTGAAGGCCGTGGACGACGAGGGGAGGCGGGAGGGGGGGCCGGACATGAACTGTTCTGAAGCCGGGCGGGACACCCCGGATACGTTCAATTTCGTCCGTTTCGGCTCAGTCTTGAGCCCGGGCACAGGGCAGGCCCGGTGTGTTGCACCACTCGCTCCAGCTGCCCGGGAACAGGGCCGTGCGGCCCAGGCCGGCGATTTCCATGGCCAGCAGGTTGGGAACGGCGCTGACGCCGCTGCCGCATTGATGCACCACCGTGGCCGGATCGCGCCCCGCCAGCAGCCTCATGAAGTCGGCCCGGAGCTCGGCCGCCGGGCGGAACCGGCCGTCGGCAGCGATGTTGTCGGTGAAGGGGCGGTTCAGGGCGCCCGGGATATGGCCGGCAACCGGGTCCAGCGGCTCGACCTCGCCTCGAAAGCGCGCCGCTGCCCGGGCGTCGATCACCGTGAGCCCCGGGTCGCCGAGCCGGGTCGCAATGCCTTGTGCATCCACCACGCGCACCAGGGGCGGTGCCAGCGTGAAGTTGCCGGGGGCCGGGGCGACGGGCGACGCGCCGGCGACCGTGGCGCCGCCAGCCGCCTGCCAGGCGCCCAGCCCGCCATCGAGCACGGCCACCGCTTCGTGTCCGCACCACTTGAGCATCCACCACAGGCGCCCGCAGTGGTTGGCTCCCTGGCGGTCCATCGCCACGACCTGCATGTCGCTGTTCAGTCCCAGGGCCCGTAACCGCGCGGCGAAGGTCTCGCGAGAGGGCAGGGGGTGGCGCCCGCCACTGGCGCGGTCGTCACCGGTCTTCTGGCTCAGGTGCTCGTCCAGGTGGACATACACGGCGCCGGGAACATGGGCTTCTTCGAACTGGCGGCGACCGGCTTGCGGATTCATCAGGTCGAAGCTGCAGTCCATGACCAGCAGCGGCTGGCGGGCGTCAACGAGGCCAAGCAGATCGGTGGCGGAAATGAGTGTGGTGTACATGCGCCCGCATTCTCGGCCAGAGCGCCGGCGCTGGCGATCACACCAAATGACTACTTGGCCGCGCGTGGTGTGCGAGGCGGCACGGAATCAGTGTTCTTCTGCCGGCGCGCTGGGCACGGCGCGCGCGCGCAGCGCGGTCGCTGTGATCCCGCTGGCGATGATCAGCGCCATTCCCAGCCAGCCGATCAGGGGCAAGCGGTCGCCGAAGACGGTCACGCTGTAGATGCCCGCAAACACGATGCCCGAGTACTGGAGATTGGCGACCACCAGGGTGGCGCCGCTGGCGTAGGCCCGGGTCATGCAGAGCTGCCCGAGCACCGCCAGCAGCCCGATGGGCAGCAGCCATAGCGCGGCGGGCCACTGCCACGGGGAGATGCCGACAACCGCCATGCCCATCGCGCCGGCCACCACCGCCCCGAGCGAGAAGTAGAAGACGGTGCGTGTTTCGGGTTCGCCGACCTTGGAGAGCGCCGAGACCTGCAGGTAGGCCAGCGCCGAGGTCACGCCCGAGAGCAGGCCGACCAGCGCCCCGATCAACTGGTCCGGTGCGATCGTGGGGCGCAGCACCATGGCCACCCCCGCAAAACCGGCCAGGACGGTGGCAAACAGCGGACCCTGGCGCAGCAGGGCGATGTCGCGACCCTGCATCAGCAGGGCGCCGCCGAGCAGGAACGTGGCGATCCAGATGCTGCTCATGTAGTTGAGGGTCATCGCCGTGGCCAGCGGCAGGATGGCGATCGAATAGAACCAGGCGGTCAGCGACAGCGTGCCCACGATGCTGCGCCAGACGTGCATGCCGGGGACCTGGGTCCGCAGCGACACACCGCGCGCCCGGGTCACCCACCAGAGGAAGGCGACACCGAACAGCCCGCGGTAGAAGACGATCTCGAAGCTGTTGAAATGCGCCGACGCGAACTTGATGCACACACCCATGGTGGCGAACAGGAACGCCGCCAGCAGCATCCACAGCGCTTGCATCAGGTCGGGCGCATCCGGGCGCGGTACCACTCGTGGAAGTGCTGCATACCGTCTTCCATCGGGCTCTGGTAGGGGCCGACCTCGTTGTCGCCGCGCTGCAGCAGGGCCTTGCGGCCCGCGTCCATGCGCTCGGCGATCTCGTCGTCTTCGATACAGGTTTCCATGTAGGCGGCGCGCTGCGCCTCCATGAAGCCCGGTTCGAAGGCGGCGATCTCTTCGGGGTAGTAGAACTCCACCATGTTCAGCGTCTTGTCGACGCTCAGCGGGTGCAGGGTCGAGACCGTCAGCACGTGCGGGTACCACTCGACCATGATGTGCGGGTAGTAGGTCAGCCACACGGCGCCCTGCGCGGGCAGCTCGCCGTTGCGGTACTGCATCAGCACCTCGTGCCACTTCTGGTACGTGGCGCTGCCGGACTTGAGCAGGTTCTGGATGCCCACGGTCTGTACCGAGTACTCGGGCTTGAACTCCCACTGCAGGTCGTCGCAGGTGACGAAGTTGCCCAGACCCGGATGGAAGGGTTCGACGTGGTAGTCCTCCAGATAGACCTCGATGAAGGTCTTCCAGTTGTAGTTGCAGGTGTGCAGCTCGACGTGGCCCAGCACCATGCCCTCGAAGCTCAGCGTGGACGCCGGGCCCATGCCGGCCAGGTCGGCGGCGATGTCACGGCCGTTGTCCTCGAACAGCAGGCCGTTCCATTCGCGCAGCGGGTAGCGCTTGAGGTCCGCGCAAGGGTCGTGTGAGAAGTGCGGGGCGCCCAGCAAGCTGCCCAGCGTGCTGCCGGCCGACTGGCCGCCGCTGTAGGTCCAGCGGTGCAGCGGGCAGACGATCTGGCCACCGCTGTGGCCCTTGGCGTTCTGGCCCAGGTTGCCTCGGCCCTTGAGCATCACGGCCTGGCGGTGGCGGCAGATGTTGGACACCAGTTCAACCCCGTTGGCGGTGCGCACCAGCGCACGGCCTTCCCCTTCCTGCGGCAGGGCGTAATAGTCGCCCGGCTCCGGAACCGCATTGGCATGCCCCACGTAGCGGGGCCCGCGCTGAAAGATCGTTTCAAGTTCCCTGCGGAACAATGCCTCGTCGAAATAGCTGGAAACCGGCAATTGGCTTTCGGCCTGCTGCAGTTGAAGACTCAAATCAGACATGATGGTCCTGACCTAAAGACTCCCCCTATGAAGGGGCAGGGTGAAGCGCGTAACGACTGAACGATCGGCGCGGGAAGGGTGAAGTGCTGCGTCCCTCCGGGCGTATGAGGCCCGTCAGTTGAACAAAAAAGAGGCGCGATTGTACCTTCCGGTCCTAGGGGTGGTGGTCCCGGAAACCGGCCGGCGTGCCAGGCGGCGGATAAAATCGCCGGCTCCCGCACGAAATTGCCTTCGTCCCCGGGCCTACCCCGCGAAGCACGTGCACGGCGATATCCGATGACCTCACCCGCAACCCCCAAGTCCGCCCGCAGCACCCGCTCTTCCGACAAGGCCGAGCCGGCAGCCAGTTACGAATCCGCGCTCGACGAACTGGAGAACCTGGTGGCTCAGCTTGAGAACGGACAACTGCCGCTAGACCAGTTGCTCGGTCACTACCAGCGGGGCGCCGAACTGCTGGCTTTCTGCCGCGCGCGGCTGGACGCGGTGGAGCATCAGATCAAGGTGCTCGAAGACGGTGAGCCGAAACCCTGGGACGGCCAATGAGCAAGCTCCTCTCCGACACCGACGCCTTTGTCTCCTGGCGGTCCTTGCAGCAGCAGCGCGTCGAACAGGCGCTTTCGTCCTGGGTCTCGGCCGACGCGCCGGCGGATCTGGGCGTGGTCATGCGCTATGCCGTGCTGGACGGCGGCAAGCGCCTGCGCCCGTTGCTGGTCCTGGCCGCCTGCGAGGCGGTGCAGGGTGACGCCGCTGCGGCGTTGCGGGCGGCCTGCGCGGTCGAACTGATCCACGCCTACTCCCTCGTGCACGACGACATGCCGTGCATGGACAACGATGTGCTGCGCCGGGGAAAACCGACGGTGCACGTGAAATTCGGCGAAGCCCAGGCCCTGCTGGCCGGCGATGCCCTGCAGGCGCTGGCCTTCGAACTGCTGGTGCCCGATGACGGCTCGATGGGTGGCGCGCTGTCGGCTCGCCTGTGCCGTCAGCTTGCGCTGGCCGCGGGTGCCACCGGCATGGCCGGTGGTCAGGCCGTCGATCTGGCCAGTGTGGGTATCGCGCTGGACCGTCCGTCCCTGGAGGCGATGCACCGGCTCAAGACCGGTGCTTTGCTGCAGGCCAGCGTGATGATGGGTGTCTCGACCGCCAGTGTCGAACCGGGGGTGCAGGCGCGGCTGTCCGCCTACGGCGCCTTCCTCGGCCTGGCGTTCCAGGTCGTCGACGACATTCTGGATGTCACCACCGATTCCGCGACCCTGGGCAAGACCGCCGGCAAGGATGCCGCTGCCGACAAGCCCACTTTTGTCTCGCTGATGGGGCTGGAGGCCGCACAGGCCTATGCCGATCAGATGCTGGACCAGGCCCACGAGGCGCTGTCCGCCACCGCGCTGCCACGCACCGAGACCCTGCACGCACTGGCCGACTGGGTTGGCCGCCGCGTTTCATGAGTCATCGCCGCACCGCGACCCCCTTCCTGTCATGAGCAATCTCCTGTCCACCATCGAATCCCCGGCCGATCTTCGGCGCCTGGCCCGAACGCAGCTCAGGCCGCTGGCCGACGAACTGCGCGAATACCTGCTGCAAAGCGTGGCCAGGACCGGCGGGCATCTCAGCTCCAACCTCGGCACGGTCGAGCTGACCATCGCACTGCACTACGTCTTCAACACGCCCGAGGACCGGCTGGTCTGGGACGTCGGCCACCAGACGTACCCGCACAAGATCCTGACCGGTCGGCGCGACCGGATGCACACGCTGCGCCAGCTCGGCGGCGTGAGCGGTTTCCCGCGCCGCGACGAGAGCGAATACGACACCTTCGGTGTCGGCCACTCCTCGACCAGCATTTCCGCCGCGCTGGGCATGGCGCTGGCGGCCAAGATGAAAGGCGAGAGCCGGCATTCGGTGGCCATCATCGGCGACGGCGCGATGACCGCCGGCATGGCCTTCGAGGCGCTGAACAACGCCGGTGTCGAGCATGGCCGGCTGCTGGTGGTGCTCAACGACAACGACATGTCGATCTCGCCACCGGTCGGCGCACTCAACCGGTACTTCGCCCAGCTCATGAGCGGCCAGTTCTATGCGGCCGCCAAGAATGTGGGCAAGACCGTGCTCAAGGGCGCACCGCCGCTGTTCGAACTGGCCAAGCGTCTGGAAGAACACGCCAAGGGCATGGTGGTGCCGGCCACACTGTTCGAGAAGTTCGGCTTCAACTACGTCGGCCCGATCGACGGCCATGACCTCGATTCGCTGATCCCGACGCTGGAGAACGTGCGCCATCTGCTGGAGCACGGCGATGGCCCCCAGTTCCTGCACGTGGTGACCAAGAAGGGCCAGGGCTACAAGCTCGCCGAGGCCGATCCGGTGGCCTATCACGGACCGGGCAAGTTCGATCCCGCCGTCGGCCTGGTCAAGCCGGCCACGCCGTCCAAGCCCACCTTTACACAGGTGTTTGGCCAATGGCTGTGCGACATGGCGGAAAAGGACGAGAAGCTGGTGGGTATCACGCCCGCCATGCGCGAGGGCTCGGGCATGGTCGAGTTCCACCGGCGCTTTCCCGGCCGCTATTTCGATGTCGGCATTGCCGAGCAGCACGCGGTGACCTTCGCCGCCGGCCTGGCCTGCGAGGGCATGAAGCCTGTGGTGGCGATCTATTCGACGTTCCTGCAGCGCGCCTACGACCAGTTCATCCACGACGCGGCGCTGCAGAAGCTGCCGATGGTGCTGGCGCTGGACCGCGCAGGCCTGGTCGGCGCCGACGGCGCGACCCACGCGGGCGCCTACGACATTGCCTACATGCGCTGCATCCCGGGGGTGTCGATCGCCTGCCCGGCGGACGAGGCCGAGACGCGCCAGTTGCTCTCGACCGCATTCGCCCAGAACCATCCGGTGGCCGTGCGTTATCCGCGCGGTGCCGGTGTGGGGGCGGCGGTGCCGGCCACTCTGGAAGGCTTGCCCTTCGGCAAGGGCGAGGTGCGACGCCGCGGCCGCGGCATCGCGGTGCTGGCATTCGGCACGCTGCTGCACCCCGCGCTGGCCGCCGCCGAGTCGCTGGGCCTGACGGTGGCCAACATGCGCTGGATCAAGCCGCTGGATCTTGATCTGCTGCGTGAGTTGGCCCGTGATCACGAGGCGCTGGTGACGGTGGAGGAAGGTTGCGTGATGGGTGGCGCAGGCAGTGCGGTGCTGGAAGCCCTGCAGGCCGAAGGCGTGTCCATGCCGGTGCTCCAGTTGGGCCTGCCCGACCAGTTCATCGAACACGGTGACCCCGCGGTGCTGCTGGCCAACGTCGGCCTGAACGCGGCAGGTATCGAACGTTCGATCCGCCAGCGTTTTGGCGACCTGCTGGGCGGCGCGGGCGCACTCAAGGCGGTGGCGTGAAAGAAAATTCACAAGCCGCTTGAAACGCGTTTCAACGGCCGTCGGTTTGGTGCAGGCAAGCTTGCATAAGGCTGAACACGGTCACGTTTGCGACCCGTTTACGAGGGAAAACCCCCAAGAGGGGGGTGGGGTGCCTTCCTACAATGCCCGGGACTGCTGAAGTCACTGCCCCTCGCGGGCGGACGTGAAATACCAAACCACGGAGTCATATCACATGGATCGTCGTTCCCTCATCAAGCATGCCGGTATCGCTGGCGTGCTGGCCGCCGGCACCGCTCCCGCGGTGTACGCCCAGAACGCCATTCGCTGGCGGCTGGCTTCCAGCTTCCCCAAGGCGCTGGACACCATCTACGGCGCAGCCGAGACCTTCTCGAAGTACGTCAGCGACATGACCGGCGGCAAGTTCGTCATTTCCGTGCACGCGGGTGGCGAGCTGATGCCTGCGTTCGGCGTGGTGGATGGTGTGCAGCAAGGCACCGTCGAATGCGCCCACACCGCTCCGTATTACTTCTTCGGCAAGGATGAAACCTTCGCCCTGGATTGCGCGATCCCGTTTGGCCTGAACAGCCGCCAGATGTCGGCCTGGATGTTCGAAGGCAACGGCATGAAGCTGATGCGCGAGTTCTACGCCGAGTACAACATCGTCAACTTCCCGATGGGCAACACCGGCGCCCAGATGGGCGGCTGGTACCGCAAGGAAATCAACGGCCTGGAAGACCTCAAGGGTCTGAAGTTCCGTACTGGCGGTTTCCCCGGCCGTGTGATGGAACGCATGGGCGTGGTGCCGCAGAACATTCCTGGCGGCGAAATCTACCAGGCGCTGGAAAAGGGCACGATCGACGCCGCGGAGTGGATCGGCCCGTACGACGACATGAAGCTGGGCTTCAACAAAGTCGCCAAGAACTACTACTACCCCGGCTGGTGGGAAGGCGGTCCGCAGCTGTCGCTGCTGGTCAACAACAAGGCCTTGGCAGCCCTGCCCAAGGAATACCAGGCGATCCTGGATGCCGCGTCGGCCTACGCCCACGTCGACATGCAGGCCAAGTACGACGGCCGCAATCCGGGTGCGCTCAAGCAGCTCGTCGGTTCCGGCGTCAAGGTGCTGCCGTTCCCGAAGGTTGTCATGGACGAGGCCTTCAAGCACGCCATGGCCCTGTACGACGAGTTGAGCGCCAAGAACCCCAAGTGGAAGAAGGTGTACGCCGACTACTCGGCCTTCCGCAAGGATCAGAACCTCTGGTTCCGTTTCACCGAGGCCCAGTTCGACCGCTACATGCAGTCGGCCAAGCTGTAATCCGGCTGAACACCCGCAGAAAAACCCCGGCTCACGGGGTTTTTTTGCGTGGTGCTTAGGCTGACAATTTTCTGACACTCGGCGGCAGTCGCTTTCCTGTCCACGTGCCCAGACACCTTCCCGTCCTCGACAGGGGTTTCACATGTCATTTCTTCTGAAGATCTCCCGTCTGATCGACACGATCAGCGACCTTATTGGCAAGCTGGCCATGTGGTTCGTGCTCGCAACCACGCTCATCAGCGCTGGCAACGCGATCGTTCGCAAGGCCTTCGATACCAGCTCCAACGCCTTCCTGGAGATCCAGTGGTACCTGTTTGCTGCCGTGTTCATGCTCGGCAGCGGTTACGCCTTCCTGCGCAACGCCCACGTGCGCATCGACTTCATTTCCTCCAAGTTCAGTGCCCGCGGGCGCAACTGGGTCGATGTGGTCGGCATCATCGTGTTCCTGTTCCCGCTGTGCTACATGATGGTGACGCTGGGCTGGCCCCTGTTCGTCAATGCCTTCGAGACCAAGGAAATGTCGTCCAACGCCGGTGGTCTGATCCGCTGGCCGGTGTATGCCCTGATCCCCGCCGGCTTCACCATTCTGGCGGTGCAGGGCGTCAGCGAACTGATCAAGCGCCTGGCCTTCCTGACCGGCAACGGTCCCGATCCCCTGGCCCATGACGGGCCATCCGAAGAAGAACTCCTTGCCCAGCAACTGCTGGAAGAAGAACAGCAGCGCCTTAAAGGAGCCAACTGATCATGGAATTCATTGCACAGAACTTTGTGCCGCTGATGTTCGGCGGCCTCCTGGTGTTCCTGCTGTCGGGTTTCCCGGTGGCGTTTGCGCTGGCCGCGACCGGCCTGTTCTTCGGCTTCGTGGGCATGGAAGTCGGCCTGTTCCCGGCCAACCTGTTCCAGGCGCTGCCGTTGCGCGTCATGGGCATCATGCAGAACGACACGCTGCTGGCGATTCCGTTCTTCACGTTCATGGGGATCATTCTTGAACGCAGCCGGATGGCCGAGGACCTGCTGGAGACGGTGGCCCAGGTGTTTGGTCCGGTGCGCGGTGGCCTGGCGGTCGCCGTGATCCTGGTGGGTGCGCTGCTGGCGGCGACGACCGGTGTGGTCGCTGCGGCCGTGATCTCGATGGGCCTGATTTCGCTGCCCATCATGCTGCGCTACGGCTACAACCGCACCATCGCGACCGGCACCATCACCGCTTCCGGCACGCTCGCTCAGGCCATCCCGCCGTCGCTGGTGCTGATCGTGCTGGCCGACCAGCTCGGCCGTTCGGTGGGTGACATGTATGCCGGCGGTCTGCTGCCGGGCCTGATGCTGGTCGGTCTGTACCTCGCGTTCATTGCGGTGGTGGCGATCGTCAAGCCCGACTGGGTGCCGGCGCTGCCCCAGGAAGCCCGCATCTACAACGAACCCAATGGGGCCAGCGGTCACCGCTCGCTGCTGGTGCTGCTGGCCATCTGTGGCGTGGCGTCCTACGGCTGGTCGCAGGTGCACGCCTCAATCATCAATCCGCTTGTGCATCGTGACGGTCCCGCACCCGGCGACGAGGTGGTGATCCTGTCGATCACTGTGGGCTCGCTGCTGGCGCTGGTGCTGGCCATCATCAACCGCGTCACCCGCATGGGTCTGCTGTCTCGCCTCGGCGAACGCGTGACCTTCGTGCTGATTCCGCCGCTGGTCCTGATCTTCCTGGTGCTGGGCACGATCTTCCTGGGTGTGGCCACGCCGACCGAGGGTGGTGCAATGGGCGCGCTCGGTGCCCTGATCATGGCCGGTTCGCGCCGGCGCCTGAGCTTTGACCTGATGAAGCAGGCACTGGAGAACACCTCCAAGCTGGCGATCTTCGTGCTGTTCATCCTGATCGGTTCAACCGCTTTCAGCTTCACCTTCAATGCGGCCGATGGACACATCTGGGTCGAACACCTGTTCGACAAGCTGCCCGGCGGCGCGATGGGCTTCCTGATCATCGTGAACCTGCTGGTCTTCGTGCTGGGCATGTTCATCGACTTCTTCGAGATCGCCTTCATCGTGGTGCCGATGCTGACGCCGGTGGCCAACAAGCTGCTGCCCTCGCTGCTGCCCGAAGGGGCGCCGCCGGAAATGGCGCTGGTCTGGTTCGGCATCATCCTTGCAATGAACCTGCAGACCTCGTTCCTCACGCCACCCTTCGGTTTTGCGCTGTTCTATCTGCGCTCGGTTGCTGCGCGCAGCGATTACACCGACCAGATCACCAAGCAGCGCATCCCGGCGGTCTCGACCGCCCAGATCTACAAGGGATCGATTGCCTTCATCGTGTTGCAGCTGATCATGGTCGCGGCCGTGATTGCCTATCCGACCCTGGTGACCGGCAATATCGAAGCGGCGGTCAAGGTCGACGACGCGACGGTGGACCAGATGCTCAACAACATGCCCGGCATGGAGGACGAGGGGACCAAACCCGACGCTGCGCCCACGCTGGAGCCCAAGGCCGCCGAACCGGCTGCGCCCGCTGCTGCGGCGGCAGAGGAAGATCCGGGCAAGGCGCTCGCCGAGGAACTCAAGAAGGAGCAGAAGGGGCAATAAGCCCTTTCTGAGGAGCGTCTGGATGCAGATTGACGTCAAGGTGCTGGATCCGCGAATGGCGGACCAGCTCCCGAACTATGCGACACCCGGCAGCGCCGGCCTGGACTTGCGCGCCTGTCTGGACGCACCGCTGACCCTGGTGCCCAACGCCTGGCAACTGGTGCCGACTGGACTGGCGATCCACCTCGCCGATCCGGGCTATGCGGCCATGATCCTGCCGCGTTCAGGCCTCGGTCACAAGCACGGTATCGTGCTGGGCAATCTGGTGGGTTTGATCGACAGCGACTACCAGGGGCAACTGATGGTCAGCGCCTGGAACCGCAGCGATGTGGCATTCACCATTGCACCGATGGAACGCATCGCGCAGATGGTGATCGTGCCGGTGGTGCAGGCGCGCTTCAACATCGTCCAGGACTTCGCGCAAGCCAGCGAGCGAGGCGCCGGGGGCTACGGCTCCACCGGCCGGAGCTGATCCCGCGCCTCAGTGCAGGGTGGGGCGGGCAGACGGCTCGTCCGGGTCGTCACCCTGGACCTGCATCTGGAAGAAGCCGGTGCCCAGCGTGCCGCGGCCGACCTCCTCGGGCGTGGCCTCCCGCACGGTGTGCACTTTCAGGCGGATGCGCAGGGCCATGCCGGCCAGCGGGTGGTTCCCGTCCATCACCACATGGTCGGGGTAGATGTCACTGACGAAATACAGGCGATCGCGTGGGGCCAGGGGATTGCAGCCTTGCGGCAGTCCCTCGAAGCCCATGCCTTCTTCCAGTTCCTCGGGGAACAGGCCCCTGGGCTCAAGGAACAGCAACCGGTCGTCGTAGTCGCCGAAGGCGTCGTGAGGTTCGAGTTGGAGTTCCAGCGTGTCGCCGGGCACATGCCCCAGCAGCGCTTTGTCCAGGCTTTCCAGCAGGTCGTCGCCACCCACCAGGAACTCGACCGGCTCGTCCAGGACGTCCAGTTCTTCGCCCAGGGTGTCCTTGAGCGTCCAGGTCAGCGCAACAACGCAATGGTCGGTGATTTTCATCCGACAATTGTCCCATGACCCAAGACACCATTTCCCCAGCCGGTCGTCCCGCCGTGGACGCTCCGGTGCAGATGCTCGGCGGGCTCTCGCCGGCGCAGTTCATGCGGCGCTACTGGCAGAAAAAGCCGCTGCTCATCCGCAATGCCTTTCCCGGTTTCCAGCCGCTGCTCTCACGCCAGCAGCTGTTCGCCATGGCCGCCGACGAGGCGGTGGAGTCGCGCCTGATCGTGCACGGCCCCAAGGGCTGGAAGCTGCGCCATGGTCCGTTTGCCAGGAGCGCGTTCCCGCCGTTCAGTCAACCGCGCTGGTCGCTTCTGGTGCAGGGCGTGGACCTGCACCTGGACACCGGACACGATCTGCTGCAGCGGTTCCGCTTCGTGCCGGACGCGCGGCTGGATGACCTGATGATTTCCTGGGCCAGCGACGGCGGCGGGGTCGGCCCGCATTTCGACAGCTACGACGTCTTTCTGCTGCAGGCCAGTGGCCAGCGCCTGTGGCGCATTGGCCGCCAGAAGGACCTGTCGCTGGAGCCGGACGTGCCGCTGAAGATCCTCAGCCGTTTCGAACCCGAGCAGGAGCACCTGCTCAATCCGGGTGACATGCTCTACCTGCCGCCGCGCTGGGCGCACGACGGGATTGCCGTGGGCGATGACTGCATGACCTACTCCGCAGGCTTCCGGGTGCCCCAGCGCGGGGGCTTGGCCGGCGAGCTGGTCCAGCGCATGGCCGATGAATTCGAGGACAGCACGCTGTATCGGGACCCCACCCAGCCGGCCACCGCCACACCGGCCGCAATGCCGCCGGCGCTGGCAGACTTCGCAGCCGATGCGCTGCAACGCCTGGTGGCGGACCGGGCATCTCTGGCCTGTGCCCTCGGCGAAGTCATGACCGAGCCGAAGCCGCGCGTGTGTTTCGACGAACCTGGTGAACCCTGGCGGCTGGGCGCGCTGCGGCTGGATCGCAGGACCCGCATGATGTACGACGAGCACCATGTGTTCATCAATGGCGAAGGGTTTCGTGCGGCTGGAGCCGACGCGCGCCTGATGCGGGAACTGGCCGACACGCGCTGTCTGCCGGCGGCCCGGGTGGCTCGCGCAAGCGCGCAGGCACAGGCGCTGCTCGCCGACTGGTTCGACGCTGGCTGGTTGCAGCGCCAGGACTGATCTTTTCCGGAGCATGCCTCTCATGGAGCCGCTTCCGCCCAAACCCACCCCCGACGAGTTGCCCGAAGGACGACTGCAAGGGCGCCAGCGGTTTGCCGACCTGGTCCGTCAGGCCTTGGCCTGTGCAGCGCGTGAGCGCTGGCCACACCTGGTATTGAGCGATCCCGATTTTTCGGACTGGCCGTTGGGTGAACGCGGCGTCATCGAGTCGCTCAATGCCTGGGCGGGCAAGGGGCGCCGCTTGCAGTTGCTGGCCCGTGACTACGGTCGTCTTCGCGAGCAGTGCCCCCGGCTGGTGCAATGGCGTGTCACCTGGTCGCACATCGTGGAAGCGCAGGCCTGTCGCCAGACATCGGGCGGTGAACCACCCAGTGCGATCTGGTCCCCCACCTGGACGCTGGAGCGGATCGACATCGAACATGGCGTCATGATCGCCAGCCGCGAGTCGGCGCGCCGGGCCGCACTGCAGGAGCGGCTGCAGGCTTGCTGGCAGCTCGGGGCGCCTTCGTTTCCAGCCACCACGCTGGGTCTGTGACGGGTTGGGGGGCTGTTGGCTTTTTGTAACGCTTTCTGTCAACAAAAGAAAAAGTCGACAAGGGTAAATACGGATACCCCATTCCGGGGTATGATCCTCGTCCAGTCCGAGAGGCGCGCTAAGCGCCTTAGCGGCGGGGTCGACCAAGCCCGGATCCAAGATTCGGGTTTTTTTATGGTTGATTCGATTTCAGTATCTCGTTCATCCACATCCTGAGGAACTACCATGAAAAAGACCGTTCTGCTGGCCTCCCTGCTGGCCGCCATCGCCCTGACCGCCTGCGGCAAGAAGGAAGAAGCTCCTGCTGCTGCTCCGGCTCCCGCCGCTGCTCCGGCTCCCGCTGCAGCCCCGGCCGTTGACGCCGCCAAGGACGCTGCCGCCGCCGCTGGCGCTGCTGCTGGTGCCGCCGCTGGCGCTGCCGCCGGTGCCGCTGCCGACGCCGCTGGCAAGGCTGCTGACGCCGCCAAGGACGCTGCTGGCGCTGCTGCCGGTGCCGCTGCCGACGCTGCCAAGGACGCTGCCAACAAGGCTGCTGACGCTGCCAAGGCCGCTACCAAGCCTGCTCAGTAATCTTGTGTCCCCGGGCCTCGGCCCGGTTGTCCAAGAAATGAAAAAGCCGCCCTCGGGCGGCTTTTTTGTTTTCGGTTTCCGGGAGAAGGGCTCCCGGAAGGTGCTCACTTCAAATCGTCGGCCAGCAGTTGCAGGATGCGCTTGGCATCGGCAGAGCTGTCGGCCTGTCCCTGCGCATTGAGAACCGACACGCTGGTTGTCGTGCCGCTGGTATTCACGACCACGCGGTACTGGGTCGGTTTGACCTGAGCCTCGCTGGACCCGAACAGACGACCGAAGAAGCCAGGTTTGGCGCCATCCGTGGCACCGGCCGGCAGGTAACGCACGAAATACACGCCCTTGCTGCGGTCCCGGTCCTCGACGGTGAAGCCACTGCGGTCCAGCGACAGCCCGACCCTGCGCCAAGCACGGTCGAAATCGTCTTCCATCTGCACGACGGACTGGTTGCCGACGGTGACCAATTTGGCACCGGATGCCGAGGGCGAGGCGGCCGTGGCGGCCTTGGCCTGGGCCTCACTGACACCGAGCTTGACCATCAGGCGGCGCAGGAATTCGGTTTCCAGCTCGGGGTCGGCTTGCCTGGGCTGCCAGACCGTCTGGTCCTTGCGGGAGTCGGTGTACACCTCGACCATGCCTCGGTGGCTGATGTAGATCTCGGTGCCCCCATTGCCGTTGCGCTCCAGGCGCGTGCGGAACTTGTCGCGTTCGCCAGTGGAATAGAGGCTGTCGAACACCTTGCCCAGGGTCTGACGGATGAAGTCCTGGGGCAGCTTGGCGCGGTTCTCGGCCCAGTCGGTCTCCATCACGCCCAGGGTTTCCTGGTCGAGAGTGAGCACAAAGCCGTTCTCGTTCCAGAAGTCTTTGACGGGCGCCCAGAGTTTGTCCGCAGGGCGGTCGACCACCAGCCAGCGCTGGCTGCCGGATCGCTCGATGCGCACATCGCCGACCTTGGTGGTGGCGGTGGTGCTGGAGCCTGCGGTGGTCTGTGCGGTCTGGTAGCCGCTGGCGGTGACGGTCGAGCCGGGAACCTGGTAGCGGGAATCCCGGCTCAGTTGCGTCAGATCCGGCGGCACTTCCAGCGCGTTGACCTGGCGGGCGCTGTGGTAGTCGATCTTGTCTTCCTGCAGGACGGAGCAGCCCGAGGCCAGCATGGCGGCGAGGGAGACCGCAGCGACACGGGACGCACGGAGTTGACGGTCGTTGCGCAAGGTCGGTTGGCTGTCGTTGGTTTGCATGTGCTGGCTCGGTTCTTCAGGGAGGGGCAGGAGGTCAGTCAATCAGTCCGCTGGCCTTGAGGGCAGCTTGAACGACGGGCTCCAGGGAAGCGCTCATCGGGGTGAGCGGCAGTCGCATCGTGCCACCACACAGACCCATGCGCTGCATGGCCCACTTGAGCGGGATCGGGTTGGCTTCAACAAACAGGTTCTTGTGCACCGGCATCAGGCGGCGCTGGATTTCCATGGCCTTGCGGGCGTCGCCGGCAATCGCGGCCACGCACAGTTCGTGCATCAGGCGCGGCGCGACGTTGGCTGTGACGCTGACGTTGCCATGACCGCCACAGAGCATGAGGGCGACGGCGGTGGGGTCGTCACCGGAATAGATGGCAAAGCCTTGCGGTGCCTCGCGGATCAGCCACTGCGCACGCTCGATGTTGCCGGTGGCTTCCTTGATGCCGACGATGCCGGGCACGGTCGCCAGCCGCAGGGCGGTGTCGACCGCCATGTCGGCCACGGTACGGCCGGGCACGTTGTACAGAATGATCGGCAGGTCGCCGGTCGCTTCGGCGATGGCCTTGAAGTGCTGGTACTGGCCTTCTTGCGTCGGCTTGTTGTAGTAGGGCACGACCTGCAGTTGGCAGTCGGCGCCGACCTTCTTGGCGAACTTGGCCAGCTCGATGGCTTCGGCGGTGGAGTTGGCGCCGCACCCGGCCATGATCGGCACGCGCTTGGCGGCCTGTTCGACCGAGACGCGGATGATCTCGCAGTGTTCTTCGACGCTGACCGTGGGGGATTCACCCGTGGTGCCGACCACGCCGATGCAGTCGGTGCCTTCGGCGATGTGCCAGTCGATCAGCTTGCGCAGGGTGGGGTAGTCGACGCTGCCGTCGGGATGGAAGGGCGTGACGAGGGCAACGATGCTGCCGGTGATGGTCTTCATGTTCTCTGGCTCAAATCAGGAGGGCACCCGCGGCGGGCACCGGAAACAAGGGGAACGATCCGGCGGCTTGCGCGCGAATCTTGCATTCTACCCAGCGCCGCCGTTCACTCAGGCAGTGAATGGCGGGCGGGAAGGGCGTCCGCAGACGGACGTTTTCGCAGTGCGACGATGCGTTGCACAAAGCGCTCCGGGTGGTCGCAGAAACCGTCCTCATAGGCGACCACATGCAGTCCGGCGCTGGCCCGCAGCAACTCACCCGGCTGGAGCAGGAAGTCGGGCCGGGAGGGCCTGCCGACGGTTTCGTTGCCGATGGCAAAGGTCTCGTAGATCAGCACGCCACCGTCGGCCAGGCTGTTCACGATGACAGGCAGCAACGGGCGCCAAAGATAGTTGGTCACCACCACCGCATCGAAACGCTGACCGGCGAACGGCCAGGGGCCGCTCTCAATGTCCGCCTGCACCACCCGACCGACCCCTGTCGTCGCTGCGATGGCGGCCGGATCGCGGTCGACGCCGGTCACCGCATGGCCGCGGCTGGCGAACCATCGCAGATGCCGGCCCGCGCCGCAGGCGACGTCCAGCACCGAGCCGCCAGCGGGCACCAGGTGCGACCAGCGCCGCACCCAGGCCGACGGGGTGTCCGAGCCGTGCATCAGAAACAGCTCCATAGCTGGTCCGCGAGATTGACCAGGAAATCGGGCCGCTGGTAGAGCCCCCAGGTGCCGGCCAGTGCCAGCGCGACCGCGGCCCAGACCATGGCCCGGATCGCGGCCGGTCTCATGCCGCCGCTCCGACGCGCTGCGGTCCGCGCACGATGGCCGACTCACGCACCGGCAGGTTGACCAGCGCCGCGAACACGCCCAGCGCAATGGCGATGTACCAGACGATGTCGTAGCTGCCGGTCCGGTCGTACAGGTAGCCGCCGAGCCAGACGCCCAGGAAACTGCCGATCTGGTGGCTGAAGAAGACGAAGCCGCCGAGCATCGACATGTGGGCCACGCCGAAGATCTGGGCCAGCACCGCGTTCGTCGGCGGCACGGTGGACAGCCAGAGCACGCCCATGACGGCGGCAAAGATGTAGACGCTGGTCGGCGTCAGGGGCGCCCAGAGGAAGACCACGATGGCAACCGAGCGCGCCAGATAGATGAAAGAGAGGATGTGGCGCTTGGCCAGGCGCTGGCCCAGCGCGCCGGCGGCGTAGGTGCCGATCACATTGAACAGGCCGATGATCGCCAGCGCGTAGCTCGCGACCTGGGGCGAGAGCCCGTGGTCCTTGAGGTAGCTGGGCATGTGCACGCCGATGAACACCACCTGGAAACCGCAGACGAAGTAGCCCGCCATCAGCAACTGGAAGCTGCGGTAGCCGAAGGCCTCGCGCAGCGCCTGGCCGATGGTCTGTTCACGTCGGGGTGCGGCACCCCCCTTGAATCCCGGCTCGCGCAGGAACAGCGCCAGCGGCATGATCAGCAGCGCTGCGGCGCCCAGCACCAGCAGGGCCGACTGCCATCCGACTCCGCCAATCAGCCAGCCTTCGACCGGCACCATCAGGAACTGGCCGAAGGAGCCGGCCGCTGCGGCCACGCCCATCGCCCATGAGCGACGCTCGGCCGGAATCTGGCGACCGATGACCCCGTAGACGATGGCGTAGGTGCTGCCAGCCTGCGCGGCACCGATCATCAGGCCCGCAGTGAGCATGAAAATGAACGGGGTGGGCGAAAGGGCCATGCCGGCCAGACCCAGCGCATAGAGCAGCGAGCCGGCCAGCAGCACGCGGAACGCGCCAAAACGGTCGGCGGCCATGCCGGCGAAGATGCCGAACAGGCCCCAGGCCAGGTTCTGGATCGCCAGCGCGAACGCGAAGTTCTCACGCGTCCAGCCCATGTCCTGGGTGATCGGTTGCAGCCAGAGGCCGAAACCGTGGCGTATGCCCATGGACAGGGTGACAACAGCGGCGCCACAGACCAGCACCTGTGTCGCGGACAAGCGGGCGGGCGGGACAGAAACGGGGGAATCGGCAGACATCCCGGCACTGTATCGAATCCGGTGTTCCTGCAGGCGTCGCGGGGTGGACGCGGGACCGTGAAATTTCTCGGCCCGATTGATGCTCCGGCGTCATGGGCGGACGAAAGAGGGGGTTGTTCTGTATCTACATACAGTTATTTTTGAGCCCTCGTCTTACAATTTCCCGATGGCTACCCCATCGAACGCATATTCCGAAGGCTCCATCCGTGTCCTCAAGGGACTGGAGCCGGTCAAGCAGCGGCCGGGCATGTACACCCGCACCGACAACCCGCTGCACATCATCCAGGAAGTCATCGACAACGCCGCCGACGAGGCGCTGGCGGGCTTCGGCAAGAAAATCAAGGTCACCTTGCACACCGACGGCTCGGTGAGCGTGGAGGACGACGGTCGCGGCATTCCCTTTGGCCTGCACCCCGAAGAGCAGGCGCCCGTGGTCGAGCTGGTGTTCACCCGCCTGCACGCGGGCGGCAAGTTCGACAAAGGGCAGGGCGGCGCCTACAGCTTCTCGGGCGGCCTGCACGGCGTGGGCGTGAGTGTGACCAACGCGCTGTCGACCCGGCTGGAGGTGACTTGCTTCCGTGACGGCCAGGTCGCGAAGCTGGCCTTCGGCGCCGGCGACGTGATCGAGCCGCTGGTGATCAGCCCCAAGGGCGAAGGTGACCGCAAGCAAGGCACGACGGTGCGCGCCTGGCCCGACGCCAAATACTTCGACGCTGCGGCACTTCCGCTGGGCGAGCTGACCCACCTGCTGCGCAGCAAGGCTGTCCTGATGCCTGGCGTGCAGGTCACGCTGGTCAACGAGAAGACCAAGGACACCCAGGTCTGGCAATACAAGGGCGGCCTGCGCGACTACCTGGCGCAGACCCTGACCACCGACCCGGTGATCCCGCTGTTCGAGGGTGAGAGCTACGCCGACGCCAAGGACGACAGCTTCGCCGACGGCGAAGGCGCGGCCTGGGCCGTGGCCTTCACCGAAGACGGCGCGCCGGTGCGCGAGAGCTATGTCAACCTGATTCCGACCAGCGCCGGCGGCACGCACGACAGCGGCCTGCGCGACGGCCTGTTCCAGGCCGTGAAGGCCTTTATCGAGATGCATGCGCTGCTGCCCAAGGGCGTGAAGCTGCTGCCGGAAGACGTGTTCGCGCGCGCCAGCTACGTGCTGAGCGCCAAGGTGCTGGACCCGCAGTTCCAGGGCCAGGTGAAAGAGCGCCTGAACTCGCGCGACGCGGTGCGCCTGGTCGGCGGTTTCGTGCGCCCGGCGCTGGAACTCTGGCTCAACCAGCACGTGGACTACGGCAAGAAGCTGGCCGAACTCGCCATCAAGGCGGCGCAGAGTCGGCAGAAGGCCGGCCAGAAGGTCGAGAAGCGCAAGGGCTCGGGGGTGGCGGTGCTGCCCGGCAAGCTGACCGACTGCGAGAGCCGCGACATCGCGCACAACGAACTGTTCCTGGTCGAGGGCGACTCGGCCGGCGGCAGCGCCAAGATGGGCCGTGACAAGGAATGCCAGGCCGTGCTGCCGCTGCGCGGCAAGGTGCTCAACACCTGGGAGGTGGAGCGCGACCGTCTGTTCGCCAACACCGAAATCCACGACATCTCGGTCGCCATCGGCGTGGATCCGCACGGCCCGCTGGACACGCCGGACCTGAGTGGCCTGCGCTACGGCAAGGTCTGCATCCTGTCGGACGCCGACGTCGACGGCTCGCACATCCAGGTGCTGCTGCTGACCCTGTTCTTCCGCCACTTCCCCAAGCTGATCGAGGCCGGAAATGTGTACGTGGCGCGGCCGCCGCTGTTCCGAGTCGACGTGCCGGCGCGCGGCAAGAAGCCGGCGGCCAAGCAGTACGCGCTGGACGACGGTGAACTCAATGCCATCCTCGACAAGGCCGAAAAGGACGGGGTGAACCGCGACAAATGCCAGATCAGCCGTTTCAAGGGCCTGGGCGAGATGAACGCCGAGCAGCTCTGGGACACCACCCTCAACCCCGACACCCGCCGTCTGCTGCAGGTGACGCTGGGTGCCATGGACTTCGCTGCCACCGAGGCGCTGATCACGCGCCTGATGGGCAAGGGCGAAGCCGCCGCGCGCCGCGAGCTGATGGAAATCCACGGCGACTCGGTGGAGGTGGACATCTGATGCGACTGCAGAAGGCCTTTGTTTTCCTGCCGACAGCCGTGCTGGCGTGTGCGCTCGCCACGCCCGCCCAGGCGGAGATCTGGGCTTTCCGCGACCGCAACGGAGTCACCCACTACTCCGACCGCCCGCTGTCCGCGCGTTACGAGCTGCTCTACCGGGGTTCGGGCATGGGCGGGCCGATTGCCAAACCGGGGACCGGTGTGCGCTCCTACGCCACGGCGGTCACTCAGATGGAGTTGTCGACCCGTTTCAAGGCGGTGCGCCATCTGATCCGCGAAGCGGCCAGCCAGAACGGCCTGGAGTTCGAGTTGCTTCAGGCCGTGATCGCCACCGAATCGGGGTTCGACCCCGGGGCGGTGAGCCCCAAAGGCGCCGTCGGCCTGATGCAGGTGATGCCCGACACGGCCGAGCGCTTCGGTGTGCGCCCGCAGGGCAAGCGCAGTGTGAGCGAGCTGCTGACCGATCCGCGCACGAACCTCATGGCGGGCTCGCGTTACCTGGCCTGGCTGCTGTCCACCTTCGGTGGCGACGTACGGCTGGCCATCGCGGCCTACAACGCCGGGGAGGGAGCTGTCTTCAAGGCAGGACGCCAGGTGCCGGACTATCCCGAAACCCGTGACTATGTGCGCAAGGTGACCGGGCTGCACTACAGTCTGCGCCCGCCCAACACCGTGACCCAGTCACGCACCCTGGGCCCGGCCGCCGGAATGCCCAAACCGGCCGGCGGCGCCTGAACAGGGCGGCCCTGTTCCGCCTGCCCCGGCCCCGATTGCCCCGATTGCCCCGATCTGTTTCGTTGCTGTTTTCATGACCCAAGACCTGATCACTCCCGAGCTGACGCCTGTCCCCGGCGACCACAACCTGGCCGCCTACGCGCAACGCGCCTACCTCGAATACGCCCTTTCGGTCGTCAAGGGCCGCGCCCTGCCCGACGTGTCCGACGGCCAGAAGCCGGTGCAGCGACGCATCCTCTATGCCATGGACCGCATGGGTCTGGGCTTTTCCGGCAACACGGCGGCCAAGCCGGTCAAGAGCGCCCGCGTGGTGGGCGACGTGCTGGGCAAGTACCACCCGCATGGCGACAGTGCGGCCTACGACGCGCTGGTGCGCATGGCGCAGGACTTCAGCCAGCGCTACCCGCTGATCGACGGCCAGGGCAACTTCGGCAGCCGCGACGGCGATGGCGCCGCAGCCATGCGCTACACCGAAGCGCGGCTGGCCAAGATCAGCGGCCTGCTGCTCGACGAGATCGACCAGGGCACGGTCGACTTCATGCCCACCTACGACGGCTCGTTCGAAGAGCCCAAGCAGTTGCCCGCGCGCCTGCCGTTCAACCTGCTCAACGGTGCCAGCGGCATTGCCGTGGGCCTGGCGACCGAGATCCCAAGCCACAACCTGCGCGAGGTGGCCGACGCCTGCGTCGCGCTGGTGAAGAACCCGAAGCTCAGCGATGAAGAGCTGCTGACCATCCTGCCCGGCCCGGACTACCCCGGCGGAGGCCAGATCATCAGCCCGACGGGCGATATCGCCGACGCCTACCGCACCGGCCGTGGCAGCCTCAAGGTGCGTGCGCGCTGGAAGATCGAAGACCTGGCGCGCGGCCAGTGGCAACTGGTGGTGAACGAGCTGCCGCCGGGTGTGAGCAGCCAGAAGGTGCTGGAAGAGATCGAGGAAATCACCAACCCCAAGGTCAAGGCGGGCAAGAAGGCGCTGAGCCAAGAACAGACGCAACTCAAGGCCAGCATGCTGATGGTGCTGGACGCGGTGCGCGACGAATCGAGCAAGGACGCGCCGGTGCGCCTGGTGTTCGAGCCCAAGAGCAGCCGCATCGAGCAGCAGGAACTCATCACCGCGCTGCTGGCCCACACCAGCCTGGAAAGCTCGGCGCCGATCAACCTGACCATGATCGGGCTCGATGGCCGGCCGACGCAGAAGAGCCTGCGCCAGATGCTGGAGGAGTGGATCGCTTTCCGCCAGACGACGATCACGCGCCGCAGCCAGCACCGCCTGAACAAGGTGCTGGACCGCATCCACATCCTCGAAGGCCGGCAACTGGTGCTGCTGAACATCGACGAGGTGATCCGCATCATCCGCCACAGCGACGAGCCCAAGGCCGCGCTGATCGAGGCATTCAAACTCAGCGACCGCCAGGCCGAGGACATCCTCGAAATCCGCCTGCGCCAGTTGGCCAAGCTCGAAGCGATCAAGATCGAGCAGGAACTCAAGGAGCTGCGTGAGGAGCAGGGCAAGCTCGAAGACATCCTCGCCAACCCGGCGAGCCTGAAGCGCCTGATGGTCAAGGAGATCGAAGCCGACGCCAAGACCTTTGCCGATCCGCGTCGCACGCTGATCCAGGCCGAGAAGAAGGCCGTGGCCGAGATCAAGGTCGTGGACGAGCCGGTCACGGTGGTGATCTCCAGCAAGGGCTGGGTGCGCGCGCGCACCGGCCACGGCCACGAAGCCGCCAGCTTCGCCTTCAAGGCCGGCGATGGCCTGTACGGCACCTTCGAATGCCGCACGGTGGACACGCTCATCGTCTTTGGCAGCAACGGCCGTGTCTACAGCGTGCCGGTGGCCAGCCTGCCGGGCGCGCGTGGCGACGGGCAGCCGATCACCACGCTGATCGAACTGGAGTCCGGCACACAACCGCTGCACTACTTCGCCGGCCCGGCCAACGCCACGCTGCTGCTGTCCGGCACGGGCGGCTACGGTTTCCTGGCCACGGTCGAGAACCTCGTTTCGCGCCAGAAGGCGGGCAAGGCCTTCATCAGCGTGGGCGAGGGCGAGACGATCTGCGCGCCCTCGCACGCGGCGAACACCTCGGGCGGTCAGCCACTGGCGCCCGCCACCCACGTGGCCTGCGCGTCCACGGGCGGTCGCATCCTCACCTTCGAGATCGGCGAACTCAAGCTGATGGAGAAGGGCGGTCGCGGCCTGATGCTGATCGACCTGGAAGACAAGGACACGCTCGCCGGTGCCTGCGCCTACACGCGCAGCATCAAGATCGAGGGCCTCGGTCGTGGCGGCAAGGAGCGCGACGAGACGCTGGAGATCCGCAGCCTGAACAATGCCCGGTCCGCGCGCGGCCGCAAGGGCAAGGCAGCCGACCTGGGCTTCAAGCCCAACCGCATCACGAGGGTGGAATGATGGGTGCCGCCAGGCCGCTCCCAAGGCGCCCAGCCCCGCGGCGCGCAGCACGGAGGGTGGTCCAGTGAGCGCGGACGGTATCGGCCTGTTCCTGATGCTGGCGAGCTTCGCGCTCACCTTCTTTGTTGCGCGCATGCTGGGCAAGCGCCTCAAGGCCAAACGCGAGGCCGAACGTGCGAAGCAGGCCGAGCGCGACCTGGCCCGGCAAAGCCGCCAGGTGCGGCGCGCGGCGGAGCGCAGGAAGAAGTCCTGACGGGGCATGTCCCTCGTCCGCAAGGGATGGCGTTCCGCCGCCAGAATGGCGCTTCTTTGAAAGGATGGCCATGAAATCGATGGGCAAACGGGCCGAAGGCCAGCGGCTGGAGCGCATGCAGGCCTCGCCCCAGTGGCGCGGCCAGGGCTTCCACAACGTCTACCCGGTCGCGCCGGGGCTGCGCGACCCGAACGTGCCCTTTCCGGGGCTGACCGATTTCCTCTGCGGCGGCGAGCGGCGCGTGCCCACCGCGCCGCTGCCCGCGACCGACCCCCGTGAGGGCTGGCGCCGGGCGCCGCAGAGCGGCCTGCGTGCGACCTGGCTCGGGCATTCGACGGTGATGATCGAGATCGGCGGGATGCGGTTGCTGACCGATCCGGTCTGGGGGCCACGCGCCTCGCCGTCCACCCTGGTCGGGCCAAAGCGTTTCCAGCCCGTGCCGCTGAAGGTCAAGGAACTGCCGGCGGTGGACGCGGCCCTGGTCTCGCACGACCACTACGACCACCTCGACTACCCCACGGTGCGCGAGCTCAACAAGCGCGGCGTGCCCTTCGTCACTTCGCTGGGCGTGGGTGCGCACCTGCAGGCCTGGGGCGTGCCGGCCGAGCGCATCACCGAGCTGGACTGGTGGGAGACGTACCGCCTGCCGGGCAGCGAGGTCACGGTCACGGCGGCGCCGTCGCAGCACTTCTCGGGTCGGGGGCTGAAGGACCGAAACGCGACGCTCTGGTCCTCGCTGGTGATCCGGTCCGACCAGCACAGCGTCTTTTTCAGCGGCGACACCGGCCTCACCGACGCCTACGGCGAGATCCGCGAGCGCCTGGGGCCGTTCGATCTGGTGATGCTGGAGATCGGAGCCTTCCACCCCGCCTGGGGCGACATCCACCTCGGCCCCGAGAACGCAATGAAGGCGCACGCGCTGCTCGGTGGTGGCGTGCTGCTGCCGGTGCACTGGGGCACTTTCAGCCTGGCCATGCACGCCTGGGACCAGCCGGCCGAGGTGTTGCACGCGCTGGCCGAGAAAAATGGCGCCCCACTGTTGATGCCGCAACTCGGGCAGGCGGTGGAACCCGCCCATGTGGAGCGCACCGATCCGTGGTGGCGGCATGTCGAGACCAAGACCGGCACTGCGCCGGCGGCCGAACCCGACCACCCGCCCAAACACCTGCCCAAGGCCCTGCAGTGGCCGCTGGACTGAACCGCCATGACTTCACCTCAGCCGACCTACGGTCCCCAATTCAAAGGCTTTCCTGCGGGCGGCGCGCCGCTCACGCGTGAAGAGATTCCGGCCCAGGGCTGGAACCTGTTGCGTGGCGACCTGGCGTTGCCGCTGGCCGTGCTCAAGCGCTCGGCGCTGCAGCACAACCTGCACTGGATGCGCGACTTCTGCGCACAGCGCGGCCTGTTCCTCGCGCCGCATGGCAAGACCAGCATGTCACCCGAGCTGTGGCAGATGCAGTTGGACGCGGGGGCCTGGGGCATCAGCTTCGCGACCGTGTTCCAGGCGGCGGTCGGCGCGCGCCACGGCGTGCCGGTGCTGCTGATCGCGAATCAGGTGATCCAGCGTGCCGAGCTGGACGCGCTGGCGCTGCTGCACGCCGAACAGCCCGGGCTGCGCTCCATGTTCCTGGTGGATTCGGTGGGGCAGGTGGACGCCATCGAGGCCTGGGCTTCCGGGCGTGCTTTCCGGGGCCGCTTCGAGGTGCTGCTGGAACTGGGCATCGCCGGCCAGCGTACCGGCATTCGCACGGCCGAGGAGGCGCGGCAGACGGCCGCTCGCATCGCCGCCAGCCCGGTGCTGCAACTGGCGGGCGTCGAGTGCTACGAGGGCACGACCTCGTACTGCGATCACGCCAAAGACCGCGCCACGGTGCAGGGCCTGATGGACCGGGTCGAGGCCATTGCGCGCGAGGCGATTGCACAGGGATGGTTCGCTCACGACGAGATCATCCTCACCGCCGGCGGCTCGGCCATCTTCGACCTGGTCGCCGAGCGCCTCACGCCGGACCTCGGCCGCCCGGTGCGCGGTGTGCTGCGCTCGGGCTGCTACCTCACGCACGACCACCAGCGCTATACGCGCTACCTGTGCTGTGTGGGGGAGCGCCTGAACCTGCGCGAAACCCTCAAACCTGCGCTGGAGGTGTTGGCCTGTGTGCAGAGCCAGCCCGAGCCGGGCCTGGCGCTGCTCTCCATGGGCAAGCGCGACGTGGCCTACGACCTGGATTTGCCGCAGCCCGTGTGGCGCTCGGACGGTAGGGGCGGCGTGCCGCAATCCGTGCCGCCCCACTGGCGTATCGACGCTCTCAACGACCAGCACGGCTACCTGCGCTTCGATGCATCCGCTCCCCGGGCCGAATGGCCGCAACTCGGGGAGACCGTGGCCAGCGGCATCTCACATCCTTGCACCACCTTCGACAAATGGCGTTGGCTGCCGGTGGTGGATGAGGGCTACACGGTCGTGGATGCGGTCACGACCTGGTTCTGAGGGTGCGGGTGTGTGACAACCCGCGTGGTACCCTGAGCACAGTCCCACACCCACAGTAGGAGATGACATGAACCGATTTCTTGCGACCCTTGGTACGGCGGTGGCTGCAGCGAGCACCCTCGTGGCTTGCGGCGGCGGCGATGGCTACACGCCCTATGGCGCCATTGCCTGGGACGGCGGACGTCCCTCGGCGGCCGTGGTCGCGAACTACCGCTCGCAGGACACCGCCAATACCGCAGCCATCGAGCGTTGCGGCGGGGGCGGCTGCATCATCATCTTCGAGTTTTCCGGCAAAGGCACCTGCGGCGCACTGGCGGTCGGTGGCGGGCTCAATCTGGTCACCGGTGTGGCCACCGGTCCCACGGCCGCCGAAGCGGAGGCTGCTGCTGTCTCCAGTTGCACCGCCAAGGGTGGTGGCAACTGTGCCGTGCCAAGCTCTCTGCCGGCGAAGTGCATGTAATGCCTGGCAGCGGATTTGGGGTTGCACCCTAAATTGCTGCGGCGCAACAAAAAACGCTTGTCGGGATCGGGAATACCCGTAGAATCCGCCTCATGCTGCACTGCAACATGAACGGGAAACCCCGATCTGCGCAAGGGGCGGCTCCCTCAACCCTTCATTCAAGGAAACCGACATGAGCAACCCCGCTGAACAATTTGCCGCCGCCAACAAGGCCAACCTCGAAGCGCTCGAAGGCGCGACCAAGAAGGCCTTCGCCGGCGTCGAAAAGCTGGTCGAACTGAACCTGGCTGCCTCCAAGGCCGCGCTGGGCGAGTCCTTCGGCTACGCCCAGGCTGTGCTGTCCGTCAAGACTCCCCAGGAATTCATGACGGTCCAGACCGGTTTCTTCCAGCCCCTGGCCGAGAAGTCCGCCGCCTATTTCCAGCATGTGCAGAGCATCGCCACCGAAGGCAGCGCCGATTTCACCAAGCAGCTCGAGGCCAACCTGGCCGAAGCCCAGAAGGCTTTCGGCGCTTCCGTTGACCAGCTGGTGAAGAACGCCCCGGCGGGTTCCGAGGCCGCTGTTGCCGCTTTCCAGAGCGCTGTGGCCAACGGTCAAAAGGCTGTCGAGCAGACCCAGGCTGCGATCAAGAAGGCCACCGCCCAGGCGCAGGCCAACTTCGCCGCCGCCTCCAAGCAGGCGACCGACCTGGCCAAGAAGGCTGCCAAGGCCTGAGTGACCGCGAAGTGAGCGGCCTTCGGGCCGTTCCCGGAAACAAAAAAAAGCTCCCTTGGGAGCTTTTTTTTGTTTCCGCTGCTGGGAGCGGCCTCGATGGATCAGGCGAGTTCGGCGATCAGTTCGATCTCCACACAGGCCCCCAGCGGAATCTGCGCAACACCGAATGCGCTGCGGGCATGGGCGCCGACCTGCGGGCCGAAGACCTCGCCGAAGAGCTCGCTGGCGCCGTTGGTGACCAGATGCTGTTCGGTGAAGGTGCCCGTGCTGTTGACCAGGCTCATGACCTTGACGATGCGCTTGACGCCGTTGAGGTCGGTGCCGGCGGCCTGGCAGGCGGCGTGCAGCGTGCCCATGAGGTCGATGGCGATGGCGCGCGCAGCGGTCTTGCCTTCATCGGTGGTCATGGTCAGGCCCAGCTGACCGACCCAGGGCTTGCCGTCCTTCTTGGCGATGTGACCGCTCAGGAACACCTGCTTGCCGGTCTGCACGAAGGGCACGTAGGCGGCAGCGGGAATGGCAACGGGGGGCAGGGTGATGCCGAGCTGGTTCAGCTTGTCATAGACGCTCATGAAAGGCTCCGGAGGATGGGGTTTCAGGGATCCGGCGCATTCTATATAGCGGGTTGGCGAGACCGCCTGGTGGGGGCGCTCGCCGATAATCGCCCGCATGTCTGATTCGCTCTCGATCTGGGTGGTGCTGGGCCTGCTGTTGCAGGCGCTGATCCTGCTGGCCTTGGTGTGGTTGCTGCTGCGACGCAGGCCCGAAGACCCGGCAGAGGCAGCCCACCGGCAGCAACTGTTGTCGCTGATCCAGTCGCAGGCGGCATCGACCATGCAGCGTATCGAGCACGTCGAGAGCGAGTTGCGGCGTGAGGTCGGCGACAACGCGCGCGGCGGGCGGCAGGAGATCCAGCAGACGCTGGCCACCTTCCAGGAGACGCTGGTGCGCCAGGGGGCCGAAACCACGCGCACCCAGAACGCGCAGATCGACGCCTTTGCGCAGCAACTGGTGCAGTTGCGCGGCACGCTGGGCGACACGCTGACCAACCAGCTCAAGGATCTGAGCGAGGCCAACGCCCGCCGCATGGCCGAGGTGCGTGCGACGCTGGAGACGCAGCTCGCCACGCTGCAACAGACCAACGCTGCCAAGCTTGACGAGATGCGGGCCACGGTGGACGAGAAGCTGCATGCGACGCTGGAACAGCGACTGGGCGAGAGTTTCAAACAGGTGGCCGAACGGCTGGAACAGGTGCACAAAGGCCTGGGCGAGATGCAGACACTGGCCCAGGGCGTGGGCGATCTCAAGCACCTGCTGAGCAATGTGAAGACACGGGGCATGTTCGGCGAGGCCCAACTGGGCGCCTTGCTGGAGCAGGTGTTCTCGCCCGACCAGTACGCGACGCAGGTCGCGACGCGGCCGGGCAGCCGCAACATGGTGGATTTCGCGATCAAGCTGCCGGGTCGTGGCGACGACGGCGCACCGTGCTGGCTGCCGATCGACGCCAAGTTTCCCAACGAAGACTACGAACGCCTGCTGGACGCGCAGCAGCGCGCCGATGCCGAGGGCGCCGAGGCTGCGGCGCGTGGGCTGGAGCAGCGCATCCGCCTGGAAGCGAAGTCCATGGCCGAGAAGTACCTGGAGCCGCCGCACACGACCGACTTCGCGATCCTGTTCCTGCCGACCGAGGGCCTGTACGCCGAGGTACTGCGCCGGCCGGGGTTGATGGAAGCGTTGCAGCGCGATCACCGCGTGACGCTGGCCGGGCCGACCACGCTGATGGCGATGCTCAATTCGCTGCAGATGGGCTTTCGCACGCTGGCGCTGGAGAAGCGCAGCAGTGAGGTCTGGCAGGTGTTGGGCGCGGTCAAGACCGAGTTCGGCAAGTTCGGCGATGTGCTGGCCAAGGTCAAGAACCAGACCCAGACCGTGCTCAACACGCTGGACGCCGCCGAGGTGCGCAGCCGTGCCATGGGCCGGGCGCTGCGCACCGTCGAGGCACTGCCGCAGGACAAGGCCCAAGGGCTGCTGCCACTTGACGCGGGCGAAGACTGAGTTTCGGCATGAGGGCGTCAGCGTTTCGTTGGCCTTCCTGACGCGAGGCTTTCTACAATCCTCGGCTGCATGCACAAAGGGCGCGGCCGGTCCGACGCCCTGAATAACCAGAAAGGACGACAACATGCTCACAGCGATGATCGTGATCTTCGTGCTGGCCTACGCGGCCATCGCGCTCGAACACCCGATCCACATCAACAAGTCCGCCTCGGCCCTGATCGGCGCCGGTTTGCTCTGGTCGATCTACGCGCTCGGGGCAGGCGACGCCCACCGCGTCAGTGAGGAACTGGGTGAGTCGCTGATGGGCACGGCGCAGATCGTGTTCTTCCTGATCGGTGCGATGACCATCGTCGAAGTGGTGGACGCACACGACGGTTTCGAGGTGATCACAGCACGCATCAAGACCCGTCAGCTGTCGACGCTGATGTGGCTGGTGGGCTTTGTCACCTTCTTCCTATCGGCCATCCTGGACAACCTCACGACGACCATCGTGATGATCTCGCTGATGAAGAAGCTGCTGGACAAGCAGGACGATCGCCTGTTCTTTGCCGGCATCATCGTCATCGCGGCCAACGCAGGCGGCGCCTGGACGCCGATCGGCGACGTGACCACGACCATGCTGTGGATTGGCGGTCAGGTCACCGCAGTGGAGATCATGAAAGGACTGATCGTGCCCTCGCTGGTCAACCTGATTGTGCCGCTGGCGATTACCGCGATGGTGCTGCGGGGCAAGCCGGTGGTGGCGCCGCAGAAGCTGGAACAGCGCGACGGCCACCAGACCACACCTTTCGAGAAGAACGTGATGTTCTTTCTCGGTCTGGGCATTCTGGTCATGGTGCCGGTGTTCAAGACCATCACGCACCTGCCGCCGTTCATGGGTGTGCTGTTCGGCTTGGGTATTCTCTGGCTGGTCGGTGACCTGATCCACAAGGAGAAGGACGAGTCTGCCCGCATGCCGCTGACCCTGGGTCACGCGCTCTCGCGCATCGACATGGGCTCGATCGTGTTCTTCATCGGCATCCTGCTGTCGGTCGCGACGCTGGAACACACGCATGTGCTGTCTTCGCTAGCGACCTGGCTGGACCAGACGGTGGGACGACAGGACGTCATCGTGCTGCTGATCGGTCTGGTCAGCGCTGTGGTCGACAACGTGCCGCTGGTGGCGGCGTCGATGGGCATGTACAGCCTGGACACGTACCCCGCCGACAGCTTCCTTTGGGAGTTCATGGCCTATTGCGCTGGCACCGGCGGCTCCATCCTGATCATCGGCTCGGCCGCCGGGGTCGCCGCGATGGGGCTGGAGCGCATCCAGTTCTTCTGGTACGTCAAGAAGATCAGTGGGCTGGCGCTGGTCGGTTACCTGGCCGGTGCGCTGGTCTATGTCGCGCAGCACCACCTTATTGGCTGACCGGTCCCGCCCGCCCGCTTGGCCCAGCGCATCCGCTCCACACTCACCCGCCTGATCGGCGCGCAGATCTGCCTGCACGCGGCCATGACTGGGCTGCGCATGGCAGCCCCGCTGATGGCACTGCGCGCGGGGTACAGCCCGGCCGCGGTCGGGCTGTTGCTGGCGCTGTTCGCGCTGTCTCAGGTGTTCCTCGCGCTGCCCGCCGGGCGTTTCACCGACCGCCATGGCATGCGCCGTCCGGTGCAATTGGCGGTGGTGTCGGCTGTGCTGGGCAATGCCCTGGCCGCAGCATGGCCCACATTCGCGGTGCTGTGTGGTGCGGCGCTGCTGACCGGTGCGGCCTCGGGGCTGACGGTGATTGCGCTGCAGCGCCACGTCGGCCGCATGGCGCAGGACGCCAGCGAGCTGCGCCAGGTGTTCAGCTGGCTGGCGATCGGGCCGTCGATCTCCAATTTTCTCGGGCCGTTCCTTTCGGGTCTGCTGATCGATGCCAGTGGCTTCCGGGCGGCCTACGCCATGCTGGCGGTGCTGCCGTTGTTCACCTGGTTCGCGGTCGCCGGCGTGAAGGAACACGCCCGGGTGCCCACACCGGAAGGGCATTCCAGGGGTTCGTCCTGGGACCTTCTGCACGACCAGGCGTTCCGCCGGCTTCTGTTGATCAACTGGCTGCTGGCGTCGTGCTGGGACGTACACACCTTCGTGGTACCGGTGATCGGCCATGAGCGTGGGCTGTCGGCGACGGTGATCGGCTCCATCCTGGGCGCCTTCGCGATCGCGGCCACTGTGGTTCGCATGGTCATGCCGTGGGTGTCGGACCATCTGCGCGAGGGGCGTGTGATCGGGGGCGCCATGGTGGCGACAGCGCTGCTGTTCGGGCTTTATCCGCTGGTGCAGACGGCGTGGCTGATGGGCTTGCTGTCGGTGCTGCTCGGCTTCGCGCTGGGCTCGGTGCAGCCGATGGTGATGAGCACGCTGCACCAGATCACGCCGCACCATCGCCATGGCGAAGCGCTCGGCCTGCGCTCGATGGCGATCAACGGTTCGTCGGTACTCATGCCGCTGCTGTTCGGTTCCGCGGGTGTGGTGGTCGGCACGGCCGGCGTGTTCTGGGCGGTCGGTGCGGTGGTCGGGGCGGGTTCCCGCATGGCGCTGGGAATGTCCTCTGACCACAGTCGACACCGTGGCAGCCCTTAACATGCCTTCATGAACAACGCGCAACGTGATGGCCTGCTGCTCGCAGGCAGCGCCGTGCTCGGCATGGCCGTGATGAACAGCCCGCTGGCGCAGGAGGCCCACCACCTGCTGGCGCTGCCGCTGCAGGTCGGTGTCGGCGACTGGGTGCTGGCCAAGCCGCTGGAGCTGTGGATCAATGATTTCCTGATGGCGATCTTCTTCCTGCTGGTCGGGGTGGAGATCAAGCACGAATGGCAGCACGGCGCGCTGGCGACGCCGCAGGCGCGGGTTCTGCCGCTGGGCGCGGCGGTGGGCGGCATGGCGGTGCCGGCGCTGATTTTTGTGGCGATCAACTGGGGGCAACCGCCCAACCTCGCCGGCTGGGCAATTCCGGCGGCGACGGACATCGCGTTCGCCATCGGGCTGATGGCATTGGCAGCGCCGGGCATGCGAGGGCCCTTGCTGGCCTTTCTCACGGCAGTGGCGGTGATCGACGACCTCGGCGCGATCATCGTGATCGCGCTGTTCTACACCGACCAGTTGAGCAAGGGCATGCTGGGCTTCGCCGCAGTGGGCGTGGGGGCGCTGTTCGTGCTGTCGAGTCTGCGCGTGCAGCGCATCTGGCCCTATGTCGCGGTGGGCCTGTTTCTCTGGGTCTGCGTGCTCAAGTCCGGGGTGCATGCGACGCTGGCCGGTGTTGTCATGGGGTTGTTCCTGCCGGCTTCACAGGATGGCAACAGCCCGGCCGAAAAGCTGGACCACGTGCTCAAGCCCTGGGTGAGCTGGCTGATCCTGCCGCTGTTTGGCCTCGTGAACGCGGGGGTGCCGCTGGGAGGCGCTTCCTGGGACATGCTTGTGCAACCGGTGACGCTGGGCGTGGCGGCGGGACTGTTGCTGGGCAAACCGGTGGGCATCTTGCTGGGAACCTGGGTGGCCAGTCGCGTCGGCGGTGGTCTGCCCGAGGGGATGCGCCTGCGCGATTACGTGCCGGTGGCGTGTTTTTGCGGGATCGGTTTCACCATGGCCCTTTTCATCGCGACCCTGGCCTTTCCGCCGGGCAGCGCGGCCGCCGATGCCGCCAAGATGGGCGTGCTGCTCGGGACCTTGTGCGCCTTTGCCCTGGGCACCCTGGTGGCGCGCCTGGGGGGCGCAAACCCCAGTCCGGCCAGATAGGCGTCCACGGTCTGCACGCCCACCCGCACCAGGTCGAAGGCGTCGGGTGAGAGCAGCCAGTCGTGCAGCAGACCCGAGAGGATGGCCTGCAGTCCCTGTGCCGCCTGAGGTGCTCCGGCCGGCAAGGTGATGCCAGCTTCCGTCGCGGCGGCCCTGAACTGCCGCGTCAGCTGGCGATGGTAGGCGTCTCTCCACATCAGCTTGCGTTCGCGGACCGCCAGCATCTCGCCGTTGAACTCGACCTGCTGGGTGGCGATCTGGAACACGCGCCGGGCCTGCTCGTCGGTGGCGGTGGTGTGCAGCGCTGCGAGGACCGATGTGCGAAGCCGCTGCAACGGGGGCTGGACCGCCTCGGCTTCCGCCATCGCCTGCTCCATCGGCAGGGTGACGCGCTCCATCATCGCGTTGAAGAGATCGGCCTTGTCCTTGAAATGCCAGTAGATGGCGCCACGCGTGGTGCCGGCCGCGACGGCGATGTCATTGAGCGACGTTCCCGACACACCTCGGGCGAGAAACAGCACCTCGGCCGCGTCGAGCAGGCTCTGGCGGGTGGCTTGGGCATCGGCTTTGGTTCGGCGGACCATGTCAGGCGGTGTGATCAGAAACCCCACGAATATACATACATTCGTGTCTGTATGTATACTGCCACTCCTTCAAGGGTCTTGGTGCGCAGACGCCTTGCGTACCCGCCCGTCACCCCTTCTGTCGTCCATGAGGTCTTTCATGTCCGTCCTCCATTTTCCTTCCTCATCGCAACGGCTGGCTGCAGCCCCGCGGGCCGTCGGCCTGCGTCGGGTGGCGCTGGTGTTGCCATTGGTGGCTGCGCTGGCCGCCTGTGGCAAGTCCGACGCGCCTGCTGCCGGCGGTGCTCCCGGTGGTGGCATGCCGATGCCCGAGGTGGGTGTGGTCACGGTGCAGCCTGGCGACGTTGGCCTGCAGACCGAATTGCCGGGGCGACTGGAGGCGGGCCGGGTGGCGCAGGTGCGCGCGCGCGTCGCCGGCATCCTGCAGCAGCGACTGTTCAAGGAAGGCAGCGACGTGAAGGCGGGGCAGGCGCTGTTCCGCATCGATCCCGCGCCTTACCAGGCCTCGTTGCAGAGCGCGCAGGCCTCACTGGCGCGGGCGCAGGCCAATCTGGCCAACACGACCGCGGTGGCCGAGCGCTACAAGCCGCTGATCGCCGAGAACGCCATCAGCCAGCAGGACTACACCAGCGCTGTGGCGGCCCAGAAGGCGGCAGAGGCCGACGTCGCAGCGGCCAAGGCAGCGGTGCAGACCGCAGGCATCAACCTCAACTACGCGGCCGTGACCGCGCCGATCTCTGGCCGTATCGGCCGGGCGCTGGTGACGGAAGGCGCGCTGGTCGGACAAGGCGAAGCCACCGCGCTGGCGGTGATCCAGCAGGTCGATCCGCTGTATGTGAATTTCACCCAGTCGGCTTCCGAGGCCATGAAGCTCAAGCGTGCGATGGAGGCGGGGCAGCTCAAGGGCGCCGGACAGGGCGCGGCGGCGGTCAAGGTCGTGCTCGATGACGGGACCGAATACGCCCGACCCGGCAAGCTGCTGTTCTCCGATCTGACGGTCGATGCCACCACGGGTCAGGTGACGCTGCGTGCCGAGGTGCCCAACCCCGGTGGTGCGCTGCTGCCGGGGTTGTATGTGCGGGTCCGGCTGGAGCAGGCGGTGGCCAGCAACGCCATCGCGCTGCCGCAGCAGGCGGTGACCCGTTCGGCCCAGGGCGACTCGGTCAAGGTGGTCGGTGCCGACGGCAAGATCGAGCAGCGTCCGGTCAAGGTCGGTGGCCAGCAGGGCGGCCGCTGGGTGATTCTGGACGGTCTGAAGGCCGGCGAGCAGGTGATGGTCGACGGCTTCCAGAAGGTGCAGATGCTGCCGCCGGGCACACCGGTGAAGGCGGTCCCCTGGACGCCGGGTGGCGCACCCGGAGGCAAACCCGCAGACGCCAAATCCGCCGAGGCGAAAGCCGAAGGCAAGGCCGACGCGGCCCCCGCCAAGTAAGGAACGCCCGACATGGCCAAGTTCTTCATCGAGCGCCCCATCTTCGCGTGGGTGATTGCGCTCTTCATCATGGTGGCGGGTGCGGTGTCGATCACGCAGTTGCCGATCTCTCAGTACCCGCCGGTGGCGCCGCCGTCCATCGTGATCAGCGCGACCTACCCGGGCGCGTCGGCCAAGACGCTGGAAGACAGTGTGCTGTCGGTGATCGAGCAGGAAATGAACGGCTCGCCCGGCCTGATCTACATGGAAGCGGTGGCGCAGGCCAACGGCACCGGCAGTATCACGCTGAGCTTCCAGCCCGGCACCAATCCCGACCTGGCGCAGGTGGATGTGCAGAACCGCCTTTCGCGTGCCACGCCGCGCCTGCCGTCGGCGGTGACGCAGCAGGGCGTGCGCGTGGACAAGTCGCGCAGCAACTTCCTGCTGTTCGCGATCCTGTCCTCGGACGATCCGGCCTGGAATCCCGTGGCGCTCGGCGACTATGCCTCGCGCAGCGTGGTGCCGGAGATCCAGCGCCTGCCCGGCGTCGGACAGGCCCAACTGTTTGGCACCGAGCGCGCCATGCGGATCTGGATCGACCCCGCCAAGCTCTTGGGTTTCAACCTGAGCGCCAATGATGTGACCAACGCCATCCGCGCCCAGAACGCGCAGGTCTCTGCTGGTGAAATCGGCGCGCTGCCCAATGTGGCCGGCCAGTCGATCGCCGCCACGGTGGTGGTCAATGGCCAGCTCTCCAGTGTCGAGCAGTTCGGCAACATCGTGCTGAGGGCCAAGGGCGACGGCTCGACCGTTCGTCTCAAGGACGTGGCCCGCATCGAACTCGGCGCCCAGGCCTACGCCACCTCGGCGCGCCTGAACGGCAAGCCCTCGACCGGCATCGGCGTGCAACTGGCGCCCAGCGGCAACGCACTGGCGACCGCGAACGCGGTGCGCGCCAAGATGACCGAGCTGGAGAAATTCTTCCCCAAGGGCATGAGCTGGACGATTCCCTACGACAGCTCAAAGTTCGTGAAGATCTCGATCCAGGAAGTGGCCAAGACGCTGATCGAAGCGGTGGCACTGGTGTTCCTGGTGATGTTCCTGTTCCTGCAGAACTGGCGCTACACGCTGATCCCGACCGTGGTGGTGCCGGTGGCGCTGCTGGGCACCTTCGCTGGCCTGCTCGCCATGGGCTTCTCGATCAACGTGCTGACCATGTTCGGCATGGTGCTGGTGATCGGCATCGTGGTGGACGACGCCATCGTGGTGGTCGAGAACGTCGAGCGCATCATGAGCGAGGAAGGCCTGCCACCCCTGGAGGCCACGCGCAAGGCCATGGGCCAGATCTCGGGCGCCATCATCGGCGTGACCGTGGTGCTGATCTCGGTGTTCGTGCCGCTGGCCTTCTTCAGCGGGTCCGTCGGCAACATCTATCGCCAGTTCGCGGCCGTGATGGGTCTGTCGATTGCC
>JAEUOT010000049.1 GCA_016790705.1 Hydrogenophaga sp.
CCCGACAGCCGGATGGCGCGCCGCATGTCGCCGGCCTTGCGCGCCCCCTCTTCGTCGCGGATGCAGTTCCTGAGCGCCTGGATGTGGCTGGCGGTGGCGCGCCCGATGAAGCGCTCGACCAGCAGCGGCTCGATCATGCGCCGCACCTCGAACACCTCGCGCGCCTCGGCTTCGCTGGGCTCGGCGATCGCCGCGCCCCGGTTGGGTGTGAGCGTGACCACTTTCTCGTTGGCCAGCCGAACCAGCACCGGCCGGATGCGGGTGCGCGAGACGCCAAACGCCGCGGCCAGCCGGTCTTCCACCAGCTTGGTGCCCGGCGGCAACTGGTGGTCGAGGATCGCCGAGACCATGCGCTCGTAGATCGCCTGGTCGGAGAGCGGCGTCGCCTTGGCTGTCATTTTTTCTTCAGCCACATCGCCAGGCCGACGGTGATGCCCATCACCGCGAACGACACCACGGTGGTCACCGTGCCCAGCGCATAGATGGCGGGCGTGGTGACGGTGGAGGTCAGGCCCTGCAGCTCCAGCGGCAGGGTGTTGACATCGCCGATGGCCTGCGAGGTGCGGGCGATCTCGTCCCAGCTCAGGGTGAAGCCGAACATGCCGATGCCGACGACCGAGGGGCCGATCAGCGGCAGCACCACGTGGCGGAAGGTCTGCCAGGGGGTGGCGCCCAGGTCGCGTGCGGCTTCTTCATAGGCCGGGTTGAAGCGGTTGAAGACCGCGAACATGATCAGCAGGCCGAACGGCAGGGTCCAGGTCAGGTGCGCGCCCAAGGCGGAGGTGAACAGCCCGAGCGCGGTGCCGTACTCCTCCAGCGTGGTCGTGGCGCCCACCGCTTCGAGCAGGTGCTTGATGCCGCCGTCGAGCAGGCGGAACTGCAGGCCGATGCCCAGCGAGACGATGATGGACGGCATGATCAGGCTGGCCACGGTGACGTAGAACAGCGCGTTGCCGCCGCGCAGCTTCTTGCGGAACGCCAGACCCGCGAGCACCGAGCACAACACGGTGAGCAGCATCACCACGCTGCCCAGCATCAGCGAGCGCGTGAAGGCCGCGCCGATGTCCACCGTGCCCAGGCCCTCGGCCAGTTGCTCGAACCAGTGCAGCGACCAGCCGCGCATCGGGAACGTGAGGCCGCCCTCCGGCCCCTGGAACGAGAGCACGAAGATCACGAACATCGGTCCGTACATGAACAGCACGAACAGGGCGAACACGGCGGCCAGCGGCCAGAAGCCGGCGGCCCTTGCATCGGAAACGCGTGCCTGCATGGTCACAGCTCCTTGCGGATGTCGACCAGCCGGGTCAGACCCCAGATGATCATGAGGACCACCGCCAGCAGGATCACGGCGTTGGCTGCGGCCAGCGGGAACTGCAGGTAGCTGGTCTGCACCTGGATCATCTTGCCGACCGAGGCGATCTGCTGGCCGCCCATGACGCCGATGGTCACGAAGTCGCCCATGACGATGGTGATGACGAAGATCGAACCGATGATGATGCCGGTCTTGCACAGCGGCACGATCACGTTCCACAGCGTCTGCCAGGCGCTCGCCCCGGCGTCGCTGGCCGCTTCGAGCAGGCTGCGGTCGATGCGCATCATGCTGTTGAAGATGGGCACGATCATGAACATGGTGTAGAGGTGCACGAAGGCCAGCACCACCGAGAAATCGGAGAACAGCAGCCACTCGACGGGCTGTTCGGTCAGGCCGATGCCCTGCAGCGTCTGGTTGACCAGGCCGTTGCGGCCCAGCAGCGGTACCCACGAGATCATGCGGATCACGTTCGAGGTCCAGAAGGGCACGGTGCAGAGCACGAACAGTGCGGTCTGCATGCCAGAGGACCGTACGTGAAAGGCCAGGAAATAGGCCACGGCGAAGCCCAGCACCAGCGTGATCAGCCAGACCAGGAAACTGAACTTCAGCGTCGAGAGGTAGGTCGAGAGCGTGACGCAGAAATCACCGTGTTCGGTGAGTGCGGAGCAGCCCTCGAAGATGGAGAGGTAGTTGCGGACCGTGAAGGCCGGGATCAGCTCGTACTCGTTGAAGTCCCAGAAGCTGACCATCAGCACCAGGCCGAGCGGGATCAGGAAGAACAGCACGAACACCAGCGTGTACGGCGTGGCCTGCCACCAGGCGGGCACCGTGCGGTTGGGGCTGTCGGTGACGGGGGCCGTCACGGCGGTGTTCGTGCTCATGGTTTCAGATGGGCTGGGTCGTCAGGCGGCGACGAACTCGTTCCACTTCTTGACCATGTACTCGTTCTCGTCCATGACCGCGTTCCAGCAGGCGATGCCGCCCATGCGCTGCTCGTAGCTGCCGCCGTCGCGCTTGGCGCCCTTCTTGGCCAGCAGGTCGCCGTTGGGGCTCTTGATGTCCTGGGTGGCTTCCTTGCCTTCCATCCAGTAGGCCCACTCGTAGGCTTCCATCTTGGCCTTGGCGGTTTCCAGCACGGCGCTGTAGTAGCCCTGGCGGTTGAGGTAGGCGCCGGCCCAGCCGTCGAGGAACCAGTTGATGAACTCGTAGGCACCGTCGAGCTTCTTGCCCGAGAGCGTGGCCGGCACGCCGAAGCCGGCGGCCCAGGCGCGATAGCCCTCCTTGAGCGGCTGGAAGACGCAGTCGATGCCCTTGGTGCGCACAGCGGTCACGGCCGGCGACCACATCGACTGGATCACCACTTCGCCCGAGGCCATCAGGTTGACCGACTCGTTGAAGTCCTTCCACAGTGCGCGGAACTGGCCGGCCTTCTTGGCCTCGATCAGGGTCTTGATCGTCAGGTCGATCTCGGCCTTGGTCATGTTGCCCTTGTCGGCGTACTTGTGGATGCCCATGGCCTCGACCACCATGGCGGCGTCCATGATGCCGATCGACGGGATGTTCAGGATCGCGGCCTTGCCCTTGAACTCGGGGTTGAGCAGTTCCTTCCAGCTCTCGATCGGGCGCTTGATCAGGTCGGGGCGGATGCCCAGCGTGTCGGCGTTGTAGACCGTGGGGATCAGGGTCATGAACTGGGTGGGGGTGGCCGAGAACTTCTTGCTCTTCTCGCCTTCGAGGTACATCACCTTCTTGGGTGCCGTGCCCTGGTCGCCGACCTTCTTGCCGCCGATCTCGCCCTTGGTGAACAGGGGCGTGATCTTGTCGGCGTTCTTGATGCGCTTGCTGTCGATGCCCTTGAGGTTGCCGGTGGGCACGATCTTCTTGAGCGAGAAGTACTCGGTGTCGATCAGGTCGAAGCTGTTGGGCGCGGTGACGGCGCGCTTGGTCACGTCGTCGGTGGTCACGGCCACGTATTGGATCTTGATGCCGGTGTCCTTCTCGAACTTCTCGGCGATCGCCTTGTCCTGGTTCACCGCAGTGCCCAGGTAACGCAGGGTGATCTTCTCGTCGGCGTGCACGGACGGGGCCATGCCGCTGGCGAGGATGCCGGCCATGCCGGCGGTGCCTTGCAGCAGGCTGCGGCGCGAGATGCCTTCGGCGCCGGATTTCGGATCGGTGGAATCGGACATGGAGAACTCCTAGGGTGGTTTGGCGGAGGGGAGGGGAAACGGAAAAGGGCTCAGGCGGCCAGGGCGTGGGCCTGTGCAGGGTCCCAGCCGAGGTCGACACGGTCGCCGGTGGCCAGGGGTTGTTCGACAAAACGGGCTTCGGACAACATCACCGACACCGCGCTGTCCTTCGGCTCGCTGCCGTCGAGCTGCAGGCCCAGCAGCACATAGGTGCCCTGGTACTCGACATCGCTGACGGTGGCGGTCCAGCCGGTGCTGCCGGCCGGTGCCAGGCGGATGTGGTCGTTGCGCACCGCGACCTTGCCGGCACTGGTCCGCAGCACGTTGTGGCCGCCCATGAAACGGGCGACGAATTCGCTGGCCGGGCGGTTGTAGACCGCGTGGGGCGGGCCGACCTGCTCGATCCGGCCGTGGTTCATCACGACCATGGTGTCGGCCAGCGCCATCGCCTCTTCCTGCGAGTGCGTGACGTGGATGAAGGTCAGACCCAGCTCGCGCTGCCAGTGGCGCAGCTCGGCGCGCATCTGGATGCGCAGGAAGGGGTCGAGCGCCGACAGCGGTTCGTCCAGCAGCAGCACGCGCGGCTGGGTGATGAGGGCGCGCGCCAGCGCCACGCGCTGCTGCTGGCCGCCGGAGAGTTCGCCTGGCTTGCGCTGCGCGAGATGGCCCATGGCCACGCGTTCGAGCAGGTCTTGTGCACGGGCGTGGCGCTCGGCCTTGGCGACGCCTTTCATCTTGAGGCTGAAGGCGACGTTGTCCAGCGCCGAAAGGTGCGGGAACAGTGCGAAGCTCTGGAACATCATGGCGGTGCCGCGCGCCGCGGCGGGCAGGGCGGTGATGTTGCGGTTCTCCAGCAGGATGTCGCCGCTGGTGGTGCTCTCGTGGCCGGCGATCATGCGCAGCGTCGTGCTCTTGCCGCAGCCCGAGGGGCCGAGCAGGCAGCAGTAGCTGTTGGCCTCGATGCGCAGGTCGATGGCATCGACCGCGGTCGCGCCCGGACCGTACTGCTTGGTCAGGGCGATCAGTTCGACGGCGGCGGGAACGGGTGCGGAAGTGACGTCCATACGGACTGTCTTGCAGGAGCCGTGCCAGCCGCCCGGCCGCGTTTTGTATGCAATCCGCACGAAATTGCATACAAAAAAGCACCGGCTTTGTGCGCAAGCCCGTCTGCGGGGCGCCGGGCTGTGCCGGGACAGTGCCGGTGCACCGGACTGCGGCGCACCGATGTGGGCCGATAATCGGACCATGCGAGTGAGATTCACCAAGATGCAGGGCGCGGGCAACGATTTCGTCGTGCTCGACGAGACGCGCGGGCGCCTGGGCCTGAGCGCGGCCCAGTACCGTTTCCTGGCCGACCGCCATTTCGGCGTCGGCGCCGACCAGATCCTGTCGGTGCAACCGGCGTCGTCGGCCTCGGTCGATTTCGAATACGTGATCCACAACGCCGACGGCGGTGAGGTCGAGCACTGCGGCAACGGCGCACGCTGCTTCGTGCGCTATGTGCGCGACAAGGGGTTGACGGACCGGAACCCGGTGCGGGTCAAGGTCAAGAACGGCGAGATCAGCCTGTCCATGAATGCCGACGGCCGGGTGACCGTCGACATGGGGGCGCCGGTGTTCGATCTGGCACGCGTGCCTTTCGATCCGGCGGCCCTGGTGCCGCAGGCCATGGGCAACTTCGAACGCTGGCCGCTGCCGCTGGGTGGTGGCGACGTGGCGTCGGTGGCGGTGCTGTCGATGGGCAATCCGCACGCGGTGCAACTGGTCGACGACGTGGACACGGCGCCGGTGCTGACCTGGGGCCCGCAGATTGAGCGCCACGCGCAGTTCCCGGCGCGGGTGAACGCCGGTTTCCTGCAGGTGGTCGACCGCTCGCATGTGCGCCTGCGTGTGTATGAGCGCGGCGTGGGGGAGACCCTGGCCTGCGGCACCGGGGCCTGTGCCGCGGTGGTTGCCGGCATTCGGCTGGGTCTGCTGGATGCAAAGGTCGATGTCGACACCCGCGGCGGGCGCCTGACCATCGAATGGCGTGACAATGCCGCGCACGACGATTCGGTCTTCATGACCGGACCGGCCACACCGGTGTTCGAGGGAGAGATCGAACTGCCAGAACTGGCCTGACCCTGAGCCGAGATCACCGAGAGACCGACATGAGCGAACCGACCATTCCCCCGATCACCGAGGACGACATCGCCAACTACCTGGCGAACACGCCGGACTTTTTCGAGCGCCACGCCGGTGTGCTGGCGACCGTGCAACTGAGCAGCCCGCACAGCCAGCGTGCGGTCAGCCTGCAGGAGCGCCAGGCGGAGATGCTGCGCGAGAAGATCAAGGGGCTCGAGCTGCGCTCGGCCGAGATGATTCGCCACGGGCAGGAGAACACGGCGATTGCCGAACGGCTGCACCGCTGGACGCGCGAGTTGCTGCTCACGCGCGACACGCAGGAGCTGCCGCTGGTGGCGGCCCGCGAGATGGCCGCACAGTTCAACGTGCCGCAGGTGGCGGTCAAGCTCTGGGATGTCGCTGATGACTTCGCGGGGCAGGACTACGCCCAGGGCGCAAGCGAGGATGTGCAGGCCTTCGCGACGTCGCTGCAGCGACCCTATTGCGGCGCCAACCCCGGTCTTGAGGCCGCAGGGTGGCTCATCGATCCGGGGGCGGTGGCGTCGCTGGCTCTGATCCCGCTGCGCGGCGATGACAGCGCGCAAGCCTTCGGTTTGCTGGTGCTGGGGTCGCCCGATGCCCAGCGGTTCACGCCCGACATGGGCACCGAGTTTCTCGAACGCATGGGTGAGCTGACGGCCGCTGCGCTGTCGCGCCTGCGTCCCTGAACCGCGCGATCTGATGAACGGCGGCGCGGCACAACCGATCTGCGCCGGTTCGGACGACGGGGCGCTGGTTCAGGCCTACCTGTCGCACGTCAGGATCGACAAACGCCTGGCCGAGCGTACGGTGACGCTTTACACCGCAGACTTGGTGCGCCTGTCGCAGAGCGCCGAGGCGGCCGGGGTCGGCCTGCGGCAGGTGCAGAGCGCCCACGTCCGGCGCTGGGTGGCGCAGATGCACAGCGCCGGCCGCAGCGCCCGCGGCATTGCGCTGATCCTCTCGGGCTGGCGGGGCTTCTATGTGTGGCTGGGCCGCCAGGGGCTGGTCAGCCAGAACCCGGTGCAGGACGTGCGCGCGCCCAAGGCGGGCAAGCCGCTGCCCAAGGCGCTGGGTGTCGACGAATCGGTGCAACTGGCCTCCCACGTGGAGGAGGGCGACGATCCGGGGCTGGAGGCGCGCGACGCCTGCATCACCGAGCTGCTCTACGGCAGCGGCCTGCGCATCGGCGAGCTGGTCGGGCTGGACGTGGCCGCCAGCGGCACGGCGCGAGGGTGGATCGATGTGCAGGAAGGTGAGGCCCATGTGCTGGGCAAGGGGTCCAAGCGCCGCAGCGTGCCGGTCGGGCGTGCGGCGCTGGCCGCGCTGGAGCGCTGGCTGGCGCAGCGCCCGGCCTGGGCCAAGGACGATCCGGCGCTGTTCATCGGCCAGCGCGGCACCCGCCTGACGCCCCAGCACATCCGGGTGCGGCTCAAGCGCCGTTCGATGCTGGCCGGCCTGTCGACGCCGGTGCACCCGCACATGCTGCGCCACTCGTTCGCCAGCCACGTGCTGCAGAGCAGCGGCGACCTGCGGGCGGTGCAGGAATTGCTAGGCCACGCCAGCATTGGCACCACGCAGGTCTACACCCGGCTCGATTTCCAGCACCTCGCCAAGGCCTACGACGCCGCCCATCCCAGGGCGAAGGCGCGCAAACCGCCGGACAAGGCCAGCTGACGGCGAAAGTGCCTCCCACCGAGGGCGCGGTGGAACCGGCTCCGCCGGGCCACACGCATCGCCCCCTGGGGGGTGACGCCGAAGGCGGCGCGGGGGGAGCGTCCGTCCCTCGGCGCGGGGGGACAATATCCAGATGAAAACGATTCGACTCAAGCCGGGCAAAGAGCGCTCGCTACAGCGCCGCCATCCCTGGGTGTTCGACGGCGCCATCGCCAAGGGCGGCGGTGACCCCGGCGAAACCGTTCGCGTGGACAGTGCCGAAGGCGAGTTCCTTGCCTGGGGCGCCTATTCGCCCAGTTCCAAGATCCGTGTGCGCGCCTGGAGCTTCGACCAGGGCCAGCGCATCGACGCCGCCTACTTCCGCGACACGCTGCGCCGCGCCATCGCCCTGCGCGAACGCATGGGCATTGCCAGCAACGGCCTGCGCCTGGTGCACGGCGAATCCGATGGCCTGCCGGGGCTGGTGGTCGACCGTTATGGCGACACCCTGGTGGCGCAGTTCGGCGCTGCGGGCGTGGAGCGCTGGAAGGATGTGATCGCCGACGCACTGCTGGAGCTGACCGGCTGCCCGCGTCTGTACGAGCGATCCGATGCCAGCGCCCGCGGGTTGGAAGGTCTGCCCGAGGTCACGGGCTGGCTGCGCGGCGATGGCCCCACGGCCTTCGAGCTGGAGGAGCACGGATGGCGTCTGGGGCTGGACATTGCCCTGGGCCACAAGACCGGTTATTACCTGGACCAGCGCGACAGCCGCCTGGCGCTGCACGACTACGCCAAGCGACTGAAGTTCGCCCAGGTGCTCAACTGCTTCAGCTACACCGGCGGCTTCTCGGTCGCGGCGCTGGCGGGTGGGGCGGAGCACGTGACCAGCATCGACTCGTCCGGCCCGGCGCTGGAGCAGGCGCGGGAAAACCTCACACTCAATGGTCTGGACCTGTCTCGCGCCAGCTTCCTGGATGCCGACGTCAACGCTTCGCTGCGGCAGTTCGTGGCCGAGGGGCGCCAGTTCGACGCCATCGTGCTCGATCCTCCCAAGCTCGCGCCCACGGCGGCCCATGCCGAGCGGGCCGCCCGGGCCTACAAGGACATCAACCGGCTGGCCTTCAAGCTGCTGCCCCCCGGTGGTGTGCTGTTCACCTTCTCGTGTTCGGGCGGCATCGGCGTCGAGCTGTTCCACAAGATCGTGGCGTCTGCCGCGAGCGACGCGGGCGTGGACGGCGCCATCCTGGAGCGTCTGGGCGGCGCCTGTGACCACCCGATGACCACCGCATTCCCGGAGGGCGAGTACCTCAAGGGCCTGGTGGTGATGAAAAAGCTGTAGACAGGCCAGGGTCACACGGCTGCACTACACTCCCGGCCTGCTTTTTGCATTCGGAATCCGCCATGTCGCTCATCCCCGCCACCATCCTCACCGGCTTCCTCGGCTCGGGCAAGACCACGCTGCTCAAGCGCGTGCTGACCGAGGCCCATGGCCAGAAGATCGCGGTGATCGAGAACGAATTCGGCGAAGAGAACATCGACAACGACATCCTGGTCTCGGACACGCAGGAAAACATCATCCAGATGAGCAACGGCTGCATCTGCTGCACCATCCGCGACGACCTGCGTGCCACCCTGGCCGACCTGGCACAGAAGAAGCGCAAGGGCGAACTGGACTTCGAGCGCGTGGTGATCGAGACCACCGGCCTGGCCGACCCGGGCCCGGTGGCGCAGACCTTCTTCATGGACGACGAG
>JAEUOT010000059.1 GCA_016790705.1 Hydrogenophaga sp.
TACCAGCTCGAACGCGAGCTGGGCCGCCTGGAACACGCCGTGATGGATGGGCTGCAGGCCAGCGCCCCGGTCGACGGCTATGAGCTGCAGGAGCGCTACGAGGTCTTCCTCAGCCGCATCGACCTGCTGGCCAAGATTCCCCGCCGCGACCTGCTTGAAAAGTCGTTCGAATACACGGCCTCGATGGCCAAGATCAAGGAGTTCTCGGCGCTGGCCGACCCGCTGTTCGCCGATCCGGTGGCTCTCGCGGCCAGCCCCGAAAAACTGCACCAGCTCGACGGTGCGGTCGAACCGCTCAAGCCGCTGCTGGGCGAACTGACCCGCGAGGCCAACCGCGCGGTCGCACGCTATCTGGACGAGCGCAACACCCAGCTTCGCCAGCAGGGCATGCTGGTGATCGGCCTGTCCTCGGCACAGATCCTGGTGATGCTGGTCTTTGTCGGCCTGCTGGTCCGCCACATCCGCCGCCAGCAGCGCCAGTACGCCGAGCTCAAGCAACTGAGCGAACAACTCGAGGTCGCACGCAACGCGGCCGAGGCCGCCAACCACGGCAAGAGCATCTTCCTGGCCAACATGAGCCACGAGATCCGCACCCCCTTCCAGGGCCTGCTGGGCATGCTCAACCTGCTGGACAACGCCACCCTCACCAGCCAGCAGCGCGACTACCTGGGCACCGCGCGCGACTCGGCCATGCATCTGCTGGGCGTGCTCAACGACATCCTGGACGTCTCGACCATGGAGTCGGGAACGCTCAAGCTCTCGGTGGCGCCGATCCACCTGCCCAGCGTGGTGCACGAGGTCGACGGCCTGATGCAGGTCGCGGCGCGCGACAAGCGGCTGGAGCTGAACGTCTACGCCGCCGCCGACCTGCCCAAGTGGGTGGAGGCGGACGCGACCCGCCTGCGCCAGATCATGTTCAACCTGATCAACAACGCGATCAAGTTCACCGCCGAAGGCAGCGTGATCGCCGAACTCACCCGCGCGCCCTCGGGCAAGAGCGGCGTGATGTTCACCGTGCGCGACACCGGCATGGGCATGGACCAGGAGACGCAGGACCGGCTGTTCACCCGCTTCTACCAGGCCGACAACTCGCTGCGCCGGCGCATCGGCGGCACCGGACTGGGTCTGGAGATCTCCCGCAACCTGGCCCGCATGATGGGCGGCGACATCGAGGTCACCAGCCAGCCCGGCGTCGGTTCGGTGTTCACCGTTCACCTCGATTTGCCCGAGACCAAGGCGCCGGTCGAGGAAGCCCCTGTCTCGATGCTCAGCAGCCTGACCCGCAAGCTGCGCATCCTGGTGGCCGAAGACCATCCGATCAACCTCAAGTACATGAACATCCTGCTGGAGAAGATGGGCCACGACGCCGTCTTCTGCGAAAACGGGCAGGAGGCGCTGCAACTGCTGCAGCGCGAGAGCTTCGACGTGGTGCTGCTCGACTACCACATGCCGGTGCTCGATGGCCTGGCAACCACCGAGGCCATCCGAAAGATCGACGGGCCGGTGTCCCAGATCAAGGTCATCCTGGTGACCGCCGACGTGGTCAACGACACCCGCAAGCGCGCCATGGAGGTCGGTGTCAACGAGTTCACCAGCAAGCCCCTGCAGGCCGAGGATCTGCGCCGCGCCCTGGGCCGGTGCGGTCTGCTGGAGGACCCGGGTCTGACGGTCGAGGAAATCACGCCCCTGTCGGTCCGTGGCACCAGCCCGTTCCCGCTCTCGTCCTACGAGGCGCCGGTGCGCATGCCCGACCTGAGCCACGCGGCGGTCGGACTGATCGACGGCGACTCTTATGGCGAGATCCTGGACATGATGCCGGAGGACTCTCTGGAAGAGCTGCTCAAGACGCTGTTCGAGCCCCCCGAGGGCACGGTGCACGTGCTGGCACAGGCGATGCTGGACGCGGACCGCGCGGCCATCGGCTACAACGCCCACAAGCTCAAGGGCACCGCGATGCTGATGGGCTTCCGCGCCCTGGTGAAGACCTCCGCCCAGATCGAGCACATCGCCACCCAGACCGAGGACACGGTCCCCGCCGAACTGGGCCAGCAACTGCTGCGCGAGGCCGATCTGACCGAGAAGGCCCTGAGCCATTTCCAGTTGAAGCAGGCGGCCTGACCCTTGCAGGGTCAGGCGCTCCCTCCAGCGGCCAACCACTCCGCGTCCAACAAAAAAGGCAGGTCGATGACCTGCCTTTTTTGTTGCTGCCCCGAGCGGGGCCCTGATCCCGCTTACACCCGCTGGCTGAACAGGCTGCCCGCTTCCATCGGCGCCCAACTGCTGGCGCCCTGCTCGTTGTAGGCCACCGGTTCCTGCTCCCGGCGCAGGCCGGCCGGCAGGGGCTCGATACCCGGCAGCTCGGCCTGGACGGCGGTCTGCGGTTCGCTGGCGGCCGAGCCGGTGGCGACCGCCGCGGAGGGGGCGGCACCCGTGGCCGGCGAGGCGGTCGCGCCTTCGGCGGCGCCGGCCGTCAGGCCTTCCGCGCTGTCGCGGCCCAGCACCACTTCGACCACGGCCGCACTGGCCTTCCACACGGTCGCGATCACGTCCTGCAGCGGCACCCGCTGTTCGGCCTTCTCGCGCGCCTTTTGGTCTTCCGCCTTGCGCTGCTCGGCCTCGATGCGCGCCTGGGCCACCTCGTCGGCCAGCGACGAGGACTCGCCCTGGGAACCATCGCGTGGCAGCAGGGGCGCCGGGTCGACACTGGGCGCGCCCGTCTTGGGCTGCTGCTCGGTCGAGCGCAGGCTGACCGTCGTGGACGGCACACCGGCGCCACCCCGGGACGATCCCTGACCGTTCCGGCCGGAATCGTTTTGTGCATCGCGCGAGGACTGGGCCGAACCGACCGCGTGCACGGACGGAACCGGCGCTGTGGGCTGAGGCGGTGCGGTTGGCCAGCTCACGGACTGGCTTGAACTGATGCTCATCATGACAAAACCCCTTATCGATGGGTCCAGCGGAAGAGACTATTCCGCTGTTCCCCGGGGTTTTCGACCACCTAAACCGAAACTTGAGGGTGATTCACCCCCCAATTTCAACTGGCGGCGAATTCTTTTTCGTGCATCCAGGCCGCATGCTTGGGCGCGCGCTTGGTCTGGCTCCATTCGTTGAGCATGTCCCACTTCACGTCGTCGAGCTTCTTCATCATCTCGGGCGTGGCGGTGTTGGCGGCCAGCTCCAGGCGGTGACCGTTGGGGTCGAAGAAATAGATCGACTTGAAGATGGTGTGGTCGGTCACGCCCACCACCGGCACGCCGGCCGCCTCCAGCCGCGCCTTGGTCGCTTCGAGCTCGGCCACGGTGTCGACTTCCAGCGCGATGTGCTGCACCCAGTCGGGGGTGTTGGGGTCGCGGCCCATCTCGGGCGAGTTCGGCAGCTCGAAGAAGGCCAGGATGTTGCCGCCGCCCGCGTCCATGAACAGGTGCATGTAGGGGTCGGGCGCGTGGGTCGACGGCACCTGGTCTTCGGCGATGGCGAGCACGAAGTTCATGCCCAGGTGCTTCTGGTACCACTCGACCGTGGTCTTGGCATCCTTGCAGCGATAGGCGACGTGGTGGATCTTGCGGATGTTCATGGAAGTCTCCTTGTGGTCCTTGCGGGTTCCGGGTTCAGACGCCCTCCCGGGCGATGGCCAGTGCCTGTTTCAGCACCGAGATGTCGCCGACCTGGTTGGCCAGCAGCAGGATCAGCTTGGCGTTGAGCATCTCGCTCTGTTCGTCGCTGAGTTCGCGGTGCGCCTCGATCAGCGCCTCGTAGAAATCGTCGCCGGGCGTGAAGTCGCGGAAGTAGCGCTGGCCGGGCTCGGCGAGGTTGGGTTGCAGTTGCAATGGCATGGGGGTCTCCTGGGCGGGTTCAGGCAGCGACGGCTTCGGGCTTTGCGGCGGCGTTCAGACCCTGCCCGGTGGCGCGGGCCAGCGCCGCACGCACAGCGGCCAGGTCGGCGCGGCGCCAGCGGGCGGCCACGTGCTGGTCGGGCCGGATCAGGTAGCTGGTGCCCGGGCGGGCGTCGTAGCGCTGGGCGAACAGGCCGTCGCGGTCCTGCATCACGGCAAACCCGGTCGCGGCGCCGGCGTGTGGCGTCACCAGCACCGTCTCGACCGGCACCGGACCGGCGGCCAGCGCCGTGGCCTGGGCGCGCAGTGCGGGTTCGAGCTGGCCCGGGTCGTCGACGAAGGCCAGCAGCACGAAGCGGTTGCCCAGTTGGTCGAGCAGCCAGGCATCCTGCCCGGCCACGCGCACCGGCGCATCGTCCATCGGCGCGCCGGGGACCATCTGCCCCTCGAAGGCATCGACGTCCGGCGTGTTCAGCGCCGAGTGGACCAGGAAGGCCGGCACCGAGAGGCGGCCGGAGTTGACCAGCTTGCGCGCGAACGGCTGGGTGCGCGCCAGCTCCAGCGCGGCGTTGCGGAACAGCTTGCTGACCTTGCTCTTGGGCGTGATGAAGTCGGTCGAACGGGTGGAGTTGCGGATGTTCTCGTCGGCCGCGTAGGTGCGGTCGGCGTCATACGTATCCAGCAGCGCCTCGGGCGCCTGGCCCTTCATCACCAGCGCGAGCTTCCACAGCAGGTCGTCGGTGTCCTGGAAGCCGGAATTGGCGCCGCGCGCGCCGAAGGGCGAGACCTGGTGCGCCGCATCGCCGACGAACAGCAGGCGGCCGTGGCGGAAGTTCTTCATGCGGCGGCACTGGAAGGTGTAGATGCTGGCCCATTCGAGCTCGAACTCGCGCTCGTCACCCAGCATGGCCTTGACGCGCGGAATGATTTTCTCGGGCTTCTTTTCTTCTTCCGGGTCGGCATCCCAGCCGAGCTGGAAGTCGATGCGCCAGACGTTGTCGCTCTGCTTGTGCAGCAGCACGCTCTGGTTGGGGTGGAACGGCGGGTCGAACCAGAACCAGCGCTCGGCCGGGAAGTCGGCCTTCATGATCACGTCGGCGATCAGGAAACGGTCCTTGAAGACGTGACCCTCGATGTCCAGGCCGAGCTGGCGCCGCACATTGGAGCGCGCGCCGTCGGCCACGATCAGCCAGTCGGTGTCGATATCGAAGTTGCCGTCCGGGGTTTCGAGGCTGACGCGGGCGCCATCGTCCAGCGGCGTCACGCCCGCCACCTTGTATTTCCAGCGCAGGTCGGCGCCCAGTTCGGTCGCGCGGTGCACCAGCGCCTCTTCGAGGTGGTACTGCTGCAGGTTGATCATGCCCGGGCGCTTGTGGCCGGCGTCGGGCACGAGGTTGAAGCGGTAGACCTCTTCCTCGCGCATGAAGGTGCGCCCGACGTTCCAGCTCACGCCCTTGTCGACAATGGGGTCGCCCACACCCAGGCGGTCGAGAATTTCCAGCGCGCGTTTGGCGTAGCAGACGGCGCGCGAGCCGAAGGAGACGCTGTCCTCCTCGTCGAACAACAGCACCTCCAGTCCCTGCAGCCGGGCATCGATGGCGGCGGCCAGGCCGACCGGACCCGCGCCGATGACGATCAGGGGTTTGCGCTGCGGGGCCCCGGCCATGAGGTCGTCGGGGGCGCGGTAGGGAAAGCTGGGGTAGGTGTACGTGCCCATCGTGGCATGGCTCCTTCGTTGTCTCCACCGGTGCAGCGCAGCCGGCCGGGTCTTCTGGTCCGGGGCGTACTGTAGCTCAGAATTTCTTATTGGTAAATACGTTTCTCTAAACGTAATTCGTAGAACCCAAAGACCACACCCGTATCGCGGTCTAAGCCCAGGAATGCACCCGTTTCGGCGCGCTGATGGGGCCATCGTGTGATTCAAGTTGCCGCACAGTGTTCCGATCCATTGCGGACGGCCATGCCGGCCTGCCCCGCCAACCGAGCACCACCCGAAGGGACCCCCATGGCACTGACCCTGCGTCAAAAATTCCTGCTCGGCCTCGTCACGGCCGGCCTCATGACCGTGAGCATGGGTCTGAGCATTCGCCTGATGGGCAAGGCCGCGCTGTTCCACCACCTCGAACGCGACCACCTCAGCGTCGTGATGCAGGCCTCCAATGCCCTCGACCAGGTGCTCGACGGTGGCAAGTCATCGAAAAGCGTGTCGAAGGCGGCGTTCGGCGAGAACGTGCGCAAGGCCCGGGCCCTGGCCGAACAGGCGATGTCGGAACTGTTCCCGGTCGAACAGGCGGCGTTCGAGCTGATCGGTTTCGGCGAAATCCTGCGCCAGCCGCAGAACGTCATCACGGCCGCCACGCGCATCGAACAGACGTTGGGGGCTGCCGGCGGCGAATTCCTCACGCCGGAACTGGCCGCGCAGACCGCGCCCGATCTGGCACAGATGCGTGCCGCCTCGGACCGTTTCGGACCGCTCGTGGCCGAAGCCACCCGCTTCATCCGCAAGACCACCCTGGTGCTGACCTTCGTGCCGCTGGCCTGCCTGCTGGGCGTTTTCGTCATGGTCAGGGCGGCCACCCTCAAGCCGATTGCCCGCGTCGTCGAAGCCGCCGAACGCATCGCACAAGGCGACCTTTCGGGCGCCGGTCTGCCGCACACCGACGACGAAATGGGACAACTGGCGCGCGCGATGGACACCATGCGCGGCAACCTTGCCGAGCTGGTGGCCCAGGTCAGGGACCGCTCGGCGGCGATGGACGTTGCCGTGCGCGAGGTCACGCAGGGCAGCAACGACCTGTCCGTGCGAACCGAGCGCCAGGCCGCCACGCTGCAGCAGACCGCCTCGGGCATCAGCGACCTGAGTGTCTCGCTGCAATCCAGCGCCGGCCGGGTGGACGAGGCCGAATCGGTTTCGACCCGCGCCCGCTCGCTGGCGGTCGGAGGCGGCAACGCGGCCCAGCGGGCGGTCGCACGCATGGACGAAATCCTGGCCTCATCCCGAAAGATCGCCGACATCAACGGCGTGATCGACGGCATCGCCTTCCAGACCAACATCCTTGCGCTGAACGCCGCCGTGGAGGCCGCGCGCGCCGGCGAGATGGGCCGCGGTTTTGCGGTGGTGGCGGGTGAGGTGCGCAACCTGGCGCAGCGAAGCGCCGCCGCCGCGAAAGAGATTGCCGCGCTGATCGGCGACACGGTGGCCAAGGTGGAAAACGGCGCCCGGGAAGTCGGCGCCACGGGCGACACCATCCGGCAGGTCGTGGCCACGGTCGAAGAGGTGTCCGTCCTGACCGGTGAACTCGCGCGAGGTCTTGGTTCACAGCGCGAAGGCATCGCGCAGATCGACCAGGCGATGCGGGACCTCGACAGCGCAACACAACAGAACGCCGCGCTGGCCGAGCAGTCCTCGGCGGCGGCGGAGTCGGTGCGCAGCCAGTCGGGCGCGCTGGTCGAGGTGGTCGGCCGCTTCCGGGTGGCCTGAGCCCGCTCAGCGCTGCCCGCCGGCGGCGGTCACTCGTCGGCCAGCGGCACCGGGTCGCGCACCACCGTGACCGGCACCGGCGCGTGATCCACCAGGTGCTGCGTCACCGAGCCCAGCAGCGCCGCGCGCAGGCCGCCGCCCGTGCCGGCGGCCATCACCACCGCGTCGCAGGCGTGGCGTTCGGCGATCTCGATCAGCACATGGGCCGGGTCGCCGGTCGCCACCTCGGTCTCGACCTTCTGGCCAGCCGACTCCAGCAACGCCACCGCGGGCCGCATCAGGTCCTGGCCCGCCTCGGTGCTGACCTTCTCCAGCACGGCCGGGTCGTGCGCCACCACCATCTCGTACAGAGACGCGGACTCCTGCACGTTCGCGACCACGAAGCGCGCCCGCAGCCCTGCGTGGACCATGCGCATGGCGTGATGCACGGCCAGCAGCGCATGCGATGAACCGTCGACCGGAATCAGGATCTTGATCATGGCGTGGACCTCCAGGCTGTTCCCGCACCGACAATGCACCGGTGCGTGGGGCCATGATGCCACGCCGCTTTTCTGCACACCATGACCTCCCTCAACGACTCTCCCCAACGCACCGACGTCGTCGTGATCGGTGCCGGCATCGCGGGCGCCTCGGTCGCCTACTGGCTCGCGCCGCATCTGCGCGTCGTGCTGCTTGAGCGCGAATCCCAGCCCGGCTACCACTCGACCGGCCGCTCGGCGGCGCTCTACATGGCCAGCTACGGTTCGGCCCAGGTGCGCGCGCTCACGCGGGCCAGCCTGGCCTTCTACACCGCGCCGCCGCCGGGCTTTGCCGATCACCCGCTGCTCTCGCCGCGTGGCGCCATGATGGTGGCCACGCCCGAACAGATGCCCGAGCTGGAGGCCCACTGGGCGATGCTCTCGCCGATCAATCCACTTGCGCAGCGACTGGACAGCGCCGCCGCCTGCGCCCGGGTGCCGGTGCTGCGGCCGGCGTGCGTTGCCGGCGCGGTGTACGAGCCTGATGCGGCCGACATGGACGTGCACGCCATCCACCAGGGCTTCCTGCGCGGGGTGCGGCGCCATGGCGGCCAACTGGTCTGTGGTGCCGAGGTGACCGCGTTGCGCCGCGACGGCGCGGTCTGGGAGGTGCAGACCCCCAACGGCCGCTGGCAGGCGCCGCTGGTCGTCAATGCGGCCGGCGCGTGGGCCGAGGTGGTGGGCCAGCTCGCCGGCGCAGCACCCATCGGCCTGGTGCCCAAGCGGCGCTCGGCCTTCGTGTTCCGGCCGCCGGCGGACCTCGCGGTCAGCGACTGGCCGCTGGTGTTCGGCGCCGCCGAAGACTGGTACATCAAGCCCGACGCCGGCGTGCTGCTGGGTTCGCCGGCCAACGCCGACCCGGTGCCGCCGCAGGATGTGCAACCCGAGGAACTGGACATCGCCCTGGCCATGCACCGCATCGGCGAGATGACCACGCTGCAGGCTACGCGCCCCCTGCGCACCTGGGCGGGACTGCGCTCCTTTGTCGCCGACGGCGGGCTGGTCGGGGGATTCGACACGCAGGCCGAGGGCTTTTTCTGGGTGGCCGGACAGGGGGGTTACGGCATCCAGACGGCGCCGGCGATGGGCGAGGCCTGTGCCGCGCTGCTGCGCGGGATGCCGCTGCCGGGGCCGATTGCCGGCGAGGGTCTGACGGCGGCCGATCTCGGTCCCGCGCGGCTCGTCGCGGGGGGCTGACTGTCAGACCTGACAGGGGTCTGCTGAAGTGGCGCCTGTAGATTGCCGATATCCACACACCACCTCAGTGATACCGAACGCCGATGACCCATCAGACGCTGGAGTTGTTCACCGAATCCGCCTGGGGCGGACTCGCGCCCGTCAAGGCACGCCCGGCCCAGGAGCCTGAGAACGCCTGGCAGCGCCCGACCCCGCCCGCGCTGAGCTTTGTCGAGACCCTGGGTTTTCCGAAAGGGACACCGCCCAGGCTGCTGGCCGAGGTGCTGGCGCGCATCCATGCCGCGCCCCCCGGTTCGCGCGTCGACCAGTTGATGCGCCCGGGCATGCTCAGCCGCTTGTTCAGCCAGTCGGCCGCCGAGGCTTCCTACGCCCTGGCCGTGCTCTCGGTGGTCGAGTCGCCGGACTTCCAGCACACCCTCGACCGGCTGCGGGACCTCTGAGCGGGGGCGTAAGATCGCGGCAGCTCCCCGCCGCCCATCCCATCGTGAACCCGGAAACCCGGACCGTGTTGCCCCTTCAGGCCGAGCCCGGCCACCTGATCCGTCGCGCCCACCAGCTTGCGGTGTCGACCTTCCATGACACCCACGGCCGACAGGTCACCCCGGTGCAGTACGCCGTGTTGCGCGCCCTGCAGGACGCGCCCGGCATCGACCAGGTCACCCTGGCCGAGAAGGTGGCGCTGGACACCTCGACCACCGCCGACATCGCCTCCCGGCTCGATGCCAAGGGCTGGATCGTGCGCGAGCTGCTGCCCCGCCGCCAGCGGGCCCTGCGACTGACCGCCGAGGGGGAGGCGGTGCTGGCCGAGATGCTGCCGCGGGTGCTGCCGATGTACGCGCAGTTGCTCGACCGGCTGGATGCGCAGGAGCGCGACGAACTGCTGCGCCTGCTCCACAAACTGGTGGGGCTTGGCAGCGACGCCCCATCGGGTAATCCCGGAGCCTGACCCCCTCGATTTCCTGCCGCCGCCTGACTAGAATTTCTCATATTCAGCATACTGAATGAATGCCACCCACCGGTCGGCCACCCGAGGAGTCCCCATGTTTCCCGTCAACACCTGGTATGTCGCCTGCTCCGCTGGCGAACTCGGCGATGCCCCGCTGGGACGCACCATCTGCAACCGGCCCATGGTCTTCTACCGGGCGCAGGCGGGCCGGGTGGCGGCGCTGGAGGACTTCTGCCCCCACCGTGGCGCACCGCTGTCGCTGGGACGCGTCTGCGAAGGCAAGCTGGTCTGCGGCTACCACGGGCTGGAAATGGGCTGCGATGGCAGGACGGTGGCGATGCCGGGCCAGCGGGTCGGCGGATTTCCCGCCATCCGCAGCTACCCCGCCGAGGAGCGCTACGGCTTCGTCTGGGTCTGGCCGGGCGACCCCGCCCGCGCGGATGCCGCCCTGATCCCGCACATGGAATGGCACAACCATCCCGACTGGGCCTACGGCGGCGGCCTGTACCACGTGAAGGCCGACTACCGGCTGATGATCGACAACCTGATGGACCTGACGCACGAAACCTATGTGCACGCCACCAGCATCGGCCAGAAGGAGATCGACGAAACCCCTTGCGTCACCACCACGGACGGTGACGAAGTGGTGACCAGCCGCTTCATGCAGAACATCTCCGCCCCACCGTTCTGGCGCGCCGCGCTGCGCGCCCGCGGCCTGGCGGACGACGTGCCGGTGGACCGCTGGCAGATCTGCCGCTTCACGCCGCCGAGCCACGTGATCATCGAGGTCGGCGTGGCCCATGCCGGCCACGGCGGCTACGACGCCCCGGCCGAGCACAAGGTCTACAGCAAGGTGATCGACTTCATCACCCCCGAGACCGACCGCTCGATGCACTACTTCTGGGGCATGGCGCGCAAGTTCAATCCGCAGGACGAGGCGCTGACCGCCCAGATCCGGGAAGGCCAGGGCAGGATCTTCGCCGAGGACCTCGAGATGCTCGAACGCCAGCAGAAGAACCTGGACACCCACCCCGAGCGCCGTCTGCTGGCGCTCAACATCGATGCGGGCGGGACGCGCTCGCGCAGCGTCATCCGGCGGCTGATCGCGGCGGAAACCGCAGCGGCGACGGAGGCCGCGCCACCGCCCGCCTGAGACTCAGAAGCGGCTGGGACGCTCGTTGAGCACGCACCAGTACAGCTCGATCTGCTCGGCCACCTCCATGAACTTGTTGAAGTTCACCGGCTTCTCGATGTAGGAATTCACGCCCAGGTCGTAGGCCTGCGCCAGGTCGCGGTCCTCCCGCGACGAGGTCAGGATCACCACCGGTATGCGACGGAACTGCTCGCTTTCCTTGAGCTGGCGCAGCACCTCCAGGCCACTGACCTTGGGCAGGTTGATGTCCAGCAGGATCACCGCCGGCAACGGCTCGCCGGCCGCCCAGCGGCCCATGTAGGCCAGCGCTTCCTCGCCATCCCGCGCGATCTGCACGTGGTTGGTCAGGCGCTTGCGGCTGAAGGCGCGCAGCGTCAGGTCCAGGTCCATCGGGTTGTCCTCGACCAGCAGGATCGGCGGAGGCTGCAGCGGTGTGCTCATCATGTCGGGAACTCCAGATAGAAGGTGGCACCGGCGCCCGGTGCGCTCTCGGCCCAGACGCGGCCACCCATGCGCTGCACCGCCTTGGCCACCAGGGCCAGACCGACGCCGGTCCCCGGAAACTCCTCGGCCCGGTGCAGTCGCTGAAAAATGCCGAACATGCGGTCGTGGTAGCGCATGTCAAAGCCCACGCCGTTGTCGCGCACCCAGAGCAGGCGCCGTCCCGCGTCTTCGCGGGAACCGATGTGGATCTGCGGCGGCTTGCAGTCGCGGCTGAACTTCAGCGCGTTGCCGATGAGGTTGCGCAGCACCACCGCCATGCCCTCGCGGTCCAGCGCCAGCTCGAAATCGTCCATCTCGACCTGCACCTGCGCCTGCTGGCGCACGATGTCGGCTTCGTAGCCTTCCAGGATGCGCTGCACCAGGCCACGCACGGCCACCTTCTCCGCAGCCATGTCGCGCCGCTCCATGCGCGAGTACTCCAGCAGATCGGAAATCAGCTCACCCATCTGCTGCACGCCGTGGCGAATGCGCCGCACGAACTGCCGGCCTTCCTCGTTGAGCTTGTCGCCGTACTCCTCGACCAGCAACTGGCTGTAGCCATCGATGCCGCGCAGCGGCGCCTTGAGGTCGTGCGACACGGAGTACGAAAACGCCTCCAGTTCCTGGTTGGCCTGGCTGAGCTGGGCCGTGCGCTCGGCCACCCGATGCTCCAGCTCGTGGTTGGTCTGGCGCAGTTTTTCCTCCGCCTGGACCGACTCGGTGATGTCCAGCAGCGTGCCGATGTAGCGCGGTTTCAGACCATCGCCGTCGCGGTCGATGCGCCGTGCCGTGCGCCGCATCCAGCGGACCGGTCCGTGCTCGGGATTGGTCCGGAACACGAGGTCCTCGGGCGGCCCGCCGTCCCGGATGGTCTGCATGTCGGCGGCGACATGCGCACGGTCGTCGGGGTGGATGCGTTCCAGGTACTGCGCCTCGGTCGGCGGATGCGGCGACGGCTCGAGTCCGAGGTTGCGGAACAGCTGCGCCGACACGTTCAGACGCTGCGTCTGCGCATCCGCCGCCCAACTGCCCAGCAGCGACACCGTCTCGGCCTGCTCCAGCATGTCCTTGAGGTCCACCACCGCCTGCGATGCCAGCACCCGCTCGGTGATGTCCATGCTGGTGCCGTAGACGCGGACCACCTTGCCCTCGCCATCCGTCTCGACCCCGGCACGCTCTTCGACCCAGCGCACCCCGTCCGGCGTCAACAGGCGGTGCTCGAACCGGTTGACACCGCCGCCCTGGCGGGCCATGTCCCGTTCGACGTGTTCGCGAACCCAGGCGCGATCGTCGGGATGCACCCGATCGAGATAGGCCTCCAGGCTGGGTGCGACGCTGCCCGGCGCGTAGCCCAGCACCCGGAAATGCTCGTCCGACCAGCTCACCGCGCCGGACGGCATCTCGATGCTCCAACTGCCGATGTGCGCCACCGCCTGGGCCTCGGCCAGTTGCTCGCGCTGGCGCCTCAGGGTCGCCTCGGTGGCCTTGCGCTCGGAAATGTTGCGCAGGATGGTCGAGACGTACTGAACCTGCCCGTCGGCACTGCGGTGCGCGACGATCATCTGCGACATCGGCAGCTCCCGGCCCTGGGCGTCATACACCGCCGTCTCGCCCATCCACTGGCCCTGCGCGATGGCGGCGGGGATGCCCTCCTCCCGCACCTTCCTGCCGGCCCACTCGGGATGCACGCGCGCGATCACGTCCGCGAGCGGCGTGGTGGGCGAGAGCCCCAGCGTCTCGTACCCGGCCCGGTTGAAATAGAACACCTGGCCCTGAAGGTCGGCCATGCTCACGATGTCCGGCGTGGCCTCCAGCACCGAGACCAGCCGGTCCCGCTCCAGTTGTGCCTCGACCAGCTCGGTCTCGTCCAGCACCATGCCCACGCTGCGCGCCGGCTGCCCGTCCACACACTCGAACTCGCCGCGCACGTGCAGATGGCGCACCCCGCGCTGCGGGTTGCGGATGCGGTAGCGAATGTCGTAGGGCTGGCCGCTCTCGATGCACTGCCGGTAGACGCGATTGACCCGCTCGGCGTCCTCCGGCAGCAGGATCGAAAGGATCCGGTCCAGGCTGAGCGTGGCTTCCGAGGGATCGGTTCCGTGGATGACATGCGTCTGCGGCGACCAGGTGAACAGGCCACTCGCCAGGTCCTGCGACCAGCTGCCCATGTGACCGATGCGCTGGGCCTTGAGCAACTGGTCCTGCATGTGCTGCAGTTCCTGCTCGTAACGCTTGCGCTCGCTGATGTCCTGCACCGTCGTGAACAGCCGCTGCAGGGCGCCGTCCGGCGCGCGCACGGCGCGCACGTTGATCTCGGTGTGCACCAGCGACCTGTCCTTGCGAATGAACCGCTTCTCGAACTCGTAGCCATCGCGCTGGCCCGCCAGCAGCTCCCCGAACAGCGTGAGGTTGCGCGTCAGGTCCTCGGGCGGCGTGATCTCCGACCAGGTCAGGTTCAGCAGTTCTTCGCGCGGATAGCCGAGGATCTCGCACAGCCGGTCGTTGACCTGCAGCCAGCGCTTGGATTCGGGCGAGGTGATGGCCATGCCGATGAAGGGCAGCTCGTAGAACAGGCGCAGCAGCTCGGCCTGCTCGCGCTGCGCCTGCTGCGCCAGCTTGCGTTCGGTGATGTCCAGCAGGATGCCGCTGATGGCGACCACCCGCCCTTGCGCATCGCGCTCCTGCCGCGTGTGGTCATGCACCCAGACCCAACGCCCGTCGGCGCACATGACACGGTATTCCTGGCGGTATTCGTCCGGACCCTGCGCCAGGTAGCGGTCCACCTCGTCCCCGACCCACGCCGCATCGTCCGGGTGCAGCAGGGACGCAAAGCGGATGCGGTTCTCGATCAGTTGCTGCGGCTCATAGCCCCACTGCCGGATGTTGTCGTTCACATACCGCACCGGCCATCCGGGCTCATACCGCCACTCGATCACCACCAGCGGCGAGCGGTTGACCAGGTCGCTCATGTGCAGCGCCACCGCGCGGTCGTTCTGCAACTGCACCGCCATCTTGTCGGCGGCGCGGCCGATCAGCGCCAGCTCATCGCTGCCATCCAGACCGGTGCGCACCGACAGGTCACCCGCGCCCATCACCGCCAGGGCTGCGGCCAGCCGCTGCGCCCGCCGGAACCACATCAGGTGCAGCAGCAGCGCCAGCAGGGCCGCCGCCACCATCGCCCAGAGCGCCTCCAGCGCCAGCTCCCGCTGCAGCGCCAGACGCTGGCGGGTCATGGGCAGATCGATGTCCACCAACACCCCCAACCGATGCCCATCGAGCAACGGCACCTGACCGCCGAGCAGGTGTCGCCCGGGCACGCCCTGGACCCGGATGGACGACACACCCTGGGGATCGAACAGCCCCTGAAGGACGGGCGCATCCTCGGCCGACGCCGACTGGACCACGTCGTAAAGGGTCCGGCCGGTGTCGATCCGGGACAGTGAGGCCAGCACCCGGCCCGCCGGGTCCACCAGGTAGGCCCGGTTGAGTCCGTCATACAGCCCCAGGGAGCCGACGATGCGGCGCAAGGCCAGCGGATCGGTGTTGCCCAGCCGGATGTCCAGCCGGCCTTGCTCGATGCTCAGCCGGTCGCGCAGACGCTCCAGCTCCTGCTGCTCGACCTCGCCCTCCATGTTGTGCATCTGGTAGGCGTAGTTGATCGCCAGGGAGACGAGGGCCATCAGGAAGATCATCAGCGGCACCAGCCGGTGCCCGGCCATCGCCAGCAGCAGGCGGCGCATCGTCGCCTTCACGACGGGTCCTCCGTTCCATCCGCCAGCCGCTGGGGCCAGTCCTCCTCCAGCAAACGCCCCCAGTCCGGCCGGTCGCGCAACAGACCCATCATCTGCAGCGTCAACGCAAGCCCCTCGACCCGCTGGCCCAGCAGGCGGGGCCGCCCTCCCAGCAAGGCCCGGTTCTCGTGATCGTCGACGAATCGCAGTCCTTTCAATGTCGACAGATAGTCCGCAGGCGAGAGATCCACCCCGGCCGACAGCAGCTCGGCACTGAGTTGCGGCTCCTTCTGGAAGACCTCCAGCCCCCGACGCCAGCCTCGGGCCAGCTCCAGCACCTGGTCCGGACGGGACGCCAGCGTGCGGGCGTGCACCACGATCACGTCGGCGATCTCGCCCGGCATCTGCCGGCTGTCAAACACGGACCGGAAGCCCTCGACCCGCATGGTGCCCGCCAGCGGCTCAAAGGTCACCGCCGCCTCGACCAGTCCGCTGCGCAAGGCCGAGAGATGCTGCGACGCCTCCATGTTGTGCACAAACACATCGCCCATGGCCAGCCCGCCGGCCTGCAACAAGCGCTGCAGCATCAGCGCACCCACGGTGGTCCGCTCCACCGCGATGTGCCGCCCCCGCAGCTCGGCCGGCGACCGGATGTCCTGGCGCGCCATCACCACATCGGCCCCGGCCGACATGCTGAGGACCGCGATGATCCGGATGTCTTCGCCGGCATCGGCCAGCCGGAGGGCTTCGTCCAGTGTCAGCGCTGCGGCATCGAGCTGCCCGTTGCGGAACTGCCGCAGGGAGTCGGAACTGGACGACAGCTCGACCACCTTGACCTTGCGGGCGTCCACCAGACCCTTGTCGCGCGCCAGCACCAGCGGGTCGTAGCCGACCCAGGGATTGAGGCCGACCTTCAGAGGCCCCACGGGTGCCGGCCCACATGCGACCAGCAATGTCGCCAGCAGCACCCAGACGAGGCGCCACAACGCCAACACCCGTGCGCCGCCCCCGCCGAAGCCGGGGCGCACGCTTCCCCACCCTGCTGGCACCTGTGACGGCATACGTTGAGCGACTGGCTTGAGGTTTGAAGCATTTTGTCACCAACAGGTCCGCCACACCCTTGCCGGACCCGGGAGAAAAAGCAGCGTCCGGCGTCACCCGCCAGCCAGGCGAACTTAAGTACTGGCGAACTGACCGGACAGCGCCAACCAGAAAGACGAAAGCAACAGTCGTCGCCGCAGGCCCGGGATGGTCGCTGTTGCAGGCCCGTCACAGGCCTGCGATCGACCCGAGGCCATCAGCCCCTCGACTCAGGCCCCTGCCGCCTCACTCCACCGTCACCGACTTCGCAAGGTTGCGCGGCTTGTCGACGTCGGTGCCCTTGGCCAGGGCCGTGTGATAAGCCAGTAGCTGCAGCGGCACCACGTGCAGCAGCGGGCTGAGCGCGCCGTAGTGCTCGGGCATGCGGATCACGTGGATGCCCTCGCCACTGGCGATGCGGGTGTCGGCATCGGCCAACACATACAGCACGCCACCGCGCGCGCGCACTTCCTGCATGTTGCTCTTGAGCTTCTCCAGCAGCGCGTCGTTGGGCGCCACCGTCACCACCGGCATCGCGCTGGTGACCAGGGCCAGCGGGCCGTGCTTGAGTTCGCCGGCCGGGTAGGCCTCGGCATGGATGTAGCTGATCTCCTTGAGCTTGAGCGCGCCTTCCAGCGCGATCGGGTAGTGCAGGCCGCGGCCCAGGAACAGTGCGTTGTCCATGCGCGCGAAGTCCTCGGCCCAACTGATGACCTGCGGCTCCAGCGCCAGCACCGCCTGCAGCGCGACCGGCAGGTGGCGCATGGCCTTGAGGTGTTCGGCTTCCTGCGCGTCGGACAGCTTGCCGCGCACCTGGGCCAGCGCCAGCGTCAGCAGGAACAGGCCCGCCAACTGGGTGGTGAAGGCCTTGGTCGAGGCCACGCCGATCTCGACGCCGGCACGGGTGATGTACGCCAGCCGGCACTCGCGCACCATCGCGCTGGTGGACACGTTGCAGATCGTCAGCGTGTGGGTCATGCCCAGGCCCTGCGCATGGCGCAGCGCCGCCAGCGTGTCCGCGGTTTCGCCGCTCTGGCTGATGGTGACGACCAGGGTCTTCGGGTCGGGCACGCTGGTGCGGTAGCGGTACTCGCTGGCGACCTCGACCTGGGTCGGGATCTGCGCGATCTCTTCGAGCCAGTACTTGGCCGCACAGCCGCTGTAGTAGCTGGTGCCGCAGGCCAGTATCAGCACGCGGTCGATCTGCTTGAAGATGCCGTAGGCACCGTCGCCGAACAGCTCGGGCGTGATGCCCTCGACGCCTTCGAGCGTGTCGCCGATGGCGCGCGGCTGCTCGAAGATTTCTTTCTGCATGTAGTGACGGTACGGCCCCAGTTCGGCGGCACCGCTGTGCGCGTGCACGGTCTTCACAGGACGCTGCGACACGTCGAAGCTGCGGCCCTGACCGTCGGCCACCCAGTAACGACCCAGTTGCAGATCCACCAGGTCGCCCTCTTCCAGGTAGACGATCTGGTCGGTCACGCCGGCCAGCGCCATCGCGTCGCTGGCCAGGAAATGCTCCTTGCCGCCCTCGCCGACGCCCAGCACCAGCGGCGAGCCGGCGCGTGCGCCGACCACGCGATGCGGCTCGTCCTTGTGGAACACCGCCAGGGCGTAGGCACCGTGCAGCTGCGCCACCGCCGCCTGCAGCGCCGCAAAGATGTCCCCGTTGTAGAGCGAGTCGATCAGGTGGGCGATGACCTCGGTGTCGGTCTGGCTCTCGAAGACGTAACCCCTGGCCTGCAGCGTGGCACGCAGTTCGTCGTGGTTTTCGATGATGCCGTTGTGCACCAGCGCGACCCGACCGGCCGAGCCATTGGTCGAGCTGTTGGCCGGGCCGTGGCTGAAGTGCGGGTGGGCGTTGTGCACCGCCGGGGCGCCGTGCGTGGCCCAGCGGGTGTGGGCAATGCCGGTGCCGCTGGCGATGTGCTCGGCCTTGACCTGCTCGACCAGCTCGGCCACCCGGGCCGTGCTGCGCGCGCGCTGCAAGCCGTCCCGGTGCACGGCCACGCCGCAGGAGTCGTACCCGCGGTATTCCAGCCGCTGCAGCCCCTGAACCAGAACCGGGACCACGTCACGCCCGGACACGCCTGCCACGATGCCACACATGTTGCTGCACTCCGTTGTTGAATCGATCCGGCATGGTATGTGGTCGCGTGAGAAATTAATGATCTCAAACTAGATACATATGACCGATAATTTCTCAAAAGAATCGAAAAGACATCTGATTTCAAAATCTAATCTAATATGGAACCAGATTCCCTTGATCCCATCGATCTGCGTCTGCTGGACCTGATGCAGGCCGACGCCAGCCGTCACAACCAGGCCCTGGCCGCATTGGCCCACATCTCTCCGCCGACCAGCCTGCGGCGCATCAAGCGCCTGCGCGACCTGGGGGTGATCGAACGCGAGGTTGCCCTGCTGCAGCCGGACCGGCTGGCCTCGCTGACGGGGCATGGGCTGACCGCGCTGGTGGAGGTGACGCTGGAACGGCAGGGTGCGGAACAGATGGACGCGTTCGAGGCCCATGTGGTGGGCGACCCGGCGGTGCAGCAGTGCTATCGCGTGAGTCCGGGACCGGATTTCATGCTGGTGGTGTATGCCCGCGACATGCCCGGATACCTGGCGCTGGCGCAGCGCCTGTTCACCGCCCACGCCAACGTCCGCAACGTCAAGGTGTTTTTCAGTGTCAAGCGGGCCAAATTCGAGCCGCGCATCCCGCTGACCGACCCGTCCGTCCCGGTCAAGTAACAAATGGTTTTTAGAGCACTTTTTCAGTAACGCACCCCTAGAATCGCTGCACAAAAATTCCGATAGCAGCCAGGAGGTTTCATGTTGCCCTTGTGGATCGCGTTCATGATTGCCGTCGCCCTCGTGGCCGCCGGCGTCTGGGCCTACCGACGGTATTTCCGAAGAGCGTCCGGCCGCGAGGACCGGTACACCCCCGAGCGCATCCTCTCGCCGGAGCAGGTGGCCATGCTCGACTACCTGCGCGACACCTTCCCCGACCAGGTGGTGCTGCCCAACATCCCCCTCAAGGACATGCTCTCGGTCCGTCGCTCCTCCGACCATCAGCGGGCCCGGGAGCGCCTCCAGAGCCATAAGGTGGACTTCGTGGTGTGCGATGCGGAAGGGCGGGCGGTGTTCGCCTTTGACGTGGAGCAATACCACCTCAGCGACGCCAAGTCCAAGGCCCACCAGATCAAGATCAAGAACCGGATCCTCAAGACAGCCGGCGTGCGCTTCGTGTTCCTCAAGAACAGCATCCACCGCATGCCCGCACCCAACGACTTCCGCGCGCAGCTCGATCTCGCCGCTCTGGCCCGCCCCAAGGCACAGGAAGCGGAAACCAACGAAAGCGTGCGCCAGCAGCTCGAATCCCGGATGTCGGAGTACGACAACCTGATCTATCCGAGCACCGGCTTTCGGGAGTCGGAGGTCATGGGCCTGAGCGGCCTGATGGGACTGGGCGATGCAAAGGCCGCCCGCAAGGCGGATCACGACCGGCAGATCGAGGCGGTGCGTCGCCGCGCCTGACCGCCAGGTCGTCTCCCTGTCAGCCCTTCTTCTTCGCGGGCCGCTGCCAGTTGGCGATCACGGTCTGCCGCCCCCGCGCCACGCTCAGCGCGCCGGCCGGCGTGTCCTTGGTGATGGTCGAGCCACCACCGACCGTGCCCCCCGCGCCGATGGTGACCGGCGCGACCAGCACACAGTTGCTGCCGACGTGCACATCGGCCTCGATCACGGTGCGGTGTTTGTTGGCGCCGTCGTAATTGGCTGTGATGCTGCCGGCGCCATAGTTCACGCGCTCGCCCACGGTCGCGTCGCCCAGATAGGCCAGGTGGTTGGCCTTGGCGCCATCGGCGAGCGTCGAGTTCTTGACCTCAACGAAATTGCCGATGTGCACCTCGCGGCCGAGCTTCGCACCCGGGCGCAGGCGGGCAAACGGCCCGACCAGCGCGCCCGCGCCGACCGACACGCCCGCCTTCTCGCCGTCGATGTGGGTGAACGGATGGATCACCACGCCCTCGCCGATCACCGCGTTGGCAATGACACAGTTGGCGCCGATGCGCGCACCGGCACCGATCTCCACCCGGCCTTCAAACACGCAGTTGACGTCGATCTCGACGTCCTGCCCGCAGACCAGCGTGCCCCGCACGTCCAGCCGCGCCGGGTCGGCCAGACGGACGCCCTGCTCCATCAAGCGGTCGGCCACCCGACGCTGGTAGGCCCGCTCCAGTTCGGCCAACTGCACGGGGCTGTTCACACCGGCCACCTGCAGCGCGTCGGCGATGCGGTGCGCGGCCACCTTCAGGCCGTCGGACACCGCGAACTTCACCACGTCGGTCAGGTAGTACTCGCCCTGGGCGTTGCGGTTGTCCAGCCGCGCCAGCCAGCCCCGCAGCAGGCGGGTGGGCACGGCCATGATGCCGCTGTAGATCTCGGTGATCGCACGCTGCGCCTCGCTGGCGTCCTTGTGTTCGACGATGGCCGCAACGGAGCCGTCGGCAGCGCGCACGATGCGGCCATAGCCGGTCGGGTCGGGCATGTCCAGGGTCAGCAGCGCCAGGTGGTGCCCGCCGCACAGATCGAGCAAGGCCTGCAGCGCTTCGGGACGGGTCAGCGGCACATCGCCCGACAGCACCAGAGTCACCCCGTCGTCCGCCAGCACCGGCACCGCCTGCTGCACCGCATGACCGGTGCCCAACTGCGGCTCCTGCCGCACAAACTGCAACTCCAGCGCCGCACCGGAGTCCACCACCGGTGCGACCAGCCCGGCTTCCACCTGTTCTGCCCCATGGCCGGTGATCACCACCACCGATCGCGCCGATACCCGGGCAGCCGTGTCGATCACATGCTGCGCCAGTGCACGTCCGCCCAGACGGTGCAACACTTTGGGTTTGCTGCTCTTCATGCGCGTGCCCTTGCCGGCCGCCATCACCACCACATCCACAGGGAATGACATGTCCACCTTTCCTGAGGCCACGACGGGCACTCTCTTGAATCGAACAATTATCGCCCGGGGTCTGGCCGTGATCCTGCTGGCACTGGCGCTCGCCGGATGCAGCATGCTGCGGCTGGCCTATGGTCAGGCCGACAGCCTGCTGTACTGGTGGATCGACGGCTATGCCGACCTCCAAGAGCCGCAGACGGCGCAACTGCGACGCGACATCGACGCCTATCTGGCCTGGCATCGGGACAGCGAGTTGCCCGGTTATGTCACCCGACTGCAGGCGTGGCAGCAAATGGCCCAGTCCGAGAGCACCCCCGAGATGGCCTGCCAGCAGTTCGACGTGCTGCGCGCCGCATATCTCCGGCTGATCGAACGGGGCCTCGAACCGATGGCCAAACTGGCGCTGTCGCTGTCACCGCAGCAACTGCAGCACATGCAGCGCAAGTACGCCAGGAACAACCGCGAATTCGAGCAGGACTTCATCCGGGTCAGCGACGAAGAGCGGCTCGACCACCTGACGGACAAGGCGCTGGAACGTTATGAAACGCTGTACGGCCGGCTGAACCCGGCGCAGGTCAGGCTGCTGCGCGAACGCATCCGCGCCTCGGGTTTTGACGCCGCCCGGATCAACGCCGAGCGTCTGCGGCGACAAGGGGACCTGCTGCGCACGCTGCGTGACCTGCAGGCGGACCGGGGCACCACCACCGCCACCGCGGTGATCGCGCTGCGGCGCTGGCACGAGCGCGTGATGCAGTCGCCGATCCCCGGCTTCGCGGCCTACAGCGAGTCCCTGATCCGCAACGGCTGCGAGCAGTTCGCGGCCGTGCACAACAGCACGACGCCCGAACAGCGTGCGCACGCGGTGCACCTGCTCAAGGCGTACGAAAGCGACTTCCGCATCCTGCTGGCCCGCGACTGAGCGCTCAGACCAGCAACCAGACCACCGCCAGCGACGCCAGCGTGACCGGAATCCCGGTGCGCGCATGCAGGCGCCAGTCCAGCCGCACGCCCTCCTTGGCCGCCAGGTCCGAGACGATCAGGTTGGCGATGGAGCCGACCAGCAGCAGATTGCCGGCGAAGGTGCTCACCAGCGCCAACTGCGTCCCCGCGCGCACCGGATCGAGGCCCAGGTGAGGCAGGAGCAGCATCACCGCCGGCACGTTGGACACCAGGTTCGACAGCAGCGTCCCCGCCAGCAGCAGGCTTCCCGGATCGCTCACCCGGATGTCGTGCGCGGCCAGCCAGGTCACCGCCTGGGCCGCCAGCCCGGTCTGCGCGAAGGCGTGGTTCACCACGAACAGGCCGACAAACAGCAGCAGCAACGGCCAGTCCACCAGCCCCATCACATCGGCCGAATGCAGGCGCCGACTCAGCAACAGGACGCCCGCCCCGACCAGCGCCGCCACATCACGGTCCCAGCCCGAGAACAGGAACACCGCCATCAGGACCAGCGCCACGGTCAGGCCCTTGAGCGTCTGCCATCTGTCGAATGCGGGGTCCCCGGACGGGGTCGTCTCCTCTGAAGGAGCCAGCGCAAGATCCCGCCGACCGCCCGCACCCGGTCCCGCGACCAGCCAGAGCCACAGCAGCAGCAGGCTGATCCCCACCGGCAACAGCGCGGCACGCGCGTAGCCACCGAAGGGCAGTTGTAGCACCGAGCCGATCAGCATGTTCTGCGGGTTGCCGATCAGGGTGGCCGCCGAACCGATGTTGGCCGCGCAGCACAGGCCCAGCAGGAACGGCACCGGATCGAAGCCCTTGCGCAGACACAGGCGCACCACCATCGGGGTCATGGCCAGGCAGATGATGTCGTTGGAGAACACCGCAGACAGCGCACCCGCCACCCCGATCAGCACCGCCAGCAGGCCGCCGCGCGACAGCGGCAGGACCCCGACCAGGCGCGTCACCTCGGCATAGAACCCCCCCATGCGCATCTGCGCCGAGATCACCATGAACGCAAACAGCAGCACGATGGTCGGCAAGTCCACCGCCCGCGCGGCGTCCTCCAGCGGCATGCCGGTCAACGCGATCACGGCGATCGCCCCCAGCACCGCCACACCCGATCGGTCCAGCCGCAGCCTCGGCAGCCCGCCCAGGAACATGCCGAGGTAGACCACGGCGAAGACCGCGACCACGCCCCAGCGGGCGGACAGGTCTGACATGGAAGACACGGTGCTGGACATGACGCAATCGTTCAAAAGCGACGGATTGTCACCGCTTTGCCATGCATCGCCACCGGCACAGCCGAGTACCATTGAACGACCCAGCCAGGAGACCCGCCCATGTTCCCCAGACGCCTGTTCCTGCTCAAGGCCCTGTTGGCCACCCTGCTCGTGACCGCGTTGACCGGCTGCCTGCCGGTGCCGATGTTCGATGTCACCCCGACCACGGCACGCGCCGGCACCGAGCTGAGCTTCGACGCCTCCGGTTCGGTGGTGTCCAACGTCCCGGAAGGCAACGTCGCGGTCGGCTGGTCCTGGAGCTTCGGCGATGGCGACACCGGCAAGGGACAAACCGTGACCCACACCTATGACAAGGCGGGCACCTACACCGTCAAGCTCACGGTGACCGACAGCGCCGGCCGCTCCGCCTCGATCGAAGAGCCGCTGGTGGTCAAGGAAGCGCTGGCGACCACCACCACAGACACCACATCCTCCGACACCACCACGACCAGCGAGTAGGCCCGCTCAGCCCTGCAGCGACTTCCACATCTCCATGTCGCGCTCGGCGGTCCAGATGCGCGGGTTCTTGATGCCCTTGGCCTCGTCGTAGGCGCGGCTGACGTCGAACGGCAGGCAGTGTTCGTAGATGAACACGTGGCCGAACACCGGGTCCATGCTCTTGCGGGTGTGTGCCATGGCGGCCTTGAGGTCCATGCCGGCGGCGGCGGCTTCCTTGCCGGCCTGGAACAGCGTCGTGACCCAGCGCTGGGTGTAGTCCAGCGCCTTGTTGACGTCGGCGTTGCCCTTCATGGCTTCGCCGCGGCCGGGCACGATGAACTCGGCCTCGAGCGCACGCAGGGCTTCGAGCGTGGCGGGCCACTCCTCGAGCTGGGCATCACCGGTGTAGACGCCGGCCTCGTACTCGACCAGGTCGCCGCTGAACAGCACCTTCTCTTCCTCGACCCAGGCGATGGTGTCGCCGCGCGTGTGGCCATGGCCCGGGCTCCAGATCTGCACCACCACGCCGCCCAGGTTGATCGACAGCTTGCCGGGCTTCTCGCCCTTGGTCGGGTCGCCGCCACCGATCACCATGCTCGGCCAGGTCAGGCCGGGGATGGAATCCGCGCCGCGGAACAGGCGCGGGAAACGCTCCATCTCGCTCTTCATGTCCTGTTCGCCACGCTCCTGGATCAGCTCCAGCGTGCCCTGGCTGGCGATGATCTCGGTCGCGCCTTCGGCGAAGTAGGCGCTGGCGCCGAGCACGCGCACCGCGTGGTAGTGCGTCAGCAGCACGTACTTGATCGGCTTGCTGGAGACCTTGCGGATCTGCTTGATCAGGTCGCGCGCCATGGCCGGCGTGGCGGTGGCGTCGCTGACCATGATGAACTCGTCACCGATGATCACGCCCGAGTTCGGGTCGCCTTCGGCGGTGTAGGCCCAGCAGTGTTCGCTGAGCTGTTCGAAGGTGATCTTCTTGTCTTGCAGGTCGGCCTGGGAGGCGAAGGCTTTGCTCATGGATGGGTCTCCTGTGGAATGCCGAGATTTTACTTAAACGAAATCGATTACGGATAAGTAAACAAAAGACCCCGAAGCCTGACCGCCTCAGGTGGACAGGCCGCGCTCCAGGACCGCCACCACCTCGTCGGCGAACGCGGCATAGCTCATCGCACCGCCCGGGCGCAGCCAGGTGAAGGTCCAGTTGATCATGCCGAACAGCATCATGGTCAGCGCGGTCTGGTTGGCCGGCGTCACGCGCTCGGGATAGGCGCGCTTGAGGAAACGGGTGAACGCCGCCACCACATCGCGCTGGCGGTTGAGGATCAGCTCGCGCTGCACCTCGCCCAGGAACTTGGTGTCGGACACCAGCGCCACGTGGCGCGTCGCCGAGGTTTCGTACTCGGAGAGGAACGCCCGCACCAGCTCGTTGAGCGCGTCGCGCTCGGACAGGTTCTTGCGCTGCGCCCGCGCTTCGGCCTCCCCGATCAGCGCCAGCAGTCGCTGCGTGTAGCGGTCCAGCAGGTCGAACAGGATCGCTTCCTTGCTCTCGTAGTAGTGGTAGAGCCGCGCCTTGCTGGTGCCGCAGGCGGTGGCGATGTCGTTCATGCTCGCCGCCGGAAAACTCTGGCGGGCGAAACACTGCGCCGAGACATCGAGGATTTCCTCGCGCCGGAGGTCATGGGAAGCGGACTTGGGACGGGCCATGAAAACATTGTCCCATCCCCGCAGCGCTGGCTACCATCGGGCCATGGCGACCAAACCCATCTCCGATCCGCTGGTGCTGCACGCCTGCGAGCTGCTGTCCTGTCTCGGCCCCGTGCAGGCCAAGCGCATGTTCGGCGGCTACGGCCTGTCGGTGGACGGGATGAACATCGCCATCATTGCGTACGACACCCTGTTTCTCAAGTCCAACGAGCAGACCCTGCCGACCTGGCTGGCGGCCGGCGCGCGGGCATTCGAGTACGAAGCCAAGGGTGAGCGGCGCCAGACGCACTACCACACGCCGCCGGACGAGGCGCTCGAATCCCCGGCGCTGATGGCGCCCTGGGCGCGACTGGCGCTGGAGGCTGCGGTGGCGGCACGCCAGCCCAGTCCGCGCCGCCGACCCGCCTCAGGAACGCAGTGACTCCAGTGGTGTGAGCACCCGTCCGCGGCCCGCGACCAGAAACTCCGCGTAGCCGAGCAAGCCGCGCATCACCCGCGCGAGTGCGAGACCGGCCTGCACGAGTGCCGCGGCCGACTCACGCGCCGGCGCCAGGACCTCCCGTCCGAACCGCCCCGCGCCCGCCGGCGACGCGTCGGACCAGTCGAAACAGACCGGCGGCGCATCCGCCGACAGGTCCAGCGACTCCATCACCAGGCGCGCGCCGGACGGCACCAGCAGGGCGTCACCCGGTTGCAGGAACCGGTCTCCCGATCCCTCCGGAGAGGCCACACCGGGCACACCCAGCGTCACCCACACGCGACCACGCCGGATGCGCAGCACCGCCGCATCCCGGGGGCGCAGGCTCATCGCGCAACCGGGATGCAGACGCCAGGCACCGGCGCGGGACCAACGGTCGGAAACGGGAATTCGGGCGGCGGACATGGACCTCTCCTTGTGCATCAAACTGGCCGTCATCTTGCGGCTGCCTTGCCTCACAGTCCAATGAAATGGGGCTAAGCTATTGATTCGATGAACGCATCAATGGCCCGCTCCTGAAAGACCCGAACACCATGGCCCTGACCCCCAGCCACCCCCGCACCCGCCCGATTTCGGCCGGCCACCTGCGCGCCTTCGAGGCCGTCGCGCGCCTGCTCAACTTCCGTGCGGCCGCCGAAGAGCTGTCCCTCACGCAAAGCGCCGTCAGCCGCCAGATCCAGGCGCTGGAGGACGAGGTCGGCTCGGCGCTGTTCCTGCGCCATACGCGGGCCGTCGAACTCACCAGTGCGGGCTCGATCCTGCTGCGCGCCACCGGCGCCGCACTCGACCGGATTGATGCGGCCGTGCGCCTGATCCGGCAGAGCGCGGGACGGCGCAGCGTCGCCATCACGACCTGGGCCTCGTTCGCCTCGATGTGGCTGATTCCGCGCCTGGAAGCCTTCCAGCGCGAGCATCCGGACATCGACATCCGCATCGACGCCACCGACGCCGCCGTGGACCTCTCGACGGCCGATGTCGACCTGGCGATCCGCTACGCCTCGCCGGAGACCATTGCCGCCGGAGCGGTCCGTCTCTTCGGCGAGCAGCTCACGCCGGTGGCCAGCCCCTGGCTGCTGCGCGAACACCGCATCGCCAAGGTCGACGACCTGGCCAAGGTCACCCTGGTCGAGGCCGGCGACGCCCACCGCACCCGGCACCTGGAGTACCTGACCTGGCAGCGCTGGCTCGACCACTTCGCCCCCGCGCCCGCCGGCGGTCCGCGGGCGCGCGCCAAGGCCCGCCTGTCGCCGCAGCGCTGGCTGTACTTCAACTACGCCAGCCAGATCGTGCAGGCCGCACTCACCGGCCAGGGCGTGGCGCTGGCGCGGCTGCCGCTGGTGGCCGAGAGCCTGGCCAACGGCGACCTGGTCGAGCCGCTGCCGCAGATGCGGCTGGACTCGCCCCTGGTCTACTGGCTGGTGCTGGCGCCGCGCACCCACCTGCGCCCCGAGGTCAAGGCCTTCTGCGACTGGCTGCTGCGCGAGGCCGAGCGCACCCGCCAGGCCATCGGCGATGTCCCCGACCCGGACACCGTCGACAACATCGACTGAACGCATGACCCACGCAGCCCAACACGCCCGAGGCAACCTGCGCAGCATCGTCAACATGATGCTGGCGGTGATGTTCTTCTCGCTCATGGACGCCGTGCTCAAGACGCTGTCGGCGCACTATCCGCCGCTGCAGATGGCCTGCCTGCGCGGGCTCACCGCGCTGCCGCTGGTGCTGGCCTGGATCCAGTGGCGCCGCGGCTGGGGGCGGCTCAAGCACCTGCGGTGGTCGCTGCACATCCTGCGCGGTTGCCTGGGCATCACCATGCTCTCGCTGTTCACGCGCGGCGTGAGCGAGCTGCCGCTGTCGGCGACCTACACCATCTTCTTCATCGCACCACTGCTGATCACCGCGCTGTCGGTGCCCGTCCTCAAGGAACGTGTGCCCCGGGCGCACTGGTGGGCCATCGGGGTCGGTTTCATCGGCGTGCTGGTGGCGATCCGGCCCAGCGGCGGCGACCTGCAGGCCGGCTTCGCCACCACCGGCGGACTGGCAGTGATGACCGCCGCCTTCTGCTACGCGGTCGCGGCGGTCGCCGGGCGCCTGCTCAGCCGCACCGACAGCACCGAGTCGCTGATCCTGACCATGATGCTGTTCATGACCGTCGGCGGCGGGCTCATGGCCTGGTCGAACTGGAAGCCGGTCTCGCTGGACCACGCCGGGCTGCTGCTGGCGCTGGCGGTCACCGGTTTCCTGGGTCAGCTCACCATCAACGAGGCCTTCCGCAGCGGCCAGGCCAGCGCGGTCGCGCCGTTCGAATACACCGCCCTCGCGTGGGGTGTGGGGCTGGACTGGCTGATCTGGCACACCCTGCCGGCGTCTCACACCTGGCTGGGTGCGGCGATCATCATCGGCAGCGGTCTCTACCTCGTGCGCCGGGAAAAGCGCATCAGCGAGGTTCACGCCTCAGCGGAACACCCCTAGCCCTTGAGCGGCCACATCACGCCGGTGTCGGCGAGGATCGCGTCCAGCGGAACGTCGTGGATTTCCGGTTGCAGATCGGGCAGGTAGGCGAAGTCGTAACCCAGTCCCACCGTGAACGGCTTGGGGCGCAGCGACGCCAGGGTGCGGTCGTAGAAGCCGCCGCCATAGCCCAGCCGGAATCCGCCGGGGCCGAAACCGACGCAGGGCACGAAGATCAGGGTCGGCTCGATGATCTCGGTGTCCTTGGGCTTGGGAATGCCGTAGGCGTCCTCTTCCATCGGGCAGCCCGGGTACCAGCTGTAGAAGGTCAGGGTCTTGTCGACCTTGTTGACCACCGGCAGGCCGATGCGGCGGTGGCGAGCGGCGCTCTGCGCGTCCTCCTCCAGACCGGCCTCCTGCCAGCGGAACAGCGCCGGCAGCGGGTCGAACTCGCCCTTGATCGGCCAGTAGGCACCGATCACGGTGTCGGGCCGGTGGATCAGCCAGACCCGCATCACGCGCTGCAACAGGTCGTTGCGCCACGCCCGGTCGGCCAGGTTCTGGCGCTTGTCGATCAGCTGTTTGCGCCAGGCGGCCTTGGGTCCGGGAGACGCAGGATCCGCGGACGGGTTTTTCGTGGTGCGTGAGGGCTTGTTGTCCATAATCGCCGCATGACACTGATGCGCGTGAAACTGGGGCTGTTGCCCATTATGGCCGCGCTGCTGATGCAGGGACCTGTCCGTGCGCAAGGCAGCGCCGACAACACCCTGCTGGAGATGCGGGACGCCTTCCGCCGCACCCAGACGACGGTGCTGACGAGCCTGCTGCCGCGGATGCGCGGGCACGTCCTCGAACCGATGGCCATCTACTGGGAAGCCAGGGCACGGATGGACACCGCCACCCCGTCCGAGCTGCGTGCGGCCATGGCCCGGATGGCGGGAAGCTACTGGGAAGACCGCCTGCGCAACGACTGGCTGCTGCAACTGGCCCGCCAGCGCGACTGGGCCGGTTTCGAGATCGAGCTGCCGCAGTACCGGATGAACGACGACCGGCAGGTCCAGTGCTATGCGCTGCTGCTCGACGCCTCGGCCCGGCGCAAGCCGTCCGACGAGGCAGCCCGGCAGGTGGCCAGTCTGTGGCTGGCGCAGCGCGACGCCGACGACGGCTGCACCACGGCCGCCAAAGCCTTCCTCGACAGCGGCCACCTCAAACCCGAGGTCGCCTGGCAGCGGGCCCGCCTGGCGATGGAGTCCAACCGGCCGGCCGCAGCGGCGCAGGCGGTGCAGCAACTCAACCCGGAGTGGGCGACGATGGCGGACACCATCGCGTCCAACCCCGCGCGTTACCTGGACGAGAAGATCACCGCGTTCCGCCACCGCACCAAGGAGCTGGTCACGCTGGGCATCATTCGCCTGGCCAGCCTGGACCCGGCGGCGGCGGCGCGAGAGCTGGACCACACCCGCTGGAAGGCGCAACTGACCGAGGAGGAGCGGAGCTGGCTCTGGGGCGTGATCGGCAAGCGCATGGCGCAGACCGCCGGCCTGCAGGACCAGGCGCTGGCCGCCTTCGCCAATGGCCAGGACCGCCACATGCACGCCGACCACCTGGCCTGGAAGGCGCGCGCGGGACTGCGCGCCGGCGCCTGGGGTCATGTGCGGGATGCAATCAGCGCCATGGGCGACGCCCAGCGCCAGGAACCCGTCTGGGTCTACTGGCGGGCCCGCGCGACCCAGGCCCTCAAGGAGCCCGACGTGCTCACCGCCCAGATCGTGGCCAGCGGTCTCTACCGGTCCATCGCCGGCGGCACCGGCTTCTACGAGCAACTGGCGCAAGAGGAACTGGGGCGCCCGGTGAGCGCGCCGCCCGCGCCCGCGCCGGTCAGCCCGCAGGAACTGGCCACGGCGCAGGCCCAGCCCGGCCTGCAACGCGCCCTGGCCGCGATCCGGCTGGGCCTGCGGGCCGAAGGCGTGCGCGAATGGAACTACACCACCAACCTGCACACCCGCGGTGGCATGAACGACCGTGAACTGCTCGCGGCGGCGACCCTGGCCTGCCAGAACGAAATCTGGGACCGTTGCATCAACACCAGCGACCGCACCCGCGAGGTGCAGGACGCCAGCCAGCGCTATCCGATGCCCTTTCGCGCCCAGGTCCTCAAGCGGACCGGCGAGATCGGCCTCGACCCCGCCTACGTCTACGGGCTGATCCGGCAGGAGAGCCGCTTCATCACCGATGCGCGCTCCGGCGTCGGCGCGTCGGGGTTGATGCAGGTGATGCCGGCGACCGCGCGCTGGACCGCCCGCAAGATCGGCCTGACCGACTACCAGACGCACCAGATCGGCGACCGCGACACCAACATCCTGATCGGTACCGCCTATCTCAAGCTGGCGCTGGACGACCTGGACGGTTCGATGCCGCTGGCGGCGGCGGCCTACAACGCCGGCCCGGCGCGCGCGCGCGCCTGGCGCATGGGACCGGTGCTGCCCGGCGAGGTCTGGGCCGAGAACATCCCGTTCGAGGAGACCCGCGACTACGTCAAGAAGGTGCTGGCCAACACCACGCAATACGCGGCCCTGATCACCGGCCAGCCCCAGTCCCTGCGTGCGCGCCTCGGGGTCGTGGGACCCTCGACCCACCCCGAGAGCTACACCCGAGACCTGCCGTAACACAGGAAGTCCCTGACGACGCGCCGGTGTGCCGGTTTTTTGGCACACTTCACGGCTACCCCCCATCCCGAGCCCACCATGCCCAAGACGCCCGACCAGCCGACCGCTCCCGCACGTGACCTGCCCGCGTCCCATTTCCGCGCCGAACACCAGCGTGACGTGGTCAACCGCCTCAAGCGCATCGAAGGCCAGGTGCGCGGCCTGATCGAGATGGTCGAAGGCGGCCGTCCCTGCGAAGACATCGCGCAGCAGATGTCGGCCGCGCGCAAGGCCATGGACAAGGCCTTCTACCGGATGATGGCCTGCACCGTGCTGGAGGCCGTGACCGTCTCCGGCTCCGAAGAGCAGGCGGTGCGTGAGGTCGAGCGGTCGACCCGCATCCTCGAGAAGTACGCCTGATCGCGCGAATCAATCCCGCCGCGCTTTGTCATCAATCGGGGCGGCCGTGCCCCGTAACATGGCCCTTCTCAACCGGAGGTCCCCATGTCACTGCAGCTCTACATCGGCAACAAGAACTACTCGTCCTGGTCCATGCGCCCCTGGGTGCTGATGACCCAGGCCGGCATTGCGTTCGAAGAAATCATGGTGCGCTTCGACGCGTTCGATGCGCAGTCGACCTTCAAGACCACGGTCTCGGCGGTCAATCCGGTCGGCAAGGTGCCGGTGCTGGTCGACGACGGCTTCGCCGTCTGGGACACGCTGGCGATCGCCGAGTACCTGGCCGAACGCTTTCCTGAGAAGGCGCTCTGGCCCGCCGATCCCCAGGCCCGGGCACGGGCCCGCAGCGTCTGCGCCGAGATGCACAGCGGGTTCGGCGCCCTGCGCAGCCACTGCGCGATGAACATCGAGGCCTCGTTGCCCGAGGTCGGCCGCATCGTCTGGCGTGACCAGGCCGGGGTTCGCGCCGACGTGGCGCGACTGAGCGACATGTGGAGCGCCCTGCTGGACGCGCACGGCGGTCCCCTGCTGTTCGGCGAGTTCAGCATCGCGGACGCTTTCTTCGCCCCGGTCTGCTCGCGCCTGCGCACCTATGCGCTGCCGCTGGCGCCCCAGGTCCAGGCCTATGCCGACCGGGTACTCGCCCTGCCGGCGGTGCAGGCCTGGGTCGCGCAGGCGCTGGCCGAACACGACTTCGTCGCGTTCGACGAGCCCTATCGAGCGAGGTAAGGCCCCCACGCTCCGCCGCTGCGCGGGTCGCTGCCCCCCGAGGGGGCTGATCCGGCTTGGGGCGGCCCGGCGCCGGATCTCTGGGCCCCCACGCTTCGCCGCTGCGCGGGTCGCTGCCCCCCGAGGGGGCCGATCCGGCTTGGGGCGGCCCGGCGCCGGATTCACAGACCCCCACGCTCCACCTCTGCGCGGGTCGCTGCCCCCGAGGGGGCTGATCCGGCTTGGGGCGGCCCGGCGCCGGATCTCTGGGCCCCCACGCGCCGTCCTACACTCTCCGGATGGATATCTTTCTGGTGGGTGGCGCGGTGCGCGATGCCCTGCTGGCACGGGACACCGACCGTGCCGCGCACGTCGATCGGGACTGGGTGGTCGTGGGTGCCACCCCTGAGGCCATGGCCGCGCAGGGTTTCCTGCCGGTGGGCAAGGACTTCCCGGTGTTCCTGCACCCGCAGACCCGCGAGGAGTACGCGCTGGCCCGAACCGAGCGCAAGACCGCTCCGGGCTACCACGGCTTTGCGTTCCACACCGACCCTGGCGTCACGCTGGAGGACGACCTCGCCCGGCGCGACCTGACCATCAATGCGATGGCGGTGGCGCAGCGTGACGCGGACCGTGTGAACGCGGCCGAACTGGTCGACCCCTACGGCGGCCTGCGCGACCTGCAGGCCCGTGTGCTGCGCCACGTCACCGGCGCCTTCGCCGAGGACCCGGTGCGCATCCTGCGTCTGGCGCGGTTTGCCGCGCGGTTCCCCGATTTCTCGGTGGCCCCCGAGACCCTGGACCTGATGCGCGCGATGGTCGAGGACGGTGAAGTGGACCATCTGGTGCCCGAGCGCGTCTGGCAGGAGCTGTCGCGCGGACTGATGGAGCAGCGCCCGAGCCGCATGCTGGAGGTGTTGCGAGACTGCGGCGCCCTGGCGCGCCTGCTGCCCGAGGTCGACCGGCTCTGGGGCGTGCCTCAGCGGGCCGACTACCACCCCGAGGTCGACACCGGGGTGCACCTGCTGATGGTGCTGGACATGAGTGCCCGGCTGGGCGCCGGTCTGCCGGTGCGCTTTGCCTGCCTCTGCCACGACCTGGGCAAGGGGACGACGCCGGCCGACGTGCTGCCGCGCCACATCGGGCATGAGGAACGCAGCGCACACCTGCTCAAGGGGCTGTGCGAACGCTGGCGGGTGCCACGCGAGTGTCGCGAGCTGGCGGACGTGGTGGCGCGCGAACACGGGAACATCCATCGCAGTCCGGGACTGAACGCGACCGCCGTGCTGCGGCTGCTCGAACGCTGCGACGCGCTGCGACGGCCGCAGCGGTTCGACGAGGTCCTGCAGGCCTGCGAATGCGATGCCCGCGGACGGCAAGGTTGCCAGGAGCAGCCCTACCCGCAGCGCCCGCGCCTGAGGGCCTTGCTGGACGCTGCCCTGTCGGTCGACAGCGGCGAGGTGGCGCATCGAGTGGCCCAGGCGCACCCGGGCGCCAGCGATCTCGGCGCCCGCATCGCCCACGCCCTGCACGACGCGCGCTGCCGCGCGATGGTGCCCGCGCTGCAGACGATGGCCGACGCCGGATAATCCCGCCCATGGCGCACTTGCTGATTGTTGAGGACGACGAACTGCTGCGGGACGGCCTGAGCGCACAGCTCATGCAGGCGGGCCACCGCATCGACACCGCCGCCGACGGCGAACAGGCGCTGGCCCGGCTGGAGACCGACGCCTATGAGGGCGTGGTGCTGGATCTGGGCCTTCCCCGGGTCGACGGCCTGACGGTGCTGCGGCGCCTGCGCCAGCGGCTGCCGGCGCTGCCGGTGCTGATCCTGACGGCGCGCGATGGCATCGAGGACCGCGTCGAGGGCCTCAACGCGGGCGCCGACGACTACCTGACCAAGCCCTTCAACCGCGACGAGTTGCTGGCGCGCCTGCAGTCCATGCTGCGCCGTGCCAGCCTGCCCGCCTTCGGGCCCGGTGCCCGGTCGGCGTCTGCCCCGGCGCCCGACCCCGGCTCGCTGCGGGTCGATCCGGTGCTGCCGCGCGCCTGGCTGGGCGGCGAGGTCATCGATCTGACGCAGCGCGAATGGTCGCTGCTGGACCTGCTGGTGCGCCACAGCGGCCAGGTCGTCAGCCGGGAGGACGTGCTGGCGGTCTGGCAATCCGACCCCGGCGAGGCCGGCGTGACCTCGAACGCGCTGGAGGTCTATGTGCACCGCCTGCGGCGCAAGCTGGCGGGCTCGACACTGAACATCCGGAACATCCGCGGCCTGGGCTACCTGCTGGAAAACGCCGGCGCGTCATGACGCCCGCCACCACCCGTCTGTCTTTGCGCCGCCAGTTGCTGCTGTGGCTGCTGTTGCCGCAACTGGTGCTCTGGGCCGGAGGGGGCCTGCTGGCGTACCGCATCGCCTTGTCCTACGCCGAAAAGGGCATCGACCAGTCGCTGACGCAGTCGGTGCGTGCGCTGGCGCGCCAGGTCAAGCCGGTGGGCTCCGGCCTGCTGATCGACTTTCCGCGGGCGGCGCAGGACGTCCTGGAGCAGGACCCGCAGGACCGCATCAGCTACATGGTCTCGTCGCCGCCGGGCCAGTTCCTGCTGGGCAACAAGACCCTGCCCCAGCCCGGGACCGGCCAGGTCGCCTCCGGCGAGCCCTTGCTGTATGCGGCGACGGTGGACGGCAAACGCCTGCGCATCGTCGCGCTGGACGTGAACTACGGCGAAAGCCATTCGCCGCAGACCTTGCGCGTCCAGGTCGGCAAGAGCCTGGCCGTGCAGGAGCGCATTGCGCACGAGCTGATCGCCGACATGCTGGCGCCGCTGCTGGCCGCAGGCGTGCTGCTGAGTCTGGCGGTCTACGGCGGCATTCAGCGCGGACTGGCGCCGCTGACGCGCCTGACGGCGCAACTGGAGAACCGTTCGGTGAACGCGCTCTCGCCCATCGGCATGACCCAGGCGCCCAACGAGGTGCACGCGCTGGTGTTGGCGATCAACGGGCTGCTCGGCGAGGTCGCACGCAACGTTAACCAGGAAAAGCGCTTCATCAACGACGCGGCGCACCAGTTGCGCACGCCGCTGGCCGGGCTGATCAGCCAGGTGGAGCTGGCGCAGCGCGAGAACACCGACCCGGTGCTGGGCGCCCGCCTGACCAAGGTGCTCACCGGGGCGGAGCGCAGCGCCCACCTGGTCCACCAGTTGCTCACGCTGGCGCGCACCGAAACCACGGCACGGCGCGAGCCGCTGGACCTGGCGGCACTGGCGCGCGATGTGGCGCGCGAATGGACGCCGCGCGCCGTCGCTGCCGGTGTCGATCTCGGGTTCGAGGGCGTGGAGCACCGGACCGTGCAGGCAGACGCGCTGCAACTGCGCGAGGCCATGGCCAACCTCATCGACAACGCCCTGCGCTATACCCCGCGCGGCAGCGCCGTGACGCTCAAGGTCGAGGCCGACGGCGACAGCACCCGGCTGCTGGTCGAGGACAACGGGCCGGGACTGTCGGAAGAGGACATGACCCACGTCTTCCAGCGCTTCTGGCGCGCCAGCGAACTGCCCGGCGGCTGCGGCCTGGGACTGGCCATCGTCAGGGAGATCGCCCAGCGCCACGGCGGCGATGCCCGCGCCGAACGGGTCCACCCGCATGGTTTGCGGGTGGTGCTGACACTGGTCTGATCAGAAGCTGATCCGGTTGCCCGAGGCCCGATCGAACCAGTTGTTGTGGCGGCCGCTGACGGTCATGCCCACGTTGTCACCCATGCGCACCTTGGTGTTGGCCGGCTCGCGCACGGTGATCAGGCCCGCAGCGGTCTTGATCACCACGTAGGTGTCGGCGCCGGTCGGCTCGACCAGCACCACCTCGCCACGCCAGGCGCCGTCGTCGGCCAGGTGGATGTGTTCGGGTCGCTGCCCCAGCGTCACCTCGGGACCGGCCGGGCACGGCAGGTCCAGCGCTCCGCCCGCGAACACGAAGCGGCCGTTGTCGCCCGTGCGCTCGATGCGGCCGTCGACGAAGTTCATGGTCGGTGAACCGATGAAGCCCGCGACGTAGGTGTTGGCCGGCCGGCGGTAGATCTCGTCGGGTGTACCAATCTGCTGCAGGATGCCGCCCTTCATCACCGCGATGCGGCTGCCCAGGGTCATGGCCTCGATCTGGTCGTGCGTCACGTAGACCGTGGTGATGCCGCTGTGCTGGTGCAGGCGCTTGATCTCGGCGCGCATCTCCACGCGCAGCTTGGCGTCCAGGTTGGACAGCGGCTCGTCGAACAGGAAGAGCTGCGGGTCGCGCGCCAGGGCGCGGCCCATGGCCACGCGCTGGCGCTGGCCGCCCGAGAGCTGGGCCGGCCGACGGTCCAGCAGGTGATCGATCTGCAGCAGGCCGGCCACTTCCTGGATGCGCCTCTCGCGCTCGGCCTTGGGCACCTTGCGCATCTCCAGCGCGAAGCCGATGTTGTCGGCCACGCTCATGGTCGGATAGAGCGCGTAGCTCTGGAACACCATCGCGATGTCACGCTGGGCCGGTGGCATGCCGATGACGTTCTTGCCGCCGATGTGCAGCTCGCCTTCGGTGGGATCTTCGAGGCCGGCGATGATGTTCAGCAACGTGGACTTGCCGCAGCCCGAGGGGCCGACCAGGATGAGGAACTCGCCCGGGGCGACGTCGATGTCGATGCGCTTGAGCACCTCGACCGCCTTGTCGCCCTTGCCGAAGGCCTTGCGGATGCCCTTGATGTGGAGAGGAGAAGCCATGTGTTTCAACCTTTGACGGCACCGGCCGTCAGACCCTTGACGAAGTACTGTCCCGCGAGGACGTAGACCAGCATGGTGGGCAGGCCGGCGATGATCGCCGCGGCCATGTCCACGTTGTAGTTCTTGACGCTGCTGGTGGTGTTGGCCATGTTGTTCAGGCCCACGGTCACCGGCTTGCTGTCGGCGCCGCTGAAGGCGACACCGAACAGGAAGTCGTTCCAGATGTTGGTGAACTGCCAGATCAGCGTGACCATCATGATGGGCGTCGACATCGGCACCACGATGCGCCAGAAGATGCGCCAGAAGCCCGCGCCGTCGATGCGCGCGGCGTTCACCAGTTCGCGCGGCACGGCCGTGTAGTAGTTGCGGAAGAACAGCGTGGTGCCGGCCATGCCGGCCAGGCAGTGCACCAGCACCAGGCCGCCGATGGAGCTGGACAGGCCGAGGTAACCCAGCACCTGGCTCATCGGCAGCAGCACCACCTGGAACGGCATGAAGACGCCGAACAGCAGGAAGCCGAACAGCACTTCCGAGCCCTTGAATTTCCACATCGACAGCACGTAGCCGTTGACCGCGCCCCAGGCGGTGGAGATCAGCACCGCCGGCACCGCCATCACCACCGAGTTCATGAAGTAGGGCTTGAGGCCGCGGCAGTCCACGCCGGTGCAGGCGCTGTTCCAGGCCAGTGCCCAGGACTCGAAGTTCAGCGCGGTGGGCAGGCTCAGCAGGTTGCCGTTGCGAATCTGGTCGGAGTCCTTCAGGGACGTCACGACCATCACATACAGCGGCGCCAGGAAGAACAGCGCTGCCACCAGCAGCAGGCCGTAGGTGAACACGCGGCCGGGCGTCAGGGATTTAGCGGTCATTGGGCTTGCTCCGCAGTTCGCTGTAGAGGTAGGGCACCACGATCGCCGCGACGGTGGCCAGCATCATGGTGGCGCTGGCCGCGCCCAGGCCGATCTGGCCGCGCGTGAAACTCATGGTGTACATGAAGGTGGCGGGCACGTCGGTGGCGTAACCGGGGCCGCCGGCCGTCAGCGCCATCACCAGGTCGAAGCTCTTGATCGACAGGTGCGAGAGCACCAGGATGGTCGAGAACACCACCGGGCGCAGGATCGGCAGGATGATGCGCCAGTAGATCAGTGGCAGCGAGGCGCCGTCGATCTGGGCGGCCTTGATGATGCTGTCGTCGATGCCGCGCAGGCCGGCCAGGAACAGCGCCATCGCGAAGCCTGCCGACTGCCAGATGCCCGCGATCACCACGCAGTAGATCGCGTAGTCGGACTGCACCAGCCAGTCGAAGTTGAACGAGGTCCAGCCCAGGTCGTGCATCAGCTTCTGCAGGCCGTCGCTGGGGTTGAGGATCCACTTCCAGGCCGTGCCGGTCACGATGAACGACAACGCCATGGGGTAGAGGTAGATCGTGCGCAGCCAGCCTTCGGCGCGGATCTTCTGGTCCAGGAAGATCGCCAGCACCATGCCGATCAGCATCGAGCCGCCGACGTAGAGCACGCTGAAGATGCCCAGGTTTTTCAGGGCGACGTACCAGCGGTCCATGGACCAGAGCTGCACGTACTGCTCCAGGCCCACGAAGTTCTCGTAGTTGGGCAGCATGCGCGAACCGGTCATCGACAGCACGCCGTTCCAGATCATCAGCCCGTAGATGAACGCGAAGCCGAGCACGAAGCCGGGCGCGATCACCAGCTTGGGCAGCAGGTTCTCGAAGCTTTTCATGGGAGTTCCAAAAACAAGCCCATCCGCCGGGGATGGGCTTGTGCCGGCGTCAACAGACGGGACTTACTTGGTGGTCGCGGCCTTGGCGATGTTCTTCACACCGTCGGCAACCGAGATCTTGTCGTCGTTCCAGAACTGGCTGACGGCGTCCTTGATGGCGCCTTCGGCGGCGGGGCTCACAGCCATGCCGTGGGCGATCGAGGGCACCAGGCCACCGCTCTTGGCGGTGTCGACGAAGTCCTTGCTGGAGAGCTTGGCGCAGTCGTCGAACTTGTCCATCTTCATGCCCAGGCGGACCGGGATGGAACCCTTGTTCAGGTTGAAGACTTCCTGGAACTCGGTGCCCATGATGGAAGCAGCCAGATCGGCCTGGGCCTTCTGGGCGTTGGCGTCCTTGAGCTTGAACATCGCGAACGAGTCGACGTTGAAGGTGTAGGCGTTGGCCGTGCCCGGGGCGGCGGCGCAGATGTAGTCCTTGCCCGGCGCCTTGCCGGCGGCGGCGAACTCGCCCTTGGCCCAGTCACCCATGAACTGGAAGCCGGCCTTGCCCTGGATCACCATGGCGGTGGCCAGGTTCCAGTCGCGGCCCGGTGCGGCGGGGTCGGTGTAGGACTTGATCTTGCGGAAGGTCTCCAGCGACTTGGTCATGGTCGGGCTGGTCAGGGCCTTCTGGTCCAGCTTGATCAGCGCGTCCTGGTAGAACTTGGCACCGCCGACACCCAGCACCACCGATTCGAAGGTGGTGAAGTCCTGCCAGTTCTGGCCACCGTGGGCGACGGCAATCAGACCCGCCTTCTTGACCTTGTCGGCGGCGGCGAAGAACTCGTCCCAGGTCTTGGGGGCGGCGGTCACGCCGGCCTTCTTCAGCACCTCGGCGTTGGCCCACATCCAGTTGACGCGGTGCACGTTGACCGGCGCGGCGACGTAGTTGCCCTTGTACTTCATCACGTCGGCGACCACGCCCGGCAGCAGGCTGTCCCACTTCTCGGCCTTGGCCACGTCGTTCAGATTGGCCAGCACGCCTTCGTTGGCCCATTCCTGGATGGCCGGGCCCTTGATCTGGGCGGCGGCGGGCGGGTTGCCGGCAACGACGCGGCTCTTGAGCACGGTCATGGCAGCGTCGCCACCACCGCCGGCCACGGCGAAGTCCTTCCAGGTGTGGCCCTTGCCCTGCATGATCTTCTTGAGCTCGCCCACCGACTTGGCTTCACCACCCGAGGTCCACCAGTGCAGCACTTCCACTTCGCCAGCCATCGCGGCGGAGCCGGCCACGGCAAAAGCAACAGCAGCGGCGAGTTTCGAGAGTTTCATCATCGTGTCTCCAGTACAGAAGAGAGAGGTTGACGCCAGCCGCCAGGGAGGCGATGGCGCGGGGAGGTCCTAACGACACCGTGTCATTGGATTCATTAATTTTTCATTAATTAATGAATTATGACATCCGGACTTACCCGCATGCCTCCCCCCCTCAGTGCCTGTCCAGCGACCGTGCGGCGCCAAGCAGGGCCGGAGACTGTGCCGAGGTGATCACCAGCACTGGCATCGACTGCAGCAGCGGCGTGAAGCGCCCCTTGTTCTCGAACCGCTGGCGAAAAGGTGATTGGTCGAACCAGGCGCCCAGGCGCGGCACGATGCCGCCCCCGACGAAGACGCCGCCGCGCGCACCCAGCGTCAGCGCCAGATTGCCGGCCACCGAGCCCAGCATGGCGCTGAAGATGTTCAGGGTTTCCAGCGCCTGCGGATGGCCGGCCCGCAAGGCGGCCTCGCTCACGGCCTGCGCACTGTCCAGGCCGTGCGCGGTCGCCCCGTCGGCCTGACAAAGGATCGCGCAGGTGTCGACCAGGCCCTGGCCGCTGCAGACGCGCTCGGCCGAGGCGTGGCCGTAGCGCGCGATCAGGCCGTCCATCACGATGCGCTCGCGCGCGGTGGTCGCGGGCAAGGTCACGTGCCCGCCCTCGCCTTCGAGCGGCACCCAGCCACCCGAGCCGTCCGGCAGCAGACCCGAGACGCCCAGACCGGTCCCTGCGCCGACCAGGCCGATGGCCACGCCGGGCACCGCCGCCGCGCCACCGAGCTGACGCAACTCGGTCGCCGGAATGTCCGGCAGCGCCAGCGCCAGCGCCGTGAAGTCATTGAGCAGCCTCAGGGTGTGGAGGCCGAATTCGGCTTTCACCGCCGACTGGGAAAACGCCCAGTCGTGGTTGGTCATGCGCACCATGTCGCCGGTGATGGGGTTGGCGATGGCGATGGCGGCGGTCTTCGGCTGCCCTTTGCCCAAGCCGTCGACATAGGCGTGCATGGCCGCCTGCAGGGTCGGGTATCCGGCGCCGGGCAGCACCTGGACATCGGAGATCGGCGCCCCGGGCGCGTCCTGCCAGGCAAAGCGGGCGTTGGTGCCGCCGACGTCGGCGAGCAGGCGGGGAAACAGGGGTGTGGAGGAGGAGGATGGCTGCATGACAACGGGTCCCGAACGATGCGCCGGCCCAGGCCGGCTCAGACATTGCGACACCCGCGATTATCGCGCCGAAGTAACTTGGTTACCTGATTTTCCGGATTGCTGTAACCGCCAGCGGCCTCAGACGCCGTGCGAGCGAACCCAGCGCACGATGTCGGCGGCGCCCATGGCACCCGGCTGGCGGGCGACCTCCCTGCCGTTGACGAACAGCGCCAGCGTCGGAATGCTCCGGATGTTGTAGCGCGCAGCGACCGACTGCGCCTCTTCGGTGTTGAGCTTGGCCAGCCGCACCTGCGGTTCGAGCTGGCGCGCCGCCGCCTCGAACTGCGGGGCCATCATGCGACAGGGACCGCACCAGGGCGCCCAGAAGTCGACCAGCACCGGCACCTGGGAGCGACCGACGTGCTTGTCGAACGAGCTGTCGTCGAGCGCCACCGGATGTCCTGCAAACAGCGGCTGGTGGCACTTGCCGCAATCGGGCGAAGACGACAGGTCGGTGGTCGCGACACGGTTGGTCGTGTGGCAGTGCGGACAGACAACGTGCAGGGATTCGATGGCGACGCTCATGACAGGCTCCAGAGTTCTCTCGCATCTGGGGCCACGGCAGCGGCTTTCAAGAGACACCCCAAGGGGTATCAGACGTACTTGCTGATCAGGCTCGCCACGAAGCTCAGCAGGATCGTGGTGGTCAGCGGAATGAACCAGTCGCGGCCGAAAGCCCGGAAGCGCAGGTCGCCCGGCAGCTTGCCGAAACCCAGGCGGTGCAGCAGCGGCGAGAACCAGCTGATCAGCATCAGCGCCAGGAAGATGACGATCATCCAGCGGATCACGGCGGGTCCTATAGGCGGTGGGTGCGGTCGCCGCTGGCGAACCCCATCGGGTGCCAGCCTTCGGCACTGGGCGCCGGCGCCAGGCCGATCACCTTGAACAGCTCACCCATTTCGTGTTCATTGACCAGCTTGCCCAGCATCGCGTGGTCTCGCGGCCCGGCATCCCTGGCCACGTCCAGCAGGCCGCAGTTGATCAGGAAGCGTCCCTGCGAGGTGTAGCCCAGCACCGCCATGCCGGCATCCTGCGCGGCCAGCGCGATGCCGGTGAAATTCACATGCGCGGTGATGTCTTTGAGGCCGACATCTGCCAGCGGATCGTCGTCGCTGCGGTGCCCGCGGTGGCAGATCAGCGTGCCCATGTGGCGCTGCGGGTGGTAGTACTCGGCTTCCGGAAAGCCGTAGTCGATGAAGAACGCCGCGCCACGCACCAGCCGTTCGGCCAGCGTGCGGACGAACGCCTCGCCCTGCGGGTGGATCTCGGTCAGGTAGTCGTGCGGACCCTCGATGTCCAGCGGTGGTCGCAGCGCAGTCGGCCGGTCGGCCCAGGCCAGGCGACCGTCGCCGGCCAGCGCCACGCCACGCTCGTGCCAGACCCCTCCGTCCTGTCCACCCCGGCGCTGCAACAACTGCACCGGCATCGCGTCCAGCACCTCGTTGCCGATCACCACGCCGTCGAACACCTCAGGCAGCCGATCGGCCCAGACGACGCGGTCCGCATGCCGTGCCAGCGTGACCTGCTGGCGCGCGCGCAGGCTGCCCGAGAGGTCGACGATGGTGTAGCGCCGTGGTGCCTTGCCCTGGGCGGCCAAGGCATCGAGCACCTGCAGCGCCAGTGCGCCGGTGCCGGCGCCGAACTCCCAGACCTCGTCCGTGCCGGTGGCCTCCAGCGCCTGCGCCACCTGGCGCGCCAGCGTGTGCCCGAACAGCGGGGACAGCTCGGGCGCGGTGACGAAATCACTGCCCTGCCCGGCCACGCCCTGCGGCATCTGGCCGAACTTTGGTGTGTCGTTGGCGTAATAGCCCAGCCCCGGCTGGTAAAGGGCCATGGCCATGAAGCGGTCGAAAGGCAGCCAGCCGCCGGCGGCGCGTATCGCCTCGTGCAGCGCAGCCGCAAGGGCGCTCGTTAAACTGCTGGTCTCAGTCACAGTGTCGGTGCTCACGCGCCGATTGTCCTTGATCGGCCATCCGACATGCCAGGATCTCCCGACCTCTCTTCCCCTCCGACGCGCACGGTGCTGGTCACCGGGGCCGGCAAGCGCCTGGGGCGCGAAATCGCGCTCGCCCTGGCGCACGCGGGCTGGAACGTCGCCGTGCACTTCCGCCACTCGGCCGAGGATGCGGCGCGCACGGTCGCCGACTGCGTCGCGGCCACGCGCGGTGCCGGCACGGCCGTCAGCTTCTGCGCCGACCTCGCCGACGAATCGGCCGTGCGCTCGCTGGTGCCCGACGTCGTGGCCCGCTTCGGGCGGCTCGATGCGGTGGTCAACAGCGCCTCGCTGTTCGAGCACGACGACGCGTCGAGCTTCACCTTCGCCAGCATGGAAAACCACCTGCGCAGCAACACCGGCGCACCCATCCTGCTGGCGCAGGCGCTGCACACCCACCTGGCCTCACGCGACGCCGAGGGCGCGGTGGTCAACCTGCTGGACCAGAAGCTCTGGAACCTCAACCCCGACTTCCTGAGCTACACCCTGTCCAAGGCCGCGCTGGAGACCGCCACCGGCATGCTGGCGCTGGCGCTGGCGCCGCGCGTGCGCGTGGTCGGCGTGGCGCCGGGTCTGACGCTCACCAGCCACCTGCTGTCCGACGAGAAGTTCCAGGCCCTGCACCGGCAGTCGCCGCTGGGCCGCTCGTCGACCCCGGAGGACGTCGCCGCCACCGTCGCCTTCGCCCTGGCCAACCGCTCCATCACCGGCACCACGCTCCTTGTCGACGGTGGCCAGCACCTGATGCGTTTTCCGCGCGATTTTTCGATGATGTAAGGCAGACCCAGCCATGAACCACCCGAACTTCGCCGGCACCCAGATCCTGACGCTCACCGGTCTGCGCTTCGACGCCAACCTAGGCATCCTGGACCATGAGAAGACCGCGCCGCAACCCATCCAGGTCGACGCCGAACTCAACCAGGGGACCCAGCCCCTGCTGCCGCACGACGACGACATCAGCCATGTGCTGGACTACCGCAAGGTGCGCCAGATCATCATCGACGAGTGCACCGCCGAACACGTCAACCTGCTGGAGAGCCTGATCGGCAAACTCACGCGGCGCCTGATGCAGCTGCCGGGCGTGATCGGCGTACGGGTGAAGATCGCCAAGCTGGAGATCTTCGAGGACTGCGAGGTCGCGATCCGCATGGAGAGTGGCCAGTGGTGAGCCGACCGTGACCGGCAGCGCGCGGCACACCCCAAAAGAAAAAAGGCCCCTCACGGGGCCTTTTCGCTTCAGGACACCCCGGCGGGCATCACTTGAAGTTGTACTGGACACCCACGCCGAGGTAGACCAGATCCTTCCAGTGCATGGCCTCATCCGAGCTCTTCTTGAGGAAGAGGTCCAGGTCGCCGCGCAGCGCGAGGTTCTTGCTAAAGGCGTGCGTCAGGCCCAGACCCAGGGTCGGACGGGTTTGCGAACCTTCGACATCACCGGTGTGCTTGACGCTGGCGATACCCAGCTTGCCGAACAGACGGGTGGTTTCGCTCAGGTCGGTGCCCGCAGTGGCGCGCAGGCCCAGGGCCCGCACCTTCGACTCGACGTGGTTCTCGAAATCGTGACCACGGCCGAACTGGGCGAAGGCTTCAGCGCCCCAGAGCTTGTCGATCTGGTAGCCCACGCCGCCCTGCAGTGCCAGCTTGGTGTCGTGGTCGTCGTGCTGGGCGATGCCGGCCACCGGACCATTGCTGATCAGGTCGCGCTGGGCGCCCAGGGTGCCGAACACGTACGGGAAGGTGATCACTTCGGCCGCCTTGAGCACAGGCGCCGCGACCGGTGCCGGCGCGGGGGCCGGTGCAGGCACCGGTGCGGGGGCAACGACAACAGGCGCCGGCGCGGGGGCCGGAGCGGGCACTGCCACCGGCGCGGGACGCGGCAGCAGGTCGGAGAAGTGGTTGTCGCACTGGCGCATGGTCACGCGCACCACCTTGCCGTCCTTGTCCTTGTAGCCGTTGATCTCCATGGCCGGGCTGAACGGGATCCACTTGCCCTGCAGCGCCTTGCTCACGCCACCACGGCCGCGGGCCGTGGCCACGCCCTTGTCACAGGCGCCCTTGGCGTAGCTGGGGCTCAGGTCCTTGAGCAGCATCGGGGTCACCGACACCTCGCCGGCCTGCAGCTTCGGCTTCTGCTTGGTCTGGGGTTTGTAGAACTTGGCCTTGCCGCTCTGGATCGCGGCATCGCAGGCTTCGGGAGTGGCGTAGCCGGTGTTGCCGTCGTGGTCGGTAGTGACGCCGGCGGTCGCAGCCGCGGCAACGGAGGCGAGGGTAGCCAGCGCGGAGGCCAGGGCAACCCGGTGAAGGACGTGGGACATGAAAGACTCCAAATAAAATCGTCTGCGGTCTTCGCCATGACGACAAGCACTTGATTGTGCAATGCAACAGCCGGACGACGCCCCCGGCCTGTATCTTTTGAACTACTTTTGGCGTTGATGTACCGCAAGTTATGTTGCAACGCCACACCTTCGTGCGATCCCGCATGCCTGCGGCGCCACGGTGTTCTCCCGGCCACGCCTCCTGCCCGCCCAGACCATGACCCCAGAAAAACTCGCCTTCGAAAACAAGAAACTCGAAAAGCGCCTGTGCCGCGAGGTCGGCCGCGCGATCGTGGACTACAACATGATCGAGGAAGGTGACCGCGTGATGGTCTGCCTCTCGGGCGGCAAGGACAGCTACGGCCTGCTCGACATCCTGATGAAGCTGCAGAAGCGCGCGCCCGTGAACTTCGAGCTGATCGCGGTCAACCTCGACCAGAAGCAGCCCGGCTTCCCCGACCACATCCTGCCCGAGTACCTCTCCAAACTGGGCATCAAGTACCACATCGAAACGCAGGACACCTACTCCATCGTCAAGGAGAAGATCGAGCCGGGCAAGACCATGTGCAGCCTGTGCTCGCGCCTGCGCCGCGGCATCCTCTACCGCGTGGCGCGCGAACTGGGCTGCACCAAGATCGCGCTGGGCCACCACCGCGACGACATGCTGCAGACCCTGTTCCTGAACATGTTCTTCGGCGGCAAGCTCAAGGGCATGCCAGCCAAGCTGGTCAGCGACAACGGCGAGTTCATGGTGATCCGGCCGCTGGCCTACGTCCCAGAGAAGGACCTGATCCGCTGGGCCGAGGCGCGCCAGTTCCCCATCATTCCCTGCACGCTCTGCGGCAGCCAGGAAAACCTGCAGCGCAAGCAGGTGGGCAACCTGCTGCGCGACTGGGACAAGCAGTTCCCCGGCCGGCTGGAGAACATGCTGCACGCCCTGCAGCACGTGGTGCCCAGCCACCTGATGGACAAATCGCTCTACCCCTTCCAGACCCTCAGGACCACCGGCGCGCCGGTGGAAGACGGCGACCTGGCGTTTGACGAGGCGCCGCTGGAAGCGCCGCCCCGGGCGCTCGACGAGGACGCCGACGACGGGAACATTGCCGTCCCGCGCACGGTCATACCGATTGCCGCCGCCACGTCCTGATGGCGGCGCGCCGGCCTTGGCCGCCTTCCCCGGAGTCCGCATGAAACGCACCGCCCTGGTTCTGTCCCTGCTGCTGATGCTGGCCGGTTGCGCCGGCACCTATCGGGTCGACTCCGCCGTCCAGAGCTACGCCCGCTGGGGTGGCGATATCGCCACCGGGCTCCCCGCCACCCGGCCTGCCGCGCCCGCAGCCCCCCAGACCTACCGCTTCGAACGCCTGCCCTCGCAGGCCAGGGGCCAGCCCGGCGAGTCACAGGACCGGTTCGAAGCCTGGGCCCAGGACGCCCTGCAGGCGCATGGCTGGACGCTGGCGTCGGGCGCCACGGCGCCGTGGCGGGTGGAGGTGGCCGGGATCGCGTTGCGGGCCGAGGACCCCTGGGCCGACGCGGATGGCCGCTGGCGCTTTCACGGCCATTTCGTGACCGGCAACGGCCACGTCTTTCTCTCGCCGATGTTCGCCATGCCGCTGGACCGGCCCTGGGTGCAGCGCCAGGTGGTGCTGGTGATCCGGGACGCGGCCACCGGACAGGTGGTCTACGAGACCCGCGCCAGCCACGAAGGTCGCTGGAACAGCACGCCCGCCCTCTGGCAGGCCATGCTGCAAGCGGCGCTGCGGGACTTCCCGATGCCACCGGAAGGCACGCGGCAGATCGATATCGACCTGCCGTACTGACGCGCCACGGCGCCCCCCGTTCAGACGCCTTCGATCAGTTCCCGCACGGCATCCGCCAGCGCGTCCATGCTGTCCTGCTTGCCCAGCACGTCGGCGACCCCGGCGTCCGCCGCAGCCGCCAGCAACTGATCGTTCACATGACCCGAGACGATGGCCACGCGTTGCTGCGGACGCAGTTGCCGCACCGCCCGGGCCAGCTCGACCCCGGACAGCCCCGGCATGTTCTGGTCGGTCACCAGCAGGTCGACCGGCTCGAGGTGCTCACGCATCCAGCCCAGCGCCTGCTCGCCGGACACGAAGGTGTGCACCCGGTAGCCCTGCTTGCGCAGCAGGCGGCCGGCCAGAAACGACAAGGCCTCGTAATCGTCGACGTAGACGATCAGCCGGCCCTGCGTCGAGGGCGCGGGCGCTGGCCCGGTGGGGACCGGGGCGGTGACCGCCACCGGCACGTGCGAGGCCAGCGGCAGGTAGACGTCGAAGCGTGAACCTTCGCCGGGCGCGCTGTGCACCGCGATGGCGCCCTGGTGGGACTTCACGATCCCGTGCACCACCGACAGCCCCAGACCGGTTCCCGCACCCGGCGCCTTGGTGGTGAAGAACGGCTCGAAGATCCGGCGCTGCGTCTCCGCGTCCATGCCCGGGCCGTTGTCGGCCACGCTCAGGCAGGCGTAACGCCCCATCTCGATGCGGCTGAGCTGCAGCGCCAGCGACGCGTCGACCTCGACCTCCCGCAGGGCGACCGTGATCTGCCCGGCCCGGGTACCCATCGCCTGCCAGGCGTTAGTACAGAGGTTCATCAGCACCTGCTGGACCTGGGTGGCGTCCGCCAGCACCGGAAGCGCGTCGCCGTCCAACTGGGTGACCAGTTGCACCCCCGCCGGAAGCAGCGAACGCATCAGGCCCAGCGTCTCCTCGACCAGCGGGCGCAACGGCTGGTGCCGCAACTCCTGCGCCTGGCGACGGCTGAACGCCAGAATCTGCTGCACCAGTTGGCGCGCGCGGATCGCGGCCCGGTTGATCTCCGACAGGCTTTCCTGGGCGATGTGGTCGGGTCCGACGTCTTCACGCGCGAGGGCGAGGTTGCCCAGGATCGCCGCCAGAAGATTGTTGAAATCGTGCGCCACGCCACCGGCGAGCGTGCCGATGGCCTCCATCTTCTGAGACTCTCTGAGCTGGGTCTCCAGCACCCGTTGCTGCGCCTCGGCCTGCTTGAGGTCCGAGATGTCCGTGTGGGTACCAACCATGCGCAGTGGCTTGCCCTGTTCGTCTCGCTCGATCACCATGCCGCGCGAGAGGACCCATTTCCACGACCCGTCCTTGCAGCGGATCCGGTGTTCGTTGCGGTACACCGGGGTCCGTCCCTCGAAATGCGCCTGCCGGTCGACGTGCATCTGGGGGATGTCGTCCGGGTGGGTGCGCGCGTCCAGCTCGACCGGGCTGTTGTCCAGCTCGCCCTGCGTGTAGCCATACATGGCCTTGATGCGGGACGACACGTATTCGTGGCCGGTCGCGATGTTCCAGTCCCAGACGCCATCGCCGGCGCTGTCCAGCGCCAGTTTCCACAGCGCCTCGCTCTGGCGCAGCGCCAGCTCCGCCTCCTTGCGCGCCGTGATGTCCAGCAGGATGCCCACGCGCACCTTGGCACCCGGCTCTTCGGCCACGGTGTCCGAGCGGCGGAACAGCCAGCGGATGCGTCCGTCGGGCAGCACGATCCGGAATTCCATCCCCTGGTCCGGCTCACCCGCGTGGAGGCGCCGCACGTGTTCGACGAAATGACGGGCGTCGTCAGGGTGCCGGTAGCGCGCGAGGACGCCGGGATCGCGCAGCACGTCGTCCGGCGTCAGGCCGTATATCTGGCCCACCCCGTCGCTGACGAACCGGTACTGGGTGTCGCCCTGATCGGTCACGCGCACCACAAAGGCCATCCCCGGCAGTTGCCCCGCGAGCAGCCGCAACTGCGCATTCGCTTCAAACTGCGCCTTCTGGGCCGCCACCCGGTCGGTGATGTCCTCGACGGTGCCTTCGTAGTACTCGAGACTGCCTGTCGGGCCATACACGCCGTGGGCGTTCTCGTTGACCCACAGGTGCGCGCCATCCCGCTGGCGAATCACCTCCGACACAAAGCCGCGCACCACGCCATCACGTTCGAGCAGGGCCCGAAACTCGGCCCGCCGACCTGGCTGGACGTACCAGTCGCTGTTCGCCTGGTTCACACCCTCCAGCATGCTGCTTTCGTCCTGGTAGCCGTTGATCTGGACCAGGGCCGGGTTGGCGCGCAGCATCATGCCCTCACGGGAACTGCGATACGCCCCGATGGGAAGGAACTGGAACAACGACGAAAAATCCGCGGTCAGGGCGGCGCCATGCGCGTGCATCCCTGCATTGTCCGCGCATGGGCGCAGGCCAAACGCTCAAACTGCCCGTGACAGAGGCGCCAATACGGCGCTACAGTGGCCTTTTCCCCGTTCAGCCAGAGCCTGTCAGCCTTGCACATCACCCGAATCCTTGCCGTTCGCCACGGCGAAACCCCCTGGAACAAGGACACCCGCATCCAGGGCCACACCGACATCCCGCTGTCCGAGACCGGTCGCTGGCAGGCCGAGCGGCTGGCCCAGGCGCTGCGCGACGAACCCATCGCCGCGTTCTACGCCAGTGACCTCGGGCGCGCCGTCGAGACCGCACAGGTCTCGGCCCGTCACCACGGCAAACCCGTCACCTCGCACCGCGGCCTGCGCGAGCGCGCCTTCGGTCGGTTCGAGGGTCTGACCTGGGCCGAGATCGAGACCCACCACCCGCAGGACGCCCTGGCCTGGCGCAAGCGCGTGCCCGACTTCGCGCCGCCCGGTGGCGAGTCGCTGCTGCAGTTGCGTGAACGGGTGGTGGCCGCCGTCGACGAGATCGCCGCGCGACACCCGGGCGAACTGCTGATGCTGGTGGCGCACGGCGGTGTGCTGGACATCCTCTACCGCGCCGCCACCCGGCTGGAGCTGCAGGCGCCGCGCACCTGGGACCTGACCAACACCGCCGTCAACCGCCTGCTCTGGAGCCCCGAAGGACTGAGCCTGGTCGGCTGGGCCGACACCGGCCACCTGCAGGACGGCGCGCTGGACGAGAGCAGCACCTGACTCCGCCATGAGCCCCAACCAGATCATCGTGCTCGCCACGCCGGTGTTCCTGGCGCTGATCGTGGCCGAATTCGTCATCGGCCAACGGCGCGGCCGCAACACCTACGCCCTGGCCGACACCCTCAACAGCATCGGGCTGGGCATGCTCAGCCGGGTCGCCGAGGTCTTCAGCGTGCTGCTGCGACTGGGCATCTACGTCTGGGTGCAGGACCACGCGGCGCTGTGGCGCAGCGACGGCTTCTGGACCTCGCCGGTCGGCTGGCTGGTCGCCCTGGTCTTCTACGACCTGCTGTATTACTGGTTTCACCGCATCAGCCACGAGGTCGGCATTTTCTGGGCCTCCCACGTGGTGCACCACCAGAGCCAGCACTACAACCTCTCGACCGCGCTGCGGCAACCCGCCACCGCCGCCCTGCTGGGCTGGGTGTTCTACCTGCCGATGGCGCTGGCGGGGGTGCCACCGCTGGTGTTCGCCGTGGTCGGGCTGATCGACTTGCTCTACCAGTTCTGGATCCACACCGAACACGTCGGTTCGCTCGGCCGCTTCGACCGCTGGTTCGCCTCGCCGTCCAACCACCGGGTGCACCACGCCGTCAACGACCGCTACCTGGACAGGAACTACGGTGGCGTGCTGATGCTCTGGGACCGCCTGTTCGGCACCTTCGAGCCCGAAGACCCGAAGGAACCCTGCGTCTATGGCACGCGCAAGCCGCTGCGCAGTTGGGACCCGCTCTGGGCCAACGCCGAGGTCTACGCCAGCCTGGCCCAGGACAGTGCGCGCTGCGCCCGCTGGTCCGACCGGCTGCGCCAGTGGCTCCGACCGCCTGGCTGGCGCGCGGCCGATGTGGCGTCGAGATGGCCGGCCCCAGCGTTCGACATCGCGACCGTGCAGCGCTTCGATCCGGCCGCGCCCCGGGGCGCGCGGTGGCTGGCGATCCTGATCTTCCTGCTCCTGCTCGGTGGCATCGCGTTCTTCCTCTGGACCGCGGACGCACGCGGCGTGTCCGGCAACCTCGCCTGGGCCGCCGCGCTGACCACCCTGCTGTGGACCCAGGGCGCTTTGCTGCAGGGCCGCATCGGCTGCGGCATGGCGGCGATGCTGGTGAGCGCCGCGATCGCCACGCTGAGTGCCGCCGCCGGCTGGCCGGAGGTGCACCGCGTCTTCAAACCGCTGACCATGGTGATCGCACTGGCCATGGTCTGGCGCGCCGGGGCGCCCGGTCGCGGCTGGCTGCTCGCGGCACTGGGCGGTTCGCTGGCGGGGGACGTTTTCCTGATGTTCGACGGATTCTTCATCGCCGGGCTGGCGTCCTTCCTGCTGGCCCATGTGGCCTATCTGGTGAGGTTCCGCCGGGACGCGCCCTGGCTGGCGAACCGGCGCGCGGCGGGGTGCGTGGTCGTGGTGGCGGTCCTGATGTACGCCGTGCTCTGGAACGGGGGGCTGCCGGCCGGGCTGCGAGGTCCGGTGGCGGCCTATGTGCTGGCGATTGCGCTGATGGCCGCGCAGGCACTGGGCCGCGCCTCGGTGATCGGTGACCGGGCCGCCTGGCGGGTCGCGGCCGGCGCGCTGTGCTTCATGGTCAGCGACGCCCTGCTGGCGACCGACCGGTTCCTCATGCCGCTGCCGCTGCGCGACCTGCTGGTGCTCTCGACCTACTACGGCGCACAGTGCCTGATCGTCGGCGGCCTGCTCGTCAGACCGCCGGCCGCACGGGTCTGATCACTCGCTGAACAGCGCGCCGTCGTTGGCCGGCGGCGCCACGCCCAGGTGGCGGTAGGCGGCCAGCGTCGCGGTGCGGCCGCGCGGCGTGCGCTGCAGATAGCCCTGCTGGATCAGGTAGGGCTCGATCACGTCTTCGATCGTGTCGCGTTCCTCGCCGATGCTGGCCGCAATGTTGTCCAGCCCGACCGGGCCGCCGTCGAAGCGGTGGATCACGGCTTCGAGCAGCTTGCGGTCCATCAGGTCGAAGCCCTGCGGGTCGACGTCGAGCATGGTCAGCGCACGCCCGGCGATGTCGGCCGTGATGCGGCCGTCGCCCTTCACATCGGCGAAGTCGCGCACACGGCGCAGCAGGCGGTTGGCGATCCGGGGCGTGCCGCGCGAACGGCGCGCAATCTCGAACGAGCCGGCGGCATCGATGGGCGCGTTCAGCAGCCCGGCGCTGCGCGTCACGATGCGCGAAAGCTCCTCGGCGCTGTAGAACTCCAGCCGCGCCACGATGCCGAAGCGGTCGCGCAGCGGGTTGGTCAGCATGCCGGCGCGGGTCGTCGCACCGACCAGGGTGAAGGGCTGCAGGTCGAGCTTGATCGAGCGCGCTGCGGGGCCCTCGCCGATCATGATGTCGATCTGGTAGTCCTCCAGCGCAGGGTAGAGGATTTCCTCGACGACCGGCGAGAGCCGGTGGATCTCGTCGATGAACAGCACGTCGTTGGGTTCGAGGTTGGTCAGCAGCGCCGCCAGGTCCTTGGGCTTCTCCAGCACCGGACCGCTGGTCTGGCGCAGGTTCACGCCCAGCTCCTGCGCAATGATGTGAGAGAGCGTCGTCTTGCCCAGGCCGGGCGGGCCGAACAGCAACACATGGTCCAGCGCCTCGGCGCGCTTCCTGGCGGCGCCGATGAAGATCTCCAACTGCTCGCGCACCTTGTGCTGACCGACGTATTCGTCCAGCAGCTTGGGCCGCAGGGCGCGCTCGATCGCCTCTTCCTTGGGCGAGGCGGCGGCGGCGGACACCACGCGCGGCGCGGGGGCGAAATCGTCGGTCTGGATGCTCACGGGGTGCGTCCGGTCGGGGAGAAACAAGGGAATCCGACTATACCCGTCGGCCCCGGGCTCAAGTCCTCGCGGGCGGGCACCGATATGGAGGACAGACCGACTCCGCAGCCATGCCCCGTCTTGCCATGAAACACCACACGACCTCCCTTGCCCTGCCCGCGACGGGCCTGCTGGCCAGCCTGTTGCTGACCGCCTTGCCGGCCAGCGCCAACAGCGGCCACGCGGCACCGGCGGCGCACGCCCCGGCAGCCGCAGCAGCGCCCGCAGCAACCCCACCGGCCGCCGCCGAACCCGCGTCCGCCGCCGCCCAGTCACCCCTGGTGCAGCAGGTGCGCGCCGCAGTCGCCGCGCACAAGTCGGGCCAGGTCAAGCAGGTGTCGCTGGTGATCAACCCGGCCGAGGCGCGCACCGCGTCGTCTGCGGCACCCCGCGTGGCGGCGGCCGACCACGGCGGCCACGGCGGCGGCACCTCGGGCACCAGTCGCGAGTACATCCGCGCCAAGGCCGCCGCGCTCGCCGGACACGCCGAACCCTCAGGCGGGGGGCATGGCGCCCACTGGGACTACGAAGGCGAAAACGGCCCGGACCGCTGGTCCCAGCTCAAACCCGAGTTCAACGCCTGCGCGCTGGGCAAACGCCAGTCGCCCATCCACATTCAGTCGACCGATGCCGTGCCGGGACCGGCCGAGCCGATCGAGTTCCACTACAGCGGCAGCGGCGGCAGCGTGGTCAACAACGGCCACACCATCCAGGTCGACATCCAGGGCCACAACTACATCAAGGTGCGCGGCACGGCCTATCAACTGGTCCAGTTCCACTTCCATCACCCGGCCGAAGAAAAGGTCAACTACAAAGGCTTCGCCATGGTGGCGCACCTGGTGCACAAGAACGAGGCCGGTCAGCTCGCCGTGGTCGCGGTCCTGATGGACGTCGGCGCCAACAACCCCTTCATGCAGAAGGTCTGGACCCGCATGCCGCTGGACACCAACGACCGTGTGCCCTTGCCCGATGAACTGCTCAACCTCAACGAGCTGCTGCCGCAGGACCAGCGCTACTACCAGTTCATGGGTTCGCTGACGACGCCACCCTGCACCGAGGGGGTGCTCTGGATGGTGCTCAAGCAGCCCGTCACCCTCGGCGCCGACCAGCTCAAGCTGTTCACACGCCTGTTCCCGATGAATGCGCGGCCGGTTCAGGCGGTGAACGGAAGGCTGGTGCGGGAAGGCATGTAAACCCCGCCCGTCACTTCGCCAGCGACTTCAGCGCCAGCTTGATCCCCTCGCTCACCCCGACGCCGGCCGGCAATGCCTTGAGCGCGGCGGCCGCGTCCTTTTCGTTGTAGCCCAGGGCCATCAGCGCCTGCTGGATGTCGCTGGCCGCGTCGCCCACGGCGGCCGCCGCGCCCGGCAGCGGCAGGTCGGCGCCCAGCTTGCCCTTGAGTTCGAGCAGCAGGCGCTCGGCCGTCTTCTTGCCGATGCCCGGCACCTTGACGATGCGGCCGGCTTCCTGCGCGGTCACCGCCTGCGCCAGTTCCGCCACGCTCAGGCCCGAGAGCACGCTCAGGGCCGTGCGCGGGCCGATGCCGCTGATCTTGACGAGCTGGCGGAAGGCCTCGCGCTCGGCGGCGGTGCCGAAGCCGTAGAGGATCTGCGCGTCCTCGCGCACCACGAAGTGCGTCAGCAGCGACACCTTCTCGCCCGCTGCGGGCAGGTTGTAGAAGGTGCTCATGGGCACGTCCACCTCGTAGCCAACGCCGTGGCAGTCGATCAGGATCTGGGGCGGGTTCTTCTCCAGCAGCGTGCCGGTCAGCTTGCCTATCATTGGGGACCTTTGTTGCAATCTGCCCGGGATTATCCGTTTTGCTCCTCCGCCACACCTTCTCTCCGCCCGACAACACCCGCATGGCCCACCTCTGCGGACCGATGGACAGCCACCTGCGCAGCATCGAGGCGGCGCTGCAGGTCAAGATCGCCCACCGCTTCGAGCAATTCCGCATCGAAGGCCCCAAGGTGAAGGCCAACCAGGCGCTGGAGGTGATCCAGGCGCTCTATGAAATGGCCAAGCGCCCGATTCCCGAAGAGAAGGTGCAGCTCATGCTGGCCGGCGACACGGCACTGCCGACAGTTCCCGGAGAGGCGGCCGGCGTGCAGACCAAGCGCGGCGAGGTGCGCGGGCGCACCGCCAACCAGGCGCGCTACCTGGAGAACATGTCGACGCACGACATCACCTTCGGCATCGGCCCGGCCGGCACCGGCAAGACCTATCTCGCGGTGGCCTGCGCGGTCGATGCGCTGGAGCGCAGCGCGGTGCAGAAGATCGTGCTGACCCGCCCCGCCGTCGAGGCCGGCGAGAAGCTGGGCTTTCTGCCCGGCGACCTGGGCCAGAAGGTCGACCCCTACCTGCGGCCGCTGTACGACGCGCTGTACGACCTGATGGGTTTCGACAAGGTCCAGAAGGCCTTCGAGCGCCAGCAAATCGAGATCGCGCCGCTGGCCTTCATGCGCGGGCGCACGCTCAACCACGCCTTCGTCATCCTGGACGAGGCACAGAACACGACCGTGGAGCAGATGAAGATGTTCCTCACCCGCATCGGCTTCGGCAGCAAGGCCGTCGTCACCGGCGACGTGAGCCAGATCGATCTGCCGGCCACGCAGCTCTCGGGCCTGATCGACGCCGAGCGCGTGCTCAAGCGCGTGACCGGCATCGCCTTCAACCGCCTGACCAGCGCCGACGTGGTGCGGCATCCGCTGGTCGCCCGCATCGTCGACGCCTACGAGGCGCGCAGCCCCGGTGTGGCCGAGGCACCTGCCCGCGCCCGCCGCAAGTCCGCCTGATCCACCGCCGACGAAAGCCCCCATGGCCCTGCCCGCCCTCTCCCTCTCGCTGCAGTTCGGTGACCTGAAAGACGCCGCCCGGCATCGCGCCGCGCTGCCGCGCCACACCGTGATCCGCTGCATCCGCCACGCGCTGGACGCCGACGCCGAAATCACCGTGCGCATCGTCGACGCCGACGAAGGCCAGGCGCTCAACCGTGACTTCCGCAAGAAGGACTACGCCACCAATGTGCTGACCTTCGACTACGCGACCGAGCCGGTCGTAATGGCCGACCTGGTGCTGTGCGCGCCCGTCGTGGCCCGGGAAGCGAAGGAGCAGAAAAAGACCCTGGCCGCGCACTACGCGCACCTGCTGGTGCACGGCACCCTGCACGCCCAGGGCTGGGACCACGAGACCAGCGAAACCGACGCGGAAGAAATGGAAGCGCGCGAAATCGAGATCCTCGCTGGACTGGGGCTGAAGAACCCGTACCGCTGATACCCCCCAATGAGTGATTGACGCCGCCAGCGCCCCGTCATACAACCCGCGCAGGGCCCAACGCCCTGAGGAGGACGGCAGATGGCGGGCATGGCGGCTGGCACACGCGAAACGGTCTTCGATCCGGGGCAACGGCTGCCGACCGCGACGCTGGCGCGTTTCGTGGCGCTGGCGGGGGCCATCCCCGATGCCGTCGAGCCGTTGCTGGCGGACGACGACGCCACGTCCCCCGACCTCGCTGCACTGGCCTCCACATGGTGGCGCATCGACCTGGATCAGGCGGTCGCGCTTGGCGCGCGGCTCGATGCGGTGCGGGACATCGACGGATTCGCTGTCCGGCTCGACCGGATCTGGGCGCAGGCGTGCGCCACGGGCCCGGTGCGCGCGGTGCTCACGGGCGGTCCGGCGGCGCTGGACGCTGTCTGGCTCGCCCGCTGGCTGGCGGATCAGGGTCCGCTGGAGACGGTGGTGTTCGACCATTCGCAGTGGCGCGCACCGCCGTTCGACTGGCCGTTGCGGGTCGGCCTGCCGATGTCGGCCCAAGGACGGGGGCTCGCGCAGACGCTGCGGGCCGGCTGGTTCCGGGAGCTGTACGAACCGGTGGTGCTGCGTGGCGACGAGGTGATCGACCTCCTGCTGTATCCCGGCTCGCTGTCGCAGGCCCTGCGGTCGGCGCGCCGCAGCAGGCGGCGCCGCGCCGGCGCGGTGGTGGTGCTGGGCGCGTTCAACCACCCGGCCGGACTCGAAGCCTTGCGCGAGCTGGCGTGGCGCCTCGAAGCGGCTGCGGTGGTGGTGTGCGGGCTGGAGGCGTCCCATTGGCCGCAGTGGTTCTTCCAACTGGTCGCGGAGCTGTCGCACAACCTGCCGATCCCGCAGGCGGCGTTCGAGGCGCAGCGGCGCGCGGTCTTCACCGTCGAGCATCCCGAGCCACCGGTGGTGCTGTGCGACATGGACCACGCCGACCGCAGCCGGCCGATCGAGGTGGCCCGGCGCCTGGCCGACGCGCTGCGGCAGCAACCGGCAGACCACGCCGTGACCGCGCCGCCGGAGGTGGGGCCGGTGACGGATGCAACGCCCGAACGGAGCGCTGCAGGCGCCATCGCCGACGCGCTGGAATCGGCCGCCGAACAATGGCCCTGGACCAGCGAAACCCAGGGCGCCTCCCTGCTGGTGCGGACCCGACACGCGCTGGAGCAACAACTGGGCGCCATCGAACTGAGGCGCGACCCGCGCTTCCATGCCGCGACGGCCCGCATGGAACCGCCAGAGGCCGAGACCGGCGCCGAGCCGCCCATCCCGGACACCCCGGCCGAACCGGCGCCACCACGGCACGTGAAGTTCGATCTCTGGCAGCTTGGCGCAACCGGGGCACCCGGCGAACCCGCGCCGTTGGCTCCCGACACCGAGCGCCGTCTGGAGGTGTTCATCGCCGAGGCAGCAGTGGCCGCCCAGGGCACGGCCGACCAGCCGCTGGACGAACGCCTGCTGCCCCCGAGCGCCGACGGGCACACCTTGAGCATCGTGTACTGCCCCCTGTCGCCGATCAAAGCTGACAACGGCAAGCCACACATACCGCCGCCCGCCTCGGCCACGGTTCACCTGCCCCCGCGCGGAAGCAGCACCCGGGCGACGTTCGCGCTGCGATGCGGTGCCTCGGTGGCGGACTTCCGCGCGCGCCTGATCGTGCTGCATGCGCAGCGGGTGATCCAGTCGCTGCTGCTGCGGCCCGACGCCGGGGGCCTTCTCGGGCTGACGGTCGAGAACCGCTACGCTCCCGGCTTCGAGAGCCCGAGCGCCGACGCGCCCGCCGATCTGGCCTTCCTGATCAACGACAACGCGGACGGGGTGTCGGGACTGACCACGATGGCGCCCGACAAGGCCTCATTCCTCACACCCGACGGCCTCAAGGAATCGATCACGCAGATGCGCAAGATCCTCAACGCCGCGGTGCAGGCCGAGGCCGGCAGCACCGACCTCCGGCTGGACCGACCGGAGCTGCTGGATCTGATGCGCCAGCTCGCCAACCACGGAGCCATGGTGGTGGAGGAACTGTCGATCCAGCATTCGCTGGCCCAGCTCGACGCGGCGCAGCGGGTTCAGGTCGTCGAGGCGGTGGACCAGGCCTACTTCCCGGTCGAGTTCCTGTACGCCGGTCCGGCGCCCGAGCCCGACGCGGCGCTCTGCCCGAACGCCCAGGCCGCACTGGCCGACGACAGCGGCGCGGTGCACGACCAGTGCCCGCACCGACACGACGAGGGCCACGTCTGCCCGGTCTCGTTCTGGGGCTTTCGCAAGTGCATCGAACGCCACGCCCCCAACGGCGAGGCCGCCACCGTGGTGTCGGTGCCGATGCCCGGACAGGAGCGCCTCGGACCCTTCTCCTCGGCCCTGCTGGCCGCAAGCGACCGGGCACACGACGAGATGGAAGGCCCGGCGGGTTTGCCGGCCGCCGTGGGCGCACGTCTGGCCGACGTGACCACGGTCACCTCCTGGGCCGACTGGAAGGCGCAGGTGATGGCGCGGCCCCGCGACCTGCTGCTGCTGATGCCGCACTCGGACAAGTCCAGCGTGTTCGTCGGCATGCCGTCGCTGGAGGTGTCCAAGGACGAGCTGGCAGCCAGCAACCTGAGCGAAAAATACGTCCACACCGGCGAGGCCCACGGCCCGCTGGTGCTGCTGCTGGGCTGCAGCACCAGCTTCGCCGACCTGCCGTTCCTGAACTTCGTGCGCCGTTTCCACCTCAAGGGCGCTCCGGCGGTCGTCGGCACCCTGTCGGTGGTTCACGCGACGCAGGCCCACCGGGTGGCCGAACGGCTGCTCGAACTGGCCCTGTCACCCGATGCCGGGACCCTGCGGCTGGACGAAGCGCTGCTGCGGTTGCGCCGCGCCCTGCTGGCCGAGGGCAACGGCGTCTCGTTCACCCTGATGGCCTACGGCCACAGCGCCTGGCGACTTTGAGGAGGAATCCATGTTCACCATCCAGATGCTCAACGCGGCCCACGGCGATTGCCTGTGGATCGAGTACGGCGACGCGGCGAAACCCCACCGCATCCTGATCGACACCGGGCCCGGCGCCACCTACAAGGCCTCACTGGCCGACAAGGTGCAGGCGGTGGTCGACGCCGAGGGGCAATGCGTGTTCGAGCTGTTCGTGGTCACCCACATCGACGACGACCACATCGGCAGCTCGCTGCGTTTCCTCGACGAGCTGAATTTCGACACGGTGAAGATCAAGGACATCTGGTTCAACGGCTACTTCCACCTCTCCGACCTTGCGCCGGCCCAGCTCGGCGCAATGCAGGGCGAACAACTGACCGAGCTGATCCAGCGCGGGCAATGGCCCTGGAACCGGCAATTCCACCGCAAGGCCGTGATGGTGCCGCGCGAAGGAGCGCTGCCCTGCCACGACTTTGCCGGCATGCGGCTGACCCTGCTCTCGCCGACCTTCGAGAAGCTGCAGGATCTCAAGCCGGAGTGGGAAAAGACCATCCGTGAGGCCGGACTTGTGCCCGGAGAGGCCTTCCATGCCGAAGAGACCGTGTTGCCCCACGGCTTCCTCGGGGGCGATGTCGAAGATCTGGCAGCCTCCCGTTTCAAGGAAGACCAGACCCACCCCAACGGCTCCAGCATCGCCTTCCTCGCCGAATTCGAGGGCAGGCGCGTGCTGTTCGGCGCCGACGCCCACCCCTCGGTGCTGCTGGAGAGTCTGCAGCGTGCACCGTTCCATGGCCAGCCGCAGACGCTGGACGCCTTCAAGCTCGCGCACCATGGCAGCACGCGCAACACCTCGCTGCCACTGCTCGAAGCCTTCCCCGCCACCCACTACCTGGTCTCGACCAACGGCGCCAAGTTCAAGCACCCGGACGAAGAGGCGATCGCGCGGGTGGTGGTGTCGGCTCGGGAGCGGTCGCCGGTGCTGCACTTCAACGTGGAGAGCGAGTTCAACAAGGTCTGGCGCAGCGCGTCCCGCCGCAGCGATTTCGGCTACCGATGCGAATACGGCACGCCGGAAGATGGCCTGCTGGTGACATTGGCCTGAACGCCGGGGAGCCGTGATGAAGCGCATCGTGATCTGTTCGGACGGCACCTGGAACATCCGCGACCAGGTCGACAAGGTCTCGGGCAAGCGCCGCCCGACCAACGTCACCAAGCTGGCGCGCGGCGTGCTCGCCCGCGACCCGCATGGCGTCGATCAGGTGGTCGCCTATTTCGACGGCGTCGGCACCGACGGTGGCCTGGACCGCTTCACCGGCGGCGCCTTCGGACGTGGCATGGAAGACAACGTGCGCGCGATCTACCGCTTCCTGATCTACAACTACGTCGAAGGCGACGAGATCTACCTGTTCGGTTTCAGCCGTGGCGCCTTCACCGTGCGCACCCTGGTGGGCTTCATGCACAAGGTCGGTCTGGTGCGCAAGGGCGAGGACTACTTCGTGCCCGAGCTGTACGCGCTCTACGAAAGCCGCCAGGGACAGCATTCCGACGCCTGGGCACAGGCCTTCCGCAAGATCAGCCAACCCCGGCCGGCGCCGCCGGTCACCCTGCTCGGCGTCTGGGACACGGTGGGCGCGCTGGGGGCGCCGGGCCTGCTGGGCCATCTGTTCAACGGCCGCAAGTACGAGTACCACGACGTCGGCCTGCACCCGGAGGTGCTGAACGCCTGTCACGCCATGGCGCTGGACGAGCGCCGCAAGCCCTTCAAGGTCAATCTGTTCCACCGCCCCCCGGGATGGACCGGCGCGCTGGAACAGGCCTGGTTCGCCGGCGTGCACAGCGATGTCGGCGGCAGCTACCGGCCCGACGGCCTCGCCAACGAGGCGCTGCACTGGATGGTCGAGCACGCCGAACGCCTGGGCTTGGCCTTCGACCGCGACTACCTCGCGTTCTTCGAGCCGTGCTTCAACTCGACGTTGCACGACTCCTCGTCGTGGTTCTACAAGCTCATCGGCGAGGTGGTGCGCCCGGTCGGTCGGCACCGGGACCACGGTGAGTGCCTGCACCGCTCGGTGCTCGACCGCATCGCGCACGCGCCCTGCGCCTATGCCCCACCGAATGTGGCCTCGCTCAAGAGCGCGTCGGCCTTGCCGGTCGTCGACACGGCCCGCATCCCGCGCGGCACGCCCTGCGAGGCGACGGACTAGGCGGACAGCGTCCGCAGCGCCAGCCCCTCGACCTCGACCAGCAGGTCGCTGCGGCAGACATCGGCCTGCACGTACACCACCGGCGCACCGGCCACCCGCCGCTCCACCACCGAGCGCACGGCGTCGAGGTCAGCGGGGCGACGGACGTAGGCCCGATACCCCAGGTCGCCGAGCCCGAAGACCCCGCTGCGCGACTTCGCCGAGGCCTCGGCCAGCACGGCCGCGACGTTGTCCAGGCTCTCCGCCGTCTGCGCACGCACATCGCCGGCGTGCACCGTCTGGTGGCCCACGATGCTGGCGGTACCCGAAACAAACAGGATTTCCTGGCCCGGCGGGTACGCCAGCGCGGCGCGCGAGAAGGTCGGGCTGCGAGGCCCGTAGTGGCTCGGATAGAAAAAGGCGCTGACCTGGCGCGGGTTCTCGATCGTCACGGTCGGCGTCGAACTGGCCATGAAGGCGACCGTCAGCGGTCCGCTCGCCACCCCCAGCGCGCAGGCCGCCGGCACCCGGCCGATCACGCTGCGCGCACCATCTTCGAACGCATCGCCACGCCCCATGTTGAACTGGCGGTAGCGTTCCATGCCGTCGGTCTCGCCGTTGATGTCGGCCATGTAGTTCCACACCCGCCACAGGTGCGGCAGACCCTGTGCGTCGAGCAGGCGGAAGACGCGCGCGTAGGCGTCGTAGGCGGCCTGGCGCAGGACGGTGTGGCCACCCTGCACCGTCACCGAGCCTTCGTCGATCTCGATCACGCCGAACAGCAGGTCCCCGCCGCGGCGCCAGGCGATGCCTTCGCTCTGTCCGGACGACAGCGGCTGCCCGCCGGGCAGCGCCCAGCACTCCTGCGACAGCGGCTGCGGCGCCAGCACCGGGGTCTGCAGGCACTGCAAGGGCCAGGGCGCCCGGGCCGCAGGCAGGTCGGCGCCGACCCACGCACCGCCCAGCACGGCGTGGCGGTCGGCGGAAAACGTCGGCGAACAGGACGTCAGGAGCGACAGGCTCATCACGGACTCATCCAGACAGGAGAACAGGGGTTGGCGCGCTCAGGCCATGCGCATCGGAATCGTCACCGGACCGTCGTTGGTCAGATGCACCTGCATGTCGGCGCCGAAGCGCCCGGTGGCGACCACCGGGTGCTGCTCACGCGCCAGCGCCACGAAGCGGTCGTACAGCGCCTCGCCCAGCGCGGGCGGCGCGGCGCCGGTGAAGCCAGGCCGGTTGCCGCCCTTGGTGTCGGCGGCCAGCGTGAACTGGCTGACGATCAGCAGGCCGCCGGCCACATCCTGCACGCTGCGGTTCATCTTGCCCTGATCGTCGGAAAAGATGCGCAGCTTCAGGATCTTGGCCAGCAGCTTCTGGCCGGTGGCCTCGGTGTCCTGCGGCTCGGCGCAGACCAGCACCAGCAGGCCGTGGCCGATCTGGCCCACCGTCTCGCCCGCGATGTCGACGCGGGCCTGGGACACGCGTTGCAGCAATGCAATCAAATCAGGTCCTTCTCGTCGTGCAGGTGCGCCTCGACGTCGGTCGGCAGCAGCTGGATGCTGGCGCGCAGCCCCGGCACCGCACTCATCAGGGCCTGCTCGACACTGATGCGCAGCGCCGCCGCGCGACCCAGGGTCCAGCCCGCAGGCATGTGCATGTGCATGTCGACAAAGCGGCGCTGGCCAGCCTTGCGGGTGCTCACGTGGTCGAAACGGATGATCGCGGTCTCGCCGCGCGTGAGCGCGAACCCGTCCAGGGTCTGCCGGATCGTGGCCAGCACCTCGGGCTCGACCGCCTCGTCCATCAGCCCCTGGGTGGAGCGCCAGATCAGGTGGAAGCCCTCCTTGAGGATGTTCAGCGCCACGCCGATGGCGACCACCGCGTCCAGCCAGAGCCAGCCGGTCAAGTGCACCAGCGCGATGCCCACCACCACGCCCGCCGAGGTCCAGACGTCGGTCACCAGATGCTTGGCGTCGGCCTCCAGCGCGATGGAACGGTGCGCCTTCGCAGCCCGGAACATCACCCAGGCCAGCAGGCCGTTGAGCGCCGAGCTCGCGATCGACAGCGCCAGGCCCCAGCCCACCTGCTCCAGCGGCTGCGGGTCAAGCAGGCGGTGCCCGGCGGTCCAGACGATGCCCAGCGCCGCCACGATGATGAGCACGCCCTCGAAGCCGGATGAGAAGTACTCGGCCTTGTGGTGGCCGTAGGGATGGTCGTCGTCGGCCGGGCGCGCGGCGATGGTCACCATGACCAGGCCGAACACGGCGCTGGCCAGGTTGACCAGCGACTCCATGGCGTCGGACAGCAGGCCCACCGAATCGGTGACGTACCAGGCGAGGGTCTTGAGCGTGATCGTGACGGCGGCCACCACCACCGAGGCCATCAGCATGCGGCGCGGGGTCAGCCAGGAACTTGCGGAAGAGGTCATGAGGGGGATTGTCGCCCGGCAGGAACATGAAACCGGCGCGGCCCGTTTGTGTAATTTTGTAACCACTCAGTACCTGATCGGTGCCAGAATGCCCCGAGAGCGAGAACACAATGCACGTACAAGCCTCTCCCGAAACCCTGTTCTGGATCGGTCAGACCGACGCTTGGCTACTGGCGGAGGGCAAGCATCTGCGCCCCTGGCAGAAGCTCGGCGCCCACCCGACCACCCTCGGCGGGCAAGCCGGCGTGGCGTTTGCCGTCTGGGCCCCGGCGGCCCGCTGGGTCGGGCTCAGCGGCGACTTCAACGGCTGGCAAGCCCAGGGCATGCGCCACCGGCCCGAATGCGGCGTCTGGGAGCTGTTCGTCCCCGGCGCCACGGTCGGCGCCTGGTACAAGTTTCAGGTCGAGGGCGCCGACGGCCGCACGGTCATGAAGACCGATCCCTACGCCCGCGAGACCGAACTGCCACCGGGCAATGCGGCCCGGGTCTGCGGGCCGTTGCGCACCCCGGCCCCGCCAGCCGCGCCACACCAGCGCCCCGCCGCGCCGATGGCAATCTACGAGGTGCACGCCGGCTCCTGGAAGCGCCCCGGCGGCTGGGACGTGATGCCGACCTGGGACGATCTGGCCCAGCACCTCGTGCCCTACGCCGCCGGCCTGGGCTTCACCCACCTCGAACTGCTGCCGGTCAGCGAGCACCCGTTCTACGCCTCCTGGGGCTACCAGCCGACCGGCCTGTACGCGCCAACCGCGCGCTACGGCACGCCCGAGGGTTTCCGTCGCTTCGTCGACGCGGCCCACGCCGCCGGCCTGAAGATCATCCTGGACTGGGTGCCGGCCCATTTTCCGACCGACGAACACGCGCTGGCCCGCTTCGACGGCACCGCGCTGTACGAACACGCCGACCCCAAGGAAGGCTTCCACCGCGACTGGAACACGCTGATCTACAACTTCGGCCGCCATGAGGTGAAGAACTTCCTGGTCGGCAACGCGCTGTACTGGATCGAGGAATACGGCATCGACGGCCTGCGCGTGGACGCTGTCGCCTCCATGCTCTACCGCGACTACAGCCGGCCCGAGGGCGAATGGGTGCCCAACCGCGACGGCGGGCGCGAGAACTACGAGGCCATCGCTTTCCTGCGCGAGGTCCACGAGGTGCTGCAGCGCGAGGCGCCGCAGGCCATGACCATCGCCGAAGAATCGACCGCGTTCCCGAAGGTGACCGGCGCAGTCCAGGACGGCGGCCTGGGCTTCGACCACAAATGGAACATGGGCTGGATGCACGACACCCTGGCCTACATGGCGCAGGACCCGGTACACCGCCGCTGGCACCACCACAAGATGAGCTTCGCGATGATGTACGCGTACAGCGAAGACTATGTGCTGCCGCTCTCGCACGACGAGGTGGTGCACGGCAAGGGTTCGCTGCTGGCCAAGATGAGCGGTGACCACTGGCAGAAGCTGGCCAACCTGCGCGCGCTCTACGCCTGGATGTACGCGCACCCGGGCAAGAAGCTGCTGTTCATGGGTGCCGAGCTGGCGCAACCGGGCGAATGGAACCACGACGCCGAGCTGCCCTGGCACCTGCTGGAGCAGCCGGGCCACGCGGGCGTTCAGAACCTGGTGCACGACCTCAACGCGCTCTACCGGCAGCAACCGGCCCTGCACGCGCGCGACACCGATCCCGACAGCTTCCGCTGGCTGGTGGTCGACGACGCCGACCAGTCGGTGATGGCCTTCGTGCGCTTCGGGCGCGCGCTGGAAGACACCCTGGTCGCGGTGGCGAACTTCACCCCGGTGGTGCGGCACGGCTACCGCGTCGGCCTGCCGCACGACGGCGCCTGGACCGAGCGGCTGAACACCGACTCCAGCCACTACGGCGGCAGCAACGTCGGCAACCACGGACGCGTCCTGGCCGAGACATTGCCGATGCATCAGCAAGCCTGGTCGGCCGGGCTGACCCTGCCGCCGCTGGGTGTCCTTTACCTGCAACCCGAGAAGACATGACGCACCCGGCCGCACCGGCGCTGGGCGCCCACCTCGTTCGCCAGAACGGCACCGACGGCGTGCGCTTCGCCGTCTGGGCGCCCGAGGCGACGGCGGTGACGGTGCAGTTGTTCGGCCCGGACCGTGAGGCCACCGGCAGCGTGCCGCTGGATGCGGCGGGCGACGGCCTGTGGTCGTGCTTCGTGCCCGGCCTGAGCGCCGGCCAGGCCTACGGACTGCGCGCCCACGGCCCCTGGCACCCCGACACCGGCCACCGCTTCAACCCGGCCCGGCTGCTGCTCGACCCCTGGGCGCTGGGGCTGGCGGGCGACACGGCGCGGCTCGCGCTGCAGGTCGGCCATGCGGTCGCCGACCCGCTCAAACCCCAGCAGCACTGGGCGCAGCACCAGCCCGAGCCGGCCGACAACGCGGGCGCCATGCCACGCTGCCTGGTGGTGGATGCGGCGGCCGAACTGGCGGCCGGCGCCGCGATCACGCCGCGCCCGGCCATCGCCGCCGACCGTGTCGTGCTCTACGAAGCCCACGTGAAGGCGCTGACCCGGTTGCACCCGGACCTGCCCGCCGCCCAACGCGGGACCTACGCCGGCCTGGCCCATCCGGCCGTGCGGAACCATCTGCACCGCCTCGGCGTGACCACGGTCTGCCTGCTGCCGGTGCATGCCCACATCAGCGAGCGCCACCTGCTGGCGCGCGGCCTCAGCAACCACTGGGGCTACAACACGCTCAACGCCTTCGCGCCCGACGCCGGCTACGCAGCCTGCACGGCCGGCCGCGATCCGGTCGACGCGGCCGAGGCGCAGGCGGTGCGCGACGAATTCCGCGCGATGGTCGACGCGCTGCACCGCGATGGCATCGAGGTGGTGCTGGACGTGGTGTTCAACCACACGGCCGAAAGCGACCTCGACGGCCCGACGCTGAGCTGGCGCGGGCTGGGACAGAACCACTGGTACGCGATGGGCGACCGCGGCGTGCCACACAACTTCAGCGGCTGCGGCAACAGCCTGAACGTGAGCGAACCGCGCGTGGCGCAGTGGGTGATGGACAGTCTGCGCTGGTGGGTGCAGGCCTTTGGCGTCGACGGTTTCCGTTTTGATCTCGCGGTGTCGCTCGGTCGTGTGGCCGCGCAAGGCCACGCCTTCGACCGCCATGCGCCGCTGCTGACCGCGATGCAACAGGACCCGGTGCTGCGCAGCGTGCGCCTGATCGCCGAGCCCTGGGACATCGGACCGGACGGCCACCGCACCGGCGGCTTCGCGCCCGGCTGGCTCGAATGGAACGACGCCTTCCGCGACGGTGTGCGCGCCTTCTGGCTCGGCCACCCGGCCACGCGCGGCGAACTCGCGACCCGGGTCTGCGCCAGCAGCGACAAGTTCCGCCACAGTGCGCGCCACCCGCTGGCCAGCGTCAACCTGCTGACCGCCCACGACGGCTTCAACCTGGCCGACCTGACCGCCTATGTGCACAAGCACAACGAGGCCAACGGCGAAGACAACCGCGACGGCCACGGCCACAACCTCGGCGCCAACGGCGGTGCCGAAGGCCCGAGCGACGACCCGGCGGTCCGGCACCGGCGCGACCTCTGGCGCCGCGCCCTGCTGGCCACGCTGTTCTGCGCCCAGGGCACGCCGCAACTGCTGGCCGGCGACGAGATCGGCCACAGCCAGCGCGGCAACAACAACGCCTACTGCCAGGACAACGCCCTGACCTGGCTGGACTGGCCCCGTGCGGACCACGCGCTGAACGACTTCGTCGCCGGACTGGTCGCCCTGCGTCACCGGCTGCCGGGCCTGCGCCACGCACGCTGGTGCGAGGGCCGCCCCCGGCACCCGGAGGCCGCGGCCGACATCGCCTGGCTCGACCTTGACGGACAGCCGCTGACCGAGGCCGCCTGGCAGAGCCCGGTGCACCGCAGCCTGGCCGCCGCCCTCACCGTCGGCGAATCGGGCGAGCCAGCGGCGCACACCCTGCTGCTGGTCTGGCACGCCGGCGGGGACAGCCCGTTGCGCCTGCCACCCGGCCGCTGGTCGCTGCGACTGGACAGCGCCCGCGCGCTGGTGGCGTCCGGCGATGACGGACAATGGTTCGAGGACCGGCTACCCCTGGGGGACCCCACGGTGTGTGTGCTGGTCCAGGCCTTGCATGGCAAGGCGGACGAAACTCCCGCCGCTTCATGAACACCGCTGTCCCTCCCCTCCTCGCCCGCCGCAGCAGTGGCGTCCTGCTGCACATCACCAGCCTGCCCGGCCCCCATGGCTGTGGCGATCTCGGTCCGGCCGCGCGCCACTTTGTCGACTGGCTGGCCGCCGCCGGCCAGACCTTCTGGCAGGTGCTGCCGCTCTCGCCCGCGGGTCCGGGCAATTCGCCGTACCAGAGCGTCTCGGCCTTTGCGGGAAATCCGCTGATGGTCGATCTGGACGATCTGGTGCACCGCGGCTGGCTGCCCTGGATGCCACGCCAGGGCTTCGACCACCACCGCAGTGACTTCGCGCGCGTCGCGCCCTGGCGGATGGCCTGTCTGCGCAAGGCCTGGAACGGGTTCGCGGAGCGTGCCGGCGACGAGTGCCGCAGCGCGCTGGCGGATTTCTGCGCCGCCCAGGCGCACTGGCTCGACGACTACGCCCTGTTCATGGTGCTGGACGAGCGCTACGGTGGCCCCTGGTCCTGCTGGCCCGAGGCGCTGGCGCGCCGCGAGCCGGCGGCGCTGGACGAGGCGCGCGCCCAGTCCGAACACGCCCTGGGTTTCTGGCGCTTCGTGCAGTGGCGCTTCTGGGTGCAGTGGCAGGCGCTGCGCGACTACGCCACCTCGCAGGGCATTCACATGATCGGCGACGCGCCGATCTTCGTCGCCCACCACAGCGCCGATGTCTGGGCCCATGCCGACGAGTTCCTGCTCGACGAGCGCATGGAGCCGCATGTGGTGGCCGGCGTCCCGCCCGACTACTTCAGCCCCACCGGCCAGCGCTGGGGCAACCCGCTCTACAACTGGGACACCATGGCCCACCGCGGCTACCGCTGGTGGAAAGACCGCCTGGCGCACCAGTTCCAGCAAGTCGACATCGTGCGCCTGGACCACTTCCGCGGTTTCGAGGCCCACTGGGAGATCCCGGCCAGCGAACCCACCGCGATCGCCGGGCAGTGGCGTCCGGGCCCGGGCCTGCCGTTCTTCGAATCCCTCGCCGCCGAGCTGGGCCCCCTGCCCATCATTGCGGAGGACCTGGGCATGATCACGCCGGAGGTGGTCGCGCTGCGCGAAGCCTGCGGTTTCCCGGGCATGCGCATCCTGCAGTTCGCCTTCGGCAGCGGCCCGGCCAACCCCTACCTGCCGCACAACCTCGAGCGCCAGGCGGTCGCCTACACCGGCACCCACGACAACGAGACCACGGTGGGCTGGTGGAACAGCGCGCCGGCCGGCGAACGCCAGGCGGCACTGGACTACCTCGGCCCCTGCGTCGGACAGGAGCCGCACTGGACGCTGATCCGGGCGGCGTCGCAGTCGGTCGCCAACACGGTGGTCGTGCCCTTCCAGGACGTGCTGGGCCTGGACACCCGCCACCGCATGAACACCCCCGGCATGGCGACGGGCTGCTGGGAATGGCGCTTCGAATGGCGCCAGGTGAACCACGAGCCGGCCGAGCGCCTGGCGGCCATGACCCGCGCCCACGGCCGCTGGAGAACATGAGACACCCCTAGGAGACTGACATGGACAAACATTCCCCCCAGTACCTCGCCAAACGCACCATCGGTCTGGTGCTCGCCGGCGGACGCGGCTCGCGCCTGAAGGCCCTGACCGACCGGCGCACCAAGCCGGCGGTCTACTTCGGCGGCAAGTTCCGCATCATCGATTTCGCGCTGTCCAACTGCCTGAACTCCGGCGTGCGCCGCATCGGCGTGCTGACGCAGTACAAGTCGCACTCGCTGCTGCGCCACCTGCAGCGCGGCTGGAGCTTCCTGCGCAACGAGTTCAACGAGTTCATCGACCTGCTGCCGGCGCAGCAGCGCATGGACGACGAAAGCTGGTACCTGGGCACGGCCGACGCGGTCTACCAGAACCTGGACATCCTGCGCGCGCACAACCCGGAGTACATCCTGATCCTGGCCGGCGACCACATCTACAAGATGGACTACGCCGAGCTGATCGCCGACCACGTGGCGCAAGGCAAGAAGTGCACCGTGGCCTGCATCGAGGTCCCGATCGCCGAGGCGAGCGCCTTCGGCGTGATGGCGATCGACCCGATGCGCAACATCGTCGAGTTCGTCGAGAAGCCGGAAAACCCGCCGGCGATGCCGGGTAAGCCGTCGGTCTCGCTGGCCAGCATGGGCATCTACGTGTTCGACGCCCAGCACCTGTTCGCCGCGCTGGAGAAAGACGCGGCCACGCCCGGCTCCAGCCGCGACTTTGGCAAGGACGTGATCCCCGCGATGGTGGCTGAGGGCCAGGCGGTGGCGCATCCGTTCGGCATGTCCTGCGTCAAGAGCTCGCCCGAGGCGCCGGCCTACTGGCGCGACGTCGGAACGGTGGAGGCCTACTGGGCCGCCAACCTGGACCTGACCAGCACCCTGCCCGAGCTGGACATGTACGACCGCGACTGGCCGATCTGGACCTACCAGGAGCAACTGCCGCCGGCCAAGTTCGTGTTCAACGACGACGGCCGCCGAGGCAGCGCGGTCGACTCGCTGGTCTCGGGCGGCTGCATCATTTCGGGCGGCTCGGTGAACCGCTCGGTGCTGTTCTCCAAGGTCTACATCCACTCCTACGCCGAGGTCGACGAGGCGGTGCTGCTGCCCGAGGTCGATGTCGGCCGCGGCTGCAAGCTGCGCAAGGTGGTGATCGACAACGGCTGCGTGATCCCGCCGGGCATGCAGATCGGCTACGACGAAGCCGAGGACGCGCGCCGCTTCTACCGCACCGAAGGCGGGGTGGTGCTCGTGACGCGCGAGATGCTGGACAAGCTGGCATGAGCGCCCGAAGGCCGATCCCGGAGCGCGTGGCGCGGCAGGGCACATCACGGAGGGCCGTCCGGTGACCGTGCGCGTTCTCTATGTCTGTTCCGAAGTCTTTCCGCTGCTCAAGACCGGCGGCCTGGCCGATGTGAGCGCGGGTCTGCCGCCGGCACTGGCGGCACAGGGCGCCGACGTGCGACTGCTGCTGCCGGCGTTCCCGTCGGTCGTGGCCGGCGTGGTCCCCGAAGGGGCCAGCCTGCTCGTGCCGCCGCGCGACACCCTGGGCCTGCCGCCCGGCCTCGGTCCCCGGTCCGGCACGGTGCATGGCCCCACGCCCTGGCTGCAACAAGGCCGCATCGAGGCGACCGGCCAGCCGGTCCTGCTGCTGCACGCGCCCGGCCTGTACGACCGTCCTGGCAACCCCTACCACGACGCCAGCGGAAAACCCTGGGCCGATAGCGCGGAGCAGTTTGCCTGGCTGGGTTGGGCGGCCGCGCTGATGGGCACCGGTCTGGACAGCACCTGGCTCCCCGATGTGGTGCACGGCCATGACTGGCACACCGGACTGGCCTTTGCCTATCTCGACCGGCTCGCGGCCGCCGGTCGCCGGCGCCCCGCCACCGTCTTCACCGTCCACAACCTCGCCTACCAGGGCGTGTTCGACGCCGGTGTGCGCGAGCGGCTGGGCCTGCCCGATCCGCTGTTTCGTGTGCAGGGCCTGGAGTTCCACGGCCACATCTCGTTCATGAAAGCCGGCCTGCACTTTGCCGATGCCATCACCACGGTCAGCCCGACCTACGCCCGCGAGATCACCGGCCCTGAACAGGGCTGCGGCCTCGACGGCGTGCTGCGCGAACGCCGCCACCGGCTGCGCGGCATCCTCAACGGCGTCGACGATGCGGTCTGGGATCCGGCCAACGACGCGCTGGTGCGGCCGGGCTACAGCGCCGACGATCTGACCGGGAAGTCAGCGGCCAAGGCCCGGCTGCAGAAACACATGGGCCTCAAGCCGCGCGCCGAGGCCCTGCTGTTCTGCGTGGTCAGCCGCCTGACCGAACAGAAGGGCCTGCACCTGCTGCCGGGCGTGGTCGACGAGCTGGTGCGCCGCGGCGGCCAGCTCGCGGTTCTGGGCGCCGGCGACACGCAGATCGAACACGCGCTGCAGCACGCGGCCCAGCGCCATCCCGGCGATGTGGCCGTGCACATCGGCTACGACGAGGCGCTCGCCCACAGCCTGATCGCGGGCAGCGACGTGATCCTGGTGCCCTCGCGCTTCGAGCCCTGTGGCCTGACCCAGCTCTACGGCCTGCGCTACGGCACGCTGCCGCTGGTGCGCGCCGTCGGCGGCCTGGTCGACACCGTCACCGACAGCAGTCTGGAGCACCTCGACGACGGCAGCGCCAGCGGCTTCGTCTTCCACGATCTGACCGAGGCCGACCTGCTGTCGGCCCTGCGCCGCGCCTTCGCCCTGCGCCGACGCGAGGCCGACTGGCGCGCCGTGCAGCGCCACGCCATGACGCTTCGCTTCGACTGGGCGCGCGCCGCCACCGACTACCTGCAGGTTTACGCACAGGCCCGGTCCGACGCCACTGGCACGGCATCTGCTTGATCCGAACCCCCGACACCGCTTTCCCTCCGCACCCATGCCCAACACGTCCCTGACGCCCGCCGAAGGCACCGCCACCGCACCGTTCGAGTACGACCAGCTCGAGAACAGCGTGGCGGCGCTGCGCAAGTCCATCGCCAACCGCCTGGTCTACGCCGTCGGCAAGGACCTGCGCTCGGCCACCCGGCGCGACTGGCTGTTCGCCCTGTTCCACGCCGTGCGTGACCGCACGATGCACCGCTGGCGCGAGACCCTCGCCCAGGCGCAGGACAGCGATGCCAAGCGCGTGTATTACCTGTCGATGGAGTACCTCACGGGGCGTGCGCTGACGAACGCCCTGCTGGCGGTCGGGATCTACGACGACGCCAGGGAGGCCTGCACCCAGCTCGGTGCCGACTTCGACGCACTGATCGACCTGGAGACCGACGCCGGCCTGGGCAACGGCGGCCTGGGGCGCCTTGCGGCCTGCTTCCTGGACTCCATGGCCACCGTCGGGATTCCGGGCATGGGCTACGGCATCCGCTACGACTTCGGCATGTTCGCGCAGCGCATCGTCGACGGCCGCCAGGTCGAGGAGCCCGACTACTGGATGGTCAACGGCAACCCGTGGGAGTTCATGCGCCCCGAGTTCAGCTACCCCGTGCAGTTTGGTGGCCGGCTCGTGCAATCGGGCGATCAGGTGCGCTGGGTCGACACCGACGACGTGATCGCGACCGCCTACGACAGCGGCGTCCCCGGCCACGAACTGACCAGCGTCTCCACGCTGCGACTGTGGACCGCGCGCGCCACCAGCGGCATCAACCTCGACGCCTTCAACAAGGGCGACTACATGCGCGCGGTCGAGGCCAAGAACCAGTCCGAGAACGTCTCGCGCGTGCTCTACCCCGACGACTCCACCGAGCATGGCAAGGAACTGCGCCTGCGCCAGGAGTACTTCTTCGTCAGCGCCTCGCTGCAGGACATTCTGCGCCGCTACCTCAAGACCCATGGCAACTTCGACCAGTTGGCGGACAAGGTCGCGATCCACCTCAACGACACCCACCCGGCACTGGCCGTGCCCGAGCTGATGCGCCTGCTGGTCGACGAGCACCGTCTCGAATGGGACGCTGCCTGGGACCTGTGCCAGCGCATCTTCAGCTACACCAACCACACGCTGATGAGCGAGGCGCTGGAGACCTGGCCAGTGGACATGATGGGCCGGCTGCTGCCGCGCCACCTGCGCATCATCTACGACCTCAACGCGCGATTCCTGGCCGAAGTGCACGACCGCTTCCCCAACGAAAACGACCTGCTGCGCCGCATCTCGCTGATCGACGAACACGGCCAGCGCCGTGTGCGCATGGCCTATCTTTCCGTGCTGGCCAGCCACAAGGTCAACGGCGTCTCGGCCCTGCACAGCGACCTGATGGTCAAGACCATCTTTGCCGACTTCGCGCGCCTGTGGCCCGAGCGCTTCAACAACAAGACCAACGGCATCACGCCGCGCCGCTGGCTATCGCAGGCCAACCGGCCGCT
>JAEUOT010000061.1 GCA_016790705.1 Hydrogenophaga sp.
AGGACACGTTGCGTTCGCTGATGCGCCGCTATGGCTATCGCAATGTGCGCACGCCCATCGTCGAGCCGACCGCGCTGTTTGTGCGCGGCCTGGGCGAGGTGACCGACATCGTCGAGAAGGAGATGTATTCCTTCGAGGACCGGCTCAATGGCGAGCAACTGACGCTGCGTCCGGAAAACACCGCCGGGGTGGTGCGCGCGGCGGTCGAGCATTCCATGCTCTACGACGGTGGCAAGCGGCTGTACTACATGGGGCCGATGTTCCGCCACGAACGTCCGCAGCGCGGCCGCTACCGTCAGTTCCATCAGTTCGGCGCCGAGGCGCTGGGTTTTGCGGGACCGGACGTCGACGTCGAGCTGATCGTCATGGCTTGCGATCTCTGGCGTGAGCTGGGGCTGGAAGGCATTGAGCTGGAAATCAACAGCCTGGGTCAGCCTGCGGAGCGACTCGCGCACCGGCAGGCGCTGATCGCCTACCTGGAGGCGCACGCCGAGCAACTGGACGAGGATGCCCGGCGCCGCCTGCACAGCAACCCGCTGCGCATCCTGGACACCAAGAACCCGACCATGCAGGCGCTGGTCAACGGCGCTCCGCGCCTGATGGACTACCTGGGTGAGGCTTCGCTGGACCACTTCAACCGTCTGCGCGGCCTGCTGGACGCACAGGGCATCGGTTACCGCATCAACCCGCGCCTGGTGCGCGGCATGGACTACTACAACCTGTCGGTGTTCGAGTTCGTCACCACCCAGTTGGGCTCGCAGGGCACGGTCTGCGCCGGCGGCCGTTACGACGGCCTGTTCGAGCAGATCGGTGGCAAGGCGGCGCCGGCGGTGGGCTGGGCGCTGGGCATGGAGCGCATCCTTGAGCTGCTCAAGGAGCAAGGCAAGCTGCCGGAGCCGGTGGCGCCCGATGTCTACGCCGTCGTTCCGGACGTCGCGGCGCTGGCCGTGGCCATGCCCTTGCTGCGCCAGTTGCGCGCAGCCGGCGTGTCTGTGGCCATGCACGCCGGTGGCACCGAAGGCATGGGCAGCATGAAATCGCAGTTCAAGAAGGCCGATGCGAGTGGCGCCCGCCATGCGCTGGTGTTCGGCGCGCAGGAGTTGGCGCAGGGCATGGTCGCGGTCAAGTCACTGCGCGGGGAGCGCAAGGGCGATGACGGGCAGACCCTTCAGCCGCTGGATGCCGTGGCGGACTGGGCCCCGGGTCTGAAGGTCTGACGGCCCGCCAGGGACCTGCGCCTACAATCACAGACCCATTTCATCGCGTTCACCATGGCCAATTTCGACCTCGAAGAGCAGGAACAGATCGACCAGCTCAAGCATTTCTGGTCCCAGTACGGCAATCTCATCACCTGGGTGCTCATCGCGGCCCTGGGTGGCTATGCTGCCTGGAACGGCTGGAACTGGTGGCAGCGCAGCCAGGCGGTCAAGGCCGCCGCGATCTATGACGAGATCGAGCGCGCAGCACAGGCCAAGGACACCGCCAAGACAGAAGCCGCGCTGGCCGACATCAGGGACAAGTTCGGTCACACGACGTTTGCGGCCCAAGGCGGCCTGCTGGCTGCCCAGAGTCTGTTTGATGCCGGCAAGGCCGACAGCGCCAAGGCGGCGCTGACCTGGGTGGCTGACAACGCGTCGGATGAGGCCTACAAGGCGCTTGCCCGTCTGCGCCTGGCTGGTCTCGCGATCGATGCGAAAGCCTATGACGAAGCTATCAAGCTGCTGCAGGCGCCCATGCCGGAGGCCTATGCGGCGCTGGCGGCCGATCGTCTCGGCGATGCGCTGATGGCGCAAGGCAAGGGTGAAGAAGCCAAGGCGCAGTACCAGAAAGCCTGGGACAGCATGAGCGCCCGTACGGAATACCGCCAGCTGGTGCAGGTGAAGCTGGCCGCGCTGGGTGTGCAAGTGGCCGACAAGGCCGTGGCGTCTGGAGCTGCACAGTGAATTCTTCCCTCAGGCGTATCGTCGCGCTGACAGCACTGTCGGCATCGGCTCTTCTGGTGGCCTGCTCGTCGGGGCCGGAAAAGGTCAAGCCGGCGGAGCTGCCGGCGCCCGCGCGACTCATGTCGCCGACCCAGATCTGGACGACGCAGGTGGGCGGTTCGACCACGGTGCTCGCACCCATGGCCTTTCAGGGCCGTGTCTATCTTGCGGGTGGCGCCGGAACCGTTGCGGCGGTCGATGCGACCTCAGGTCGTGACGCCTGGCGCCTGAATCTGGGCACTTCGCTGGCGACCGGCCCGGGTACCGATGGCCAGACGACCGCGGTGGTCTCCCAGGCGCACCAGTTGATCGCCATCAGCGACGGGCGCGAGGTCTGGCGCGCCCAACTGCCGGCAGCTTCCTATACGACCCCGCTGGTGGCGGGCAAGCGGGTGTTTGTGCTGACGGCCGATCGCAGCGTCGTTGCCTTTGACGGACAGACAGGCGCGCGCCTGTGGAGCCAGTCGCGTCCGGGCGAGCCGCTGGTGTTGCGGCAGGCGGGTGTGCTGCTGGCGGTTGGCGACACCTTGGTTGCCGGTCTGTCGGGGCGTCTGGTCGGGCTCAATCCCGGCAATGGCTCGCCCCGGTGGGAGGTGCAGATCGCCAACTCGCGCGGAACCAACGAGGTGGAGCGGCTGGTCGATCTGGTCGCCCCGGTCAGCCGTGTTGGCAATACCGTCTGTGCGAGGTCGTTCGGTTCTGCCGTGGCGTGTGCCGATGCCGAAGCCGGTCGTGCGGTCTGGAACAAACCGGCGAATGGGGCTGTGGGCGTCGGTGGCGACGCGGCGCTGGTGCTGGGCGCTGAGGCGGACGGCAAACTGATCGCCTGGCGCCGGGCCAATGGTGAGAAAGCCTGGGACATCGAGCGTCTGAAGTACCGTGAGCTGTCGGCGCCGTTGTCGCTGGAGCGCCTGTTCGTCGTCGGCGACGGCACGGGGCAGGTGCATCTGCTGTCCACCAGCGATGGCAGCGAGCTCACCCGTCTGACCACCGATGGCTCGGCCGTGCTGGCGCAACCGGTGTTGTCCGGCCCTGCGCTGGTGGTGCAGACGCGCAACGGCGGCGTTTTCGCCTGGCGCGCCCAATAAGAGTTTTTTCGCCGTTGGCGATCTGATCGAAAGTCCTGTCTTTGAAACCCGTGATCGCCCTGGTGGGGCGGCCCAATGTGGGCAAGTCCACCCTGTTCAACCGGTTGACCGGCACCCGTGACGCCATCGTGGCCGATTTTGCGGGACTCACGCGCGACCGGCACTACGGCAACGGGCATCTGGGCAAACGCGAATACATCGTCATCGACACCGGCGGGTTTGAGCCGGATGCCGGCGAGGGCAGCATCTACCGCGAGATGGCCAAGCAGACCCGGCAGGCGGTGGCAGAGTCCGATGTCGTGCTGTTCGTGCTCGATGCGCGGGCTGGCCTGAGCGCGCAGGACCATGAGATTGCCCAGTACCTGCGGCGACTGGGCAAGCCGACGATCCTGGTGGCCAACAAGGCCGAGGGCATGACGCAGGGCGTGCAGCTGGTCGAGTTCTTCGAGCTGGGGTTGGGTGAGGTCCTGCCGGTTTCCAGTGCCCACGGCCAGGGTGTGCGAAGCATGCTGGAGCGGGCGCTGGACGCCGTCCCGGGTTTCGGCGATGACGAGGGCGAGGAGGGCGATCCGGAGCCTGAGGTGATCAAGCTCGCGGTGGCCGGTCGCCCCAATGTCGGAAAGTCCACGCTGATCAACGCCTGGCTGGGAGAGGAGCGCCTGGTGGCGTTCGACATGCCGGGCACCACCCGCGACGCGATTTCCGTGCCGTTCGAGCGTGACGGCAAGAAATTCGAACTCATCGACACCGCCGGCCTGCGACGCAAAGGCAAGGTTTTTGAGGCCATCGAAAAGTTTTCAGTGGTCAAGACGCTGCAGGCGATCGAAAGCGCGCATGTCGTGCTGTTGCTGCTGGATGCGACGCAAGGCGTGACCGATCAGGACGCGCACATCGCCGGCTACATCCTCGAAAGTGGCCGCGCGGTGGTGCTGGCCGTCAACAAGTGGGACGCGGTCGACAGTTACCAGCGCGAGCAGTTGGAGCGCCAGATCGAGACCCGCCTGGCATTTCTGAAGTTTGCTTCGCTGCATCTGATCTCTGCGCGCAAGCGCCAGGGACTTGGTCCGGTCTGGAAGTCCATCATCCAGGCCCAGGCGTCCGCGATGCGAAAGATGCCGACGCCCCAGTTGACACGCCTGCTGCAGGAGTCGATCGCTTTCCAGTCGCCGCAGAAGGTCGGCATGTACCGGCCGAAAATGCGTTACGCCCACCAGGGCGGCATGAATCCGCCCGTCATCGTGATTCATGGCAACTCGCTGGAACACGTGCCGGACGCCTACAAACGCTTCCTCGAAGGCCGCTTCCGCAAGGCGTTCAACCTGGTCGGTACGCCACTTCGGATCGAGTTCAAGACCTCATCCAATCCCTACAAGGAATAGGCGGCCTGGCAAACTTCACTGCGCCGCCCGCCGGTGTGGTAAGGTGCGACCCCCTTCCACTCCTTTTGAACACGGAGCATATCGTGAGCAATAACAAAGGTCAGCTTTTGCAAGATCCCTTCCTGAACCAGCTGCGCCGGGAGCACGTTCCCGTTTCGATCTATCTGGTCAACGGGATCAAGCTTCAGGGTCAGATCGAATCGTTTGACCAATACGTCGTGCTGCTGCGCAACACCGTGACCCAGATGGTGTACAAGCATGCGATTTCCACCATCGTGCCGGGTCGCCCGGTGCAATTCTCCGCAGCTCCTGCGGACGACACTTCCGGCTCTTGATCCCAACAGGCTCGACCTCACCGACGTCCCCGTCGGTGGTTCTCGTCGGGGTGGACTTCGGCCTGCCCCATTTCGACCATGAACTCGAAGAACTCGGTCTGCTGGCGCAAACCGCAGGCTTTGCCGTGGCCGATCGGGTCACTTGCAAGCGCAAGGCACCCGATCCCGCGCTGTTCGTCGGGTCGGGAAAAGCCGATGAGATCAAGTTGCTGGCCCAATCCAGCGGCGCGTCCGAGGTCCTGTTCGACCAGGCGTTGAGCCCGGCGCAGCAGCGCAACCTCGAACGTGCCCTGGGGATGCCGGTCAATGACCGGACCCTGTTGATTCTTCAGATATTTGCCCAGCGAGCCCGCAGCCATGAAGGCAAGTTGCAGGTCGAGCTGGCCCGCCTGCAGTACCTGAGCACCCGACTGGTCCGGCGCTGGACCCACCTGGAACGCCAGACCGGCGGTATCGGCCTTCGCGGTGGACCCGGCGAGACCCAGATCGAACTGGACCGGCGGATGATCGGCGAAGCGATCAAGCGCACCAAGGAGCGGCTGGAGAAGGTCAAGAAGCAGCGTGCGACACAACGTCGGCAGCGCGAGCGCAGGGACGCCTTCATGATCTCTCTGGTGGGTTACACCAACGCTGGCAAGTCGTCGTTGTTCAATGCCCTGGTCAAGGCGCGCACCTATGCGGCCGACCAACTGTTTGCCACGCTGGACACCACCACGCGCCAGCTTTACCTGGGCGAGGCCGGGCGCTCGGTGTCGTTGTCCGACACCGTGGGTTTCATCCGCGACCTGCCGCACAGCCTGGTCGATGCCTTTGCTGCCACCCTGCAGGAGGCGGCCGAAGCCGACCTGCTGCTGCATGTGGTTGATGCCTCCAATCCGTCACATCTGGAACAGATTCATTCCGTCCTCGGTGTGCTGCGCGACATTGGTGCGGATCAGGTGCCCCAGGTGCTGATCTTCAACAAGCTGGACGCGATGGACCCCTCCGCCTTGCCGCGCGAGCCGCAGGACATGATGGAACTTGAAGGGCAGAGCGTGCACCGCATCTTCGTGAGTGCGTTGACCGGTCAGGGCCTGCCCGAGTTGCGGGCGCTGCTCTCGTCCCTGGTGCTGCAGCGGTCGGCCGCTGATTCCGGGGACGGCGAGGGGGCTCCGGGCGACGCCGGCGGCGATCCGGTGTGCTGATTGGGCACAATGTGACTTTCATCCGAAACAAGAGTTGTCAATCCATGGATGTGAATCTCGAATCCCCCCACGGAGGGCCTGGTACCGGTGCGCGTCCGGGCTGGCGGGCCCGCCTTTTGGGCGTGTTCAACCTCAACGATCCGCGCTGGGGCAGGGGGGATGAGTCCTCGCGTGCCGACGGTGACGATGGCAAGAACGGTGAGGGTGGCGATCAGCGACCCCGTGGCCAGGGTCCCAACCAGGGCCCACCGGACCTAGACGAGCTCTGGCGCGACTTCAATCGCAAGCTGGGTGGCCTGCTGGGCGGCAAGGGGCCCGCCGGCGGCCGTGGCGGCAATTCCAGTGGCGGCGGCTCCCCCGGCTTCAGTCCCAGCCCGAAGTCGGCCGGATTGGGTGCCGGCCTGATCGGTCTGATCGCGTTGCTGATTTGGCTGGGCACCGGGTTTTTCATCGTGCAGGAAGGCCAGCAGGCCGTGATCACCCGTTTCGGCAAATTCAGCGGGACGGCTGGTGCCGGTTTCCGCTGGCGCATGCCGTACCCGATCGAGCGCCACGAGACCGTGGCGGTGACTCAGTTGCGCTCTGTGGATGTCGGGCGTGACGCAATTGTTCCTGCGACAGGGCTGCGTGAGTCGTCCATGCTGACGGCCGACGAGAACATCGTGGACATCAAGTTCGTGGTCCAGTTCCGGCTCAGCGATGCACGAGCGTACCTGTTCGAAAGCCGCGATCCGGAGGCTGCGGTTGTCAAGGCGGCCGAGACGGCGGTTCGGGAAGTTGTGGGCAAGATGAGGATGGACGCGGCGCTTGTCGAGGAGCGTGACCAGATCGGTCCCCGTGTGAGGACGCTGATGCAGACCATCCTGGACCGTTACAAGGTGGGTGTGGTGGTTGAGGGCGTGAACCTCACACACGTGCGTCCGCCCGAGCAAGTCCAGGCGGCTTTCGACGACGTGCTCAAGGCCAGCCAGGAGCGGGACCGGGCCAAGAACGAGGCCCAGGCCTACGCCAATGACGTGGTGCCGCGCGCCCGGGGTGCGGCGTCTCGCCTCGCGGCAGAGGCCGAGGGCTATCGTGCCAAGATCGTCGGGCAGGCCGATGGCGATGCCCAGCGTTTCCGTTCCGTCCTGACCGAGTACCAGAAGGCGCCGCAGGTCACGCGGGATCGCATGTACCTGGACACCATGTCCGAGATCTATTCGAACGTCACGAAGGTCATGGTCGATGCCAAGTCCGGGTCGAACCTGCTGTACCTGCCGCTGGACAAGCTGATCCAGCAGGTGGCGCAGTCGGCCCCGTCTGCGCCGGCGGCTGCGCCCGCCGCGCCACCGCCGGCCAGCGCACCAGCCTCGGCGCCTTCCAACAACAATGCGCGCTCGCGTGAGCGCGAGAGCCGCTGACACGGGACGCCTGGAGTAACGAAGCCATGAACAAGCTTGGATTCATTGTCACCACCGTCATGGTGGTCCTGGCGATGCTCAGCGCCACTTTCTTCGTCGTGGACCAGCGCCAGTTTGGCGTGGTGTTCCAGCTCGGCGAAATCAAGAAGGTCGTGACCGAGCCCGGTCTGGACTGGAAGATTCCGCTGGTGCAGAACGTGTCGTACATCGACAAGCGCCTGCTGACCCTGGAGAGCAGCGACACCGAACCGACGCTGACGGCCGAGAAGCAGCGTGTGGTGATCGACTGGTACGTGCGCTGGCGCATCAGCCAACCCCAGCAGTACATCCGCAACGTCGGCCTCAACGAAAGCGCTGGCGCGCTGCAGCTCAACCGCGTGGTGCGCAACTCGTTCCAGCAGGAGGTCAACAAGCGCACGCTCAACGAATTGCTGTCGACCCGCCGCGAAGAGCTGATGGAGGATGTCAAGCGCGAGGTTTTGCGGGCCGTGGGCGGTGCCGACAAACCCTGGGGCATGGACGTGGTCGATGTGCGGATCACCCGCGTCGACTACGCCGAGAGCATCACGGCTTCGGTCTACCAGCGGATGGAGACCGAGCGCAAGCGCGTGGCCAACGAACTTCGTTCCACCGGGTTCGCCGAGGGTGAAAAGATCCGCGCTGATGCCGATCGCCAGCGTGAGGTGATCCTGGCCGATGCCTACAAGCAGGCGCAGTCGATCAAGGGCGAGGCGGACGCCAAGGCGGCTTCGCTGTATGGCGATGCCTTTGGCAAGGATCCGTCGTTTGCCCAGTTCTACCGCAGCCTGCAAGCCTACCGGGCGAGCTTCAACGGCAAATCGGATGTGATGGTGATCGATCCGTCGTCGGAGTTCTTCAAGGCCATGCGCAGCAGCGGCAGCGCCTCTCGTTGAGTGGACACCTCGCTGGGTGACGTGATCTGGCCGGCGCTCGCGCTGGTCCTGGTCCTTGAGGGGCTGCTGCCTGCGTTGGCCCCCCGTGTGTGGCGCCGCGTCTTTACCGAGATGCTGGGGCTGCGCGACGGTCAGATACGGTTCTTCGGTGTGCTCTGCCTGTGTGGCGGGCTGCTGCTCTGGTGGCTGCTGACAGGCAGCTGAACGCGCTCAACATCCCGTCCTGTGCCGGCATGCTGCTTCGGCCCGTCTGCGGCCGGAGACCGCTGCGGGGCCGGTAAAATGCCCCTTTTAACAGCGCCCTCTCCATGTCCATGTCCGCCTGGGTCCTCCCGGATCACATTGCCGATGTCCTGCCGTCCGAGGCGCGCCACATCGAAGAACTTCGCAGGGGTCTGCTGGATACCGCGCGTGGCTATGGCTACGAGCTCGTGATGCCTCCCATGGTCGAGTACCTGAACTCGCTGCTGACAGGCACCGGGGAGGCGCTGGATCTCATGACCTTCAAGCTGGTCGATCAGCTCTCCGGCAGGACGCTCGGCCTGCGCGCCGACAGCACGCCTCAGGTCGCACGCATCGATGCCCACCTGCTCAATCGCCAAGGTGTGGCCCGGTTGAGCTACTGTGGTCCGGTGGTGCATACGCGGATAGATCGTCCGCTGGCCAGCCGCGAGCCGCTGCAGTTCGGTGCCGAGATTTACGGTCACGCCGGTCTGGAAGCCGATCTGGAAGTTCTTGAACTGGCGCGCGCCTGTCTGCGCCACGCCGGTGTGCAGCGTCTGCAATTGGACCTTGCCGACGTGCGGGTGATCGATGCCGTGCTGGCGCCGGTGCAGCTTGCACCGGAGACCGTGCGTGCGATCCATGCCGCGCTGGCCGGCAAGGATGTGCCAGGGTTGGCAGAACTGGCCGCGACGCTGCCTGAGCGCGTGCGCAACGACCTGATGGCGCTGCCGGGCCTGTTCGGCGATGCCTCCGTGATCACCAAGGCGCGGGGCATGTTGACCGCGTCGCCGGCTCTGGGCGCGGCGCTGGATGACCTGCAGTGGCTGGCCGACCATGCCGCCAGCGAAGACATGGCTGTCTCGGTCGACCTGGCGGACCTGCGGGGCTATGCGTATTACACCGGCATGCGGTTCGCCGTGTTCGCCCAGGACCCGCAGGGTGCTGCCGTCGAGCTGGCCCGGGGCGGCCGTTACGACGAGGTGGGCGCGGTCTTCGGACGCAAACGTCCTGCCGTCGGCTTCAGCCTGGATATCAAAGAACTGGTCTCTGCGGTGGCTGCACGCCCGCTGGTGGCCGCGATTCGTGCACCCTGGGGCATGGCGCCTGGCTTGCGCGAAGCGGTTGCCGCCCTGCGGGGCCAGGGTCATACCGTGGTTTGTGCCCTGCCGGGGCATGAACACGAAGTCAACGAGTTCCACTGCGACCGCGAACTGGTGGCCGATCCGGCCCGCGCGGGTGCCTGGACAGTGAAATCCCTCTAACCGGAATCAAGCAATGAGCAAGAGCAACAGCGCCGCGGTCGCGGGGCGCAACGTGGTGGTCGTGGGCACGCAGTGGGGCGACGAAGGCAAGGGCAAGCTGGTCGACTGGCTGACGGAGACCGCCGGTGGCGTGGTGCGTTTCCAGGGCGGTCACAACGCTGGCCACACCCTGGTCATCAATGGCGTCAAGACCGCGCTGCATCTGATCCCCAGCGGCATCATGCGTCCGGGCGTCAAGTGCTACATCGGCAACGGTGTGGTGCTGTCGGTTGGCAAGCTGTTCGAGGAAATCGCCGGGCTGGAGAAGGCTGGGGTCGAGGTGCGTTCGCGCCTGCGTGTGAGCGAAGGCTGCCCGCTGATCCTGCCCTTCCACGCGGCCATCGACATCGCGCGGGAGGCCGCCAAGGTCAAGGCGGGCGCCGAAAAAATCGGCACCACCGGCCGCGGCATCGGCCCGGCCTACGAGGACAAGATTGCCCGCCGGGCGCTGCGCGTCATGGACCTCAAGTACCCCGAGCGTTTCGCGACCAAACTGCGCGAGCTGCTGGCGCTGCACAACCATGTGCTCCGGACCTGGCTGCACTCGGCCGAGATGGCCTGGGACGACAAGCTGGCCTCGTACATGAAGGACGGCGAGATCCAGTTCGAGCCGGTGTATGCCGAAGCCATGCAGCAGGCCGAGCAGCTCAAGCCGATGATTGCCGACGTCTCGCGCGAACTCAACGACGCCCACAAGGCGGGCGCCAACCTGTTGTTCGAGGGCGCGCAGGGCACGCTGCTGGACATTGACCACGGCACCTATCCGTTCGTGACGTCGAGCAATTGCGTGGCCGGCAACGCGGCCGCCGGTGCCGGCGTTGGCCCTCAGTTGCTGCACTACGTGCTGGGCATCACCAAGGCCTACTGCACCCGCGTCGGCGGCGGACCGTTCCCGACCGAGCTGGACTGGGAAGTGCCGGGAACGCCCGGTTACCACATGAGCACGGTGGGCGCCGAGAAGGGCGTCACGACGGGCCGTTCGCGCCGCTGTGGCTGGTTCGATGCCGCGCTGCTCAAGCGATCGGCCCAGGTCAATGGTCTCTCCGGCCTGTGCATCACGAAGCTGGACGTGCTGGATGGGCTCTCCGAGCTCAAGCTGTGCACCGGTTACGAGCTGGACGGTGAAACCATCGACATCCTGCCGGCGGGCGCCGACGAGATTTCGCGCTGCAAGCCCATCTACGAGACCCTGCCGGGCTGGACCGAGTCGTCGGTCGGTGCCACGCGCTACGAGGACCTTCCTGCCAACGCGCAGCGCTACCTTGACCGCATCCAGGAAGCCACCGGGGTACCGATTCACGTGGTCTCGACCAGTCCCGACCGCGACCACACCATCCTGCTTCACCACCCGTTTGCCGCCTGAGGCCCATGGGCCCTGGTGCAGAATGATCAACCACACGCGACCACGAACGGAGCCCGCATGCTGACCGAAGACGGCAAACACCTCTACGTCTCGTACGACGAGTACCACAACCTGATCGAGAAGCTGGCGCTCAAGGTCTACCAGTCCGGCTGGCAGTTCGACACCATCCTCTGTCTGGCCCGCGGCGGCATGCGGCCGGGAGACATCCTCTCGCGCATCTTCGATGTGCCGCTGGCGATCATGTCGACCAGCTCCTACCGGGCCAATGCCGGCACGATGCAGGGCAACCTGGACATCGCGCGCTACATCACCACGCCCAAGGGCGAGATCGCGGGCAAGGTGCTGCTGGTGGACGACCTGGCCGATTCGGGCCACACCCTCAGGGCCGTGATCGAGACGCTCAAGACCCAGTATCCGCCGATCACCGAGCTGCGCAGCGCCGTGATCTGGACCAAGCAGGTGTCGGTGTTCACGCCCGACTACTCGGTCGAATACCTTCCGACCAACCCCTGGATCCACCAGCCGTTTGAGAGCTATGACGCGCTGCGGCCGGCCCAGTTGCTGGAAAAGTGGAAGCTGTGAAGGACCTGTCCACCCGGCTCATCCATCACCCGTACCGCCCTCCCGAGGGCTTCGAGGCCGTTGCCCCGGGCGTGCACAAGGCTTCGACCGTGCTGTTCAGGGACGTGCATGCCCTGAGAACGCAGGAATGGGCCGACAAGAGCGGCTACACCTATGGCCTGCACGGCACCCCCACGACCTTCACGCTTGAAGAGCGGATCGCGACCATCGAAGGCGGCCAGTACTGCGTATTGGCGCCCAGCGGCCTGTCGGCGCTGACCCTGGTCGACATGACGTTCCTGCGTCACGGCGATGAGGTCCTGCTGCCGGACAACGCCTACGGGCCGGGCAAGGCGTTCGCGGCCGGCGAGCTGGCGAACTGGGGCATCACCCACCGGTACTACGATCCGCTCGATCCGGCCGATCTGGCGGCACAGATCACACCCGCGACGCGCCTGGTGTGGATCGAGGCCCCGGGTTCCATCACGCTGGAGTTTCCCGACATTCCCGGGCTGGTGGCCGTCCTCAGGGCCGCCAACGAAGGCAGAGCCGCCGAGCGGCGCATCCTGAGCGCACTGGACAACACCTGGGGTGCTGGCATCGCTTTCCCGGCCTTCGAGCTGGGCGTGGACATCTCGATGCAGGCCCTGACCAAGTACCCCAGCGGCGGTGCCGACGTGCTGATGGGGTCCGTGGTCACCCGCGATCACGCGCTGCACCACGCCCTGCTGATGTGCCACATGCGGCTGGGGCTGGGCGTGAGCGGCAACGACACGGAACTGGTGTTGCGCGGCCTGCACACCATGGCGCTGCGCTATCAGGCGCAGGACACCTCCACACGTGCCCTGGCGGCCTGGATGCAGACGCAGCCCGGGGTGGTCCAGGTGCTGCACCCGGCCTTGCCCGGCTCACCCGGGCATGCCGCCTGGGCGCGTGACGCCCGCGCGGCGGCCTGCCTGTTCAGCGTGGTGTTCGACGAACGCTTTTCGCAGGACCGGATCGACGCGTTCTGCGACAGCCTGAGCCTGTTCAAGCTCGGCTGGAGCTGGGCCGGGCCGATCAGCCTGTGTGCGCCCTACAAGGTGTCGGCGATCCGGACGCGGGACTGGCCGCACAAGGGCGGCCTGGTGCGCTTTGCCATCGGCCTTGAAGGCCTCGAGGATCTCAGGGCCGATCTGGCGCAGGGGCTGGCGGCGCTCAATGCCTGAGTGCTAGCTGCCGGAGACGGTGACGAACCAGGCGCGCATGTGGTTGTTGGCCGCCGGCTGCGCATTCACTCCCTCGCGCATTGCCCAGCTCAGGGTCTGACGGTAGATCGGGACATGGTAGGCCTGCGCCTGGTGCCTGAGCAGGGCCTCGCGAATCATCGGAAGCCGCTTGCGCGGATTGGGTTCGGTGGCGGTCGATTCAATCAGTGCGTCGAGCGTGGCATCGGAGAAGCGGCCGAAATTGACTTCGCCGCGCCCTGTGCGTTCGTCCCAGGAATGCATCAGCGGTTCCATGGTCGGTTGTGGGTCCAGTTCTGCGCCACCCCACGCCATCAGGTAGGCGCTGCTTTCCAGCCGATCCAGCTTCGGAAAGAACTGGGCTTTGGGAATCAGGTTGACCCGCAGGCCGATGCCGACCTTGGCCAGCATGCTGGCCAGCGCTGTGCACAGCACTTCGTCGTTGACATTCCTGTCGTTCGGGCAATCCAGCGCGACCTCAAACCCGTCGGGATAGCCTGCCTCCGTCAGCAACTGGCGTGAACGGGCGGGTTGATAGAGCGCTCGCCGGGACTCCATTTCCGGCACCGTGGCACAGGTCAATGCCGAGGGCAGCAGGCATCCGGTGGGAACCACCTGATCGCGCAGCAGAACATTCCTGATCGCGTCGTAGTCGATCGCGTGGGCGACCGCCCAGCGCACGCGCTGGTCCTTGAACGGGTTGCGCCCCTTGATGTTGCTGGTCGTCAGCTCATCGCGGAACTGGTCGAAGCCGAGGAACACGACCCGGTTCTCCAGCGTCCGGCGGACCACGATGCCAGGCGTGTTCGCCAGCCGGTTCAGATCGCGCGGCGAGGGGGCAGTGACCAGATCGACTTCGCCCGTGGTCAGCGCCGCCGTGCGAGTCAGCGCGTTGGCAATCGGGATCATGTCCAGTTGGGTGACATTGCCCTTGAGGGTGCCCCAGTAGCCGTCGTGTCGTACCAGCACCGTTCGCACGTCGGCCTGGCGCGAGAGCAGGCGAAACGGTCCGGTGCCGTTGGCGTGGTGCTTGGCATAACTTTCCTGGCTGGCCTTGAGCGAGAGCGGCACCATGACGCCGTGGTCACGGGCCCATTGGCGGCACATGATCGGTATGGCGTCCACGTGGTCCAGCAACACCGGGTTGGGTGTGTCGAGCCGGAACCGGATGAGGCCGTTGCCCAGATGCGAGACGTGCCCCAGACCTCGGGCGTACTGGGCGACGGCGGATGCCGGATGCTGAGCGCGCTGCACGGAGAACACCACGTCCTCGCCGGTCAGCAGGGAGCCGTCATGGAAATGCACGCCCTTGCGCAACTGGAAGTCCCAGGTCCGTGCATTGACCTGCTTCCACCCGACGGCCAGCGCCGGAATCAGTGCGAGGTTTTCGTCGCGACTGGTCAGGCGTTCGTAGATGTGTGCATTCAGGCTGTTGCTGAGCACTTCGTTCTGCGCGTGGGGATCCAGAGACAATGCGTCCGAGGGGGCGGCCCACCGGAGGGTGTGGGCATGTGCCGGGGACGTCGGGGTTGCCAGCGACGCGGATGCAATCAGTGCGCAGGCAAGCAGGCGGCAGAAGAACGGAGTGATTCTTGTCATGGACGGTCCCTGGTTGTTAAAACGAGTGTAGCGACACGCCGATGCAAAGGAGTCGACGGGATGGTTCGGTTTGTCATTGATACGCGGGAGAACCGTGTCACGGTCTGCGCGGAGCCAGGCGGGCAGGTCCTTCTGGCGCGGGAGTTTTCGCGGCGCTGGGAGGCGCTGTTGCTCGCCGGGCTGCTCGACGAATCCAAGGCTGGCCGGGCGCTCGGCTCCGATGCGCTGCAGTCCCTGGTCCGGACCCGGGGTCAGGCAAGCCCCTTGAATCGGGCCCAGCTTCAGCGCCTGCTGTCCAAGGTCCAGTCCTTTCTGGACGATGTGCCGGGTCTGAACGCCCGTATCGAGGCACCGCCGCGCAAGCAGACCGTCGGTCCCTGGCGGCTGAGCATCGAGGGGCCGGTGACCGCGGACGTTGACGGTGTCGACGGGCGTTCGGCGTGGGGCCACCCGGCGCTGGTCCGGGGGGATGACACGCTGGTGCTGCAGGATGTGTTGGGCCATCTGCTGGTGGCCGATGCGTTTGCGGTTGAAGGCCGCTTCCATGCGGCCAGCGAGGTTCTGAGCACCGTCGACACCACGCGCCTGACGACGGAAGGCTGTGGCGCGGTGCTGCTGCGTCTGTGCAGTTGGCACAAACACGTCGGTGAGTTCCAGGTCGCCCGGGACTGCGCCCAGCAGGTGCTGGCGCGCCCGTCTGCGGTCGACGCCGGACTGGAGGCGCTGGCGCGGTTTTATCTCCTGCGCATCGACTACGACCAGAGTCCCGCCGCCAACAGTGATGCGCTGTGGCAGTCGACGGCAGAGGCACCGTCGGCGCTGTCGGGGCAATCGTCGGACTGGCGGCTTCTGTCCGAATGGCACAACCTGCGCGCGCTGCTGTCGCGGCGGCGCATGCACGCGCTGGCGGCCGACGCAACAGCCGCGCGGGGTCTGCATGAGCTCGCCGTGCGCCATATGCAGGCGGCCATCTATTCGGCGCTGTGGTTCCGCGACTGGGACCGGCTGCAGGCATACGTGGCCAACCTCGCGTTTCATCTGCAGTCCACGTTGCTTCTGGACGGGGTGGTCGAGGTGACGTCCACCGAAGTGCTGCGCTGGCACCGCCTGACCATGGCGTACGAGGACAAGTTCTCGGCAGGCCGCGACAGCGCGTGGGAGTACATCTTCTTTGCAGAGTTCTGGCTGGACCACCAGCCCGAGCAAGAGTCCGTGCCCGTGCCGGACCCGCTGGCGCACAACCTCAGCAGTTTCTATCCCGATCAGGAGGCCTACTACGTGCGCGCCCTGGAGCGGCTGCGCGAATGCGGCGACGACCGCCAGGTGGCCATCGGGCACAGCCTGTACCTGCGATTCGCCCGCGAACATCTGCCGCCCGAGGCGGGCGAGGCCGCGATCGCGCAGCAGACAGAACAGTTGTCGCGCCTGCTGGGTGCCCAGAAGGACGACAGCCTGCGGCTGAACCTCGTGCAGGAGGGATACGCCGCCCACTGGCCAGCGGCGCTGCGTCGCAAGCCCCGAACCACCGGGTCTGACCGGATACAAGAGATACAAAAACGGGGCGCCCATCGCGCGGTGTCGGATAAAAAGAGGACATGACGCCCGGCGCAGGCCGGTGCACCTTTCACCGCCACTGGCCCGAGGCTGCCTCATGTCGTTCGCAAGACATACACCGGGAAGAGCCCGGAAATCGTCGAAGCTGCGGATCGCTGTGGTCGAAGACCACCCGGCGATCCGGGAGTCGGTGTGCGAGGCCATGGCCTCTTGCGCCGAGGTCGAGCTTCTGCCGCCCTGTGACGACCTTCCCTCGGGGCGGGAGCTGCTGGCCCGGCAGTGTCCGGACCTGCTGCTGGTCGACCTCGGGTTGCCGGCTGGACCCGGGGTGACGCTGATCCGCATGGCGCGCGTGCACTGGGGGGAGCGTTGCACCAGCGCCGTCTTTTCTGTCACCGGGACCGAGAGCAAGCTCATGGGCGCGGTCGAGGCCGGCGCGAAGGGGGTGGTGTTCAAGTCCGACCCGCCATCGGTCTGGCTGGACAACGCGCGCTTGCTGGCCAGCGGCCAGAGCACGCTGCACCCCAGCATGGCCGGCGCCATGTTGCAGCGCCTGCTCACGCGTGAAACGGCGTCTGCGGCGCAGCTTGAGTTGCTGCAGTTGTTTGCCGCCGGGTACACCATGACCGAGGTCGCCGAGCGGACCGAGCGTGCCGAAGAGGAGGTGGGGGTGCTGGTGCGCCGGATCTTCGACTGCTTCCAGCAGCCCGTTCCCGACCTGTCGCCGCGGGAGCTGGAGTTGCTGAGCCTGCTCAACCGGGGCTACCCGTTCAAGAAGTGCTCGGAGCTCATGGGTGTGAGCGAATCCACCACCAAGACCCAGGCCTCCCGCGCCTACGAAAAGCTGGGCGCCACCAATCTGCAGTCGGCCCTTTATGAAGCGCGCCAGTTCGGCTTCATTGCCTGAGCCGTCGCTGAACGAGCGACTGGTCTGGCGGCTGACGGGTCTGGTGGCATTGCCGCTGGTTCTGTTCGTCTGGGTGTCTTTTCTTCAATATCCATCCCGACTGGCCCAGTTGGCGCCAGCCCAACACGTCGAGGTCTGGCACGAAGACCTGGGGCGGGTGGTCTTCGACCAGGGCACATTGACCGACCTGGTGCGCAGGCCGGCGGACACCTCGGGGGCCCGATGGCAGCCGGCGGTGCTGCCTTACTTCAAGGAACTGGGCGCATCGATCGACCTGCCGCCCGACGCGCCCAAACGCAGGGTCTGGGTGCGGATACCGATTCCCCCTCACGACGAACGCGCGGGCCGTCTGGGCCTGCTGGTGACGCGTGTCCAGGGCGGGCCCTGGGCGCTGTGGGTGGATGGACGGTTGCAGCAGGCCAATCTCTCGGATTGGCGCATCCAGTGGAATGTGCCATTGCGACTGGCCATCCCGCTGGGCGCGAGCGAAGTGATGCTGGCCGTGCCCTATGCCGAACCGCAGGGTTTTTCGGTGGGCAGCGCGCGCCTGGGGTCGATGGACATGGTCGATTCCGCCTGGCTGGAGCGCAACCTGGTCCACCTGGAGTTGCCACGGTTCATGGCGGTGGTGGCTTTCCTGCTGGCGCTGCTGTCGTTCCAGTTTGCCTGGTCGCGGCCGCAGGAGCCGATCTTCCGGTTGCTGGGGGCCAACGCGCTGGTCTGGACAGTCTCGTGCATCCAGTTTGCCTTCGACACCACCGGGCAGGACCAGTTGTCTGTCTGGTACGGCTCGGTCGTGGACTCTTCCATTACCTGGACCGTGGTGCTGGGGGTCCTGTTCGCCTTGAAATACGAGCGGGTATCCGCCCCGCGCTTTGAGCTGCTGCTGGTGAGCTATGCGGCGGTGTCGACGGTGTTCACCCTGCCGATCTGGGACTGGCAGAAAAATGCCTTGCTGGCCCAGCAGTACCTCAATGTGGTCGTTTTCATGTCCGGGATCTTTCTGTTGGGGCGGCATGTGCTCAAGCACCCCAGGCGGGAGGGCGTGGCCCTGAGTGTCGCCTTGTGCATCCTGATCGCGCTGGGTTTGCACACGCTGTTGAACCTGACCAACCAGACCAACCCCGACAGCTTCTACTCCTTCCCCCTGGGCACCCTGGTGCTGTACCTCACGTTCACCTATGTGATGGGGCGACGCACGGTCATGGCACTGGAAACCTCGGAACGCCACGAGCAGGTGCTGCGGGAGCGGCTGGAGGAACAGGAGCAGCATCTGGCCGAACAGCACGCGCTGCTGCAGAAGCTGGAGGTGGACCGGCGGCTGGCGACGCAGCACGAGACCATCATGCAGGACCTGCACGACCGGCTGGGCAGCAACCTGACCAGCGCGCTGCTGCAGGCGCGCACGGGTGCGCTGTCCTCCGACGAGACGGTGTTGCTGCTGCAGGACCTGACGGAAGAGCTGCGGCACATCGCCCGTTCCCGGGCGCAGGAGCCCGTGCGCAGCCTCAATCAGATCCTGGCCGAGTTGCGCCAGCGGGTGCAGCACCGGCTGGCGCACGCCGGCATTGCGCTGGAATGGGACGTTGATCCCGCGCTGCCGGCGCCGACAGGCCGGGAAGCCACGCAGCACCTGCGCGCCATGCTCAGCGAGGCGGTGGGCAATGCCCTCCGCCATGCACAACCCAGCCGGATCCGGCTGTCCGCCCGGGTCCGGGGGGCGGAAGTGGTGATCGCATTGAGCGACAACGGCAAGGGCTTCGACCCCACGACCGTCGTCCCCGGGCTGGGTCTTCCCGGCCTGCGGCGCAGGGCCGACAGCATGGGCGCCGTGCTCACGCTGCACGCCGCACCAGGGCAGGGCTGCGAGCTCGTCATCACGTTGCCTGCAGCCAACGCCTGATTGGCCCAAGGCCTCCAAAAAACGCGGGCAAATCAACGCGGTGACGCTTTGTCATCTGTTTGGCGGACTGACATTCGAACCAAAGACCTCCACGATCAGTGTGTTTGTTACCAAAAGTACCCGAATTGAACCGGGTGCCAGCCACCACTTTTCCAAGGAGTTGTCCCCGTGAACCACGTCTACCGAGTCGTCTGGAATGCCTGTACCGCCACATTTCAAGTGGTCTCGGAGATCGCCAAGGGTGACGGCAGGAGCCAGGGTGGCAAGACCTCGCAAGGCGGCGCCCGATATGCAGCCGAGCCACGGCTGGGTGCCGCTGCGCTGGCGGTGGCCCTGGTTCTGCTTGGCTTGAGCCAGCCCACGCTGGCGGGCCCCGAAGGGGGCTCGGTGGCGCGGGGCGATGCGAGCATCAGCCAGAGCGGCACGGCCACGACGATCAACCAGGGCAGCGACCGGGCGGTCATCAACTGGAGCCGCTTCTCGGTG
>JAEUOT010000058.1 GCA_016790705.1 Hydrogenophaga sp.
TAGTCGGTCGCGCCCACCCACAGGCGCACGATCTCCGCGCCGAGCTTGGTGGTGACCGACTGCGGCTCGACCGTGTTGCCCAGCGACTTGCTCATCTTGCGGCCCTGGCCGTCGGTGGCGAAGCCGTGGGTCAGCAGGCCACGGTACGGCGCGCGGTCGTAGATGGCGCAGCCCAGCAGCAGCGAGCTGTGGAACCAGCCGCGGTGCTGGTCGTGGCCTTCCAGGTAGAGGTCAGCCTCGGGGCCTTGCGCGTGGCTGGCGCCGTTGGGATAGGCCTTGGCGTGGCTGCCGCGCAGCACGTGCCAGAAGGTCGAGCCGGAGTCGAACCAGACTTCGAGGATGTCGGTGCTCTTGGTGTACTGCGGCGCATCGGCGCCCAGGATGTCTTCGGCCGTCACGCGGCTCCAGGCCTCGATGCCACCCTTCTCGACGATGTCGGCCGCCTGGTCGAGGATTTCCATGGTGCGCGGGTGCAGCTCGCCCGAATCCTTGTGCAGGAAGAAGGGCACGGGCACGCCCCAGCTGCGCTGGCGCGAGATGCACCAGTCGGGCCGGTTGGCGATCATGTCGCGCAGCCGGGCCTTGCCGTTCTCGGGGTAGAAGCTGGTGTGGTCGATCGCGTCCAGCGCCAACTGGCGCAGGGTCTTGGGCGCCTTGTCTTTGGTGAAGACACCGTCGCCCTCGTCCATGCGCACGAACCACTGCGCGGCGGCGCGGTAGATCACCGGCGTCTTGTGGCGCCAGCAGTGTGGATAGCTGTGGGTGATGGCCTGCGTGGCCATCAATCGGCCGTGTTCGCGCAGCGTCTCGATGATGACCGGGCAGGCCTTCCAGATGTGCTGGCCGCCGAACAGCGGCAGCTCGTCGGCGTAGACGCCGTTGCCCAGCACCGGGTTGAGGATCTGGTCGTAGCGCAGGCCGTGGGCCACGCAGCTGTTGAAGTCGTCCACGCCGTAGGCGGGCGCCGAGTGCACGATGCCGGTGCCGTCGCCGTCGCTGACGTAGTCGGCCAGGTACAGCGGCGAGAGGCGCTTGTAGCTGTATTCGTTGCCGCTATCCGACAGGTCGTACAACGGGTGGCGGAACACCTGGCCGCGCAGGGCTTCGCCCTTGGCCGTGGCCAGCACGTTGCCGGTCAGGCCGAAGCGCTCCAGGCACTTCTCGACCAGGCTGGCGCCCAGCAGCAGAACACCCTTGGGCGTGTCGACCAGGGCGTACTCCAGCTCGGGGTGGGCGTTGAGCGCCTGGTTGGCCGGGATGGTCCAGGCGGTGGTGGTCCAGATGACGGCGAAGGCCGACTTGCCGGCCGGCAGGGCGCTCAGGCCGAAGGCTTTGGCGAGGCCGGCCGCGTCGTTGGACTCGAAGGCGACGTCCAGCGTGTCGCTCTTCTTGTCGGCGTATTCGATCTCGAACTCGGCGAGCGATGACCCGCAGTCGAAACACCAGTACACCGGTTTGAGGCCGCGGTAGACAAAGCCGCGCTCGATCACGCGCTTGAAGGCGCGGATCTGGCCGGCCTCGTTGGCCGGGTCCATGGTGCGGTAGGGGCGTTCCCAGTCGCCCAGCACGCCCAGGCGCTTGAAGTCCTCGCGCTGCTGGTCGATCTGTTCGGTGGCGTAGGCGCGGCTCTTGGCCTGCATGTCGTCGCGGCTGAGGTTGCGGCCGTGCAGCTTCTCGATGGCGTTCTCGATCGGCAGCCCATGACAGTCCCAGCCGGGGATGTACTGCGCGTCGAAGCCGGCCAGCTGGCGGCTCTTGACGATCATGTCCTTGAGCACCTTGTTCAGCGCGTGGCCGATGTGCAGCTTGCCGTTGGCGTACGGCGGGCCGTCGTGCAGCACGAACAGCGGGGCGCCTTGGCGGGCGTCGCGCAGGCGCTTGTACAGGCCGCCGCTGTTCCAGTCGTTGACCCAGCCCGGCTCGCGCTTGGGCAGGTCGCCACGCATCGGGAAGGCGGTGTCGGGCATGTTCAGGGTGGCGCGGTAGGCGCCGCCGCTGGCGTTCTCGTTCTTTTCAGCCATGGTGTTCGGCTTTCGGTGGGGTTCGGCAAGCAGGCTCGTGGTGCGGCGTACGGGCCGCGAGGGTGGGGCAGATCGCCCCGAGCCTGTGCAAGGGCGGCGACCGGGCGGCGGTCAGCCTTGAATTCGGTCGCGCGTGGTCTGGCGGCGCGTCTGGGCGTGCAGCGAAGCAAAAAACGCGCGCGCGTCGTCGCAGTCCTTGGCGATGCCCCGGGTCAGGGCGTCCAGGCTGTCGTACTTCAGCTCGTCGTGCAGTTTGTGCAGCAGTTCCACCCGGATGATTTTACCGTAGGCCTCCCCGCCGGGCAGGCTGGCCGAGAGCCCGGCAGGCCACTCCAGGCAATGGGTCTCCAGCAGGACGCGGCCGCCGTTGACATCGTTGGGGTCCAGCGAGGGGCGCACGCCGAGGTTGGCCACGCCTGGAATCGGCGGGCTGCCGGCGGGCAGCAGACCGTGGACATAGACGGCAAAGATGCCGCTGGCGGCGGGCTTCCAGTGCGAGAAGCGCAGGTTCAGGGTGCGGAAACCGTCGCCCTTGCCGGGCGCCGACTCGGCCAGTTGTCGGCCGAGTTTGCGGCCGTGGACCACATGGCCGCTGATGGCGTAGGGGCGGCCCAGCAGGGCGGCGGTGCGCTCCATGTCGCCGGCCGCCAGCGCCTCGCGCACGGCCGAACTGCTGACGCGGATGCCGTGCACCTCGTAGCTCTGCATGCGTGCCACGTCGAAACCCAGGGACGAGCCGGCGGCGTCCAGCATCGCGTAGTCACCGGCTCGCTGGGCGCCGAATCGGAAGTCGTCGCCGACCAGCACATACCGGACGCCCAGCGCACGGACCAGGATGTCGTCGATGAACGCCTGCGGCGCCAATGCGGCCAGGCGCTGGTTGAACGGCAGCACCACGCACTGGTCCACGCCGCAGCGCTCCAGCTCTTCGAGTTTGTCGCGCAGGGTGGCGATGCGGGCCGGCGCGAGGTCGGGTTTGCGGTGCACGGCGGCGAAAAAGTCGCGCGGGTGCGGCTCGAAGGTCATGGCGCAGGTGGGCACGCCCCTGTGACGCGCCTCATTCTTGAGCAGGGCCAGCATGGCCTGGTGACCGCGGTGCACGCCGTCGAAATTGCCGATGGTCAGGGCGCAGCCCTGCAGGGCAGGTTGGGTCCGGTTCCAGAGGCCTCGGAGGATGTTCATTCGTGGAAAGGCAAAGGGCGACGACGTGTCATGAAAGCCTGCTATATATTGTCACAGCCCCGCCGCATGCCGCTGGCGGTGGCACCAGCCGCAGGTGACAAGGCGGCTGGCCTCTTCAGTTCAGTTTGAAGGAGCCAGTTTTGAAGGTCTTGAAGCTGTCTGCCCAAGGGCTGCCGCAGTCCTGGATCAGCCTGGAGGAAGCCGTTCTGCACTACGCCGCCGACGAGGTGCGCTGGGAAATGGGTGCAGACGTTGCCGTGTTTCATGGCGGACACAACGCGGTCACCGGCCTGCAGTCCATCATCACCGTCAACTCCATCATTGGCACCAAGGGTGTGCCGATGATCAATCCCTTCGACCTGCGCCCGACGCTGACCAACGCGAAGCTGTTCGCGCGCGATCGGGGTCTGTGCGCGTATTGCGGGCACCATTTCCCGGAGGAAGAGCTCACGCGCGAGCACATCCGCCCGGTGGCCCAGAGCGGACGTGACCACTGGATGAACGTGGTGACGGCTTGCAAATCGTGCAACCACCGCAAGGGCAACCGCACGCCCGAGCAGGCGAACATGCCGCTGCTGTATGCGCCCTATGTGCCCAGCCTCTGGGAGGATTTCATCTTGAGAAACCGCCGCATCCTGGTGGACCAGATGGAATTCCTGATGTCGCATCTGCCGCGTAACTCGCGACTGCACGCCTGACCAGCGGGGATCGGGCGGGGAAACCCCGGCTTTTCCGGGGATCGGAGGTCGGGCCCGCCGATAGCATGGTCCGATGCCATCCGACCGCGCACTCCGACTCCTGGTCGCCGACGACGACCCACTCCAATTGCGGGCCGCTGCCCGTCTGCTCAAGTCACTCGGGCATTCCGGCGCTCTGGCCAATCACGGCCAGATGGCGCTGGAGTTGCTGGAGCGCCAACCCTTTGACGTGGTGCTGCTGGATCTGCGGATGCCGGTGCTCGACGGGCTCGAGACGCTGGGTCGGCTGCGCCAGCGCCACGCCCGGTTGCCGGTGGTGCTGGTCAGTGGCGACGACCTTGGCGTTGACTGGGATTTCTATCGCCGCTCGGGTGCCGATGCCTACCTGACCAAGCCGCTGGAGCATGCGGCCCTGGACCAGGTGCTTCGCCGCTGGCGCTGAAGGATCGGCATGTCGTCACCTGCCTTCGGGCCCCTTCAGCGCGTGACGGCCGGCCTGATGGCCGGTGGTGTGGTGCTGGGTGTTCTGGGTCTGGCGGGCTGGGCGCTGAACCTGCGCCTGTCGGACGAGGCCCTGGTCGGGACGGGCCTGGGCCTGCTGGTCTGCGGCGTCTGGCAGTGGCGCCTGCTGCGCCGTTCGCGCCACGCGGTCCGAGGGCTCAACGACGAATTGCGCATGATGGCCAGCGTCGCCCAGCACACCGGCAGCCCGGTGCTGGTGACCGACAACGACGTGAAGGTGGTGTGGTGCAACCAGGCCTTCGAGCGGGAAACCGGCTATCGGCTGGACGAGGTGCGGGGCGAGAGTCCCGGTCGCCGCCTGCGCTCCCCGGAGGCGGACCCGGTGACGGTGGCGCGGGTGCGCGATGCATTGCGCAACCACACCGACATCGACATCGAGATGCTGCACCGCTACCGGGACGGCAAGGACCGCTGGGTGCGGCTGATCCTCACGTCCCAGCTCGACGCCCAGGGTGAGTTCTGCGGCTATGTGTCGGTGCTGGTGGACATCGATGTCCAGTTCCGGACCCGGGAGGCCTATCGGCAGACGCTGCGGGACCGTGACGCGCTGATGCGCACGCTCGAAGAGTATGTGATCCTGTCCGAAGCGGATGTCCAGGGGCGCTTCATCCGCGTCAACCGGCGCATGCTGGAGATCACCGGCTACAGCGAGGCCGAGCTGATCGGTCAGGGTTTCGACCTGCTGGGCTCGGGATGGCACAACGCGGCGTTCTGGCGCGACATGTGGAGCCGGATCCGCAGCGGGCTGCCCTGGCGCGGCGAGATCTGCAATCGCAGCAAGTCGGGGCGCCTGTACTGGGTGCAGACCATCATCACGCCGTTTGTCGGCGCCAATGGCCAGATCGAGAAGTTTGTTGCCATCCAGGCCGACATCTCCGAGCACAAGCTGGCCCGCATCGAGTTGAGCAAGAGCCAGACCCTGCTGGCCCGCACCAGCCAGCTCGCCGGGGTGGGGGGCTGGTACGCCTTGCAGCCGGCGGGCACGCTGCACATGACCCCCGAATGCAGGGAACTGCTGGGCGCGGACAACCTGGTCCTGCGCACGCTGGACGATCTGTGGCAGGCGTTTGACGCCGGCGCGCGGCTGGTGGTGCGCCAGCAGCTGCGGGAGCTCGTCGAGCGCAAGCGCCGCGAGATCAGTCTGGTGGCGCCGGTCAGCCAGAACAACGGCGCGACCGCGCGCTGGGTGAAGATGATGGCCGGCTATGGCGAGACCGATCTCGAGGGCGGCGCCCGATCGCAGGGCCGCATCATCGGCGCGGTGCTGGACTACACCCCGCAGGTGCTGGCACAGCAGCGCATCCTCGAAGAGCAGCGGATCATGCACAGCGCCATCGATTCGGTGGGCGAGGCGTTTGCGCTGTTCGATCCGCAGGGGCGACTGATCTACTTCAACGACGAATACGCGGCATGGATGCCGAGCAACACACCGCCGGTTCAAGGGGTGCGCCAGGAGGACCTGCTGCGCAGCATCGCCGAGCGGGGGGTGTTCCGCGAGGCGGTGGGCCGGGAAGCCGAATGGGTGCAGGAGGTCTTGCGCGCACCGCTCAAGAACGATCCGGACCGCGTCCGCCAGATGGCCGACGGCCGCTGGATCCGGTTCGTCGATCGCATCACCGCCGACGGCTACCGGGTGGTGTTCCGTTACGACGTGACCGAGCTGCAGGACGCGCTGATTCAGGCCGACGCCGCGGCCCAGAGCAAGGGCCAGTTCCTGGCCAACATGAGCCACGAGATCCGCACGCCGATCAACGCGATCACCGGCATGCTCCAGTTGCTGGGCGACACGTCGCTGGATGACCGTCAGGCCGACATGGTGCGCAAGTCCCGCCTGGCGGCGCGTTCCCTGCTGGGCATCATCAATGACATCCTGGACTTCTCCAAGATCGAGGCCGGCAAGATGACGCTGCACGCGTCGGCGTTCCGCATGGCCGATCTGCGCCACGAGCTGGAGGTGATCCTGGACGGTGCGCGCGGCAGCAAGCCGCTGGAGATCGTGTGCCAGGTCGATCCCGGGGTGCCGCCGGTGCTGGTCGGTGATCCGGTGCGGCTGAAGCAGGTCCTGATCAACCTGGGCGGCAATGCGGTCAAGTTCACCGAGCGGGGGCAGGTGACCCTGCGCTGCCAACTGGTCGCGGCGCTTGCGGAGCGGGTTCGCCTGCGGTTCGCGGTCGAAGACACCGGGATCGGCGTCGCTCCCGCGCTGCAGGCGACCATCTTTGACAGCTTCTCCCAGGGGGAGTCCTCGACCACGCGCCGCTTCGGCGGGTCCGGACTGGGCCTGACGATCAGCCAGCGACTGGTGAGCCTCATGGGCGGACAGATCGGACTGGTCAGCACCCCGGGTCAGGGCAGTTGTTTTTCCTTCGAGATCGACCTGCACGAGGGGCGCGAGGCCGACCTGCCAGCCGACACGATGACGGCCATTCCCGCCAAACTGCGCCCGCTCGACGGGGTGCGGGTGCTGGTGGTCGAGGACAACGCGCTGAACCAGGAGGTGGCGATGTCGCTGCTGGCGCGGGAGGGGGCGGCGGTGACCCTGGCCGAGAACGGGCTGAAGGCGGTCGAGGCGCTGCAGGCCGACCCTACGGCCTTTGACGTGGTGCTGATGGACATGCAGATGCCGGTCCTGGACGGACTGGGTGCGACCGAGCGCATCCGTGGCGAGCTTGGCCTGTCGAGCCTTCCGGTGATCGCCATGACGGCCAACGCGACCAGCTCGGACCGGGATGTCTGCCTGCAGGCGGGGATGAACGCCCATATCGGAAAGCCGTTCGATATTGCCGAGGTGGTGCGCACCGTGCGGCAGTTCGTCGACGGCGCGGGTGTGGCCGGGCCGGTCGCGGTGGACGTGGCCGCGCCAGCGGAGCCGGCACCACCGGCGGTGCTCGACGACGCGGGTGCCCTGCGTCGGCTGGGCGGCAATCAGGTGCTGCTGGATCAGTTGCGTGCGCGCTTCGAGGCGGCGGCCCGCAATCTCCTCAAGCAGGCTGGCACGCGGTCGGCTCGCGGCGAGTGGAACAGGGTGGCCGACGCAATGCATCAGCTCAAGGGCAGCGCGGGCGTGATCGGTGCCGACTGGCTCGGGCAGGCGGCTGCGCAGGCCGAGCGGTTGTTCCGGCACCCGGATGGCGCGGCCCAGCGCGCGCAGGCTTCCGCCGCCCTGGACCGCGTCGAGCAGGCGCTGTCCGACGTGGTGCGGCGCTTGCCGGCGGTGCAGGCGCTGGTGGCGCAGGTGTCCGGACTGGTGCCGATCGACGACGGGGCGCCGGCCGCTGCGGACGGGTCAGATGTCCTTCGCTGTCTGGTGGCGCTCAAAACGCTCAAGCCTTTGTTCGATTCGGCCGATATGGACGCCATTGATGCTCACGACAGGTGGTTGCAGGAGCAGCCCCGTGCGCGCGACGGGCGATTCGATGAATTGAATCGCTGTGCCGAGGCCATGGACTTTCAGGGGGCAGCGCTGGCGTGCGAGCGGCTGCTGGCGTCGATCGAAATGGTCGACCTGCCCATCGAATGAGCACTGGGAATACGGGTCTTTTGCGGTCATTGGTGCAGTGCGCAGGCTTTGACAATGTCAATGTCCATTCGCTCCTGCGGTCACAACGGGGCGTCCCAGTCATTCAAGCGATGTTTGAGGCGAGAACATGAGGAAGAACCTGCCGGTCAGCCAGAACGTCTATGACTTTCCGGGCGACCAGACCCTGATTTCCGTGACCGACCTCAAGGGGCGGATCACCTACTGCAACTCGAACTTTGTCTCGGTCAGCGGCTACACGCGCCAGGAGCTGATGGGACAGCCGCACAACCTGGTGCGGCACCCGGACATGCCGGAAGAGGCGTTTCGCGACCTCTGGGCCACGATCGAATCAGGTCAGCCGTGGACCGGTCTGGTGAAGAACCGCCGCAAGAACGGCGACTACTACTGGGTGCGCGCCAATGCCACGCCTGTGCGCAGCGGGGACCGCATCGTGGGCTACCTGTCGGTGCGCAGCAAGGCGAGTCCGGAAGAGATCGCCGCGGCCGAGGAGCTGTACGCGACGATGCGCGCGGAGGCCGAGGCCGGCCGCCTGGTGCATCGCTTGCGCGGTGGCGAGGTCGAGCGCAGCGGCGTGTGGGGCTGGATAGAGCGTGTGCGGCGGCCGGGCCTTCGGGCGAAACTGTCGCTGCTGTGTCTGTGGGCGGGGCTGGGGCCTGTGGTTGTCGCCTGGGCCGGAGGCTCGCACGACATGCTGCTGGGCGCGGCGCTGCTGTCGGTGATCACTGCGGCGCTGCTGAGCATGCGCGTGGTGTTGCGGCCTCTGGAGAGGATTGTCGAAACCGCCAACCTGATCGCCAGCGGCGACCTGACCGGCACGGTCACGGTGGATGGGCGCGCGGAGATCCGCCAGTTGCAGATGGCCCTGGCGCAGATGGTCGTGACGGTGCGGACGGTGGTGCGAGACGTGCGTCATGAGGTGGCCAACCTGCGTGGCGCCTCGCAGGAGATCGCTTCGGGCAATCACGACATGTCGGTGCGCACGGAAAACCAGGCCACCAACCTGGAGCAGACCGCTTCATCGATGGAAGAGATCAACGGCACGACGCAACAGACCACCCAACTGGCCCGCGACGGCGCCGATGTGGCCCGGGAAACCTCGGGCGCCACGCGCCGCAGCCACGAGGCCGTGGTGTCGGTGGCCGAAACGATGCATGGCATCGCCGAGTCGTCCAAACGCATCGGCGACATCATCCAGGTGATCGAGAGCGTCGCGTTTCAGACCAACATCCTCGCGCTCAACGCGGCGGTCGAGGCGGCGCGGGCGGGCGAGCAGGGCCGAGGTTTTGCCGTCGTGGCGGCCGAGGTCCGGGCACTGGCGCAACGCACCTCGTCGGCGTCGAGCGAGATTCGGCTGTTGATCGAGGAGTCCGGCAGCCGTGTCGAGGTGGGCGCAGCGCGGACCTCGGAAGCGCGATCGCGCATGGATGAAGCCATGCAGTCGGTCGAGCGGGTGAGCGCCATGCTGGAGAACATCAGCCACGCCACGGGTGAGCAGTCCACCGGCGTGTCACGCGTCAGTTCGGCGCTGGTCGATCTCGATGGCATCACGCAGCAGAACGCGGCGATGGTGGAGGAACTGGCCGCTGCGGCCAAGTCGCTCAACCATCAGGTCGAACAGGTGCACGACTCGATCCGGGTGTTCCGGCTGACACCGCGCGACATCACCCTGGCAGAGACCGATGCGGTGACGCTGCGCAAGGAGAACAAGGAAGAGGTGTCCCGCGCCAACCTGACGTCGGAGCAGGCGCTGCAGGAACACCAGCAGTACATCGTGGATCTGCGCAACGCGGTGATGCGCCAACTGACGGTCGACGCCAAGACCTTGCAGCGCGACGATTGCTGCCGGCTGGGGCAATGGCTGGGCGAGAACTCGCCTGCGTGGGGGCATGTGCCGGTGTTCCGCGACCTCGTGCGTCAGCACCAGACCATGCACCGCGAAGTCGGTCGCGCGGCCGACGCGGTCAACGCCGGCCGCTACGACGATGTCGAGGCGATGCTGGGCTCCGGCCAGCAGTTGCAGCAGTCCTTCCGCGCGACCATTGGCGCGTTCAAGAGCCTGCAGGAGAAAGTCAGGGAGAGCCGGGAGACTGTCTCCTACTGAAACCGGTCAGGCGAACACGCCGGCCGAGTCCTCCATGCGCGCCGACACCTCGCCCAGATGGTGCAGGGTGTCGCCGAAGCTCATCTCCAGTTGCGTCAGCTTCTTGAAGTAGTGGCTGACGATGTACTCGTCGGTCACACCGATGCCGCCGTGCAACTGCACCGCCTGCTGGCCCACATAACGCATCGACTGTCCGAGCTGAACCTTGGCGCGTGAAAGCGCGCGGCGGCGCTCGTCGGCCGGGGCGTTGAGCTTGAGGCTGGCGTAGTAGCTCATCGAGCGCGCCAGCTCCAGTTGCATCTTCATGTCGGCCATGCGGTGGCGCAGCGCCTGGAAGGTGCCGATGGCCACGCCGAACTGCTTGCGTGTGTTGAGGTACTCGGCCGTCACCGCCACCGTCTTGTCCATCACGCCCACCGCTTCGGCGCAGACGGCGGCGATGCCGATGTCGACCGCGTGCTCCAGCGCGGTCAGCCCGTCCAGTGTCACCAGCATGGCCGGCGCGTTCTGCAGCGTCACGTCCGCCGCGCGGCCGCCGTCCTGCGTGCCATGGCCTTGCGTGGTCACGCCGCTGGCGCTGCGTTCGACGACGAACAGGGCTATCTTGCCGTTGACCGTGGCGGGCACCACGAAGGCGTCCGCCTGATCGCCCGCCGGCACCACGTGCTTGGCACCGCTGACGGTCCAGCCGCTGCCGGCCAGGGTGGCGGTGGTTTTGCAGACGTCCAGTCGATAACGCGCGCCGCGCTCCTGATGCGCCAGCACCACCAAGGCTTCGCCGGACGCGATCTTCGGCAGCCAGGCCGCCTTGACATCTGCGCCGCCGTAGGCGCCGATCACGCCGCTGGTGATCAGGGTCTGCGACAGCGGCTCCAGCACGATGCCGCGCCCCAGCTCTTCCATCACCACCATGCCCTCGACCGGCCCCATGCCCATGCCACCGTCGTCTTCGCTGGTGTACAGGCCCGCGAGGCCGAGCTCGGCCAGTTCGTTGTAGGCGCTGCGGTCAAAACCGCCGGCCTTGACGATGCCCCGGCGGCGTTCGAAGTCGTAACCCTTGTCGACCCACTTGCGCACCGCGTCGCGCAGTTGTTCCTGGTCGTCGGAAAAATCGAAATCCATGTGAATGCTCCTTAGCCGAGGACCGTCTGGGCGACGATGTTGCGCTGCACTTCGTTGGACCCGCCGTAGATGGTGGTCTTGCGCATGTTGAAGTAGGTCGAGGCCAGTGGCGCGTTGGCCACCACGCCACCCGGGAAGTTGCCCTGCCAGCCGGCTTCCATGGCCTCTTCGATGAAGGGCAGGGCGAACGGGCCGGCGGCCAGCATCATCAGCTCGGCGTAGCGCTGCTGGATCTCGCTGCCCTTGATCTTGAGCAGGCCGGCGATGTCCAGCGAGTTCTTGCCCGACTTCTCGGCCGACAGCACCCGCAGCACCAGCATTTCCAGCGCCACGATGTCGACCTCGAGCAGCGCGATCTGGTCGCGGAAGCGCAGGTCGTCCCAAACGCCCTCGGCCTTGGCGATGCGCTTGAGGCGCTCCAGTTCGCGCTTGGCGCGGTTCACGTCGGCGATGTTGGTGCGCTCGTGCGAGAGCAGGTGCTTGGCGTAGGTCCAGCCCTTGTTCTCCTCGCCGATCAGGTTCTCGGCCGGTACCTTGACGTTGTCGAAGAAGACCTCGTTGACCTCGCACTCGCCGTCCAGCAGCTTGATCGGGCGCACCGTCACGCCGGGCGATTTCATGTCCACCAGCAGGAAGCTGATGCCGGTCTGCGGCTTGCCTTCGGTGGACGTGCGCACCAGACAGAAGATCCACTCGCCGTACTGGCCCAGCGTGGTCCAGGTCTTCTGGCCGTTGACCAGGTAGTGGTCACCCTGGCGCTCGGCGCGGGTCTTGACCGAGGCCAGGTCCGAACCCGAACCCGGTTCGCTGTAGCCCTGGCTCCACCAGACCTCGCCGCTGGCGATGCCGGGCAGGAAACGCTGCTGCTGTTCCTTGTTGCCGAAGGCCATGATGACCGGTGCCACCATCACCGGACCGAAGGGCACGATGCGCGGCGCGCCGGCCAGGGCGCATTCCTCTTCGAACAGGTGCTTCTGCACGGCGGTCCAGCCCGGGCCACCGAACTCCTTGGGCCAGCCGTAGCCCAGCCAGCCCTTGTTGCCAAGGATCTTGGCCCAGCGCTGCATGTCGTCGCGCGAGAGGCGCAGCGCGTTGTGGACCTTGTGGGCGATGTCGGCGGGCAGGTTGTCCTTGACCCAGCCGCGAATTTCGTCGCGGAACGCCAGCTCTTGCGGCGTGAATGCCAAATCCATGCGTGTCTCCGTGTCGGTGGAATCCGCCGGAGTTTTGCACGACCGTTCGTTTTTTACCTGTCAGGGCTGCGACAAGCCCAGTTGCTGGCGCAGATCGGCCAGTTGCGCCTGAAGGCTCGCGACCGTGGCCTCCAGCGTGGCCACACGCACCGCCAGGGCACTGTCACCGGGCGCGGGTTCGGCCGTCGCAAGCGCCGTCAGATCCACCGGACCGCACAGCAGATGGGCCCAGCGCTGTTCCCGTGCACCCGGCGCGCGCGGCAGCTTGATCACCAGCGGGCCGCCTTTCTCGTCGCTGCGGTCCTGCATTTCCTCCAGGAAACCCTCGACCGATGCAATGTCGAGGAACTTGTACCAGCGGTCGGCGTTGATGCGCAGCTCGCCCGCCGTCTGCGGGCCGCGCAGCATCAGCAGGCCCAGCAGGGTGGCCGACTGGTCCGGCACGCCGGCCGCGCGCGGAAAGTTGTGTTCGTAGCGCGGCACGCGGCTGCCGCTGGACTCGATCACCATCGCGTGGTCGCGCAACACGTCGATGGCGTCGCCGATTTCCGCTTCGCTCAGGTTCATCACCGGCTCACGCGCGGTTTTCTGGTTGCAGCCGCTGTGCAGGCTGTTGAGCGACAGCGGGTAGCTGTCCGGCACGGTGCGGGCTTTTTCCATCAGGGTGGCCAGCACGCGGGCTTCGACGGGGGACAGGGGGCGGGTGCGGAAATCGTGGGTCATTACACTTGGCGGCCCCAGCGGGCGTTGAATCGGTCGGTACTTCGGGTCGTGAACAAGAACATCGTCATTCTCATCTCAGGCGGCGGCTCGAACATGGCCGCCATCGTGCAGGCGGCCCAAAAAGGTCGCTGGCGCGAGCGTTTCGGCGCGCAGGTCGCCGCCGTGATCAGCAACAAGGCCGACGCCGGCGGGCTGGCCTGGGCGCGCGAACACCACATCCCGACCGCCGCCTTCGACCACAAGGCCTTCGCCTCGCGCGAGGAATTCGACGCGGCGCTGATGGGGGAGATCGACCGGTATCAGCCGGCGCTGGTGGTGCTGGCGGGGTTCATGCGTATCCTCACGCCGGGCTTCGTCCAGCACTACGAGGGACGGCTGATCAACATCCACCCCAGCCTATTGCCCGCCTTCGCGGGCCTGCAGACCCACCAGCGCGCGATCGACGCCGGTTGCCGCTTCGCCGGTTGCACGGTGCACCGCGTGACCGCAGAGCTGGACCACGGCGAGTACCTGGACCAGGCGGTGGTGCCGTTGCTGCCGGGCGACACCGCCCAGGCCCTCGCCGCCCGCGTGCTCACGCAGGAGCACCTGATGTACCCCAAGGTGGTTGAGCGGCTGTTGGCCGCCATGGCCTGACCGGTCCCCCTGCTCAGCGGGCGCTCCAGGCCAGCTTGCCCGCCATCGCTGCGAAAGCCACCGCGAATCCGCGACGCAGCGCGTTCTGGACGCGCGCCGAGCCGGCCACCCGTTCGCGGAACGCGTGGGCCGCGAAGCCGTAGAGAACGAACACACCGAAGGTCATGGCCATGAACACCCCGCTGAGCGCGGTGAATTGGCGCATCGGGGCGGGGTCCGACGCGTCCATGAACTGGGGCAGGAACGCCATGAAGAACAAGGTGAGCTTGGGGTTGAGCAGGTTCAGCAGCACGGCTTTGCCCACCAGACGGGCGGGATGGCTGGCCGTGGGCGTGGCGTCGGTCCGGAACGCCGTGCGGTCGCGCCAGGTCATCGCCGCCAGGTAGAGCAGGTACAGCACACCGGCGGCGCGCAGCGCCTGAAAGGCCAGGGCACCGGCGTGCATCACGGCCGCCAGCCCCAGAGCCGTGGCGGCCATGTGGGGCACGATGCCCAGGGTGCAGCCCAGGGCCGCCCAGACACTGGCCAGACGACCGCGCGACAGGCCGGTGGAGACGGTGAACAGCACACCCGCGCCCGGGGTGACCACCACCACGGCGGAGGTGAGCAGGAATTCCAGCGACATCATGGGACGGACTCCAGAACAGGGCCATTGACGGCCGATGTCCCGACTGTGTCCCGTCTTCGCCGGGGATGTCTTGAACGTTATTGCAGGGGGCCGGCCATCGCCTGCCGCCATTGCCCTGGAGTGAAGCCGAAGTGGCGAACGAATTGCCGGTTCAGATGGCTCTGGTCGGCAAAGCCGCAGACGTAGGCCGCTTCGGCCATTGGCGAGCCGGCCGCGATCAGCCGCCGTGCCTGGCGCAAGCGCTGCTGTTGCAGCCAGGCGAACGGTGGCAGGCTTTGCCAGCGGGCGAACTGCCGCACCAGCTGGAAGCGCGACAGGCCCGCCAGACCGGCCAGATGGTCCAAGTCGGGCGGGGCAGCCATCTGATCGAGCAGGCAGTCACGCACCCGTTGCAGATGGGCCGGGGCCACAGTGTCGGGGCGACGGTTGCTGTGCCGGTGGGCGAGCAGACCGCAGACCTGGGTCAGCGCTTCCTCGCAGGCCGCCGTCGCCAAAGGGTCGTGGTGGTCCACGTCGTCCCAGTGGCGAAACAGGCGGACCATGGCTGTGCGCACCACCGGATCGTCGAACACGGGGCGTGTGAACTCCCGCGGTCGCCCGTCCACCAGGCGGGCCATCGCTTCCGCACTCACGTGCACCATGCGCCAGCGCCGGGGGGCGTGGCCCAGCGGGTGGCCGTCGTGCACTTCGCCGGGGTTGGACGTGACGATGTGACCGGGCAGGGCCTCGACCGTGCCACGTCCGCTGGCCGAGCGGTGCCCCCCCGCTTCCATCAAGCCGAAGCCGTGGCCGTCGTGCCAGTGACGGCCGAAGCTGCGACCACTGTGCAGCGCCTCGGCATGCACGCCCTCGATGGGGCCGCGCCGGAGACGGACGTGGTGGATGGGGCGGGGACTCACATCGACTTGTGGAACACCAGTCCCGCGTGCTCGCGCATCGCGTGGAACTTGATCTTGGGCCAGTTGGCCTCGACCGCGCGCAACGTGGCCATGTGGTCCAGCAGCACGGTGGGTGCGTCCACTGCGTCCAGCGCCACGCGGTGGGCGTTGGCGTCCATGAAGCGCTTGAGTTCCTGCTCGCCGCCGTCCTCGGGCGCACAGGTCACCCAGCGCGCCACGTTGTAGTTGCTGCCCATGATGCGGGCGCGCACGCCGTATTCGTGCTCCAGGCGGTGGGCCACCACTTCGAACTGCAGCTGGCCGACGGCGCCCAGCAGCAGCACCGTGCCGGCGATGGGACGGAACACCTGGATCGCACCTTCCTCGCCGAGTTGGGTCAGGCCGGCCCGAAGCTGCTTGGTCTTGAGCGGGTCGGCCACTTCCACGCTGCGGATGATTTCCGGCGCGAAGAAGGGCAGGCCGGTGAACTGCAGGGCTTCGCCCTCGGTCAGGGTGTCGCCCAGCTGCAGCACGCCGTGGTTCGGGATGCCGATGATGTCGCCGGCAAAGGCCTCGTCCAGCAGCTCGCGGCGCTGCGACAGGAAGCTCACCACGGTGTTGGGGCGCAGTTCCTTGCCGCTGCGCACCACCTTCAGGCGCATGCCGCGCTCGAAGTGGCCGCTGGCCACGCGCACGAAGGCGATGCGGTCGCGGTGCGCCGGGTCCATGTTGGCCTGGATCTTGAAGACCACGCCGCTGAACTTGGGCTCGACCGGCTCGACCACACGCTGGATGGCGGCCTTCGCGCCCGGCTGCGGCGCCAGGTCGACCAGCGCGTCCAGCACCTCGCGCACGCCGAAGTTGTTGACGGCAGAGCCGAACAGCATGGGGGTCTGCGTACCGCTGAGGAAGGCCTCCTTGTCGAACGCGGGCGAGGCACCTTCGACCAGCTCCAGCTCGTCTTTGGCCGCCGTCCATTCCATGCCGAACCGGCTGGCGCTCTCGGCGTTGTCCAGGCCGGCCAGCACCTCTTCGTCGCCGCCGCGGCGGTCTTCACCGGCGGCGAACACGCGCATCTGGTCTTCGCGGCGGTCGTAAACGCCGCGGAAGGTCTTGCCCATGCCCACCGGCCAGGTGAAGGGCACCACGGTCATGCCCAGCTCGCGCTCGATCTCGTCCATCAGGTCCAGCGGGGCTTTCACCTCGCGGTCCATCTTGTTGACGAAGGTGAGGATGGGCGTGTTGCGGGCGCGGCAAACCTGCAGCAGGCGCCGGGTCTGCGGTTCCACGCCGTTGCCGGCGTCGATCACCATCAGCGCCGCATCGACGGCGGTCAGCACGCGGTAGGTGTCTTCCGAGAAGTCCTGGTGGCCCGGGGTGTCCAGCAGGTTGATGACGCAGTCGCGGTACTCCATCTGCATCACCGACGAGGCGACGGAAATGCCGCGCTGCTTCTCGATCTCCATCCAGTCGGAGGTGGCGTGGCGCGCGGCCTTGCGCGCCTTGACTGAGCCCGCGATGTTGATGGCGCCCGAGAACAGCAGCAGCTTCTCGGTCAGGGTGGTCTTACCCGCGTCGGGGTGCGAAATGATGGCGAAGGTGCGGCGGCGCTGCACCTGTTGGGCGATGTCGGACATAACCCTCGATTATCCCCGGTGGGACAATAGCGGGATGCACCCGAAAGCCCTTCTGGACGAAAGCGCCAGCCTGATCGAGAAAGTCTTCAAGTTCGACCACCCGGCCGACGCCGTGGTGGCGCGCCATTTCCGCGAGAACAAGTCGCTCGGTCCGCGCGAGCGCGCCACGCTGTCCGACACCGTGTTCGCCGTGCTGCGCGAGCGGCTGAAGTTCGAGTGGCTGGCCCGCTCGGGCAGTGGCTCCAAGTGGCGCCGACTGGCGATCCTCGGTTTTCCGGGTGACCGCGACTTCCTCAAGAGTGCGCTGACCGAGCCCGAGAAAAACTGGCTCGACGCCTGTGCCAAGGTCGGGGACGCCGACTATCTCGCGCCGCATCGCCACAACCTGCCGGATTGGCTGGCGCAGGCGCTGCGTGAGCAAGTGGGGGACGAACTGGACGCCTTGGCGGCCTGTCTGCTGCGCCCGGCGCCGCTGGACCTGCGGGTGAACACGCTCAAGCAGAAACGCGATGCGGCGCTGGCGGCCGTGCGCGGCGCGGGCCTGTCTGCGGAGTTGACACCCCATTCGCCGCTGGGCATACGGCTGGACGGCAAGCCCAACCTGGCCAGGCTGCCGGCGTTCGCCAACGGTGAGGTCGAGGTGCAGGACGAAGGCTCGCAGTTGCTGGCGCTGCTGCTGGCGCCCAAGCGGGGCGAGATGGTGGCCGACTTCTGTGCCGGGGCCGGTGGCAAGACACTGGCGCTCGGGGCGGCCATGAAGAACACCGGCCGGCTTTACGCCTTCGACACCTCGGCCCACCGGCTGGATGCGATCAAGCCGCGGCTGGCGCGAAGCGGCCTGTCCAATGTGCACCCGGTGGCCATTGCGCACGAGCGCGACGAACGCATCAAGCGTCTGGCGGGCAAGCTCGACCGGGTTTTGGTCGATGCGCCCTGTTCCGGCCTGGGCACCCTGCGCCGCAGCCCCGACCTCAAATGGCGCCAGACTCCGGAGACGGTGGCTGCGCTGTCCGCGCTGCAGCAGCGAATTCTCGACAGCGCGGCCCGTTTGCTCAAACCCGGCGGGCGCTTGGTCTATGCGACCTGCAGCCTGCTGCCGCAGGAAAACGAGGCTGTTGCCCGGGCCTTTGAGGCATCGCACGCGATGTTCGAGCCGCTGCAGGTGTCGTCCTTGCTGGCGGCGGCCCAGGTGGAAGATGCGGCCGGTCTGTGCAGTGCCGAGGGGCGCTTCATGCGCCTGTGGCCGCACCGTCATGGGACCGACGGGTTTTTTGCCGCCGCATGGCAGAGGAAGGCCTGAGGGCGTCTGGATTTCACAATGTGATCCAGGACTTGGGAAAAACAGGGTCCGTCGTTAAAATTGAGGGTCGCCCCACCAAGCGCCCAGGCGGGGTTGTTTCATTTTCGAGTGCCCGGGCGCACTTCTAGGACGTCAATGTTTTCTTCCGATTCCGGGACCCTGTCCCTGCTCTGGGATGGTCTGGTCCAGTTCATTTCCCATGGTCTCACCGGCGCCACATGGTGGCAGGCCATTCTGGTGGCCCTGGTGATGACCCACATCACGATCGCCAGCGTCACCATCTATCTGCACCGTCATTCGGCCCACCGTGCGCTGGACCTGCATCCGATCGCGTCGCATTTCTTCCGCTTCTGGCTCTGGATGACCACCGGCATGGTGACCAAGGAGTGGACCGCGATTCACCGCAAGCACCACGCCAAGTGCGAGCGCGAAGGTGATCCGCACAGCCCGGTCGTTTTTGGCATCAAGAAGGTGTTCTGGCAGGGCAGCGAGCTCTACCGTGCCGAAGCCAAGAACCAGGAAACCCTGGAGCGCTACGGTCACAACACCCCCGATGACTGGATGGAGCGCCGTGTCTACACCGGCCACTCGCGCCTGGGCGTGAGTCTGATGCTCATCATCGACGTCGCGCTGTTCGGTGCGCTGGGCCTGACGGTGTGGGCGATCCAGATGGCCTGGATTCCGGTGACGGCCGCCGGCATCATCAACGGCATTGGCCACTACTGGGGCTATCGCAACTTCGAAGCCGCAGACGCCAGCACCAACGTCTTCCCCTGGGGCGTGATCATCGGCGGCGAAGAGCTGCACAACAACCACCATACCTACCCGACATCGGCCAAGCTGTCGGTCAAGCCCTACGAGTTCGACATCGGCTGGATGTACATCACCGTACTCAAATCCCTGGGGCTGGCCTCGGTCAAGAAGCTGCCGCCCAAGATGGCGTTCGGGGATGTCCGTCCTGTGGCTGACGAGAAAACGCTGGAGGCGATCATCGCCAACCGTTATGAAGTGATGGCCGGTTACGCCCGTGAGCTGCACGCTGCCTGCCAGCGCGAAATGAAGGCGCTTCAGGTAAGCAACGGGGTCAGTGCCTCGGCGCTGGATGCGGCGCGCCGCTGGCTGCACCGTGACGACGACAAGGTGCCTGCGGAGGTGAAGCCTCAACTGGCCCTGGCGCGAGCGGAGCACCCGGTGCTCGACAAGATGGTGACGATGCGGGAGGAGCTGCGTTCGCTCTGGACCGGTACCAACGCCACGCGGGAGCAGATGGCTGCCCGGCTGCAGGACTGGTGCCGTCGTGCCGAAGAGAGCGGTATTGCGGCCTTGCGCGACTTTTCGGTGAAACTGCGCTCGGCCCACGCCTGACGGGGGCAGTTGACGGGTGTCGCTGCGCCGGCGCCCGTCTGTGAGCAAGGTCAAAAAGACAATAAAAAAGCCGCTGTGCTCACAGCGGCTTTTTTATTGGTGGAACCGGCCGAATTACTTCAGCTTGATTTCCTTGTAGTCCACGTGCTTGCGGGCGACCGGATCAAATTTCTTGATCAGCATCTTGTCCGGCGTGGTCTTCTTGTTCTTGGAGGTGGTGTAGAAGTGGCCGGTTCCAGCGGTGGATTCCAGCTTGATCTTCTCGCGTGCGCCTTTGGTTGCCATGGTGCCCTACTCCTTAAGCTTGGCCACGTGCGCGCAGGTCGGCGAGCACAGCGTCGATACCGTTCTTGTCGATCAGGCGCAGGGCTGCACCCGAAACGCGCAGGCGAACCCAGCGGTTCTCGCTCTCGACCCAGAAACGGCGGTATTGCAGGTTCGGCAGGAACCGGCGCTTGGTTTTGTTGTTGGCGTGGGAAACGTTGTTCCCGACCATGGGCTTCTTGCCCGTGACGTCGCAGACGCGTGCCATGAGGACACTCCGATTTCATCAAACGGCCGCCACCCGAGCGGTGGGGGCCTCACCTCGCCAGAAAAAGGGTGGCGGTAACCCTGAATTTGCAACGCACGGCCGAAATGGCCCAATCGCAGCAAAGCCGTAGATTATAGCCTGGCTTCGTGAGCCGGGCTACCACCCGTCGGCCCCGGGCCGCGCTCAGGCTTCGTTCTGTTCGAGGAAACGCTGGGCGTCCAGCGCGGCCATGCAGCCCGTGCCGGCACTGGTGATGGCCTGGCGGTACACGTGGTCCTGCACATCGCCAGCGGCGAACACGCCGGGCACGCTGGTCATGGTGGCCATGCCGTTGTTGCCCATGCGGGTGACCAGGTAGCCGTCTTTCATCTCCAACTGGCCCTTGAATATCTCGGTGTTGGGGCTGTGGCCGATGGCGATGAAGCAGCCCTTGACGGTCAGGTCTTCGGTGCCGCCGTTCTGCACGTTCTTCAGGCGCACGCCGGTCACGCCACTGGCGTCACCCAGCACCTCGTCAAGCACGCTGTGCAGCTTGAGCTCGATCTTGCCTTCCTTCACCTTCTCCATCAGTTTGTCGATCATGATGGCTTCGGCCTTGAAGCTGTCGCGGCGGTGGATCAGGCTGACCTTGCGCGCGATGTTGGAGAGGTACAGCGCCTCTTCCACGGCGGTGTTGCCACCACCGACCACGCCCACATCCTGGCCACGGTAGAAGAATCCGTCGCAGGTGGCGCAGGCCGAGATGCCCTTGCCCATGAAGGCCTCTTCGGACGGCAGCCCCAGGTATTTGGCCGAGGCGCCGGTGGCGATGATCAGGGTGTCGCAGCTGTATTCACCGCTGTCGCCCTTGAGCACGAAGGGGCGCTTGGACAGATCGACTGCGTTAATGTGGTCGAAGACGATTTCGGTGTTGAAGCGCTCCGCGTGCTGCAGGAAGCGCTGCATGAGGTCCGGGCCCTGAACACCATGTACATCGGCCGGCCAGTTGTCGACCTCGGTCGTGGTCATGAGCTGACCGCCTTGTGCGATGCCGGTGATCAGGACGGGGTTCAGATTCGCCCGCGCAGCGTAGACGGCGGCGGTGTAGCCGGCAGGGCCAGAGCCTAAAATAAGTACCTTCGTATGCTTCATCTTGGTGGCCCCGGCGTTTCGCAGGGCAAGTGGTTTAGAGTCGCTGTGTGTGACAGCAGGGTGCACAGCCCCGTTGCGCGCGACGACTCGTCGGGTTGTCGGCATTGTATGTAACGCGCCCCAGGCGCATCGGCTGCAAAGGTATACGCATGGCCATCCTGTCCAATCTGGAGCTGATCCGGCGGGTTCCGCTGTTTTCCACCCTGACCCAGGCGCAGGCCGAGTCGGTGGCCGAGGCGGTGGTCAAGCGTCGTTACAAACGCGGCGAAGTGATTGTCGAGCAGGGCAAGAAGTCCAACTTCCTGGCCATCGTGCTGACTGGGCGCGCACGCGTGGTCACTACCGACACCCGGGGACGTGAAGTCATTCTCGCCACCATGAATCCGGGTGACTACGTGGGCGAAATGAGCCTGATCGACAACCAGCCCCATTCGGCCACGGTACGTGCCGAGGTGCAGACCGATGTGCTGATCCTCGGTCGTGTGGAGTTTGCTCGCTGTCTGCCTGAAAACACGTCCATGGCCTATGCGGTCATGAAAGGCCTGGTGCAGCGCCTGCGCCATGCTGACCGGAAGATCGAGTCGCTGGCCCTGATGGATGTGTACGGTCGCGTGGCACGTGCGTTGCTGGAATTCGCCCAGCCCGACAAGGATGGCCGGCTGGTGATCCGTGACAGGGTGTCCCGTCAGGACGTGGCGAAGATGATTGGGGCCTCGCGGGAGATGGTCAGCCGGGTCATGAAGGACCTGGAGGATCGCGGGTTCATCGAGGTTGACCCGGATGGCAGCACCATCATCAAGGAGCGTCTGACCTCGCTGGGGTAAGCTTGCCGCAGCTTGTCTGCGAGGTTTATGACGTATTCACTCAACACGCTCAACGCTGACCGGGCCAACGCGCCCCCGAGCGGTATTTCACGTTTTGCCCATGAGGTGGCGCTGGTGGTCGGCGCTGCCCTGCTGGGCCTCTGGCTGTTGTCACTGCTGAGCCATTCGCTGGCCGATCCCGCCTGGAGCACCACCGGCACCCAGGACCGGGTCGGCAACTGGGCAGGGCAACTGGGGGCCTGGTTGGCGGATGGCAGCTATTTCCTGTTCGGCTTCTCGGTCTGGTGGCTGGTGCTTGCCGGCTTGCGTGTGTGGCTGTCCGCACTCGCCGGCCGGCTCAGGGGCTCGGCGCTGGAAACCTCCGGCCATGACCGTGACGATGCACAACCATCTTCTTTGTGGCGTTCGCCCCTGGTTCGGCGGTTGGGTTTTGTGCTGGCGCTGCTGTTCCTCATGGTGGGCAGCGTGACCCTGGAGTGGAGCCGCCTTTACCGCCTCGAACCTTTGCTGCCTGGTCACGGCGGTGGCGTGTTTGGCCATTTGCTGGGACCGTTGGCGTTGCGCTGGACCGGTTTCACCGGGTCGGCACTGATGTCGCTGGTGCTGGTCGTGGCCTGTGCACCACTGGTGTTCGGTTTCTCGTGGGGGCAGTGGGCCGAGCGCCTCGGCGCCATGCTGGATGGCTGGTTCGAGAGCCGGCGTGAGAAGCGGGAAGCGGTCGAGGACCAGCGGATTGGCGAGCAGGCGGCGCGCGAGCGTGAGGTGGTGGTACAGGTCGAGCGCGAGGTGAGCGAAGAGCAGCATCCCAACCCTGTGGTGATCGAGCCGGTGAGGGTGGATGTGCCCAAGAGTGAGCGGGTGGCCAAGGAACGGCAGAAGCCTCTGTTCGTCGAGATGCCCGACAGCAGGCTGCCGCAGGTGGACCTGCTGGATGCCGCCCCGACGCAGCAGAGCACGGTGGACGCACAGACGCTGGAGATGACCAGCCGCCTGATCGAGAAAAAGCTCAAGGACTTCGGTGTCGAGGTGCGCGTGGTGGCGGCGGCGCCTGGCCCGGTGATCACGCGTTACGAAATCGAGCCGGCCACCGGTGTGAAGGGCTCGCAGATCGTCAACCTCAGCCGCGACCTGGCGCGTTCGCTGTCACTGGTGTCGATCCGGGTGATCGAGACCATCCCGGGCAAGAATCTGATGGCGCTGGAACTGCCCAACGCCAAGCGCCAGACCATCAAGCTCAGCGAGATCCTCGGCTCGCAGGTCTATCACGACGCCAGGAGTCTGCTGACCATGGGGCTGGGCAAGGACATCGCCGGCCTGCCGGTGGTGGCCGATCTGGCCAAGATGCCGCACTGCCTGGTCGCCGGTACCACCGGCTCGGGCAAGTCCGTGGGCATCAACGCCATGATCCTGTCGCTGCTCTACAAGGCCGACGCCAAGGATGTGCGGCTGCTGCTGATCGACCCGAAGATGCTGGAGCTGAGCGTCTACGAAGGCATTCCGCACCTGCTCTGCCCGGTGGTGACCGACATGAAGCAGGCGGCCAACGGCCTGAACTGGTGCGTGGCCGAGATGGAGAAGCGCTACAAGCTCATGAGCAAGATGGGCGTGCGCAACCTGGCGGGCTTCAACGCCAAGCTGGATGAGGCCAAGGCCCGGGGAGAAATCATCGGCAACCCCTTCAGCCTGACGCCCGAGCAACCCGAGCCGCTGGAGCGCCTGCCCCACATCGTGGTGGTGATCGACGAGCTGGCCGACCTGATGATGGTGGTGGGCAAGAAGATCGAAGAACTGATCGCCCGCCTGGCGCAGAAGGCGCGTGCGGCCGGCATTCACCTGATCCTGGCCACTCAGCGCCCCAGCGTGGATGTGATCACCGGACTGATCAAGGCCAACATCCCGACCCGCATCTCGTTCCAGGTCAGCAGCAAGATCGACAGCCGCACCATCCTGGACCAGATGGGCGCCGAGAGCCTGCTGGGCATGGGCGACATGCTCTACATGCCTTCGGGCACAGGGTTCCCGATACGCGTGCACGGCGCGTTTGTCAGCGACGACGAGGTGCACCGCGTGGCCTCGTACCTGAAAGAGCAGTTCGGCGAGCCCAACTACATCGACGGCATCCTCGAAGGGGGTGTTGGTGATGGCGAAGGCGGTGACCTGTTTGGTGAAGGCGGTGGTGACGGCGGGGAAAAAGACCCGCTGTATGACCAGGCCGTGGCCATCGTGCTGCAGGACCGCAAGGCCAGCATTTCCTACGTCCAGCGCAAGCTCAAGATCGGCTACAACCGCGCCGCCCGTCTGCTCGAAGACATGGAGAACGCCGGGCTGGTCAGCGCCCTGACCAGCAGTGGTCAGCGCGACATTCTGGTGGCGCCGCGCGGAGACTGAACCCGGCGGGAAACCTTTTCGCGGAGCCGATGCTCCGAGCGTGCATGAACTTCAAACATCTGATCCCCGCCGGTTTTGTCCTGACGCTGCTGTCGGCTCAGGCCGATGGCCTGCTGGACCTCGATGCGTTTCTGCGCGAGGTCAAGAGCGCACAGGCCGGCTTCACCCAGGTGGTGACTTCTCCCAAGCGTGAAGGCGAGACCGTGGGGCGCAGCAAGACGTCCAGCGGCCGTTTCGAATTCCAGCGGCCGGGGCGCTTCCGCTTCGAATACACCAAACCGTTCGAGCAGACCATCGTGGCCGATGGCCAGACGCTCTGGTTGTACGACGCCGACCTGAACCAGGTCACCGCGCGCAAGCAGCAGGACGTGCTCGGCAGCACGCCGGCGGCGTTGATCGCCTCGGGCACCGACCTCAAGGCGTTGTCGGAGGCGTTTGAACTGAAGGCGGCGCCGGCGAAAGACGGCATGGAATGGGTCGACGCGCGACCCAAAGCCAAGGATGGCCAGTTGCAGAGCGTGCGCGTCGGCTTCAGGCAGGGGCAGCTTTCCGTGCTGGAGATCCTCGACAGCCTGGGGCAGCGATCAGTCCTCAGCTTCGTCCAGTGGCAGGGCAACGCGGCCATCAAGCCCGAGCGCTTCAGGTTCCAGCCGCCGGCCGGGGCCGACGTGATTCGTCCCTGACATCGTGGCCAACGCCGCCCACCAGCCCCTGGCCGAACGTCTGCGCCCGCGCACGCTGGGCGAGGTGATCGGCCAGCAGCACCTGCTGGGCGAGGGCATGGCACTGCGTCTGGCGTTCGAGTCGGGGCAGCCGCACAGCTGCATCCTCTGGGGCCCGCCGGGCGTCGGCAAGACCACGATCGCGCGCCTGATGGCGGATGCGTTCGATGCCCAGTTCATCACCATCAGCGCCGTGCTGGGCGGGGTCAAAGACATCCGGGAGGCGGTGGAACAGGCCGTGGCCGCACGCGACGGACTCGAACAGCGACGCACCATCGTGTTCGTCGACGAGGTGCACCGTTTCAACAAGAGCCAGCAGGACGCCTTCCTGCCGCACGTCGAAAGCGGGTTGTTCACCTTCATCGGCGCCACCACCGAGAACCCTTCGTTCGAGGTCAACTCGGCGCTGCTCTCGCGTGCGGCGGTGTATGTGTTGCAGCCGCTGGGCGAGGACGATCTGCGTCAACTTGTGACACGTGCCCAGGGCATCGATGCCGTGCCGGCTGTCGAGCGCGCTGCCGAGGACCGGCTCATCGCCTATGCCGACGGTGATGCGCGGCGCCTTCTGAATACGCTGGAGACCTTGGCTGTGGCTGCCGGGCGTGAAAAACTGGCGCTGGTGACGGATGCGTGGCTGCTGCGCGTGCTGGGCGAACGCATGCGCCGCTACGACAAGGGCGGCGAGCAGTTCTACGACACCATCAGTGCCCTGCACAAAAGCGTGCGTGGCTCCGATCCCGACGCGGCGCTGTACTGGTTCGTGCGCATGCTCGATGGTGGTGCTGACCCGCGCTACATGGCGCGGCGCCTGGTCCGCATGGCGGCCGAAGACATCGGTCTTGCCGACCCGCGCGCGCTGCGTCTCGCGCTGGACGCCGCCGAGGTCTACGAGCGGCTGGGTTCGCCCGAGGGGGAACTGGCGCTGGCCGAATGCGTGGTCTATCTGGCCGTGGCGCCCAAGTCGAATGCGGTCTACAAGGCCTTCAATGAGGCCAAGGCCTTCGTCAGGAGAGACGGCAGCCGGCCGGTGCCGATGCACCTTCGCAATGCACCGACCAAGCTGATGAAGGACCTGGACTATGGGAAGGGCTACCGCTATGCCCACGATGAGGAGGGCGGTTTCGCTGCCGGCGAAACCTATCTGCCGGAGGCCATTGCGGGAACCTCGTTCTACCGACCGGTCGAACGCGGGCTGGAAATCCGCATCGCCGATAAGCTGCGTGAGCTCAAGCGCCTCAACGATCAAAAAAACTAATGAAGTGCCTGATGCGCTGATGCTGCCCGGATTGCGGGTGCAAACCGAGGGAAAACCCGCGCGGAATCAGGGCTCCCACATATCTGACGCCTTGAGGCCCTTGGATACAATTCGCCTCCAACCCGCCGTCTGCCCTGTTTCAAGGTCTGGCCTGGCGGGTTTTTTGCTAAGTTGAAGCGGGTCTGAACACGGGGTCCTGCGCTGCACAACGGCGCGGGATCGGACTTCCCGGTCTGGCGCCCCGACCTGTCAAAAACACGGAGAAAACTTCATGGATGTCTTGCTGCAGCAGATCATCAACGGTCTGGTTCTCGGCAGTATGTACGCGCTGGTGGCGCTGGGATACACGATGGTGTACGGCATCATCGGCCTGATCAACTTCGCGCACGGCGATGTGCTGATGGTCGGTGCGCTGACCAGTTGGACCATCATCGGCTGGATGAACAGTGCCTCGCCCGACTTGCCTGGTTGGCTGGTGCTGCTGCTGGCCACGGTGATTGCGATGGTGGTCTGTGCGACCCTCAACTACAGCATCGAGAAGCTGGCCTACCGGCCGCTGCGCAACTCGCCACGACTGGCGCCGCTGATCACGGCGATCGGCATGTCCTTGTTGCTCCAGACGTTCGCGATGATCCTCTGGAAACCCAATCCCAAGGCGTATCCGGCGATGCTCTCGCGTGAGCCGATCGAGTTCGCCGGCGCCGTGATCTCGGTGACGCAGATCGTGATTCTGGCGGCGACCGCGATCACGCTGGGTTTCCTGATGTGGCTGGTCAACAAGACCAATCTGGGACGCGCCATGCGGGCCACCGCCGAGAACCCGCGCGTGGCAGCGCTGATGGGCATCAAGCCCGATGTGGTGATTTCCGCCACCTTCATCATCGGCGCCATGCTGGCCGCCATTGCCGGCGTGATGTGGGCGTCCAACTACGGCACCGTGCAGCACGCGATGGGCTTCATGCCCGGCCTGAAGGCTTTCGTGGCGGCGGTCATGGGCGGCATCGGCAACCTGGCCGGTGCGGTGGTCGGTGGTATCGCGCTGGGTCTGATCGAGTCCCTGGGTGCCGGTTACCTGGGCGAGCTGACCGGTGGCGTGCTGGGCAGCCAGTATGTCGACATCTTCGCCTTCATCGTGCTGGCACTGGTGCTCACGCTGCGTCCTTCGGGCCTGCTGGGTGAACGTGTGGCGGACCGCGCCTGACCGGGGAGACACACCATGACGAACACCAAGAACGGAAAGATCGTTGCTTTTGCGCTGGCCGGCATTGCCCTGCTGGTGCTGCCCCTGTTGCTGCAGGCCACCGGCTCCAACTCCTGGGCCCGCATCGTCGACCTGGCGCTGCTGTATGTGCTGCTGGCGCTGGGCCTGAACATTGTTGTCGGCTATGCTGGCCTGCTGGACCTGGGCTACATCGCGTTCTACGCCGTGGGCGCCTACATGTACGGCCTGCTGGCGTCGCCGCACCTGGCCGAAACGTTCCCAGCCATCAAGGCGATGTTCCCCGATGGCCTGCACCTCAATGTCTGGTTGGTGATGCTGGCGGCCGCGACGGTGGCGGGTGTGGTCGGGATGATCCTGGGGGCGCCGACGCTCAAGCTGCGCGGTGACTACCTGGCGATCATTACGCTGGGGTTCGGGGAAATCATCCGCATCTTCATGCTCAACCTGGACCGCCCCATCAACATCACGAACGGTCCCAAGGGGCTGGCGCAGATCGATCCCCTGACCGTGTTCGGCTTCAACATGGGGCAGCGGCACACGCTGGAAATTGGCGACTGGAGCTACACCTTCCAGCCGGTCACGCTGTACTACTACCTGTTCCTGTTCTTCGTCCTGATGTCGGTGGTGCTGTCCTACCGTCTGCAGGATTCGCGTATCGGCCGCGCCTGGATGGCCATCCGCGAGGACGAGATCGCCGCCAAGGCCATGGGCCTGAACACCCGCAACCTCAAGCTGCTGGCCTTCGGCATGGGCGCCACCTTTGGTGGCATGTCGGGCGTGCTGTTCTCCTCGTTCCAGCGATTTGTGTCACCCGAGTCCTTCTCTCTGATGGAGTCGGTGATGGTGGTGGCGATGGTCGTGCTGGGCGGCATCGGCCACATCCCGGGCGTGATCATGGGTGCCCTGATGCTGGCCGGCCTGCCGGAGTTGCTGCGCCACCTGCCCGACCTGTCGTACGTGACCGGTGGTCGTCTGGGCCCCGAGGTGCTGCGCCAGCTGCTGATCGCGCTGGCCATGGTGGTGGTGATGCTGCTGCGTCCGAAGGGCCTGTGGCCTTCGCCCGAGCACGGCAAGGCACTGACCAAGTAACCGAAGGACACCACCATGAGCGAAACCATTCTGAAAGTGGCCAATGTGTCCAAGCGCTTTGGCGGCCTGCAGGCCCTCAGCGATGTGGGCATCACCATCGAACGCGGTCAGGTCTACGGTCTGATCGGTCCCAACGGCGCCGGCAAGACCACGTTCTTCAACGTGCTGACCGGCCTGTACACGCCCGACAGTGGCAGCTTCGAACTGGCCGGCAAGCCTTACACCCCCACGGCGGTGCACGAGGTGGCCAAGGCCGGCATCGCCCGCACGTTCCAGAACATCCGGCTGTTCCCTGAAATGACAGCGGTGGAGAACGTGATGGTCGGCCGCCATGTGCGCACGCGTTCGGGCCTGATCGGTGCCGTGCTGCGGCTGCCGGCCTTCAAGAAGGAAGAGGCAGAGATCCGCGCGCGTGCGATGGAGCTGCTGGAATACGTCGGCATCTCGAAGTTCGCTGACTACAAGTCGCGCACGCTGAGCTACGGCGACCAGCGTCGGCTGGAGATCGCCCGCGCGCTGGCCACCGAGCCACAACTGATTGCACTGGACGAACCCGCGGCCGGCATGAATGCGACCGAGAAGGTGCAGTTGCGCGAGCTCATCGACCGCATACGCAAGGACAACCGCACCATTCTGCTGATCGAACACGACGTGAAGCTGGTGATGGGCCTGTGTGATCGGGTCACGGTGCTGGACTATGGCAAGCAGCTCTCGTCCGGCACGCCGGTGGAGGTGCAGAGCGATCCCAAGGTGATCGAGGCGTATCTGGGCACGGGCGGCCACTGAAAGAGAGAGGCGAGAACAACATGGCAAACACACTCCTCAAAGTCAGCGGCCTGAAGGTGGCGTATGGCGGCATCAAGGCCGTCAAGGGCGTCGACCTGGAGGTCCGCGAAGGCGAGCTGATTTCCCTGATCGGCTCCAACGGCGCCGGCAAGACCACCACGATGAAGGCCATCACAGGCTCGCTGGCCTTCGAAGGCGGCGACATCGAGTACCTCGGCCAGAGCATCAAGGGCCGCGGCGCCTGGGATCTGGTCAAGCTGGGTCTGGCGATGGTGCCGGAAGGTCGCGGCGTCTTCACCCGCATGACCATCACCGAGAACCTGCAGATGGGGGCCTACATCCGCACCGACAAGGCCGGCATCGCCACCGACATCGAGCGCATGTTCGGCATCTTCCCGCGCCTGAAGGAACGCAAGGACCAACTGGCCGGCACGATGTCGGGCGGCGAGCAGCAGATGCTGGCGATGGCGCGCGCGCTGATGAGCCAGCCCAAGGTGCTGCTGCTGGACGAGCCGTCGATGGGCCTGTCGCCGATCATGGTCGACAAGATCTTCGAGGTGGTGCGCGACGTGTCGGCCCAGGGCGTGACCGTGGTGCTGGTCGAGCAGAACGCCCAGCGCGCGCTGCAGATCGCCGACCGGGGTTACGTGATGGACTCGGGCCTGATCACCATGACCGGTGCCGGCAAGGACCTGCTGGTGGACCCGAAAGTGCGCGAGGCCTACCTCGGTCACTGACCGTTTCGCGAAAAACTACAATTGCGGGTTGCGCTTTTCGGGCGCAACCCGTTTTTATTTGTCCCACACCATGACCACCGAACACGCCCACGCCATCCCCGCCGCCGACGACAACCAGCTGATTGCGGAGCGGCGCGAGAAACTCAAAGGCCTGCGCGAAGCGCAGCAGCGCGGCGAGGGCGTGGCCTTCCCGAACGATTTCAAGCCCCGCGACACGGCCGAGGCCCTGTTCGCAGCCCACGGCGAATCGAGCAAGGAAGCGCTTGAAGCGAACCCGGTGCGCGCCTGTGTCTCGGGCCGCATGATGCTCAAGCGCGTGATGGGCAAAGCCTGTTTCGCGACCATCCAGGACTCGTCCTTCGGCCCCAGCGGCGGCCGCATCCAGCTCTACCTGAACACCGACAGCGTGGGCGAAGACAAGCTCGCCGCGTTCAAGCACTGGGACCTGGGCGACATCATCGCGGCCGAAGGTGTGCTGATGCGCACCCGCACCGGCGAGCTGTCGATCCACGCCGACCAGATCCGCCTGATCACCAAGAGCCTGCGCCCGCTGCCCGACAAGTTCCACGGCATCCACGACCAGGAAATCAAGTACCGCCAGCGCTACGTGGACCTGATGACCGACGAAGGCGCCCGCAAGCGCTTCGTCACCCGCAGCAAGGCGCTGGCCAGCATCCGCGAGTACATGGTCGGCCACGGCTTCCTCGAAGTCGAGACGCCGATGCTGCACCCCATCCCCGGTGGCGCCAACGCCAAACCCTTCAAGACGCACCACAACGCGCTGGACCAGGAGATGTTCCTGCGCATCGCGCCCGAGCTGTATTTGAAGCGCCTGCTGGTCGGCGGTTTCGAGCGTGTGTTCGAGATCAACCGCAATTTCCGCAACGAAGGCATCTCGGTGCGTCACAACCCCGAGTTCACCATGATGGAGTTCTACGCGGCCTACTGGAACTACCAGGACCTGATGGACTTCAACGAGCAACTGATCCGCCACGTGGTCAAGCAGGTACACGGCGACACGCCGCTGACCTACAACGGTCAGCCGGTGGACGTGTTCTCGCCCTTCGAGCGCCTGACCATCCGCGAAGCCATCCTCAAATACACCGACGCCGGTGCTGGCGTCGACGATCCAGCCTGGCTGATCCCGGCGCTGAAGAAGCTGGGCATGAGCGAAGAGAAGCACCAGCTTTCGACCCGCTCGCTGGCCAGCCTGCAGGTGCTGTACTTCGAAGAGACGGTGGAAGAGAAGCTCTGGAACCCGACCTTCATCATGGAGCACCCGACCGAGATCTCGCCGCTGGCGCGCGCCAACGACGACCGTCCGGAGGTGACCGAGCGTTTCGAGCTCTACATCACCGGCCGCGAATTCGGCAATGCCTTCTCGGAGCTGAACGACGCCGAGGACCAGGCCGCGCGCTTCCACGCGCAGGTCGCGGCCAAGGACGGTGGCGATGAAGAGGCGATGTACTACGACGCCGACTTCATCCGCGCGCTCGAATACGGCATGCCCCCGGCCGGCGGCTGCGGCATCGGCATCGACCGCCTGATGATGCTGCTGACCGATTCGCCCAGCATCCGCGACGTGATCCTGTTCCCGGCACTGCGCCGCGAGAGCTGATTTCCGCGGTGGCAACGTTGCCGCCGTGGGGGCGCCGGGCCCGATGGCTGTTCGGTGCGTTGCTGCTGGTGTCGCTGTTCGTTGCGATCTGGGATCACCAGGGGCGTTGGCACACGCCGGGCGCGCAGTGGCGCCACTTTGCCAAGCTCTGGCTGTACTGGGCGGTTCACCTGGCTGGCTGGCTCTTGCCGGCGCTGTGGGCGTCGATGTGGCTCTCTGCGAAGGGCCTTGCGCGTCTGAAGCTGTCGCTGGTGTTCGTCCTGACCGTGCTCGGCCTGTGGTCGTCGCTGATCGAACCTCGCTGGATTGCCGTGCGCGAGACCACGATCAAGGGCGTGCCTGCACAGGCGCAGCCGCTGCGCCTGGCCGTGGTGGCAGATGTTCACTGGGGGCTGTTTTTCCGAGACTACCAACTGGAGGCGCTGGTCGAGCGGCTCAATGCGATGGACGTCGATGCCGTGGTGGTCGCGGGTGACTGGACTTACGAGCCAACGCTGGATTTGCAGACCGGTCTGGCACCCCTGGCTCGGATACGCCACCCGGTCTGGGGCGTGCTGGGCAACCACGATGTGCAGGCGCCCGGGCCAGACCTCACGCAGGCGCTTCGGGAGGCATTGACGCAACACGGCGTTCGCCTGCTGGAAGGTCGGGTCGTGCCCTGGAAAGGCTGGGAACTGGTCGGTCTCGACGATGAGTGGGGCGGTCGTCCCCAGGCCCAGATCCAGGCGCTGTGGCCGTCCGGGCGCGTCGCGTCTGCCGCACCGCGGTTGGTGGTGGCACACCAGCCCGACACGATCGAACACCTGCCGGCGGGTGCGGCGTTCCTCTCTCTCTCGGGCCATACCCATGGCGGGCAGATCTGGATTCCGGGCCTGACGACTTGGGTCCTGCGCCACACCAGCAGCCCGGTGCACGAATGGTGGAACGGTCTCTACGACACCCCGGCCGGCCATTTGCTGGTGACGCCGGGGATCGGGATGATCGGTTTGCCCGCCCGGCTGGCGGTGCGTCCGACGATTGAGCGGATCGACCTGGTGCACTGAGCGGGCGGCAAAAAGCCCCGGTGGCTGAGGGCCGTTCCGGGGCTTGGTGACGGTGGCCGCGAAGGGCCAGAACACGAAGGCGAATGGCTCAGGCGAATTCGGCCAGCGCCTTGCGCATCTTCTTCATGGCTGCGACCTCGATCTGGCGGATGCGCTCGGCGCTCACGCCGTATTCGGCCGCCAACTCGTGCAGCGTCATGCCGCCAGAACCGTCGTCGTTCACCTTGAGCCAGCGTTCGGTCACGATACGGCGCGAGCGGTCGTCGAGCTCGCCCATGGCGCGGGCGATGCCTTCGGTGGCCAGCACGTCGCGCTGGGCCGACTCGATCATCGCGGTCGGCTCGTGGTTGGCGTCGGCCAGCCAGGCGATCGGGCCATAGGTCTCTTCGCCGTCATCGGCCGGCGAGGGGTCGAGCACCACATCGCCGCCGGACAGGCGGGTCTCCATCTCGCGAACTTCCTCGGGCTTGACCTTGAGGTCGCGCGCGACCACGTCGATCTCGCTGTCGGACAGGGCCTCGCGGTGGGTGTCGCCTTCGGCGGCCTCGGCGCGGAAACCCTGCTTCATCGAGCGCAGGTTGAAGAACAGCTTGCGCTGGGCCTTGGTCGTGGCGACCTTGACCATGCGCCAGTTCTTCAGGATGTACTCATGGATCTCGGCCTTGATCCAGTGGATCGCGTAGCTGACCAGGCGCACGCCCTGGTCGGGGTCGAAGCGCTTGACGGCCTTCATCAGGCCGACGTTGCCCTCTTGAATGAGGTCACCGTGCGGCAGGCCGTAACCCAGATACTGGCGGGCGATGGACACCACCAGGCGCAGGTGCGACATCACCAGCTTTCCGGCGGCGTCGAGATCGTTGTGGTCGCGCAGGCGGCGGGCGGCCGACTGCTCTTCTTCCAGCGTCAGCAGCGGCATGCGGTTGACGGCGGAGATGTAGGCGTCCAGGTTGCCCAGCGGCGGCAGCGTCAGCGAGCGGCTCCACGGGCTGGCAACGGCCAGCGCGGTAGACGGCATGGCGGTGGGGGCGAGCAGGGTGGTGGACATCGGAAAGAACCTCCTTCGGTGGTCTTGCTCAAATATTAGCACTCTCTATGAGTGAGTGCTAAAGCAATGGTTCCTTGACCGTGCAGTCTGCGATGGACATTTGATTCGGTTTCTTGTACTGTACATAAAAACAGTATTTGAAGCCTTGAATCCGCCATGCGCCCCATGCCCCAGCGCCTCTCCGGTGAACCGCCGGCGTTTTCCGCCTCTGCCGCTGCGGTGGAGGCGTTGCCGCGCGCCGTGGCGGCGGCCGTCTGGCGGGGGGACCAACTGGGACGACCGGTCACGGCCACGCTGTCCAGCGGGTTCGAAGCGCTGGACGCTGCCTTGCCAGGCGGTGGCTGGCCCTGCCAGGGGCTGACCGAGATCCTCAACAACCAGAGCGGCACGCTGGAATGGCGCCTGCTGGGGCCGGTGCTGGGCCGGGTCTGTGCTGGCGGCCGCAGTGTGGTGCTGGTCGGGCCGCCGCAGTCACCGCATCCGCCGGGTCTGCGGTTCCTCGGGGTGAGCGAATCCGGGCTGGTCTGGGTGCAGGCCGACACGCCGGCCGAGCGGCTCTGGGCGGTCGAGCAACTGCTCAAGGCGCGGTCCTGCGGCGCGCTGGTGGCCTGGTTGCCCAAGGTGCGGCCTGAGCAGTTGCGCCGGCTGCAGGTGCTGGCCGGTGCGGGCGATGCGCCGGTGTTCCTGTGCCGGCCGGCCGAAGCGGCCCGCAGCGCCTCGGCCGCACCGCTGCGCCTGCTCGCGCAGGTCGGGCCCGACTGGGGACTGAAAGTCGAGGTGTTCAAGCGCAAGGGCCCGCCGCTGGAGACCCCGCTGCATCTGCATGCCCTGCCGGGCGGTCTTCACGCCATCCTGACACCACGGCTCCAGCAGCCCAGCCTGCTGTTGCCGCGCGATCCGGCGCGTGTTCCCGAACCGGCGCCGTTGGCACCGACTTTCCGCGAGAGCGACCATGCGCTGGTCCGCGCTGCTGCTGCCACCGCCCGACGACCGCGCCTTGCCCACTGATGCCGCGCTGCAGGCGCTGGCACTCTGGGCTCTTCAATTCACGCCCCGGGTCGCCGTCGCCGACGAAGCGGTGGTCATGGAGCTGGCGGCGAGCGTGCGCCTGTTCGGTGGCTGGCAGGCGTTGCGCGAGCGGGTGCAGGTCGAGGGCGCGGAGCTGGGCGTGGGCCGGACCGCCTGGGCGCCCAACAGCCTGGCGGCGCTGGCGCTGGCGCGTGCGTGTATCGATCATGGTTTCGGCCGGCCGCTGGAAGGGGTGCTCGACGCCCTACCCATGGAAACCCTCACGGCCGTCGGGCCGCACCGGCTCACGCTGGCGCACATCGGCTGCCGCACCCTGGGCGATCTGCGGCGGCTGCCCAGAGGCGGCGTGGGGCGGCGCTTTGGGCAGCACTTGCTGACCGCGCTCGACCAGCTCTACGGCCGGGCGCCGGAAGTGCATCAGTGGATCGAGCCGCCCGAACGCTTCGCGCAGCGGCTGGAGCTGATGTTCCGCGTGGACGACGCGCCGGCCCTGATGTTCGGGGCCCGCCGACTGCTGCTGTCGCTGTGCGGCTGGCTGGCCGCGCGCCACAGCGGCACCACCGCGTTCACGCTGCACTGGGCGCACGACGCCATGCGTGCCAAGTCGGCGGGCGAGGGCGGCAGTCTCACGGTGCGCACCGCCGAGCCCACGCGCCAGGTCGAACATCTTTCCCGTCTGCTGGCCGAACACCTGGCCCGGGTGGAGCTGCTGGCGCCGGTGGGCGACCTGATGCTCACGGCCGACGCCGTGATGCCGCTCGAAGAAACAAGCGCTTCCTGGCTGCCCGACGAACACGCCGACGGCGAAGCGCTGCCGCTGGTGCTGGAACGCATCGCCGTGCGCCTGGGACCGCAGCGCGTGCTGCGGCCGGTGTTGTGCGAAGACCACCGTCCGGAGTGGATGTGCCGCTGGCAGCCGGCCGCCGACCCCTTGCCCCGCCAGCCGGTGGCGGACACCGGCCTGCCGCAGCCCGGTTTCATCCTGCCGGCGCCGCTCAAGCTGCTGGTGCGCGGCGACCGGCCGCATTACCAGGGCGAGCTGCAGTTGCTCGCCGGCCCGCAGCGGGTGGAGGGCGGCTGGTGGGACCGCGACGAGGCGCAGGGCCAGATCCGCCATGTGGCGCGCGACTACTGGGTGGCGCAGTCGGCGCACGCGGGCGTGTTGTGGGTGTTCCAGACGCGGCTGGGTGCGGCTCCCGCGTGGTACCTGCACGGGATGTTCGCCTGAGGGCCGGTCATGTCCCTGCCCGACGTCGCCGAGCTGCTGTGCTGCTCCAACTTCACCTTCCTGCGTGGCGCCAGCCACCCGGGCGAGCTGGTCGCGCGCGCCCAGGCCATGGGCTACACCGCGCTGGCCGTCACCGACGAGTGCTCCATGGCGGGCATCGCGCAGGCGCACGTGGCCGCCAAGAAACACGGTCTGCCGCTGATCGTGGGCAGCCAGTTCCGTGTGCAGGCGGGTGACGGCCCGACCGGCGACTTCACCCTGCTGCTGCTGGCCACCAGCCTGCACGGCTACGGCAACCTCTGCGAACTCATCACGCGGCTGCGCCGTGCGGCCGACAAGGGCACGTACCGGCTGCGGCTGGGCGATGTGAACCCTGCGGCGCTGGCCGACTGCCTGGCCATCGCCGTGCCGCTGCGCGGCGCCACCCAGGATCAGTGCCATGCCCTCGCGCGTTGGCTGCTCGGTGCTTTCCTGGGGCGCTGCTGGCTGGGCGTGACGCAGCTGGGCCTGCTCGACGACGCCATCCACCTGCACCGCCTGCGCGAGGCCGGCGCGCTCACGGCCGTGCCGCTGGTGGCGGTGGGCGACGTGCACATGCACGTGCGCTCGCGCAAGCCGCTGCAGGACGTGCTCACCGCCATCCGCATCGGCCGGCCGCTGACGGCCTGCGGCTTCGCGCTCGCACCCAACGCCGAGCAGCACCTGCGCACCCGCGTGCGGCTGTCGCAGAGCTTTGCGCCCGATCTGCTGGCCGAGACCCTGCGCATCGCCGAACGCTGCACCCAATGGTCGCTGGACGAGTTGCGCTACCAGTACCCGGCCGAGGTGGTGCCGCCGGGGCGCACACCGGCGCAGCATCTGCGCGATCTCACCGAAGCCGGCGCCGCCGCCCACTGGCCAGCGGGCGTGGCGCCCAAGGTGCGCGCGCAGATCGAACACGAACTCGCGCTCATCACCGAGCTGGGCTACGAGCACTACTTCCTCACCGTGCACGACATCGTGGCCTTCGCACGCAGCAAGGACATCCTCTGCCAGGGTCGCGGCTCGGCGGCCAACAGCGCGGTCTGCTACTGCCTGGGCGTGACGGCGGTGGACCCGGCGCGCTCCTCGCTGCTGTTCGAGCGCTTCCTCTCCAAAGAACGCAACGAGCCGCCCGACATCGACGTCGACTTCGAGCACGAGCGGCGGGAAGAGGTGATCCAGTACCTCTACCAAAAGTACGGGCGCGACCGCGCCGCGCTGACGGCCACCGTCATCCGCTACCGACCGCGCAGCACGGTGCGCGACGTCGGCAAGGCCCTGGGCTTTGACGAGGCCCTGCTGGAGCGGCTGGCGCGCGATCACCGCTGGTGGGACGAAGACGGCCTGGCCGATGAGCGCTTGCGCGAAGCCGGGCTGGACCCGGACAGCCTGGCCGCGCGCCAGTTCGTCACCCTGGTCAAGCAACTGCTGGGCTTCCCGCGCCACCTCTCGCAACACACCGGCGGCTTCGTGCTGACCAGCGGGCCGCTGGCGCGGTTGGTGCCGATCGAAAACGCGTCCATGCCCGACCGCACGGTGATCCAGTGGGACAAGGACGACCTCGACGCCATGGGCCTGCTCAAGGTCGACGTGCTGGCGCTGGGCATGCTGACCGCCATCCGCAAGTCGCTGGACTTCATCGGCCGGCGGCGCGGCCGGCCGATGCCCATCCACACCATTCCCGACAAGGACGAAGCCACCTTCGACATGATCTGCGCCGCCGACACCGTGGGCGTGTTTCAGATCGAGAGCCGCGCGCAGATGGCCATGCTGCCGCGCCTGCGGCCACGCACCTTCTACGACCTGGTGGTCGAGGTCGCGCTGGTGCGGCCCGGCCCGATCCAGGGCGGGGCGGTGCACCCCTACTTGCGGCGGCGCCAGGGCAAGGAGCCCATCGACTACCCCAAGGGGCTGGAGGCGGCGCTGGAGCGCACGCTGGGCGTGCCGGTGTTCCAGGAACAGTGCATGCAGATCGCCATGATCGCGGCGGACTTCACGCCCGGCGAGGCCGACGGCCTGCGCCGCGCCATGGGCGCGTGGCGGCGCAACGGCGGCCTGGGCGCCTACGAACACCGGCTCATCGACGGCATGACACGCAACGGCTACCCGCTCGACTTCGCGCAGCGTGTGGTCGAGCAGGTCAAGGGCTTCTCCAGCTACGGCTTCCCCGAAAGCCACGCGGTCAGCTTCGCACTGCTGGTCTACGACAGCTGCTGGATCAAGCGCCACCACCCGGCCGAGTTCCTGGCCGCCATGCTCAACAGCCAGCCGCTGGGCTTCTACAGCCCCAGCCAACTGGTGCAGGACGCGCAGCGCCACGGTGTGGTGGTGCGCCCGGTCGATGTGGTCCACAGCGACTGGGACTGCACGCTGGAAGACATGCCGCCGCCTGAAGCGCCCGGCCAGCCGGTGGTGCGGCTGGGGCTGCGGCTGGTCAGCGGCTTGTCAAAAGAGGAAGCACGACGCATCAGCACCGTCCGCGCCGAATACCCGTTCGCTAGCACCGAAGACCTCGCGTTGCGCGCGCAACTCGATCGCCAGGCCCTGCAGCAACTGGCCGCCGCCGACGCGTTGCAAAGCCTGGCCGGCCACCGCCGCCAGCAGGTCTGGGACGCTGCTGCGCTGCAGACCGCGCCGGTGCTGCTGCGACGCGCCCCGGTCAACGAAGCGGCACTGGCGCTCGACGAAGCGCCCGAAGGCGAAGCCATCGTCTGGGACTACACGTCCACCGGCCTGACCCTGCGCCGCCACCCGCTGGCCCTGCTGCGTGAGCGGCTGCAAAAGCGCCGCTTCATGACCGCCGAACAATTGCTGGACACGCCCGATGGCCGCCTGGTGCGGGCCTGCGGCATCGTCACCTGCCGCCAGCAGCCGGGCACCTCGCAGGGCGTGGTCTTCGTGACGCTGGAGGACGAGACCGGCACGGTGCAGGTCATTGTCTGGCGCGCGCTGCGCGAACGCCAGCGCGCCGAGCTCACCGGCTCACGCCTGATGGGCGTGCACGGTGTCTGGCAGCGCGACGGCCAGGTCTGCAACCTGATCGCCGGCCGCCTGGAAAACCTCAACCCGCTGCTGGGCCGGCTGGCGCCGGAGAGCCGGGACTTTCATTGAGTGCGTCCAGCAGCTCGATCTCGCCGTAGTGCAGCCGCAGCCGACCGCTGGCTTCCAGCGCCTTGAGGGCCTTGTTGATGCTCTGGCGGCTCACGCCCAGCATCTGGGCGAGCACTTCCTGCGCCAGACGGATGCGCCGGCGCGGCGCGTCGCGGCTGCCGTAGCCCTGGGCCACCAGTTGCAGGCGGCGCCAGACGCGCTCCTCCAGCGGCAGTTGCCCCAGTTCCTCGATGGCGACGAAGATCACCCGCAGCTTGCGGCAGGCCAGCTTGCCCAGTTCGCGCCACAGCGCCGGGTGCGCATCAAGCCAGGTCAGCAACGCCTCGCGCGGCACCACCAGCACCTGCGACGGCGTGTCGGCCACGGCGTCGTGGGTTCGCGGCAGACCGTCGATCAGCGAGATTTCGCCAAACCACTGGTAGGGCTCCAGGTAGGCAAGCAGGGCGCTGTCACCCTCGGCGTTGAGCGAGCCGATGCGCAGCGCACCGGCCACGACACAGCACAGGCCTTCGGCCTCGCCGCCGCGTGCAAACAGCGACTCGCCGGTGGCGAGCTTGCGCATCCGGCCCAGGCGCAGCAGCTCGTCGCGCAGTGCCGGGTCGCAGCGGCCGAACCATTCGTCGCTGGACAGGGCAGCGTGCAGACCGGGTGGAACGGGGGTGGAGGGGGACATGGCGGCGGGCTTTGTCGAAATTTTGACAGACGCATCCGTGCGTCGCGGCGATCCTTGTCGCTTCACGGAAGACCACAACAAGGAGACAACATGGACCTGGCCACCCGCCAACTGATCGAGTACGCACGCTACCACCGCGACCCGCGCAACATCGCCACCCACTTCGTCGGCATTCCGCTGATCGCTTTCGGCATCGCGGCCATGCTGGCGCGGGTGCCGCTCGATGGTGTCGGCGTGCAGTTGCCCGGTGTCCACTGGCTGGTCTGGGCCCTGACCGGCGTCTGGTATCTGCGTCAGGGACGCTGGTCGCTCACGGTGCCGACCGTGGCCGTGCTGGCGGCGCTGGTGGCACTGGCCCATCCCCTGGGCGAGGCGCCGACGGCGGTCTGGCTGGCCGGCGGGCTGGGCAGTTTTGTCGTCGGCTGGGTGTTCCAGGCGGTGGGGCATGTGTGGGAAGGCCGCAAGCCGGCGTTCTTCGACGATCTGCGCGGCCTGCTGGTCGGCCCGATGTTTGTGCTGGTCGAAGTCCTGATGGCCTGTGGCCTGCAGCCGGGTGTGCGCCAGACCATCGAGAACGCCGCCGGTCCGGTGCGCCGACGCGCCGTGCGTCCGGCGGGTCACCCATGACGGTGCCGCAGGACGCCGCCGAGACCGCAGGGCCGGTGCTTGTGATGGGCGCCGGACTGATCGGCTGCTACTTGGGTGGCCGTCTGCACGCGGCCGGCGTGAGTGTGGACTTCGTGGGCCGGCCGTCGGTGCTGCAGGAGCTGGCGGCGCATGGTCTGCACCTGACCGACCTCACGGGTGGCATGTGGCGCGTGCCCGCGTCCGAACTGCGGCTGCACGAGGACGTTCCCGCAGGCATTCGACCCGCGCTGGTGCTCCTGTGTGTGAAACGGCCGGCGTTGGCTCAGACCCTGCAACGGTTGGCCCAGACGCTGCCCCGGGAAACGCCGGTGCTGTGCTGGCAGAACGGTCTGTTCCCGATTGACGCGGCCACACTGGCTTCGCCGCAGTTGCATCTGCTGCCGGCCATGGTGCCGTTCAACGTGATGCGGCGCGGGCCGGGGCACTTTCACCAGGCCACCGCCGGTCAGCTCGCGGCCCAGAGCGCCGCCTGTCTGGCGCCGTGGCAGGCCGTGTTCCAGCGGGCCGGTCTCTCGCTCGGGCTGCACGCCGACATGCGGCCGGTGCAGTGGGGCAAGCTGCTGCTCAACCTCAACAACCCGGTCAATGCGCTTTCGGGCTTGCCGCTGAAGGCTCAACTGCTCGACGCCACCCACCGGCGCCGCTATGCGGACCTGGTGACCGAGGCGCTGGCGCTGCTGCGCCAGGCCCACATCGAGCCGTACCGCGTGACGCCGCTGGAGTGGGACCGCTTCCTGCGCGTGCTGCGCCTGCCGACGCCGCTGTTCCGCCTGATCGCCTTTCGCATGCTGCGCATGGACGCGCACGCGCGCTCCAGCATGGCCGAAGACCTGGCGGCGGGACGCCAGACCGAGATCGACGATCTGTGTGGCGAGGTGGTGCGGCTGGCCCGTTCGCTGGGGACACAGGCGCCATTGAATGCCGCAATGGTCGACGCCATCCACCGGCTGCAGAACGCCGGAAGAACTGTCTGATGCATCGAATGGCGGATCAGCCGCCCAGCAACTGCTCCGTGATGAAGCGCCAGTGGGCTTCGCTCACCGGCGTGATCGACAGCCGGCTGCCACGCTGCAGCACGATCATCTCCGCCAGCTCGGGGGTTGTGCGCAGCTCGGGCAGGCCGACCAGCCGCGTTTTCTTCAGCGCCTGCACGTCCCGCAACAGCCAGCGCGGCGCATCGGCCTTGGACTTCGGATCGAAGTAGGGTGAGGCCGGGTCGAACTGGGTCGGGTCCGGACGGATGTCCGAGGCCACGCGCGCGAGGCCCACGATGCCCGGCTCGGCACAGCTGGAGTGGTAGAACAGCACGCCGTCGCCGATCTGCATCGCGTCGCGCATGAAGTTGCGGGCCTGGTAGTTGCGCACGCCGGTCCAGGGCACCGACGCGCCGGGCGCGGCCAGCGCGTCGTCGATCGAGCACTCTTCGGGCTCGGATTTCATCAGCCAGTACTGGGTCATGGCGCGATCTTAGCGAGGGGTATCGCGCCGCGGACAAGGCCTGTCAGCGAATCGCGTTAGCCTCGGGGTCTTCATGACCGCCACCAACTCCCGCCCCGCTCCGCATGGCCTCCTGATCGCCAACCTGCTGGCCCAGCTCGCCTTCGGCCTGCTCGCGATGACCATCTGTCTGCCCTCGATGCAGGAGTGGGGCGCGATCTTCGGCAGTTCGCAGGCGGCGGTGCAACTGAGCTTCAGCGGCTACGTCGTCACCTACGGTTCGCTGCAGCTGCTTTACGGTCCGCTGTCGGACCGGCTGGGCCGCAAGCGCGTGCTGCTGTTCGGCCTGTCGGTCTCGTTCACCGGTTCGGTGCTGGCCGCGCTGGCGCCCAGCCTGCCGCTGCTGGTGGCCGCGCGCGTCCTGCAGGGCGCGGGTGCGGCCGCGGGCATGGTGGTCGGTCGCGCCATGGTGCAGGACCTCTTCACGGGGCCGGAGCGCACGCGGGTGATGGCTTACGTTGGCATGGCGATGGGCCTGTGTCCGCCGCTGGCGACCATCGTCGGTGGTCAGTTGCACGTGCGCCTCGGATGGCAGGCCAATTTCGTAGTGATGGCCGTGCTGGCGGCGGGGCTGTTCGTGGCGGCCTGGCGCGGGCTGCCCGACCACCCGCCGTCGACCACCGCGCAGCCGCACTGGCTCACGGCCATGCTCGGGTCCTACGCGAGGCTGGCGCGCGAACCGTCGTTCCTGCTGCACGTGGCGATCCTGGCGATGACCACGGCGACCTTCTACGCCTTCCTCGGCGGCGCGCCCATCGTGCTGGGCAGCTACGGTGTCCGGCCCGACGGCATCGGCTTCTACATCATGTGCGTGCCCGGCTCGTACATCGTGGGCAACTTCCTGGCCGCGCGGCTGGCGATGGGCACCGGTCCGGTGCCCATGATGCGCTGGGGCCAGGCGCTGACGCTGGGTGGCATCGTGCTGATGCTGGCGCTGGCCTTCGCGGGCTGGCGCTCGCCGCTGGCGTTTGCACTGCCGCTGACGCTGCTGGGCGTGGGGCATGGCCTGCTGGTGCCGCCGGCGCTGGCGGGCACGGTCGGGCTGGTGCCCGCGCTCGCCGGATCGGCCGCAGCGGTGGCCGGCCTGTCGCAGCAGCTCACCGGCGCGGTCGGCGGATTTGCCGTCGGCCTGTTCCCGCACCATGGCGCCGGCAACCTGGGCTGGCTCATGCTGGGCTTCGCGCTGGCCGGGGCGATGGCGCAGTGGGTGTTGCACCGCCAGCCCCGGCACTGACACCGGCGACAGCCGGACGCCGGCCCATCGGGGAAAATCACCGGCTTTCGTCCCATTTGCCGAGGTCCGTCTTGCCGTTGCCACCGCCCGCCCCCCGCACCCCGATGCACACCCGCCGTGTCGAGTACCGCGGCTTTCACCGCGAGGACGGCCTGTGGGACATCGAGGGCGAGATGCTCGACACCAAGCCACACGCCTTCGAGATCGAGGGGGAAGGCGAGTGGGCGCCGAACGAGCCGATCCACCAGATGAGCATCCGCGTGACCGTTGACGAGGCCATGGTGATCCGGGATGTGGCGGTCTGCATGGACGCGCATCCCCACGACCCATGCCCGCAGGCCATGCCACCCATGCAGGGGCTGATCGGCGAGACCTTGGGCAAGGGCTGGCGCAAGACCATCGAGCGCCACCTCGGCGGCACGGTCGGCTGCACCCACCTGCGCGAGTTGCTCTTCAACCTCGCGACGGCCGCTTTCCAGACACGCTCGTCATCGTTTGCGCCTGCGGGCGATGGCCGGCCGCCGATGCACCTGGGACAGTGCAAGGCCTGGGCCTTCGACGGGCCCGTGGTCGAGAAGGTCTACCCGATGTTCTTCCGCTGGCAGCCGCCGGCCCGGCCGGCCGCCTGAGACCATGGCGATCGAACTGCTGCTCGACACCGTCGACTCGGCGCCCATCGACTCGGCCACCGTGATGGTGCTGCGTGACGGGGTGAGGGCGCTGGAGGTCCTGATGGTGCGCCGGCATGGCGATTCCGGCGTGCTGGGTGGTGCCCATGTTTTTCCTGGCGGCAAGCTGGACGAGGCTGACGGTCGGGCAAACATCGAGGGTTTGTCGGATCGGGCCTCCGGCTGGTTCGCGCAGATCCTGGGCGAGCCGGTGTTGCCGGAGGCCGTGGCCCGAGGACTGTTTGCGGCGGCGCTGCGCGAGACACAGGAAGAATGCGGTCTGGCGCTGGATGCCCGAGCGCTGTGGCCCTGGTCCCGCTGGATCACGCCGCGACAGCCATCGGTGACGCGCAAGCGCTTCGACACCCGTTTTTTTGTGGCGCCTGCGCCGCACGATCAGGAGGCGGTGCACGATGCCTTCGAGGCGACCGAGGCGGTGTGGGTGTCGCCGCGCGACGCGCTGGAGCGGTATTGGGAGGGGCAGATCGATCTGGCGCCTCCTCAAATCATGAGTCTGGTGCAGTTGACGCACGTATCGGGTGTGGCAGAGGCCCTGTCGATGGCGCGCGCACGGCTGCCACTGCTGGTCGAGCCGCACCCGTTTGACGAGGGCGGTGAACGGGTGATCTGCTATCCGGGCGATCCGAGGCACCCGCTGTCCGAACCCGTATGGCCGGGGCCGACCCGGTTGCGCTATCGCAACAGGCGATTCGAGCCTGACGGTGGCCTGGCGGCCCTGCTGGGCTGAGTCCATCAGAAACAGCAACGCCCACTCGGGGTGGGCGTTGCTGAGGAACAAGTTCCTGGCGGAGAGAGAGTCTGCCTGAGTAGTGTCTACTGCCGTCTCAAGTAGTCCATAAACCGTTGATTCATAAGGAATCAGGTCGGCGCGGCTGTCTCTACTTGTCCACGAAAATCCACCATCGTGCAAGCATTTATGGTAGAAACATTGGTAGGATAAAAAGTTCGACGGAGAACACTTGGCAAAGAAGGCAAAAGAGCTCTCAGCCCTGGCAGTGTCACGGCTGATTGAGTCAGGTCATCACGCGGTGGGTGGCGTTGCAGGGCTGTACCTCTACGTCAATGATGCAGGAGCCAGATCCTGGGTGCTCAGGACAATGGTGGGGAACAAGCGGCGTCACATGGGCCTGGGTGGCTACCCGGATGTGCCCTTGGCCCAGGCTCGCGAGAAGGCTCGGGATGCTCGGCAGTTGATCGAACAGGGCATCGATCCGATTGCACAAAGGGAGCAGGCCCGCAGCAAGCTCATTGCACAGCAGTCGTCGCACAAGACCTTCAAGGAAGCTGCCGAGGCCTACATCGAGGCTCACGGCGACTCCTGGAAGAACCCCAAGCATCGCGCTCAGTGGTCATCGACTCTGGTGCGCTACGCCTTTCCTGTTGCAGGTGAGATGCTGGTGCAGGACGTGGAGCAAACGCACGTCCTCAAGATCCTTGAACCGATCTGGAAGAGCAAGAACGAAACGGCGTCACGCCTGCGAGGCAGGATCGAATCCATTCTTGACTGGGCCACGGTGCGCAAGTACCGATCAGGCGAGAACCCCGCGCGCTGGAAAGGCCACCTGGACAAACTCCTGGCAGCACCCAAAAAGATTCAGAAAACCGAGCATCGAAAGGCTGTTGCGGTGAAGGAAGCACCGGATTTCATGCAAGCACTTCGCAAGATGCCTGGCACAGCCGCGAGAGCGCTGGAATTTGCCATCCTATGTGCGTCGCGAAGCGGGGAGGTCAGGGGGATGACCTGGTCGGAAGTCGACCTGAACAGTGGCGTTTGGACCATCCCGGGTGATCGCATGAAGGCTGGAAAGGAACACCGTGTTCCGCTATCGGCTGCTGCGCTCAAGCTCATCAAGAGCCAGCCGCAGATTGTGGGATCGGAAGTGGTGTTCCCTGGAACCAAAGGCGGGCCACTGTCAGACATGACTCTGACAGCCGTGATGCGGCGAATGAAGGTCGATGCTGTGCCTCACGGATTTCGGTCCACGTTTCGTGATTGGGCAGGGGATCAGACTCACCATCCCAGAGATGTGGTGGAGATGGCCCTGGCACACGTCATCGAGAACAAGGCTGAGGCGGCATACCGCCGAGGGGATGCATTGGAAAAGCGAAGGAGACTCATGAATGATTGGGCTGGCTATCTTGAAGGGCCATACGATCGTTCATGATGCGTTGATTCTCTGAGTGGGGTGTGTTCCGATGTGTGGAGACACTATGATTTCCTGATCTCACTACGAATAGTGCTGCGTCTGCTTTCCTCAAATCTTCCAAGAGCGCCTGTTGACGCACGAGCATTCGAAGCATTGTTAGCTTACCGAAGACATAGTGCAAGCTTGGACAAAGCTCATCCCAAGAAGCGTGGGATTGACTTTCTTGAAGATCTCTCCGCCACCCCACGATTTCTGAACGACGACGAAGCCTAGCCTGGCGAGATTGGCCAGTGCAAGCTTCACCTCAATGGAAGGTTCCATAGGATCGTGGTCTCTTCCATCGTCTTCATGTGCTACCACATGTGTCGGCAAGCCGCCTGTCACGATTCCTGCATGCAATGTCTGCTCATAGGGAAGCGAATAGATCATCTGAAGCAATTTCGCCTCAAGTGAGGTGAGTTGCCTAAGGATCTCAATGTATGACCGCTGCAGATTGATGTGAGATCGCTCGTCCACAGCATTGACCAGCAGCCGAACCCATAGATCTTGCAGTAGGTCGTCATCTTCAAGTGAGGCCGCTTCGAGCAGTGGGATCGCGAGCTTTAATGGAATCACTCGTGTTGGGGAACTCAACCCTACATCGCGAGCCAGTTGCTCCACCCTTTGCATATACCGTACTTGCCGTTCCCAACGCATGTACTTGAGTTTGTCCTCAAAGATCCCCACTGCTTGCTCCAGCGAGCCAGTGACGAATTTCGAGATAAATCCGCCAAACTTCTCACTGACCTCGATGGCTTTACCGGTGGTCTTCGCAACCTCCTGAACTGCCTTTGCCGCTTCCGTAACGGACTCGCTTTCGTTCATTGAAACTCCCAGAACAGTGTTTACGTATCTGTGGTCAGGCTGGTTGCTACTGAACATCTGATGAACGTATGACCACAACTCCATCCGCAGCGCGGCCATCTAGGATCAATTGCTGAGCAACCACAAGCAACCTATCTTTGTTGGCTTCAAACTGAGACATTGCATCTGCCTCGCGGTTCTCTGGATCAACATCCTGAAGAGCCTCCCAGGTAAACCAGCATGCAACCAAGTTCCCGTCTACGTACGCCCTGAACGAAACCCCACCATCGTCAGCTGGAAATGCGGGACCTTTAAGTTCAATTCTCATAAATTGCCTTCGTGAGGAGTTGGATAAGAAGTGAATATCTTTGCTATCGCCTTGCTGTAAACAGTTTGGAGTGTCGCCGTCAGACACGCAATTTGTGAAAAAGATATCCAATCTATTGGCGAGGATTCCAGGAATAGTCAGTTATTTGGATAAAAACAAACACTCAATAGACTAATATGAATCCATAGCTATGATCAATTAACCCGGACGGTGGTACAGTCAACTTTCCGCTTTAAGTTGGTACCCAGCGCGTGCAAGTTAGTACCCCCACCATGGATTTTCATAGGGAACAACTTCTTAGAATCTGGACGGATTTCAGGGTGGCTCTACGAACGCTCATCTGAGGGTACAGGGATGCTTCGGCAGACGCAAGTTTCTGTCTAGCAAAGGCTCGAAAGGCATGGTGTGCATTTTATGGATGCGTTCTGAAAAAAATACACAGCCTGTGAATCCTCTGAGACTGCACCGTCGTGCAGAACAACATGAGGTTGGTGATGAATAAACCGTTGACCAGTAGTAGCGTCAAAATCCTGAAGATGCAAGACCTGTGCTTGAAGATTCAGTCTTGTAGAAGTGCTGCATACAGGCGACTCGACAAGAATGACTCGATGTATGACCCTGACTTTCCAAAGCCGATCAAGCTTGGAAGTCGAGCGATAGGGTTTATCGAGTCCGAGGTGGATGCCTGGTTGTTGAGCAGGAAGAGAGTATTCAAATAGGAGTCACTAACTTGCTTGACAACTTTTTGCGGCCTTCGATTGAAATTCTTTTTATTGTATTGAGATGGGGGGGTGATTTTGATCTTTCTGAGCGGAGAGATTTGCAGGATCTAATAATATATCAATAATATCAATATCAATATCAATATCAATAATACAAATATAACTCCAGAAACATTCCATAATACAAACAAATGAATGTCATGACTTGTCAAATCTGTCTATTGACGCAATCAAAGATGTGATTGATGTGCTTTATCGATGACGCATGTGTACACGGATTCAATAGAATATCCAGGAAATGAGATCTCTTCTATCAATGCTTGTTCTAATTTATGAGCATATTGATCTGAGGATCAAAAGCTATAGGTAGGAGAGTGTGTTGAATTTCAATCACTCATTCTGGTTTTTAGTAGAAGGTTGACTTGTGCGACGGTATTTGTGCCTTTGTAGGACTTGAGGCTTTGTGTGTTGCGCATAGATTCTCAATTCTTGAGTTGTCATTTAACTGATCGGAATGTGTTGCGATTGGCCTCGCTATGACTGATTGACGCGATTGACCGAACTTGTTGAGCATGGCATCTTGCATTTTTTTTTTGGGGTAGGGGATTTGTAGCGGCAAGATTCTTTGGAAGAGGTTTAAGTATTCAAATGTATTGCCTGATGGTTTGATATTGCTTTTGCGGTCTTGTTGTTGGGTGCGTGTGGGTGTTTAATTGTTAAGCTTGGGGTGTGTCTAATTCTATCTTTCATCTGTTTTGAATTATCCATTTGTGTTAACTATATTCCGAGGAAAATGATATGGGTCACCCGGATTTTGAGAAAGATATTTCCTTTGATGATGTCAGTGCTAGCTTTGCTCCAATTCCATTGTTGGAAGTTGATGGCGGTGCTGGGATTTTGCTCGATGATGATCACGGTCGAATCAAACAAGTGGTGCTGTTTGAGTCGTATCTTGATCAGTTTGCTCGGAAGGGAAAGAACGATCGAGTGCTGATCAATGAGAGGAAGGTTGAGGAATGTCGCAAGAAAGGTGTCATGAACTACGACTCTTGTATGGCGATATCGGTGCAGTTGATTAGGCTATTTTCATTTTTTCAGCTCGATGAAGTTGAATTTCGAAGATCGCTGGGAAATATTGCCTACAGTCCAATGGTTGAGTTGTTCTTCAATTTGTACGGAAATTGGATACAGATCCATCCAATTGAGCCAAGTACAAGCGACACAGATAAGTGGCTGGAGTTTTTTCGAGCGAAGGTGTCCTGGAAAAATGCATTCCTGGATTCGCTGTATGCTGCAATGACGTCCAAAGCCATGTTGGAGCAGCAAAAGAGCCATAGGAGATCGTCCAGGAAGAACTACCAGTCGGCGTGTGACTATGTAGATAACCTGATTTCGCGACGCAGCAAGGTGCTCATACTGCGATTCGATGTGGCCTACAAAAAGTACCAGCAGCACCTTGATATGTCTCGTTTGGGATCCTCTGACGGGATCTCGGCAGATCGGGCATTGCTCGATCGCGAGAAGTTCATCAAGCTGTTGAAGAAGGCCTTCTCCAACGCATGGTTGGGGTATATCTGGAAGCTCGAATACCGTCCACGCAAGGGGTATCACTTCCACATGTTGGTGTTTCTAGATGGTCACAAGAGCATGTTCGACTTCAACCTCGTCGATCAGGCTGGGCAAATCTGGATTCAAGAGATCACTCATGGCGTAGGGGTCTACTACAACTGCAACAGAAGCGCCTATCGCTACTTGAAAGATGGCACAGGGATGCTGCTGCGCACCGACAAGGACAAGATCGTGGCCTTGAAGAAGGCGGTGGGTTACCTGACGAAGATCGACCTACTGATCCGGCCAAAGATGCTGAGCAGGCGCCGGACCTTTGGAAAGGGGGAGATGGTGCTGGGATCCAAGAAGACCCAGGATGTCAGAGCTGCTTTGGCAGAGCAGAGACGGGCGGTCAAGCAGCAGTTGCCCGTTGTGCGTCCATTCGACCCGAGCGGACGGTTTTAGTCGTCACTTACAGGGATGCCGCAAGTCCAGCGCTGACAGGGGAAGAAAGTTCTCGGGCCGTAGGCAGCCCATCAGCTTCTTGATGTAACCCCTGTGAGGTAGCTGTGATTGGGGAGGGCGACTGGGCTGCAGGATGAGCGCCCCGCTTCCTTTGGCGGTCCCGAACAAAAAGCACCCCTGACCACACGGCCAGGGGTGTGCAAGCCGGGTGAAATGATCAAATTTCCCGGAGCCCGCCCAGGGAGGAAGGGCGGGGCCTGAGGCAGTCAGGCGGCTGCATTGTCATTGCCCTTCTGTCATCCCCCAAACAGGGGATGCACCGCCTGTGTACGTCTTGCAACAAATTGGTGCGTGGATGTGCTCATGAACACGCAACCGCATGTTGGAAACACTTCAGACCCATCCAGCAAAGGTTCTTCCTCACCACCGGTGATACGTTGACACCGTCAACACATCTTGAGGGAGTTCCATGGCTGTCAAGCCCGCTGTCACACGCACGTCTGTGTCGTCCACCAACCGGACGCCGTTTCGCACTATTCGCTTTTCCATCGTCCTGGCCTGTGCGGCTTCTTTGGCCCTGACAGGCTGTGGCACCCTCACCGGTCTGCCCGCTCACGGAGGCGGCAAGCGTTTCGCGACCGAGCAGCGACTGGTGTCCGCTTCCATCCGCGCGGCGCTCAAGGACATCGACGTCCGGTCACTCAAAGGCAAGCGCGCAGCTCTGATCTTTGACCTGATCTCCGACGAAGGGGGGGGCAGCTTCAATGGCGGGCGCTGGTCGCCAGGCCTCTTGTTCAGCGTGGGCACCATGACCAGCCCGGTGACCACCACCTCCAACGCTTTTCAGGTCTACAACCTGGGCGAGTCGGGCAGCTCATACAGCAACACCAACAGCGGCGGTGGCTCCAGCTCGGTGAGCACCACGCTGCAAAACGGCAGCAACACAAATACCGGCACCACTGGCACCACTGGCAGCTCCACCAACCAGAGCAGCGGCAGCAACACCAGCACAGGCAGTTCCAGCGGCAGTTCCACCAACACCAGCACCACCACGGGGTCTGGTACCACCGGATCGACCACGACCGGCAGCAACGGCAGCACCACGACGGGAAGCACCACCAACAACAGCACGACCACCAACAGCGGCAGCAGCTCGGGCAGCAGCTCCAGCAACACCGGTGGCACCACCACCAACACCAACTTCAGCCAGACCGACAACAGCACCAACGTCACGGCGGGCACGGGTACCAACACCAGCACGACCAACGGCACCAACAGCTCGACCACCAACGGCACCAGCACCAACACCAGCACGACCAACGGATCTGGAACCAATACCAGCACCAACAGCAGTTCGGGCACGAACACCAGCACGGGATCGGGCACCAACACCAGCACCGCCAATTCCAGTGGGAGCGGCACCAACAACAGCCAAAGCACCACCACAACCACCGGCAGCAATGACGGCAGTTCCAGCACCAGTGGTGGCTACAACACCAACCGCCAGGCTGTCTCGCCCAGCCCGAGTGAAACCGTGACGCAGACCAAGGGGATGCACCGGGACCACACCGCCACGCTGGCCTACAAGGGCCTGGGTGAGTACCAGAACTTCCCCGTGCCCAAGAGCGATGCCAGCCTGCTCATGGGGTTGGTGCGCACCTACATGATGCTCAATGGGGTGATTCCCACCACGCCCAACGACCCGACCGCGGAAGTGCTGGTCTACGTGACGGTAGACATCTTCGGGACCGTGCGCAGCCGCTTTGATGCGCTGCTCTACAACAACGAGACCGTCAAGGCCGAAACCAGCTTCGAGATCATGGCCTTTGACCGCGAGGGCAAGAACATCCTGCGCCCGCAGGTGGCCAATCGCGAGGCCCAGTACCGCGAGCACTACCTGCTGTGGACCGGGCCGCTGACCACCAAGGAGCAGGTCTATCAGGGCCAGGGCCTGCTGGTGGACTTCACCGATGTGGACGGCAACAAAGGCGCCTACAACGAAAAGGAGCCCGTAACGCGCGAGTTCATGGGCGGCAAGAACTGAAGGACAGCACCAATGACCCGAAACACCATCACCCTCAAAGCCGGTCTTCTTGCCTTGGTCGGCGTCCTGAATCTGCCGCTCGCTTGCGCCGCAGGCGCCAGCGCCACCTCGGTCGAACAGTTGGTGGCGATCAACGGCGCCCAGAAGGCGTTGGAGACGGCCGTCGCCGGCATCGAGAACCAGGTGCGCCAGCAAGTGGTGGCCAGCCTGCTGCAACAAAACGGCGGTCGGCCTCTCACGCCCCAGCAGCAGACCGCTGTGGACAAGGCCGTGCCCGGCATCGGCGTCGTGTTGCGCCAGGAGATGGGCTGGCCCAAGATGAAGGACGCCTACATCAAGCTGTACCAGGACCAACTCAGCCAGGCCGAAGTCGAACGCCTGACCAAGCTCTATCAGGACCCCAGCTACGTGACTTTGATGCAGAAGATGGGCGTGATCAACCAGCAGTCGGCCCAACTGGTGAGTCAAAAGCTGCCCACCATCACCCAGCGCATCCAGCCGGTGCTGGAAGACGCGCTCAAGCAAGCCCTGGGGCAATAAGCTGTGGACGCCCCGTCAAGCACCCTGCCCAGCCTGGACACCAGCCCGCGTAGGGCCGGCTGGTTCAAACGCAGCGTGGCCACGCTGGTGATGCTGAGCATCAGCGTGGGCAGCTTCGCGCAGGTGACGGGGCCGATCCTGCGGGGCAGCTACGGGCAGCCGGTGACCGGCTTTGCACCCAACGGCACCTTCATCCAGAACGGCGTGGTGGTGGGCAACCCCCACCAGCAGCTGCACAACCTGGAGAACCCCAGTCTGTGGACGCTGGGCGCGGCGGCGCTGACCAACACCACCGACCCCAGCTTCGTGCAAGGCACGCTGGGCCAGATGGAAGGCGTCTCGGCCCCGCTCTCTGAGCCCGGGGGTCTGTCCATGGGGCGGCTGTACATCAACACCAGCCCGGCCAACCCGTACACCGCCGCCGCCCCCTTCAGCAACCCGGCCGATCAGGCCAACCAGGCCAATAACGCCCTGATCTGGAATCAGGCAGTGACCGGCACGGGCGGCTACCAGAGCGCCGGGGGCACCTGGATCGCGCGCACCCACCCCGACTCCAGCGGGGCGATCTTCAACTCGGGGCTGACCGGGTTCGTGGACAAAGGCGTGGTCAACGCCGCGATGGACCCCAACGGAGGGGCGGTGGCGGTCTGGCTGACCCAGGGTGCGGCGGTCACGCGCCACTTGGCGGCCGTGCAGCAGCAGAACGCCAACCTGCTGGGCTCGCGCATCTTCTTTACCCAGCAGAACATGGGCAGCCTCTCGCCCACGCAAAGCGGCTTCAACAGCCAGGCCGACGCGACCATCTTTGAGCAGATGATCGGCAGCTCGCCCAACCTCTGGGGCGGCGGCACCGACCCCAGCTTCCAGTTGGGCTACATCCGGGACGACGGCAGCGCCCAGTTCTTCAACCTCAGCGACAAACACTTCCGGGGTTCCCAGAGCCAGGGTGGCTGGAGCGGCGACAGCGGCGGGCTGGAGTTCGGGCGCGATGATGCCTGGATCAACGCGATGCTGGGCAAGGAACTCAGGAGCGCCGCAGACAAGCGCGAGAAAGGTCTGAACGCGGCCGCCGGCATCGACATGGGGTACTTCCAAGACAGCAAGGCCCTGTTCATGCAGGGCATCGACCTGTACCGGCATGTGAACAAGGGCGACTGGGGGCTGCTCGATGGCCTCAGAACCGGCGCCATCGGGCCGGGCCACCCGGACTACGAGCGGGCCAGAGCCCTCTCCGAAGACGCCTTCAGGCAGGCCTACGTCTACCACACCGAGTACGACACCAAGCTCAAGTACAGCAAGGAAGCGGCCGCGTACCAGGCCAATCAGTTGCAGCTCACAGGCGTGAGCAACGCGGACCTGTTCGGCAAAGGGCTGAACCTGTTCGACAAGCGGGGCGACCCGGAGCAGGAGCGGTTGCTGGGGATGCTGCAGCGGGGAGAACTCAGCGAGAGCCACCCGAGGTACCAGGAGATCAGAGGGCTGGCCGAGGCGCGCTTCAAGGTGGCGTATCAGAAGGCGCTGGAGCCACCGCCAAAGCCCAATCCGCTCAAGCAGATCGTTGCGGTGGTGATTGCGGCCATCGTTGTGTACTTCACGGCGGGTTTGGCCTCAGGGTGGGCGGGAGCCGCGTTGGGCGCCAGCACAACGGCCACGGGGGCGGTGGCCACAACGGTGGTGACTGCAACGGGGGTCACTACCGTCAGCATCGCGGGTGTAGCCGCCACGGCGATTGGATCGGCCGTAGGTGCCTATGCCGGCGCGGTGGTCGGCGCGGGCATCCAGACCGGCAGCATGAGCAAGGCCCTGGCGGCCGGGGAGAACTCGCTCAAGGGAGGGGTGGCAGGCATCCTGGTCAATACCGCGCTGGCGGCGGCGGGCGTCTCGGGCGTGGACATCAGTTCCTCGCTGGGCGTCAGTGAACGGGTGGGTCAGGCGATCTACAACACCATCGCCGGCAGCATGAGCCAAAGCATCGCTTATGGAGGCAGCTTCGGGGATGCGCTGGTCAACAGCGCGATCTCGAACACCACCTCAGCGGTCTCTGCCATGGGGGCCAACGCGATTGCGGGCGCCAACCTGGGTGCGGTGGGCACGGAAATCGCCCATGGGGCGTTGGGCTGCGCGGCTGGCGTGGCCCGCAGCGGGGGCAGCGAAGGATGTGGCGCGGGCGCGGTGGGCGCTATCGTGGCTCACGCGGGCGCACAGTGGCTCGACCCTGCCATGGGCCGCACGCTCAGTGACAGCGAGGTGGCGTTCTTCTCGGGCGTGGCCGGCGGAGCCGCCGCCGCGCTGGTGGGCGGCAGCAACAACGTCCAGGCGAACTTCGGGATCGGCCAGACCACCGGGCAGAACGCGGTCGAGAACAACTATCTGACGACCCGAGACCTGGAGCGAGCCCTGGATGCGCTGCGCAGTTGCACCCAGGGGTGCGATGTGCTCCGCAACAACCTGCTGCGCAACGAACAGCAAGGCGGACAGCAGCACCAGGTCGAGCACGATTTGAAAGATCTGTGCAAAGCCAATCCGCAGGCTTGCGCTGGTCGGGTGCAGGACATTGGCAAGGCATTGGAGGCGCTGCAGAAACCCGAGACGCTGGCGCTGCTGGGTCAGCAGAACGTCAATGCGCTGATCAACCGGCAGGTCAGCGACTTAGGCAAGGCGGTGGAAGCACTGCAGTGGGGCGCGGCAGCCGAACCAACGAACCGGCTAATCATGCAGACCGCAATGGCGGTGGGAGCGACCGCGCTGGGCGGTGGGGTCATGCTCAGTGTGGGGCGGGCGTTGATGGCTGCCTGTGCGGGAGGCCCGCTGGCACCGGGTTGTGTGGCGGCGACCACTGAACTGGCCATTGGAGCCACTTCCGAGTACACCGGTGTGTCAACAGCGGGCATGACCGCGACTGGCACCACGGCGATGGCTTCGCGCCTGGCCAACTCAGCCAGCAATGCCACCGATGTGGCTCAGGTCGTGCGCGAGGCTCGGTTGGTGCAGATAGAAGCACAGGCAGTTCGGAATCCCGAGTTTGTGGATGTGTTGCGCCCAACAGATCGTTTACATATTTTGTATGGGGAAGCGCCTGGTGTAGGTGGTCATTTGTGGCCAGGGCAACCTGGCAAATCTGTTTTCCCACAGACGTGGACTGCTGATAAGGTTATCCATGAGGTTGGCGATATTGCGACGAATCCAAACACACGTTGGTATGCACAGACTGGTACTGGTGGTTCAACAACAAAAGCCGGTGATCCTGCTCGATGGGTAGCATGGGAATCGCGAGATGGGGTGACCATGCGAGTGGTTTTTGAACCTGCTTCTGGTCGTGTGGTAACTGCATTTCCTGATACCCCGCCAACCTCCATTGGCCTGAAGCCCATTAAATAGTATCCATCATGAACATAGAAGAAAGATTGATAGAGTTGGAGACTCAATTTAGAGGAAGGCTTTCAGCCGACCTGCTTCAATATTCAATGGAATATATAGGTCACGGAGAATATCGCCTGGCTTTAGAAACGCTATGCGATTATTTGTGTGAAGAAGATGTCTTACTAAGTGAGTCAGAATTCTCAAATCTTCTACAACTGGGAGGTCTACTTGGCTCCGACATGATGAGCAATCGATATGCTTATCTGAAGAATCTGATTTTGCCTACTGAAAATCCAAGGCCACCGCATTTGCCCACATGACGGGTTATCAAGGAGAGGTGCGCGTGGCAGCCGATGCGGCCAACCGGGGCGAACTGGTGGTGAGTTGGGGCGGCAAGGTGGGTACGCAAGGCGCCGACATGATCAGCGTCAACCCGAAGACCGGCGAAGTGATCCTGTACGATGCCAGGACGTATTCCAATGCCAGGAATGTGCAGCCTTCGACGACGTTTGCACAAGATAAACCTGCATTGGAAAATGCGCGTCGAGGGGCGTTCGACGCAATTGAAGCATCGAACCTTCCGCCAGCGCTCTTACAGCAAGCACGTCAAAACATTCTGGATGGCAATTTCATAACTCGAACGACCAATCAAGGGGTTGGTGGTAGTTCTCCGATTGCTGTCAGGTTTTGCGGCGGCGTGGTGTGTAAGTGATCTTAATATGAGCTACTTCGATCCTTCAAAAACAAAATCAATTCTTGAGAGAGTTGTATTCCAGTCTGAGCAGATTCAAAGCAATCGCGAGCCAGGAACTTTTGCAAAGGGTGGGGTTTCAACTTTCAGTGTTTCGACGGTGATTCGTGCTATGCTGGTGGGGTTGGAAAAACAAACCGAAGACATCGCCGAACGCACGCAACGATGGTTGCAAGAAGCCATTGATGAGGGTGAATACACCACCGATCGTGATCCCAGTTCAGCCGATTGGCACCAGCAAAGCCTGTCCTATGCGTTGGCTCTCACGAAGTTCCTGCGCGGACAGGGTATTGATCGGGACAGTTTTTCCCGCTCTGCATCCCTAATTGAGCGTGCTTGGCGGACACGCGTTCCCCAATTTGAACGCAAGATGATTGCAGATCATCAGATCGAATACTACATGCCAATTGCTTTCAGTGGTGGTTTGTACGCAGATGCCATTCGAAACTTCGAGGAGTACCGCCCGGGAGTGGTGCCCAATATCCGCACCATCCGTTCCCAACGAGGCGTGGCCTACTTGCTATGCCAGCACAAACTGCTTGGCATGCATGACCCTGAGCAACTTCGCAAAGCCGTAAACCGGGTGCTGGATGTCAACCTGCAAAGCCAGTGGCTGGGAAGTGGTCTGTATCACTACGCCCTGCATTGGCTGATGATCGCCTACGCGGAAGACAACCCCCAAGCCGATCCAAAGACAGTGGTGCTCAAGGCGTACGACCACATGCCCAAGGTGCAACGGCCTGAGTGGGTCTGATCTTGGTGCGTGAGGCACGCACAGCAGCGAACAGTTTTTCAACCCCAGGGAGCACCTCATGACACATTCCGTCACCCGCATTTCCTTCCTAAGCGCAGCCTTGTTGGCTGCAGTTTTGTCTACCGGCTGCGCCTCGGTCAACATGGCCGATGCCACGCAAGACGCAGCGCGCAAAACTTTCACAGCCCCTGCCGACAAGGCGGGCATCTACGTATACCGCAATGAGACCTTTGGCGCGGCCATCAAGATGCCGGTGTCCGTGGACGGACAGGTCATTGGGCAGACCGCCGCAAACACCTTCCTGTACAAAGAAGTGGCGCCGGGCAAACACAAGATCGAGTCGCTGACCGAAGGGGCTGACAACAAGGTTGAAGTGGATGTCAAGCCCGGCACGCTGACCTACATCTGGCAGGAAGTGAAGATGGGCATGTGGGCTGCGGCCTCCAAGCTGCACCTGGTCTCTCCCGAGCAGGGCAAGAAAGGCGTGTTGGAGACCAAGCTGGCGGTGACGCAGTAAAGGGCGAGCTTCTCCACCCAGCGGTTCGTACAGTCTGAACAATGAGCCGCTGATTCAAACACGCCATCGCCTGGCTGTTGATCGTCACGCTCAACGTCAGCGCGGTGGGGCAGACTATCCGAGGGCCCACGGGAGCACCGTTGACGGGCTACACCGCCAACGGCACCTTCATCCAGAACGGCGTGGTGGTGGGCAACCCCCACCAGCAGTTGCACGACCTGGTGAACCCTACGCTGTGGACGACGGCGGAGGACTCCTTTACCAACAGCACCGACCCCAGCTTCGTGCAGGGCACGCTCTCGGAGATCGAGTCGGCCATTGCCGTTGCGCCCGAACCCGGTGGCCTGGCCCTCTCGCGCCTGTACATCTGTCAACGCCGGTCGAAATTTCCCCACTTTGGCCGGAGTAAATTTCCCCACCTGTTGTGGTGTGGGTGATCAGCCCGGGTGGTGGTCTCGTGGTTCCTTGGGTGGTCTGCCGGGTCGGCGTTTGAGGGGTTGCTGACCTTGAGGGTCAAGCAAGGAGGAGCGGGTGCGCATGGTCTCGGGGACCAGAGCTGCGTGCTCACGCAAGCGGTAGGAGTTGCCCTCGATGGGGACGACCACGGCGTGGTGCAACAGCCGGTCGAGCAAGGCGGTGGCGACCACGGCATCGCCGAAGATCTCGGCCCATTCACCGAAACCCCGGTTGCTGGTCATGATCATGGCGCTGCGCTCGTAGCAGGCGTTGACCAGTTGGAAGAACAGATTGCCGCCACCGGAGCCAAGAGGCAGGTAGCCGATCTCATCGACGATGAGCAGGCTGTAGCGGCTGAGGAACTTCACACGCTCGCGCAACTTGCCCTCGCGCTCGGCCTTGCGCATGGAGTCCACCAGTTCGGCCAGCGTGGCGAAGAAGACGCTCTTGCCAGCCTTGACCGCCTCGAAGCCCAGGGCGATGGCCAGGTGGGACTTGCCGGTGCCCGGTGGGCCCAGGAAGTGCACGCACTGCTTGCGCTCGATGAAGTCCAGCTCGGCCAGTGCCATGACGCGATGACGATCCAGGCCGGGCTGGAAGCTGAAGTCGTAGCCCGAGAGGCTCTTGACGGTGGTCAGACGTGCCGTCTGCAGGGCCATCTTGATGCGCCTGCTCTCGCGGGTGGTGTACTCCTCGCCCAACAGAGCCTCGATGGCTTCCAGGGCCGAGACCTCTCCCTGCTCGATGCGCGAGAGCGTTGTCTGCAGAGCCTCCAGGGCGCGCGGCATCTTCAAGCCCACCAGGTGACGGCGGATGCGGTCGGTGGTCGAGGCATTCATGGCCGACCTCCGAGCTGGCGACCGATCTGTTCGTAGAAGCTCAGGGGCCGGGTGGTTACGGCGTGGCCGGGCAGGATACGGATCGGATCACGCGGGCCATGGGATGTCGACCGTCTGGGGGCATGCCGGTGGCCGGGCAGGACCGAGCGTTGCTTGCGCCCCTGCAGCAAAGTGTGCACGGCGATCAGACGTCCGTCCTCGTGTATGCGCACCTGATCGGCGGTGGTCTCCACATCCAGCGTGCGCCGGCGGGTGCCGTCAGGCACGCTGTAGTAATTGCCGCCGACACTGACGCAGCCCTCGCTGCTGACACGCCGCTCCTGGCGCAAGACGGCATCGAAACGACCGGCTGGCAAAGCCAGCAGGCTTGGGCGTTCTTCCTGGAAGTGCTCCTGCACCACGCGCTGGGTGCCGGCGTGCAGCCGCACATTGGCCACGGTGTCGAGCCAGTGGCGCAACTGGCGATTCATGTCCTGCAGGTCCACGAACGAGCGGGCCATGAAGAAGTCGGCGCGGATGTAGCGAAACGGGCGTTCCACCTTGCCCTTGGTCTTGGCCCGATAGGGTTGGCAGGCCCGGGGAGCGAAGCCGTAGTGCGCACCGCCCGCAAGTGGCGCCGTCGCTTTGAAGCCGGAGGGGTCGAGGCCCTGATGGACACCAGCTCAAGGCCTGCCAGAACGCGCAACACCATCGATGAGTCGCCGGGCCAGCGCATCGAGCAACTGCGCCGCAACCGAATGCCCATGCGCCCGAATCTCGCGCAGCAAACGCGAACCGGTCAGCTCGGGCCAGGCTTGCAGGCGTTCCTGCAGATAGCTGCGGAAATCGTCCAGAGCGCCAGCACGTGCCGCCCTGGGCCTGTACTTGGGCACGGCCAGTCCCTGCTGGATGTACTTGCGAACGGTCTTGCGGTCGTGCCCGGTGCGCTGGGCAATCACGGAGATCGGCAGTCCCTGCCGGTGCAACTCCAGAATCATCATCAGTCCCTTCAGATTGACCACCTGGCCTCCAGCTCCACAACGATCGGGAGCCAATGGTCGGTCAGGTGAGAGAACAGGCAGCGGGCCTCGGCCCGCTGCCTGTTAAGACTTCAAACTGGGGAAAATTCAACCGGCCAATTTGGGGAGTATTCATCCGGCGGTGACAACATCACCGTGCCCCCGGCCGTCTCGCTGGCCAACCCCTACACCGATCCCAACGCAGGCGCGGCCGACTGCAACGCCGCCACCACCTGCAACCAGGCCGTCTACAACCAGTTGCTCTTGGACGCACAGGCTAGCGGCTACACCGCCACGCTGGACGGCACACACATCGGCAAGACCCACGAGAGCTCCAGCGCGGAGATCTTCAACCGCAGCTTCAACCTCTACCACACCAAGCCGGTGTTCGTGGCGACCCAGAACCCCGATGGAGGGGCGACCGCCTTCCGCCCTGCTGGGCGAGCAGGCAAGACCCACCTAGGCCACTTACAACAGTAAAGCGCCACACTACTGGGCTCGGCCATCTTCTTCAGCCGGCAGCGCATCTGAGGCCCGAGCACCGTTGCCACCACCGACTGGGAGGGCAACGTCAGTGACCCCGGCGCCGCCTTTGATGCGGCCCTGGGGCGTGCACCGAGCGTGCCGACCTCCGGCGGCAACAACGGCTTAGTAGTGGGTTACATCAAATCCGATGGTCAGGCCCACGAGTTCCAGCTGCAGCACGCCTGTCGCTCGAAGTGAGTTGGCCAAGACGCTGGGCACCCACTTGGCAGCCAGCCGCAAAACCATGCAACTCACCCAGGTGGATCTCTCCGAGTTGGTGGGGGTGGACATGGAGACGATCTGCCGCTTCGAGCGGGGCAAGCACCTGCCGTCGCTCATGACGCTTAAGCTGCTGGCTACACACCTCGGGAGCAGCGTCGGGGCGCTCCTCGGGGAGGACGAGGTAGGGGAAACGAAAAGCCTGGCGCAGCTCACGCCGGCATTGGCCCTCCTATCTGAGGAAGACCGCGACTACGCCCTGCAGGCCATGCATGGGCTCTGCATCCACCAGGGTAAGCGGACGCGATAAATTGCCCTCATGAGGGCCCAATGGGTGCGCCGAACTCAAATTCGCTGAGACAGCCCAACAAATAAAATCCGCCATGGTGCGAGCACTCATGGCGAATCGGGAAAACAAGGTGGGAGATATTGCGAAGCGGTTTTGAGTAGTCATAGTACGTTGTACAGGATTAGTCGCCAGGTTAGTCGTGCTTCGCAATTTTGCTTAGAGATGCATTGATCTCATCACCTGTGATAACTTCATCTGTCTCTTCGTATCCTTCAGGTTTGTTGTAGTCGTATTCGATTTTGAACTTGCCATCCGGGAACAGAGTGAACGTCAAACCCCAGATGCGCTGACCTGTAGTTCGGAGGAGGTCGTCGCGAAGGAAGCGAACTGCTTCGAAGGCTCTATTCCGAAATTCTTTTTTTGGAGCCTCCCCCTTTTTGTCAACCACATCATCCTTAACAATACTCCATCGACCATCGACCATCGAAGCCAGAGTAGTGTGTTTTGCTAATACCAAATCCCATGCACGATCCGCAGCAAAATCAATTGCAGCAGCAGCAATTGCGTTATAGGCTTCCTCTGCACTCATTGAGGTTGTCATTGTTTAAACTCCTTGACTATCGACTCTCCATCAACAGTGATTGAGACTTCAAATTTGTTAGGTCTCACCCCACCCTCAGCCGGATATCTCACATCAATCTTTACACTAACATTCTTGCCTGCCTGCAATTCACCACGCAGGTAGTTTTCCATGTCCTTCCAGTCTTGGCGATTGAGTGTGGCCGATTGTGGCACAAGATTGATGCCATCTCCTGCACCCCCGAGTGCTGAAGCAATTAAGTGTCCACCATCATCACCAGAACACCCCTTCGATCCAGCACAAATTTGCTGATATGAATTGCGGGCAGCCTTATTATTAGAAAGATTTCCAGCAACCTCTTCAACTCTTCCTAGAGAATCCGTCCTATAAGTGTGTCCGTTATCCAACACAAACGCTGTGTTTGGAGAATATGTCCCGCCTTTCCCTGCATTGATAGCTGAATCCCAATTGCCTTTTGACCCCTGAGGGGCATAGACGACATTGTCGACTTTAGGGGCATCGACCACCTCATCACCCAACTCGCCTATAACGCGTAGAGTTCGTGAAGAGACTCTTCCGAAAGCTAGTCCTTGATCCAATCCTGGAACAACAGAAGAAGCGAAACCTCCACTGGCAAGACCAAGGTCAATATAAGTAGATTGTCCGAATGGAATTTCGGCAGCGGTATAAAGTACATCAATCCCGTCAGGTATTGCTCCAAGAACTGGGAAGGCTCCTGCTGTACCAAGCGTAGTATGAATACCGAGACTAATCTTTTGATACCCAGACAAACCCGACGAAGCAACCACAGGAGGCGGGACGTAATATGGATTCGCGATAAACGCCTGTGAACCGTCACTCAAGGTGCCATACCCTGACATTGCACCGGTATAGTTGGGGTCAATTATTCTTGGGTTTTTTGTGAACGGTAGCTCACTTGACACTGACTTTGCCGTCTGCAAACTCGGACTCATGAATACAGCACCAGGTGCATCGCAGGCTACGGAGGCATTGGCAGCCGCATTGGTGCAGACCAATCCGACGTATTGATTCGCCTTTTGTCTTTCAGCCTCAAGCCGGCGCTGCTCAGCAGCCCGCAGGGCGTTGAGGTATTTCGTGTACTCGGCATTGCTTGCTTGTTCTGCAATCATCTGCCGGGACATCGCTAGAACGTCACCATGGCTGTTGCGCACATAGGCGACGTCCATCGGCGAGCCGTCGTAGGCAATGGCCTGCTTGTTCGCAAAGAGCTTGGCTGCATTGGTGGTGGTGCGCCCAGCCACCATGTCATTGAAGATCTGGTGAGCTATCTGCGCATCATTTTTGTGCCATTCACCTTGGTTCTGCGTGATGGCATTGGTGACTTGCGAAGGCAGGACGGCGATGCGGTCGCCCGAGCGTAATTCACGGATGTTATTCAGGACGCCATGTTGCTTCTGGATATCCTGAAATTCGCGTAGCGTCTGCTCAGGCAGACCAGCGAGGAAGGCATCGGCTTCGCGCTTTTTGGCATTGCTGGCATCAATGGCGAGAAACGCCTTGAGGAAGTCGCTCTTCCCTGCGTTGATAATGTCGCCATTGCGCAGCCGGTAGGCCATCGTGGCATTTTTATCACCGCTCTCCAGGAGTTTTTGGAAATCAGCTTCAAGCCGATTCCTCCCCATATTAGCCAGATTCTCCGTAGAGTCAAGGTGCGTTTTCTGCGGCCTCAATTCATCGATAAAACTCGGCACTCTGGCTGGATTAATTCCCGGCACACTCAATGCCGTCAGATAAGCCGCTGGCAGGAAATTGCTGTTGAATCGTTTAAATAAATCAATTCCTGGTGCATGCAATGTGTCCAGGCCAGGGTTGAAGTAGTTGACTTCGTAGATCGGCGAGACGGCCGCGTGCTCTTTGAGCGCGCCGGTGGCACCGTAGGCGTAGCCGGTGGCCACCTCGAACGGCATGTTGTCGCTCGGGATGATGTAGCCAGCACCCGAGAGCGTGACCGACAAGTTGAACTGGGTGGCTGGAGCGTCGGGATTGTTGCGGTGGTAGTGGCTGTTGTCGTAGTTCTCGACCGCGAATTGGTAGGTGCCGGTGGGGATGTTGCCGCTGAGGTAGATGTTTTCGATGCGCTGGCCGTTCGGGCCATTGGCCACGCCGTCGCGCACGTCCACATCCAACGCAGCTTTGGCTTGCCCGTTCGAGAAGTCCACCGTTTTCTGACCCGCCCAGACATGCCGATCGGGCGTGTCGGTGAACAAAGGGTTCTTGAGCAGAAACGACTCAAAGTTGCTGCCCACGTAGGGGCCTATCCCGTCAGGGAGCAAAAGGCGGATGTCCAGGTCGGCGGGGGTCTGCCAGGAGAGTTGACCCCTGAGCACGCCGGTGGCGCCCACCGCATTGTTGGCTTGGTTGTTGTTGACCAACCCGCCATGGACATAGGAATGGATCAAGGGGGAGTTGTTGATCCAGCTCGGGGTGGTCTGCGCGGTGGCTGACCCGGCCGAGAACAGACCTGATGCCACGAGGCTTGCCGTGATGGCTGCAGCTTTGAGGAACGAGCTGGTTTTCATGGTCAGTCCCTTGTTTCCCTTGGGTTGATAGGATGCAGCGCTACCGCACGGCAGGGTGGTTGGCAGCATTGCCCACATAGGCTGGTGCCGACGGGTTGGGCGTATGAGAGCCGAACGGGTCAAAGGCCTTGTCCACTTGCATCACCCCAATGCCGGTATCGATGCCGTGTGCAGCTATAGGTCGTTCGAGGGTTTTGGCCGCAGCTGGCGTCAAAGCGTTGCCAGTCAGGGCTGGAGCACTGGACGCCACATGCGATGGGCTCTTGATCTGGGTTTGCTCAGGATCGAATGGGGGGCGGTATTGAGCGGCCAGAATGGCATTGGCCAACTGTTCAGGCGTCCATACCCGGCGCAGCGGAATGACGGCAGCGACTTTGGCCAGGTCGATGAGCTGTAGGCCATAACGGGCACGAAAGCCGTAGATCTCATCGGCCACATCCCGCCCGGCTAGGGCGCTGATGTCGTGGTACGCACTGTCCCAGTGGCGAGCCTCGTAGCTGGCCAGGTCGCCCATGTCGTAGCGGCCTGGCTCGGGTTGCCGAGTGGGCAATACGGGGAAATAGATGCCTGCCGTGTTGGAGGGCAGCGCCACCCTTTCCATGAGTTGCGTCAAACCCTCTTCAGTCAGTTCAAGCAGGCGCGACTCAGTAGCTTGAGGGCGTTGAAATGGCGGGCCGATTTGCAAGGGCGGCAACACACTTTGCGACGCTGTTGACCACACCACAGAAGGTTGCCGCTTGGGTAATGAGCCTTGCGCCAGCAATGCGCCAGACAACACCATCAGTGCCGCAGCAGCCAGGGAGCGGGTATGGATGCGCGTGGACATGGCGGTTACCTTCGTCACTTGGCGCCAGTGGCGACTGGCGGTGCAGCGGTCTGGGCGGACTTCATCTTGTTCTGCAGGTCACTGAAATCTGCCATCAGCCCTTCCCCCTTGATTACGGTCTTGTCCGACTCGAATGGCCCCATCCACAACACGTAGTGCTCCCGGTATTGGGCCTCCATGCTGGCATTGCGTGGCGCCATGATGAGTTTGCCGGTGGCTTTGTCAAAAGCCATCATCTCGATGCCCGTCTCGGCTTTGACCAGTTCGTTGTTGTAGATGAGCACGTCGGTACGGCTGCGCACCAAGCCGAACACATCCACAGAGACGTACACCACGGCGTCGAGTTCTCGATCCTGTGGGACGGTGACATTCACACCATTGAGCAAGAGGTAGTTGCGCACCTGCCCCATGAGGTAAGAGGCGTCGGACTTGGGGACTGCAATGGTCTGGTATTCACCCAGGCCCTTGAACACCACATCGACCTGCGCCCGATTGTCCTGGCCCTTGGTCTGGGTGGACTGACTTTGCACCATCACCTGCTGACCCATGCCGCTACTGCTCGAACCAGCCTGCGTGCTCTGATGGCTGTTGGTGCGGTTTGTCTGGTCGTTGGTCGATGTCTGGTTGGACGTGGAGTTCGAGCCCGTGGAAGAGGTTCCTGTCGAGGTGTTGGTCGAGCTTCCGTTGGTGGTTGCGGACGACGTAGCGCTCGAAGATCCGCTGCTGCTTGATGAGGATGTGTTGGTGGACGGGTTGGTTGTGGTGGTGTTGCTACCGGTGCTGGTCTGGTTGTTGGTTACCGTACTCGCCGGCGTCGTCTGCGTGGTGGTCGTGTTCCCCGTCGTTGTTGTGGTGGTCGTTGCGGGGTAGTTCGTTGTCGTCTGGGTGCTGCCAGAGCTGGTTTGGTTCGTCGTCGTGCCACCGATATTGGTGGTGCCACTGGTCGTATCCGACGAGGTAGAGGAAGACGATCCGTTGCTGGTGGATGAGGAGGTTCCCGAGTCTGTGCCGCTACTGTTGGTGGTGGAGCTGGCCGTCCCAACTCCGTTGGCAATGCCGGTGGATGCGGTGTAGCTGCTGGAACTGCCGTGGGTGTTCTGGTAAGAACTGGTGGTACCCCTGTTGATGAGGTCAAAAACCTGGAAGCTGTTGGTGGTGCTGGTCACGGGGGAAGACACAGCGGCGCCCGAGAGAAGCAGTCCGATATTGGCCCGACCACCGACCATCTGTCCGCCACCCTCATCGCTCATGATGTCAAACACCAAGGCGACTTTTTTGCCTTTCAAGGGCGACACGTCCAGTTGCATCAGGGTGTTGCGCACGCTGGCCGCTACCAGCTTTTGCTCGGTCGAAAACCGCTTGCCACCCCCATGTCCGGGAATACCTGTCAGAGTTCCACAGCCTGTCAGGCTGGTCATGAGGAGAACTGCAGCAACAGCGGCGGCGATGGGGCGAACGGGAAACGACATTTGTCCTCCTGAATAGATATGCAATGGGCCAGATTTCCATTCTTTCGATGGCCACGCTACCGTCAAGGAAGACTTTTCATGGCGTTACTGGCTGTGGATGTTTCTCAACCACCACTCCAACAAAGTCACATCATCAGGGTGAATTCACCACTGTGTTTGTTCGCCGCACAAGAACTGATCCATGAGGTGGTAGCAACGGTGGGTGTGCAACTTTTCCACCGAGGACGACCATGAACGTGCGGGATCGCAGGTCAAAAATCATTCGCTGGGTTGTCGTGACCATGGGGGTGGCCTTGTTGGCAATTCCGGTGTGTGCCGGGATGCTGGCGCGGTTGGTTTGGGACAGGGGGATGGATCACTTGGTTGAGCCGCTGCTGCGAGTGCCTACGTCGACTTTTTGGTCGAGCTTGCTGCCACCAGATTCGATGACCCAAAAGCCGTTTCCGCCCGAGTTCTATGTGGTGGTTGGTGCCCTCGTTGCCCTTGCACTGTGCAGCTGGCGCATCAAACACCATTGGCGGATGCTCACCAAGGAAAACGAAGCCCGTGAGATGCGGAATTTGTAGTCCGGTGGGGATCCACCGGCAACCAACCGTCTGAAAAGCACCGGAACGGCGAAGACGATAGCCAGGACGTATGGTTCTTCTCGCACCATCTGGCCCTCAAGAGGGTAGTCGCCCAGCGCCACAAAGCGTTCGTGAGTTCTGAGTCCGAGCACTGACGCGCATCAGGGCGCCGGCTTGGCAGCAACAAGCCAAGCTACCCACGCAATCAGCAACACGACGGCAATGAACTTGATCGTTCCCATCACGTGCGGGCTGGTGACGTGCGTGATGATGTTTTTGAGACCATCACCCGGAATTTCCAAGTTGAGCTTCATGCGTACTCCAAGAAAAAACTACCTGGTCAGAGTGCCAGCGAGCCCGCTCGCTGGACATTAAAGTGTTTTATTGATTGCGCCCCCCTGGGCCGAAGCCGAAGGTGCCATGCTTGGCACGACCTGCCAAACCCTATGCCGGGTGACTGCATGTTCATGGGGTTCTCTCCGCAGAAAAAAGGGGGGCAATCTGCGCCTGCAAGTGTGTTGTCACGACCGCCGCTCGTAATTTGAACGAGGGCAGTATTTGAGTGTGGCCATGTTGCTCTGTCCGCACTCAATGGCTTGCAACAGTGATTGGACAGTGCCATGACCACCAGGCTTTAGCGGCTGCTTTTCGTTGGGTCACTGTGCCTTGCCACCCCGGTCGTCAGCAACAACGTCAACTTGGCAATGGCCCCATTGCCAACCTGCGCATGACTGCCTGCCCACGCTGCTCAAGCGCTCATTGGAGGCCTTGAGGTCGGCAGAAGTCATCGGTGGGCGCCAGTGGCTGACTGACATCGATGACGAAGGGAGACGTCCTTGAGGCTTGACCACACAAAAAAACACCTACCTCACCCCCTCCCAGCGCCGCAAAGCGACTCCAGGAGGGGATGGGTGGTCAAGCTGCAGCCGCAGCGCTTGGATGTGCCGACGCTTTGCGCTGAAGCTTCATGGCCAAGGCCGGTGCAGCGCCACCGGGAGAAGGCGGTTTCTCTTGTCCGTCTTCTAGCAGATCGTCTTGTCCAGCGTCGGAGAAAAATTCCTCCATCACGCCAACGGTTTCTTCTTCCGACTCTTCGAACTCGCCCATCGCATATCCGCCGCGCGCGGCTTCATCGAGCAAGCTCTGGTCGATCCCTGCCTGTGTCTGCTGCTCCCGACGTTGCCGGGCTTCATTGACCGCAGCTTCCAGACTGCTCCCCGTTTTTGTCGTGATGTCCACGTAGTAAATCGGTGTGCGTTGAGACTGGGTCGTGCTCTTGCCCCGCAGCCTGAGTTCAAGATCCATGCAGGCCAGGCGATCACCCGACACCGCCTTGAAGTACCGAAGTCGGGTTGCCAGCGTGCGGATGCTGTTGAACCCCGTGGTCCGGAAGATGAAACTCCCCAGTTCATCCTCGGGGTGACGCTCCTTCTCTCCATCTTTCGCGTTGTCAGACCGAATGCGCACATGCAGCCGCCCATAGGGCTTGCAGTTGCCAGCAGCCCCAATGGAGCACGCCATCGGCGAAGGGCAGGGCAGTGCCTGCATCCCCGCTGAGGTGACCCTTCTGCAAGTTTCCCCATCGCCCACACAGACGGGTCTTCCCGACTGCCGATCAAACAGCGAGTAGTTGGCGCGGAAGTTCAAGTCCGGATCGTCAAAGAGCAGCCGGATGGGAATGCTGCGCAGCTTCTGGCCTTCCTTGCGCAGGGCGTCATTGAAGGGATGGGCGATCCAGCCGTCCTTGTTCTGGATCTGGCTGGTGATGGTGAACTCGTCGTCCTTCTCGGGCAGGCGTTTGCCGTGGCGTTCAACCACTTTTCCGATGGCGATGCGCCCGATGACTGGGGGTGTGAGGGCAAGACCCTTGAGCATGAAAAATCTCCTTGTGCAAAAAAGAAACCCCGGCCTTCTCGCAAAGGACCGGGGGAATATGGGGTGTGGATGTGGATGTGGTTTGTGATGTTGGAAAGTGGACTGTCGTGATGGATGGGTTTTGATCCCCAATGGTGTGGAGCGTCCGTGATCCGGGCACCAACAGCTTCTTCTGATCCTTGTCACGCAGTCATGGGGCTGGTGACATCGGTCCGTCGGGGTCTGTCTTGGGCGTCTGCACGAGAAACCTTCTCCCACCCGCCTTGACCTTCTGGTACTGCCGGGCGATCTCCGGACGGTCCCGGGTCAACGCTTCCGCGTTCAGGACGCTGGCATCCTTGGCCTGCTTCCAGCTCACCGAGCCTTGCTCGAACTGCATACGGGTGTGATCCCCCATGCGCTGCTGTAGGCTCTGCTTGAGTTGGGCTTCCAGCGCTTCGAACTTCTCCAGCTGAGCCCGGGTGTCCAGGTAGTCGGAGAACAAGGCGTTCATGACCAAGTCGTCCCGCAGATCCAGGGTCTGCCCACTGTCCCGGGGGAACATAGAGAGCAGAGCCCTGGCAGAAGAGTCCGAGCCGTCCGCCGGCGGTGGCCGGTCTTCCTGCACATGCCGCCAGAACACCGCTTCCAGGGCCATCAGGTGATCGATCATGGCCGCGTCCCTGCGGATGCGGTGTACCTCGAAGCTCTGACCACCCAGCAACACCGCCACATCGGCCGCTTCCTTGCCGGTGACCGCCAGTTGGTGCAGCACCTGCAGTTGGACGTACTCCGGTACCCCGTCCTGCCACAGGCGAGAGCCCTGAATCCCGGCCGTCTTGCATTCGAGGATCTGAACGTCGGGTGCTCCGATTACTTCCCGGTCGATGTTGGCCAGCATCCAGGGGCGATCCGGATGCTGAAGCACCGCGTTGACCCGGCGTACCCGGTGACCGGTGCGCTTGGTGTAGTGGGCCGCCACGATGGGTTCGAGCAAGGTGCCCCAGTACAGCGGACTGCTGTCGTCCGAGGCGGCTGCTTCGGAATTCACAGGGATCTGTGCGGCCCGTCCGGTCTTCTCCAGCCATAGGGCCAGGGGAGATTTGTAGGGATGAAGGCCCACGGCAGCGGCCGCGTCGGAACTGCCGATGCCTTGCTGGCGCACCTGCAGCCATTCTTCGCGGGGCATCTCGTGGGTCTTGACCAGGCGCAGGGCGGGTTTGGAACGAGGGGGAGGGGATGAGGAAGTGGGTTTGACCGCAGTCATGGGTAGAACTCCAAAGAAGACAAGAACGTTGAAAGAAGGAAGAACGAAAAAGGAAGAAGGAAAAAAGGAAGTGCGCAAGAGAAAGCCCCATCCGACCGGAATCGGATGGGGCCTATGACGCCTGCAGAACGCTCAACTGACCAGTTGCAACGCCTGATCCAGCGCACGCTGCTTGATGGCCGCGCCCTGACCGAACCAGGCGCTGTCCAGGCGGTACTCGCTGCTGCGGGCTCTCCGCTCGTGGTCCACGTACTCGGTCACAGCGCACAACATCCCCCAGGCCGTGCCCTGCGCAGCGGCCAGCTCCGCACCCCGGCCGTTGCCATCAAAGAGGGCTTGCACCTTCTTGAGCGCACGCTCGTTGGTGAGACGTGCGTTCGGGTCGGTCTGCAGATCGGGCTGGCACAGCACCTTCAGAAAGAAGTTCATCGACTCGTGCGTCTTGACCTTGCGTTCCGAGAGCGTCTTCATGCGGTACATGAAGCTGTCCCACTGGGTGACGGCCACGCCCAGCTGGCGTTTGACCGCCTGGGCGTCAAAGCTCGTGCTGTGCGGCACCTTGATCGCCTGGGTCGCCCCGTTCAGGGCCACCGAGAGCGTGTTGTTGCAGACCACGCGAACGGTCGTCGGGGTGGCGGTGGTCGCCAACGTCCCGTCACAGGACGTGGCCAGCAGCAGGTAGCCGTTGACCACGTCGTTGCCCTTGAGGGTTGTCTGTTTGCCCGTGCGGGCCAGCGCCCAGAACTTGCGGCCTTCCTTGAGCACCCCGGCTGTTTCCAGCTCAAAGCCGGAGACTTCCGAGAGGTCGCGGTAGAACTCCAGCACCTCCTTGGGTTGGACCACCTGGTAGCGGTCGCTGACCACCGACAGCGGTGCTTTGGAGTCGCTGCGGTAGAGCACCTTCTGTTCGGGGAAGGTGTGAATCGAGCCCAGGGCGCCGGCTTCCTGCGCCATGAAGCGCACAGGGGTCTGGCAGATGGTCCAGTCCATGCCGGCTTGCTGGGCCCAGACATCGATGGATTGTTTCGGTGGAAGTTGGTTGCCCAGGTTGTGCCAGGGCGTCTGGCCAACGTAGGCCATGGATTGAACGGCGTGTGCCATGAGAAGAGTCCTTTCGAAAGAGGGTAGGAAGAGAAGAGGGGAGGAGGAACGGAGAGGAAGAGAAGAGGGGGTGTGAACGAGAGAGCCCCCAAACACAAACGCCCATGACCGCAGAACTAGGTGGTCCGCAGGCATGGGCGTGTGAAGGAGGAAGAGGGCGAAAAGAGATGGAACGAAGAAGCAGAGGATCCGAATCGGCTATCGATCCCAGACGGGAACCTCGGGTGATTCCTCGGGAGGATCGCGGACGGGGCCACCGAAGATGAAGCCGCAGTCCTGGCAGACCCATTGGGAGATCACCGCGTCATCGAGCAGGCGACCCAGCTTGGAGCCGCTGCGGCAACCACTGTTGGCACTGACCAGGGCACCCAGCAGGGCCGAGGTCAGCGCGTAGGACAGCCGCAGTGCGGGAGAGCCGCGAGATAGCACCGAAGCACCAGCGGCGGCGATGCCGAAAACGGCTCCGACCACCGTACCCAGAGCGCCACCCCAACGCTGCGCGATGCGCCGCGGCTGGGTGCGCTGGGAGTGACAGGACGGGCAGCTCTCGTCAAAGGGGGCGTGAGAGGCTTGGGAGGCGTGGTGGTACATGGGCCACTCATCCGCTGTGGGCGCAGGGCGCCAGAACGGAATCGCGGAACCAGCAGCGCCAGCGCGGATGGCTCAGGACCCAGATCCAGGCACTGAGGATGCCCAGCAGGAACACCAGCACGAAGGCCGTGAGGTGGTCCAGTGGGGTGGGAAGGTCTTGCATGAATACTCCTTGAGGTTGGTTGGAGGGGGACAGGGTTGGATGGAGGAGGAAAGAACACGGAACCGAACACCCCGAAACAAAAGAGGTCCCCGAAGGGACCTCTGATGGGTGGAGGGAACCAGAGCCGGACTACTTGCGGGGAATGAGCTGCTCCAGCAGACGCTGCTCTTCTTCGGAGCGGGTCATGTCGGGCTTGATGCCCATCTCGCTTTGCACGCAGGCGGCTGTCGTGGTCTGCAGCTTGCTGGTGAAGGTCACGCGGGCTTCCTGGTCCGTGCGGTGTTCGGACAGGCGGATGGCGCTTTTGACGATGCCCGGATCCTCGTAGATGCACTTGCAGACTTTCTCAGGAGCACCCGAGCTCAGACAGCCTTGCACCATCTGCTGCATGGCTTGTTTCTCGGCGTTGTTGCCGCAGCCAGTCAGGAGCCAGACCAGGACGAGCACTGAAATGAAGCGATACATGGTCACCTCACTTGAGCACGATGGCTGCGCCAATCGACATGCCCAGGAACATGCCGATGAACTGAGGGCCGATGGCCCAGAACAGCTTGGTCTTGAGGATGGAGGTCATTCCGCCATCGGTGAAGAAGCCGTCGGGCAGGGCATAGCGGCGGATGGCTTCGCCGATCCAGGAGCCCAAGGTTCCAGTCGCGGTGCCCACGAGGACAGCCACGACCTTGAGAAGGCCGCTGGCCATCAGGACCATGGCCGAGTTGTTGTTGAAGGTGAAGAGCGCTGCGAAGACGAAAGAGACGGCGCCCCAGGTGAGGAGGAAGCGTTGGTTTTGAGACATGGTGACAGGCTTGGGAAGGAAGGTGAATGCTTGTGTTCGAGTGGCGAGCTGAGCAGTGGGCGGTGGTGGTCTCCTTGCAGGTTGATGACAAAATATATGAATTAGTGTTTATGTGAATTAGAGCATAGGCGAGAGAGTGCGAAGCGTGAAAACGCTTGCACAACGACTGGGTGAATACGTACGGGAACAGCGTCTTGCCCTGGGCATCAGCCAAGTGGAGTTCGGGGAGCGCTGCGGCTTCTATCAGACCTACCTGAGCCGCATAGAGAGGGGTCAGGCCAACCCGACGATCAATGCTCTTGAGGTCATCGCGACTGGGTTAGGGGTCACCGTGTTTGAGATGTTCGACGCGGTTTCGCGAAGAAAATAGCGATATGGGATCAACCGCGAGAGCGACGGTTTGTACTGGTCCTCATCACGGTCATATGTGACTGAAAACTTTTTGAATCCCTGAAGGAACAATGGGTCAGGTACCGATGCAGAGAAGAACAGGGACTCCACGTCCCAAGAGTGCCGATCAAGGGGTGCCCCTGTCAGATCGACGGTTTGAAGAACTGCTCAAGAAGGCGAGTGAGTTCTTTGCCGCTGAAGAGATCGATCCAGAGGCGCAAAAGCAGGCTGTGATCCAGGAAATTCTTGCAGAGATGGCCCGGTATGGACTTAAGGTTGAAGACCTGATGTAGTGGACCGACATTGGCCCTTTCGCAGAACTTGGCAAGATGGCAACCAGGTGCTCGGTAGCCGCCACAGCCTGCTCTCGGCCCAGCCGGAGATCACTTCGCTAAAGCCTGCTTAGAAGCACAACTCCTTGATCGGCATGTCGGTCTCGGCCTCGGCCTGCTTGAGGAAGCCGATAATCTGCTGCTCGGTGAATCTGCTCTTCTTCATGTCCGTCATTCTCCTGGTGGTTGACGGACTTCACTAACTTCAGCTTGGTGCGGCTGGTTGGGGGGCAGATCACAATCAGCCACCGTTCTAGCGAACACGGGCTATCTTCATCCTCTTTCGACGTCATTCACGGCCGCGCACTCGTCTATCGTGAAGAATGGATGGCGAGCTTCGAAATCGAGCGGCCAGAATGTGACGGACAGACGATAGACTCTGTGCACGGAATAGGCGTGAACTGACTGGGTACAAAATCAACTGACGGCCCTCCACGCCATTGAAGAATCCAACACAGGGATTGAATATGGCTCGAAAAGGCAAGGGTGGACCAGGAGGGCTCATTGGTGGCGCCGTGTTGCTGGTGCTTGCTGCCATAGCTTCAGTACCACGGGAGGTCTGGGGCTTGGCTGGATTGGCGCTGATTGGCTACCTCGTCTATCGGTATTCCAAGGGCAACGCCCCTAGCCAATCGCGTCAAGATCCAGCGCCCTCCAAGGCAGCAGCCCCTGCTGTGAAGGCCTTGCGTGCTACCGCACCAATACCCAGCGCGACGACTGCAAGCAAGTCGATAGCCTCAACACCATCGCCATATGAGGAGCCCGTGAGCGTGCCGACTTCCACGGCAACACGGGAACGTGAGTTCAAGATTCCGAGCGGGCCAAAGAACCAAGTCACTCGCTGGGTGCCTGAAGGAGAGTCGGTTGAAGTCGCAGGACTGACTCTCCCGGGCGGGATGTTGTACATCGGGTCCTCGCTTCGCGCGGGACAGGGAAAGACCGACCCATGCCTTATCAACCCGTCACTATCGGTGGCAAATCAAGGGGACTACAGAAACCGAGAGATGGGCTACTGGCCCAGCTACTCTGAAATATCCCCAACAGCACGACGCGCATACCTGCGTTGGCTCGCCGACGGCCGAAAGGATCCGGATGCGGACGTGGGCTACGTGTTCCTGTTCTTCTACGGATTGGAGCGTCGAGTCATTCTCGACTTTGCAGCCACACCCGAGTCGAAGAGCGACTGGCCTGCCATTGCGCGTGAGCTGCGAAGGCTCCTAGCCATCTATGGCCCGAAGTCGGGTTCCTTCGAAAGGTACGGCAGCGAACTACTCAACTGGGTTTCCGTGGTCGAGCTTCAGGACGTGGACTTGGAGAGGGAATCGCCTGAGTTTCCAAGAACTTTCGAACTCCCGGTATTCATCCGACTGGCGTTGGGTCAATTGGCTCTCAAGGCAGAACCGGTACCTGCTCGCCTAGCACTGTCCTGGGTACGCTTGGACCCGACAGTGAACCTGCGGACTCCCGCCCACCGATGTCCCGAGCAGTTCGGACTGGCGTTCCGCCATCACTACGAGAAAACACATGGTCCGGGCATGGTTTTGCCCAAGAACCGCACGAAGCTCAAAATGGTTTATAGACCCGCCTCGGCGGGGTTCTTGGGTATCGGTGAGCCAGAGTTGACCTTTGGCGACACACCTGACGTCAGCGTTTTGTCTGGCCCTCGCAAGAAGCTTCAAGCTGCGGTGGACCTGGCTACACAAGAGATTGAACAGTACAGCCGCTACGTTGGCCGCGACGCCACAAATCGCTCCAAAGCAGATGCTTTGGAAGCGCTGCTGCTCATTCCTGCAGGGTACTGGCCAACAGGAGCCCAGGAGACACTGCAAAGCCTCAAGAGACGCATTGGTCAAGGCATGGTCGTCATGCCTTTCCAAGAGGTACTCAGCACGCTTGACGCACGGTCGGCGTTGACCAAAGAGAAAGTGCTCCAGCTTGCTCAGGTCTTGGCGGCGCAAGAGATTGGTCTTGAACCCAACGTGCTCGGCGGCGCCAAAGTGCCCAAGCCTGAGGACAGTGTTGTTCTGTTCTCCCTGCCGTCATCCCCGGATACGGCGAAGCCAACACCCGCATATCAAGCGGCGCTGCTGACCCTGCAGCTCGCGTCGGCTGTGGCGAGCGCTGATGGTGAGTTCAACATCAAAGAGATGACGCACCTGCGGGAGCAGGCTCAGACCTGGACACACCTCACTCCCAGTCACATCAAGCGGCTGCTCGCGCACCTTCGCCTGCTGATGGAGGCGCCGGTGACCTTGGCTTCATTGAAGAAGAAGCTCGAACCGCTGGATGCATCAGCCAAGCAAACCATTGCGGAGTTCATGGCGACTGTCGCGCAATCAGATGGCACGGTAACCCCCGACGAGGTCAAGATGCTGGAGAAGGTCTACAAGACCTTGGGCGTTGAGTCGAAGAAGGTGTTTTCGGATGTACACGCTGCGGCTGTCGGCGAGAAGCCCGGCGAAGGCTCCAATGGGACGTCAGGATTCAAGCTGGACCCCGCACGAATTGCAGCCCTCCAGCAAGACACGGCTAAGGTATCTGCACTGCTGGCGAACATCTTCACGGAGGAAGAGACCCAGCCTGTTCCAGCTTCTGTGCCCTTGGCGATGCAACCCGAAGAGGAACCGCCCACCAAGCCCTCGACCATGCTGCTCGGTCTTGATGATGCGCACTCTTCATTCGCCCGGCTGCTCTTGTCTCGTCCTCACTGGAGTCGGAGCGATTTGCAGGATGCTGCTGCCGACCTCGACCTCATGCTCGATGGGGCACTGGAGCGCATCAACGAGGCGGCGTTCGACACCCATGACATGCCCTTCACCGAAGGAGATGACCCCGTTGAGGTCAGCAACGAGATTCTGGAGAAACTGCAAGCATGAGCACGATTCGACCGAAAGACCGCGATGCGGTTATCCAATCCCTTCGAGCAGGGGTTGTTCCTCGCACTGGGCAACACCTGGTTCAAGTTGGGCGTGCAAGGGAAATTGAAACGCTGGTCACGGATATTGAGCGGGTTGCAGACGGTGGGTCTGGTTTTCGTGTCGTCATTGGCGAGTACGGGGCAGGCAAGACCTTCTTCCTGAACCTGGTCCGCGCCGTGGCCATGGAGAAAAAGCTTGTGGTGGCCAGCGCCGACCTCAATCCTGACCGCCGGCTTCACGCCAGCGGCGGACAGGCTCGTTCGCTGTACGCCGAGCTCATGCGCAACCTGGCCACCCGCACAAAACCCGAGGGCGGTGCACTTGGCGGCATCGTTGAAAAGTTCATCTCTACGGCAAAGACCGAGGCGAAGGCTTCGGGGACCTCCACCGAAGCGGTCATCCGCCAAAAGCTCGACCACCTCACAGAACTCGTCAACGGCTACGACTTCGCCGACGTCATTGCAGCGTACTGCCGCGGTTACGAGGAGGGCAATGAGCAGCTCAAGTCCGACGCTGTGAGATGGCTTCGCGGGGAGTTCTCCACCAAAACCGACGCCAGGCAAGCGCTCGGTGTCCGAACCATTGTTGACGACGCTGCTGTCTACGACCAGCTCAAGCTGATGGCCCGCTTCATTCGTCTGGCAGGATTTTCAGGCCTGCTCGTGGGTTTGGACGAAATGGTGAACCTCTACAAGCTGGCCAATACCCAGGCCCGCAACGCCAACTACGAGCAGATTCTTCGCATACTCAACGACTCGCTTCAAGGGACCGCTGTCGGATTGGGCTTCGTGCTTGGTGGAACACCCGAGTTCTTGCTCGATACACGTAGAGGGCTATACAGCTACCCCGCACTGCAGAGCCGGTTGGGTCAGAACACCTTTGCAGCAAGCGGTTTGGTCGATTTCAGCGGCCCAGTGGTTCGGTTGTCGAGTCTCACGCCAGAGGACTTCTATGTGCTCCTGCAAAAGATTCGCCACGTCTACGCTGGAGGCGACGAAGCAAAGTACCTTTTGCCGGACCAAGGCATCGTGAGCTTCATGGAGCACTGCTCGAAGCGTATCGGGGACACGTACTTCCGCACGCCACGCACCACCATCACCGCCTTCATCAACCTCATGGCAGTCATTGAGCAGAATCCGGGCACTTCTTGGAGCGACCTAGTTGGCGGACTTGAAGTGTCCCTCGATACAGGTGGCACCTCTGACGTGGCCGTCGAGGTTGATGAAGGTGATGAATTCGCCTCGTTCAAGATGTAGTCGAACTGGTTGTTCTAGGACAAGACATTGAGCGACTCAAGCTCATTTCAACTGCTGGATGAGCGCATCCAGCAGTTCCTCTGGTCAGAAGGCTGGGAGTCTCTGCGCGAAGCACAAGAAGAGGCTATTCCCCTGATTCTGGAAGGCAAGAGAGATGTCATCGTCGCAGCAGCCACTGCCGCGGGAAAAACCGAGGCAGCTTTTCTTCCGGCTCTGACCAAAATACTGGCTGCAGATGAGCAAGCTCTCATCGTCTACATCAGTCCGCTCAAGGCACTCATCAATGACCAGTTCGGTCGGTTGGACCGGTTGTGCGAAAGCCTGGAGGTTCCAGTTTGGCCCTGGCACGGTGACATCTCATCCACCACAAAAACACGTTTTCTGAACAAGCGCCACGGGGTACTTCTCATCACGCCCGAGTCGTTGGAGGCCTTGCTTTGCAATCGTGGTACTTCAGTGGCCGGCATCTTCCGTGGAGCAGCGTTCTTCGTGGTTGACGAACTGCACGCGTTCATCGGAAGTGAGAGGGGGAAGCAGCTTCAGTCTCTGATGCACCGAATCGACTCAACAGTAGGTCGCATGATTCCGCGTATCGGCTTGTCTGCCACCTTGGGAAACATGAACCTGGCCAAACAGTTTTTGCGCCCAGGAGGTGCGGACGTTGTAGCACTGGTCGAGTCCAAGTCCTCCGGCGCGGAGTTGAAGGTCTTGGTCAAAGGGTATGAGGAACCGGAAGCTGTAGAGCTGGACGATGAGGAAGACCAACCAGAGCCAACAACCCCGGGGCTCATCGCCGCCCACCTCTTCAAAGTCCTCCGAGGTTCGAACAACCTGGTGTTCCCCAACTCTCGCCGTGAAGTCGAGCGCTACACCCACCTGCTCAACGCCATGTGCACCCAGCAAAAGGTGCCCAACGAGTTTTGGCCTCACCACGGTAGCCTGTCGAAGGAAATTCGCGCAGAAACCGAGGCAGCGCTCAAGCAGAAAGAGGTTCCGGCGTCAGCCATCTGCACGAATACCCTGGAACTGGGTATCGACATCGGCGCAGTCAAGAGCGTTGCGCAAATAGGTCCTCCACCTCAGGTTGCCAGCCTGCGTCAGCGGCTGGGTCGCTCGGGACGACGAAAGGGTGAGCCCGCCATCCTGAGGGGCTACTGCGTCGAAGATGCGCCCGACCCGCGGTCCTCTGTTGCCTCACTGCTGAGGCTCGAAACAGTACAGATGGCTGCCATGATTTCACTGCTCACCCAGGGGTGGTTTGAGCCGCCTCGAACAGCGGGTGTGCACCTGTCTACTCTCGTTCAGCAAATGCTGTCGGCGATTGCCCAGTTGGGTGGTGCCACGATTGGTCAGCTGTACTCCTTACTATGCGGAAAATCAGGCCCATTCCAAGGCCTGAGTCAGTCTGATTTCATGGATTTGATGCGCCACCTCGGGCAAAAGGAACTCCTGGTTCAGGAGTCTTCGGGACTCATCTTGCACGGCACGCTGGGGGAGAAGTTCGTCAACCATTATTCGTTCTACGCAGCCTTCGCGTCAGACGAGGAGTTCCGAATTGTCAGCGGTGGGCGGCTTCTTGGAACGCTACCCGTATCTCAACTGCTGACCCCTGGTCAACGCATCTTGTTCGCCGGGAAGACATGGGCGGTCGAGTCTGTCGATGAAGAGCAGAAGACCATCTACGTAATCCGCGCAAAGGGCGGTGCACCCCCGCTGTTCAGTGGAGGGAGCGGCCGAGTGCACACCCGGGTTCGGCAAGAGATGCGCAGGCTTCTTGAGTCGAACGAGCCCGTGCCTTACCTTGACCAGGTAGCGCAACGCTTCCTTGACGAAGGGCGCGAGTACTACGCCCAGCGCGGGCTGGCGTCAGAGGTGATCTTCGACCAAGGCCGTGAGGTCCTCATATTGACCTGGCTTGGGGATCCCGCCAATGAGGCACTGGCAGCACTACTGCGCCGACAAGGATTTCAGGCTAGCTTGGCAGGCCCAGGCATTGAAGTGTTGAAGGCTACCCATTCCACAGGTGACATCCTCGACGCACTGATTGACGCGGCAGTCGATGACCCTCTTTCATGGGACGAACTTTTGGAAGATGCCAAGAACCTTCAGCGAGAAAAGTGGGACTGGTGCCTGCCCGACGGACTGCTTCGAAAGAGCTATGCCAGTTTGAACTTGGACCTTGACGAAGCACTGAGTTGGGCTCGCGCGCTTGGACAGTAGGTCTTGGATGTGCGGCTTTCGACAAGTGCACAGAATCGCCGAATACCACCCGACTCCAGCGTCGCTCAGATTTCCTATGGCTCTTTTTTCACAAACGGCGTGGCATAGCCGAAGTATTCACTTTGAGCCGTGCGTTGCATATCCCAGCGCCTCGTATACCCTGCTGGACACTCCCGTTGATTGGCATGGGTAAGGACCAAGCGCCTCTTGGCACGAGAAACCCCGACAAAAAAGGCGCATCGGTTTTCATCCTGATCCCCAAAGAAGACTTCTTTCTCGACGGCCAAGATGATGACCGAATCGAACTCAAGACCCTTGCTCTTGTGAATGGTCAGGATTCGCACTGCTTGGTCGTCTGAGAAGCGCTTAAGGGCTTTGGGCAGGTCCGGTTCCAGCTTCAACAATTCATCGATCCTGATCTTGGTGTCACGAACTACCTCTTTCAACCGGTCGAGCGACTCGTAGTCCGGGGAAAGCGACACCAGGGTCTGAGTACTGACTTGCTTCAGGAATGCCAGAACACAATTCCACCAGCCTGTGAAGGGTTCATCGAACAGTGCTGCAATGGCTATCTCTTTTCGTTGCTGCTTGACGAGCCGATCAAGGTCCTTGCGCGCGTTCGACTGAATCTCGTCATCAGCAAATGGGATCAGCTGATTCATCAGTCGAATCCATGCTTTGGGTTCGCGCTGACCATAGAGGCAGGACAGATAGTCCACGATCAAACGTGCAGCCGGCTCGACCGTGATGTCTTGCATCTGCTGTTCGTTACGGAAGGGGATGCCACGCGCCTCCAGTGCCGCCATCAGATGATCGGCGTACAGGTCGAGCTGATTGCGAATGAGGATCGCAATTTCCGCAGGAGGCAGCTGCTCGGTCTGTATCCAGCCTGCAATCAAGTCTGCGAGGTAGTCAGCCTCCTTACGACTGTCTTCAAAGCGCCATGCGAAAACCTCGCCTTCGTCGCCAGCAAGCTGCTCTTCAGGCATGACAGATGAGGGGTCAAGCTTGCGAATGATCTCGTTCTGCAAGCGCAACAGTCGCGGCTTTGAGCGAAAGTTCCGGTACATGTTGAGGGGGGTGGCAGCAAAGTCGGTAACGAAAGCCTGGAAAATGCCGTCCATGGCCCCTGCCCAGCCCATGATCTTTTGCTTGGTGTCACCTACTGCGGTCAAGCGAATGCTCGTACCTTGAAAGGCGAGCTTGAGCAGGTCGTACTGCAGGTTCGTGCAGTCCTGGAATTCGTCGAGGAAGACGTCGCTGTAGGTTTGGCGAACGGCGTTTCGAGCCATTGCGGACTTCTGCAGGATCGTGATGGCCAAAGGAACCAGATCGGCAAACTCGATTTCTTGGGGGGACAGCCTCACTTTTCGGTCTACGATTTTGTAGCCGACATCCAGAGCTTCTCGCCCGGTCAGAATAGGACGGAAGCGATCGATGATGCGCTTCGCGAATGCATGGAAGGTGTAGCTGTCAAAGCGAATGGCAAGCTCTGAACCACAACGTCGCCTGACCCGTTCCTTCAGGTTGCTGCTGGCATCGACTTTGAACGAGATTGCCAAGATCCGTTTGGGATAGCGACAGGTACCCGTGCGCAGTAGGAAGTCTGCCCGCTGCGCAAGCATTTCAGTCTTTCCCGCGCCCGGACCGGCTGTGAGCGCAAGACTGCGCACCTGCTCCTTGGCCGCAAGCAGGGCGTTGGGTTCAAGCGTCAGCCCATCTGCCGGCTTCCAGGAGTCGACCGCTATCACTCCGGTAACTCCGCGAGCTTGGCGATGACGGCATCCGCCAGTCTGCTCAGAGATGCTGGCATGTCAGCCCGCAACTCTTCATCAGTTAGCTGCGCCAGTGCATCAATATGGGCTGCGGGTTTGCTACCGAGCTTGAAGCGCTGATGGTAGGTGTTGAACAGCTTCTGTTCGTCTTTGCTGTACTGGCTTGCGTCGTGGTGTACCTTCCCAAGTACGGCCTTGATCGTTGATTCATCTGGCTCATCCTTTTTGACGCCATAGGCGTCTGGGAAGGAAAGCAGCATGGAGAAGTCCAAGTCCATGGGATACGAGAAGTACACATCTCGTTCTTCAAGCGCCGCAAGATAGTTGCCGTAATCTCGGACTTTGTGGGTGGCGTCTTTCCACGTGGGAATGAAATGATCGGCGGGAAGGACCTTGCTCGGCTCATACAAACTCAACTGGTCATTGACGTACTTGATTCGCCCCCAGCCTGCGGCATAACGAGCCACATCCAGATCAAGTAGTGTCAGATACGGGATCTGCAAAGCTGAGAGCAAACGCCAAAAGTGATTAACGTGCCTGCCGCCCAAAGGCGCGATCGTGACGGCGGACTCATCAACCGGGGCACCCTTGACCTGTAACAGGCGTGGCAAAGCGATCTCTTCGCTATCACCTTCGCCCAGAACCACAAGACGCGAGAAGTAAATCTCGGGAAATGCTTGAACAGCTTCCCGCACGAATTTGTGTGCGTCGTCCGTGCTTTCCGGCAGCTGAATGTGCGTGATGCGCGATGCTCGCTCTTGGGTTAGCCGCAGATACCGGATACGTTCCGGGGCAACGCGCCGCAGCATCGACGGAGCGTGGGTGGCAATCAGTGCTTGTGCGTCGCCATCGCCGGTCATGCTGTTGAGGGCACTGACGATTCGCCCAAGGTAGTGGGGCGATAAGCTGTTTTCTGGCTCTTCGACCGCGACCACGGTAAACACGGGTGGGCGCAACTTGACTGTGTCGAATGACTTGTCTTCTTCAGCCAGAACAGCGCGTCCGATGGCCTGTGAGGACAGCACAAGCGATAGATACAGCATTGACTTCTGGCCGTCACTCAGTCGCGAGAAATCGACCAACTGCTCGTCATGACCTGGAGTGAAAGACACCGACATATGGCGCAACAAAGACTCGATCTCGGACGCTACAAAGGTGAGCTTTGGGTCCGCAAAGAAGCTACCCTTGTGCAAAGCGCTCCATGCCATTTTCAAGCTTGTACTGAACGCATTGATTGACGGATTCGCCGCCAGGCTGTCGCTGATTTGATCGGTCAAACCCTTGACGACAGCTCGCTCTGCATCCCAGTTCACCGCGCGCAGCATGCGCCCCAGCAGCGCATTGGCGCCATAGGCAATGTGATCAGCAGGATCACGGCGTGCGGGCAGATAGTGGATATGGATATGGTTGCGTTCAGATCGGGGCACTTGGGCGATGGTCAGTGGCGAACCATCAGCATTGATGTCCAACACATAGACCATGCTCTCCTCTATGTCCCCATCCACCCCCATAGTGGCGCTAAGGCGAAAGCGCACACGGGGAGTGCCATCAACTTCGTCAAGTCGCATGTGGCCGAAATGAGGTGCAACAGTGCTGTTGTCCTTGTCTTCGACGAGTTCTGGGAACAGAAAATCGGCCTCGATCCATAGCTGACGTTCAGCAGGTGGTGCCACCTCGTTGAATGGCACGTGAAAGTCCGAGCGCAAGATCCGGCGCAGTGATGGATCAAAGGCAAACAAACGGCACAGGGCTTGGAGTGCTGCTGTCTTTCCTGAGCCGTTAGGGCCGATAAGGTAAGTAATCTCCTCCAACCGGATGTCGATGGGCGCCGCACCGAATGATTGGAAGTTCGAGAGGCGGATCGTTTGAAGCTTCATTGACTGTTCTCCCCTGAGTTAGTCATTATGGGGAAGTGAGCGGCCAGTCCTCGCCGAAGACCGGTTGTTTGGCCGACAACCACGACCGACAACAACCGCTGCACTACCGTCCTTGGCATCAGGATGTCGGTTCAAGGCTGACTACGGACGCTCACCAGCGGCTGCTTTCTGGCACCGTATGCATCATGCTGTCGCGAGGTACAGTTTTCGCGAGGCACAAGTCAGTTGCGCTGCCCCCGACTCATTGGTGCAAAGCGCTGGTTGCCATGGTCCGTTCAGAGCGCCTTGATTTCTCGGTCTGAGCGTGGATCTTGATACCCTGGAGCCAGTTGCGCGTTACTTGCCCCGTAGAGCGCGAGCGGGTCGCGCAGCCATAGGGCGTACTCAAGACCGCGCAGATGGTGGTCCGATGAGCAGTCCACAGACCAGCGACGAAGCATGTACCCTGCATTGGCCGCTCTGACTCGAACTCGGAGCACGCCTTCCTCCGGGAACTCGTAATCCATCTTCACGATTTCCGGACGGGGGTGCTCAGGGTGGGGCACCAACTCCAGTTCAATGATGCGGCTCCACTGCACATCGAACTCGGCCGTTTCTTCTCGCTGAACTGGGCTGTCTTCTAGCACGACTGGCTCGTCCATTCGCGTGAAGACGAAGTCGCGGAATTGCTTGTGCCTACGGTCGAAGGCTCGGACGTGCCAACGAATCCCGATGTCTACCAGCGCCAATGGGACCAACTCGCGCTCCGTGTGGCCGCTCTCGATTGATGTGTAGCCAAGGCGCACCGCTTTGCCGCGATGAATAGCGCGCGTGATAGGTGCCAGCACGTGCATCTTCGGGAGGCTGAGCGCGTTCGGTACCTCGCATCTCAGCATGGGCTGCACCTCATCGCCAACAGGTTCTCCCAGGCCTTCGCCATACCCTTGTGTCAGGGCTGTGAGGATTCGGCGAGCGTTGTGTTCGAACAGCGGTTTGAAGGCGAGAGTTGGTCTGTAGACCTTATCCGAGCTGTCAAGTTCGAGATTCTCAGGTGCGATTTCCCGGTAGAGCGCAATGTCTCTAGTAGCTCCAGCGGGGCCGGTTCCGAAGCGGTCGACAACGTCGGCCCTTCGTAGTTCGCCCAGGAAAAACAGCTTGAAGTCAATGTGCGCCAGCCGTTCTCGCTGAGTCTTGGTTAGGCCTGCGAGGAACTGCGTTCGCTGGTCAAGATTTGTTTCCATCCACTGATCATAGACGATGGCGTGAGCTGGTCACTACTAAATCCATCTGTTGAATGATCAAAATGATCATATATACTGCATGAAAATGAAATGTGAGGTCACGATGGCAAAGAACAACCCGCCCGGCGACGGGCACCGTATAGGCGCTGTGCGTGAGCGCAGCCAGAACGTCACTCCCTCTGGGCACTACGTCAAGCGAGACACGCAGACGGGGCGATTCATGGATGTGAAGTCCGACAAGACGCCTTTCAAGGGCGTCCGGCGCGAAAAGAAGTAGGCCCAACATGCTGGAACGGCTGAACGATTACTTCCTCACCCAGCCAAGGCGTCTCGTCGCGCTAGGGGATGCATTGGTGCGTGCTGGTGGGTTCCTGCTCTTGGCGGGCCTCGTAGGACGAGTGGCAGCTACAGGGGTCTCGACCGTGAAAGGGCTGGCTGGCGGAGCGCAAGTCGAGGTCGCACTGTCTGAAGTGCTGCCCGATTACCTCAGCGCCTGGATGCCAGAGAGCGCTCTCGGCTATGTCGTGGCGATTCTGATGCTGATTGCGGGGTTGATTTCGGCCCGCACAGGGCGAGTCTACGAGCGCTACATGGGTAACTAACGAAATTTAGAACGACAGGCGTGTAGCCCACCTTTCATATGAACCGACTCGACCACTTTCCCCGAGCTACTCGCAAAGTCACCGCGTCGGCGTCTGCTCGCTTCACATACCTTGCGGAAGCCATTGGGAGGACCATCGAGCCCACAGCCACGGAACTCCAGGAGCTTGAGCGAGCGTATAACGCGACGGGTGAGTACCTCATCGATTGCGCTGAATTCAATGGGTTGGTGGAACAAGTACACGCGCAGGGTTCCCGTCAAATGGGAACCATCGTCCGGCCTATGGATGCGAACCGCGAGGGCTTCGACATTGACCTGGTGGTACGACTATCCAAGGCTGCACTCGTCCGATATGGCGGGCCCGGCGGTGCGGCGCTGCTGCTCGATCACTTGTACGTCGTGTTGAAGCGCTATGCCGAGCGGCATGGACTTGGCATTGAACGGTGGCAGCGGTGTGTGACGCTTGTCTACTCCGGCGGCATGCGAGCCGACTTCGCCCCGGTCATTGACGACCCTCTGCATTCGCTTCCGTATGGCAAGCACCATGGGCGCATCCCAGACCGAGAGCTCAGAAACTACCTCTCGACCAACCCGAAAGGGTACTGCCTGGGATTCGATGCCGCTGCCGAGGTGTCTCCGATCTTTCGGCTTACGGAGGCCCTGACAGCGGATTTTGCAGAGGCGCGCAAGGCCGACCTCGTGCCGCTACCGGAGGCGGGCGAGGTATTTGCCCGTCTTCTGAGCAGATTCGTCCAGTTAGGGAAGATGCACCGCAATGTTTCTTTCGGAAAGTTGCAAGCGGGTTCTGACATTGCGCCGACCTCAGTCTTTTTGACGAGCCTGTTTGCGAAGGCCTACGTAATCTTGGCGCCTAAGCCACACGATGGTCCTCTGGACCTGTTCTTCGACGTCGTGGAGCTCCTGCCAGATCTGTTTGAGCGCGAGATTTTTCAGTCGGGCAAGGAAATCTGGACCTTGATGAACCCGTGCGCGCAGGCTGACAACCTGGCTGCCTCCATGAATGATTCAAAACGCCAGCAGGCGTTTTCACAATGGCAGAAGAAGTTCGTGACCGACCTGGACGGGTTGCTTGCTGCCATCGAAGGAAACAATGGGCTTGACACCGTTTCGAAGGCCGTGGAGACCGCGTTCGGCCAGCGAGCAAAGCAGGCCGTGCTGCAGCACAGTGCGCAACGGCGTGAGAGCTTCCGGTCATTGAAGCAGGCGGGTTTCGTGATTGCAGGTGCGGCGTCGGTCGTCACACCGGCCCGTGCACACACCTATTTTGGAGGGCCGTCTGATTGAAGCCCCCACCGCGTCTTCCGAGCCTTGCCCAGCGTCACGCTGAATTGAAGGCACTGAGGTGGCCAGAGTCGACGCTGGAATTTGTACAGGGTCGAGAGCTCAGGTTTGGATTCAAGGTGGCTCCAACACCAATGGCCCGGGTCTATCAATGTCTTCTGAAAGTCTACCCCTCCGTTTTCCCTGAGCTGATGGTGATGGACCCGGACCCCAAGGAGCTCGCCGCAGGGCGCAAGTTGCCGCACGTCTATCCGCATAAAGGGGAGGGCACAAAGTTATGTCTTTGGCTCCCGCGGGCGCGCGAATGGGTGCCACAGATGCGCTTTAAAGAGACCTATCTGCCTTGGGCCGCTGAGTGGCTCGATTACTTCGAGGAGTGGCTTGTGACCGATGTTTGGGCTGGCGGCGGAGAGCATCCAGTGCCCACGACACGTAGGTGGGGACGACAACCACCGTTCATCCAAAACGCCGCAGCTACCTCCACAAAACACTGAAAAGGGAAGGACCACCAATGACCATGGAACATCGAATCGACATTGAGCAGAACAGGCCTGAACGACTGGAACTGCTGCGCGCGCAGAGGCGCTTCTATTCCCGTGCGAAGAACTATCAGAACTTCGTAGCCATCGCAGCCCTGATATTGCCGGTGTTAGTGCTGCTTTTCGGTGCTGATTTTCCGGTTATCCGATCCTACATTGGCTTCGCTTCTATTGCCCTACTGCTTCTCGATGTGGCAGTCCTCTCGCCGAAGCAGCGTGCCAGTAGCAAGGCGGGATCCAAGGCTCAGGAGCAATTCGACACCGAGGTCTTGAAGCTGGACTGGAACAAGTTGGTCGCTGGTAGCCGAGTGGACCCTGAAGAGCTGCGTGCTATTGCGCCAGGCCAGATGTCCGACAAGGAGAAGAAGGGACTGGAAGCCTGGTACGAAGGCGCCATCAATAGATTGCCACTGCCAGTGGGACGGCTTCTGTGCCAGCGAACGAACGTGGTCTACGACTTGCGGGTTCGGCGAACGTATTCAGCAGTACTTTTCTGCATCGCTGGAGTTCTTGGTGTTGCGCTGTTTGCCTTTGGTCTTTATCAAGGGCTCAAGCTCGACGAGCTCATCACCTCGGTAGGTCTTCCAGTCTTGCCACTGGTCAGTTTTGTCTTGCGGGAATACCGCAAACAAGAGGACACAATCGAATCGTTGGCGACGCTGAAGGGTGAAATCGAAAAAGTTTGGGACAAAGCTCTTGCCGGCGCTTCGGAGGAAGAGCTGACACTGAGCTCGCGTGCATTGCAAGACGCCATTTACCGGCACCGTGCGAGCAATCCTCTGGTGTTCGACTGGCTCTACAACCTACTTCGCAAGAATACAGAAGCACAGGCTAAACATGCAGTTGAGAAGCTTGTTGCCGAAGCCGTGAGCAAGCTGAACCTATCGGGGGTCTGATGAAGCTGCAGGAACACTTCAAGACTTTTCTCGATGACCATGTCAACCTGAACAGTACTCGTCTCGGCTTGCTGGGGGACAGCATTTTTGCTGTCGAGAATGCAGTCCGCGCCCTTGCCTGGGGTCCAAAAATCATTTCGTTCGCTCCGCAAGGTTCGTGGGCCCATGAGACCATCATCAAACCCCAGTCTGGGCAACCGTTCGACGCTGACTTGCTCGTATTCGTCGAGGCCAAGGAGGGCTGGGCGCCGAAGGACTACGTGAACGAGCTTGCTACCAAGCTCGGGCAGCTTCCTGCTTACGAGGGGAAAGTCCGCCGTTTTTCGCACTGCGCCACAGTTGAGTACGTGGGAGAGCGCAAGATCGACGTTGCGCCCTGTGTGGTCAACCGGCTCTATGCAGGTCAGTACGAGGTCTGTAATCGAAATAGCGACAAGTTCGAGGCCTCGGCACCGTCTGCATATACGGAGTGGGTGAAAAGCAAGAATGGCGTCGCCGGCGGGAATGATTTGAAGAAGGTCACCCGGCTACTGAAGTACATGCGCGACATCAAGGGCAACTTTACGTGCCCATCGTTTTTGCTGACAACGCTGATGGGGTTGCAGGTCTATGAAAGTGACCGTGACAGTGTGCAGTTTGCCGACTTGCCTACGACGCTCAAGACACTGGTCGGTCGTCTGGATGACTGGCTGCAGGTTCGGCCGAACGTCCCGGTAGTACCCAATCCAAAGCTGCCTGAGGAGGACCAAGCAGGCGGCTGGGACCAAACGCAATATGGAAACTTTCGCGACAAGGTAAACCTTTACCGCGGCTGGATTGACGATGCATACGCGGAGCCAGACCGCGACGAAAGCATTGGCAAGTGGCAACGGGTGTTCGGCGACAGCTTTGCTGCGGGCGAGGCGAAGCGGGCTGCGGAGAAGGTCAGTGAGGCTGCAGTTACAGGCGAGTTGGTCCTGGGCAACCACTTCCGGGACTTGGTGGAAAAGGTGAAGACTCTGGGCGCCGCCGCAGTACCTGCGAAGCTGCGGCATTTGCCCCACGTTCGAAGGCCTACATGGCGCAGGGCTCCAGAACAACATGTTGTACGGGTGGCGGCAGAACTGAGGACTGGTCATTTTGGAAATACCGTTCGGACCATCCAGTCGGCAGAGGCATTGCAGCCTGGCTATTGGGTACGGTTCAATGCCAGCGGAGTCCACGGGATGCCGTTCTCAGCAGATTACAAAGTTCAATGGCGCGTGACAAACACTGACAAGGTGGCATCTCGTGCGGGTGCACTTCGGGGCGAGTTTTATCCATCCGACAAGGGCGCGAGTCGTTCGGAAGGACTGGAGTACCGCGGCGTGCACTTTGTTGAAGCATTTCTGATTCGCAAGCGCGACAACCGCCTGGTGGGGCAGTCAGACCCTTTTTACATTGTCATCGAGTAACCCGGCGACAAGTGCTTGAAGCTGATTGCGGAAGTCCACCAATGCCCGCTTGGCGGCATCTCAGCGCTGGGCAGCGAGTCCAATGGGTTAAGCACGCTGCTGCCACAGACTTTCAGTGCGTGTGTGGAATTCATGGTGGACACCAAATCGGCATGGCCCAGGGGTTCGAGCTACCGCTCGGGTTTGGGCAAACTCCACTTTGACTGATGGAGAAGCTAGGATGGCCAGACCGATTCCAGGGAGCGAGACGATATGAAGATCACATTCAGCCTTCATGCTGGAGGATGGCAGGGTGCTGCTGCAGCGCCGCATCTGGGCGGACCTGTCCTGAGTCCACCGGCTTTACTCGGGCTGCTGGAAGTCCAGCTTGGCCTCGCCGGGCCGCCTACGGTCATGGCGAGGCGCACCGCCACCTTTCTGGTGGCTTTGAGGGCAGCTGACGCACCTGGACGGTTCTTTCACAGCAGCTTGCAAGCCGATGAGATGGGAACCGCCGTTACGCTGTTGGCCTTGCGAGATGAATGGCTTCTTGCAGGCTGGGACGGCAAGTCTCGTGAGGGATGGCCAAGCAGGCTCTGCGACATGGCCGCTGTCGAGGCCGCAGCCGCCGGCCGAATTGGGCTTAGTGAAGGTGAACGCTTGGCGTTGGTGGCAGAGCGTCTTGGTAAGCGCCGCATCCCGATCGAGAGGGTTCTGGTGTTGGAGCCGCTTGCGGCGTTCCCCTTGCGTTGGCGGGCTGTCTTGGAGCAGTTGCCGGTCGAAGTCATCCCTCCTAGGCTGCCACAGGCCCAAGGCGACCTTGGCGCTGTTCAGCAACGGTGCTTGGCCGCAGCAGTCGAAGGCGCAATGGCTCCGGTGACTGCGTTGGCAGCAGATGGGTCCATTGCCATCATGCGCCCGTTGTCTGTCGAGGCTGCGGAGCATTGGCTGGCCAACCGTTATCACGGCGCCCCAGACGCCGCACGGCTGATCGTCTGCGACGAACCTGCTTTAGGGGCGTCGCTGGATGAGACACTCAGAGGCACCGGCGCCCCGATATGCGGATATAGCGAATCAAGTTCGTTGCGCCCCACGGTGCAGGCGCTCCCGCTGGCGCTGGAAACGCTGTGGGACCCTGTTGAGCCAGCTCGATTGCTGGACTTCCTCATGCACCCGGTGGGGCCGCTCCCTGCTGTCGTCCGACGACGGCTCGGCAGGGCCTTTGCTGACGAGCCCGGTATAGGTGGGCAGGCCTGGACTGCTGTCCGGGACGAGCTCCGCGCAGAGCTGGAGCCTGAGATGGACAGCAAGGTGACGGAGTGGCTAGAGGGGGCCCGACACGACAGGCTCGCCGGTGCACCACTCGATCTCGTCGTGAATCGCGTTGGGCTGCTGCGTTCAGCGTTGCAGGCTAGGTTGCTGAAGGTCATTGAGGAACGGGGTGTTGGAGAAGCTGATTTGCGTGCCGCTGTTTCCCAGTGTTCCGCGGTGATGGATGCGCTCAACGACCTCCGGACTTCCGCTGCTGACCTGGTGAAGCCTCGGCTGCTGCAGCAATTGGTTGCCCAGACGACAGCAGATGCAGCCAACACGCTGGCGGTAGCCGAAGTTGGTTGCATGGCATGCGCTGCGTCTGTCGCTGCTTGCGCAGTTGATTCCGCTGACGAGGTTATTTGGTGGATGCCTGGTAGCCCTAAACTGCCGGCTGCGCACCCCTGGCTCCAAGTTGAGCTCGACGCCCTGAAAGGCGCAGGCGTGGATCTTCTTGACCCCGGCGCCGAGATGGCCGCCATGATGAGCTTCTGGATTCGGCCCATTCTTGCTGCCCGCAAACGCCTGGTGCTGGTGCTGCCGCCCGAGGGCGGCGAGTTGCACCCCGCTTGGCAGCTCGTGAGCGTTGTCGCTCCGCAGTTGCCCATCACGGTACTTGAGCAGGACGACCTGGGGAAGGTTGCGGTCGCTGCTCAGGAGCTGCCGCCGGCAAGGGGAGCCTGGAAATTTGATCCAGGAGCCAAGTGGCGGGGGACTTTCCAGGCTCCAACGCGCAGGGACGCGCAATCGTTCTCGTCGCTGGAGATCGCCTTAAACAACCCGGCGTTGGCAGTGCTGCAGGATGCAGCGCACTTGCGTGCCGGCAATATGCATGCACCTGAGCAAGACATCCGGCTCCTGGGCACGCTGGCGCATCGTCTGGTGCAGATGCTTCTGTCCGACCCGGTAGCGCTTGGGTGGAGTCCGAAGCAGGTAGAGGACTGGTTCGGGCCTGCCGCCGACAAGCTGCTGAAAACTGAAGGGATGCCGTTGTTGGCACCCGGCAGCTCTATGCAGTTGACGCAGTTCAAGGCCGCGGCTCTCGCAGGCATCTTTTCCCTGCTTGCCTATCTGAATGCTGCCGGCGTGAGGCGAGTGGAGTCTGAGAGGCCGTTGAAAGGCACGCTTGGAGCCCTCGCGCTGCGAGGTGACACCGATTTGCTCCTCTATCTCGATACGGGCGCAACCGCTGCGCTGGATCTGAAATGGTCGCGCGCGGCACGATATCGCGACAAGCTGGCCGGCGGCGACTTCCTCCAGCTGGCGCTCTATGCGCACATGGTGGAGCAGGAGACGGGCGCCCCACCCATCGCAGTGGGGTACTTCACCTTCCTCGATGGCAGCCTCTCGACCCTTAACGCTGGGGTGTTTGGCGACAAGGCGCGAGTCATTTCGCCCAAGGACGGCCAGACGACGGGGTTGCTGATCAAGGGGGCAGCCGCATCCTGGGCGTGGCGTGTTCAGCAGTGGCAGGCCGGGGAGGTTGATGTCATCGGGGATGGGCTGCTGCCCGTTCCTACGGTGCCGCCGGACGGGTGCTTGCCACTGGGAACGCTTGGGCCTTGGCACCTCGATTTCGTTCGCCTTTTTGGTCAGCCGGAGGGAGAGGTATGAGCGGCGACAACAAGATGAACATCGAGTTCGTGCGCGCTGGCGCAGGCACCGGAAAGACGTACTACCTGACGCACCTGCTGGCGAGTCGCCTAGAGGACAAGTCGGCCAGGGCGCCTGCAGTCATTGCGACGACCTTCACTGTCAAGGCTGCAACCGAACTCCGCGAACGAGCGCGGTCCACCCTTCTGAAGAGAGGGCGCCTGGATCTAGCGTCCGCTGTCGGGCAGGCCCGCGTCGGAACCATCAACAGCGTGTGTGGGCAGCTGATCCAGCGGTTCTGCTTTGAGCTGGGTGTCTCGCCGGACCAGCAGATCCTTGACGAGCAGCAAGCGTCTCGAGTCGCTCGGATTGCTCTTGAAAGTGTTCAGACGCCCGATGAGGTGCGTCGGCTTGTAGATGTCGCTCATCGGCTTGATATCGGCCAAGCCAAGTACAGCACGGATAGTCGAGAGCAAAAGCGCGAAGCAGCCATCGCCGACACGTTGCGCAAGATCATGGGTGCGGCACGCGAGAACAACCTGTCGCCAGCTCAGGTTGCGGCGATGGGTGAAGTAAATGCTGACGCCATGCTCGCGTCTTGGCCAGCACCGGTCAGCGGTCTGCGCCCGGACCTGGCCAAGGCGCTCGATGTCGCAATTGCCGAGCTACAGGTGGCCTGGGGTAAGAACAAACAGACCGACGTTTTCAGGAAGGGCATCGACAAGTGCCTCGATGCCAGGGAGCAGCTAGAGCGCGGGCACTTGCCGTGGAGCGCGTGGGTTGGGCTGGCAAAGCTCAATGCAGGGGCACCCCAGAAAGACATCGTTGCCCCTCTCCAAGTTGCGGCCAACCGTCACGGGGCGAGTGCTGAGTTCCATCAGGACGTGCGGGAGTACCTGGGCCTTGTGTTCGGCATCGCAAGCCGTGGGCTGCAGGCCTTCGCAGATGCGAAGCGCGAGATGGGAGTGGTCGACTTCACCGATCAAGAGGTGCTGCTGCTGCGTGGGCTGCAGACCAGCGAGATCGTCCAGCAGGCACTGCGGGAGGAGCTTGACCTGGTGCTGGTAGATGAGTTCCAGGATACCAACCCCTTGCAACTGGCCATCTTCATTGAACTCGCAAAGCTAGCGAAGTCGTCTGTCTGGGTGGGGGACCGTAAGCAAGCCATTTATGGTTTCAGAGGCACGGACTCGGCGCTCATCCAGCAGCTTCTGGATTCGATGGCTACTTGGGGTGGCAAGGTGGGCGCGGCACTTACGGATTCCTATCGGTCCACGCCCGCGCTTGTGAAGCTGACGAACGAAGCGTTCGTGCAGACATTCGCGCCGACACCTGCGGCGGAGGTCGCGCTGACGCCTACGCGAGCGGCGATCGCTGGCAGCGTTGACCTCCAGAACTGGACATTCGAGATCCCACCGAAAAAGAGGAACCTTGATGTGACCGGTTTAGGGCCTGCGCTGACTCAGTTGTTGCAGAGCAAGGCCCAGATTTACGACAAGGACGCCAAGTCGATGCGGGAGGTGCAGCCGGCAGACATCGCCGTCTTGTGTCGCACGAACACTGTGATGAAGGATGTTGTCGGCGCATTGAGCCGTTGGAGCATTCCGGTCGCTGCCGAAAGGCCCGGCCTGATGTCAACTCCTGAGGCTCGGCTGGTCATTGCGTGCTTGCGTCGCTTGCATGACCGAACTGACACAGTGGCTTCCGCCGTCATTGTCGGGCTCACGGGCGCTCTTGAGCCGGAGCAATGGCTGGACGACCGCCTGCAGTTCCTGGCCGAGGCGAAGCTGAATGCCGAGGGTGTGTGGGAGCCGCCGTTGAGTTCTTGGAAGGTCACAGGGCCTGGTGCACATCCGCTTCTTGCGCGGATTGACTCCCTGCGGGACAGGCTGCTTTCCCTGACACCGTTCGAAGCGCTGCGCCTGGCCAAGGCTGAGTCAGGCGTTGCGAACTTCTGCCACAGCTGGTCGGCGAACAAGCGCTCAGCGCAAGTTCGGCTTGCCAATGTGGAACAGCTTCTCAGTCTGGGGCGTCAGTACGAGGAGGAGTGCCTTGGCTCGGGCCAGCCGGCCACGCTCAATGGACTCTTGTTGTGGATGCAAAAGCTGGAGGCTGAGGGCAAGGATGGCCGAGCGGCCGCCGGCCACGGCGCTGTTGAAGTGATGACGTTCCATGGCGCGAAAGGCCTGGAGTGGCCCGTGGTGGTGGTGGTTGGCCTCGACCATCAGAGCCGCACCGACTTGTGGGAGGTTCGGGCGCGGACGGTCGGCGCGTTCGACGCATCAGCTCCGCTAGCCAATCGATTTATCCACTTCTGGCCTTATCCCTTCGGTGCCGTGGAAGGCGTTGGCGAAGCTGAGGATGCGGAGGCCACGCCGACAGGAACGGCCGCTGCACATTCTGCGGTGGAGGAGAACCGGCGGCTTCTTTATGTCACGCTGACCCGCGCGCGCGATCAGATAGTGCTGGTCTCGAAGCCTGGTTCGGCAACTGCGCCACCTCCGCTGGACTGGCTGTGGGAGGCCAAAGCGGCGGGTACGTTCTGGCCAGGAACAGTCAAGAGAGCCATCGACGGTGTCGACATCAACTGTGTCGCCACCGACTGGCCGTTGGAGAAGACCAAGGAAGAGCCACCCGCCAAAGTCAAAAAGGCGCTGCAGTTCTACCCGCCCCGCGCGCCGAAGGCCCATGCCCCACTCTGGAAGCGGCCGAGTGCTGCTGAGGCCGCTGGGTTCAAGGTGGGCGTTGTTGAGGCCGTCGGCAAGCGCATCGTTGTACAGGCAAATTCGGACATTACGCTGCTGGGCTCGGCGCTACATAACTGCATTGCCTATGCAGCGGCCGACCCCTCGCAAGCAATCAGCCTTGAGGACGTCAAGGCGGTTCTTACTCGCTGGGGTGTGAAAGACGCCGTCGATCCGCAGGCAGCGCTTGACCAGGTCAATGCCTTCACGAACTGGTGGCGAGGCCGCTGGCCGGATGGCGAGGCGCTTGCTGAAGTGCCCTTTGAAGCCAGACGGGCGGACGGCTCGATTGCACGTGGCCAGATTGACTTCCTGCTCAAGGTTGCCGGTGGACGCATCCTGTTCGACCACAAGGCGAACCCGAAAGGCGCTGGAGCTGACGACACGCTGGCCCTAAAACACGGTGGTCAGTTGGCTGAGTACGCTCAGGCCGTTCAAACCGCTACCGATGAAGCAGTTCTTGAGAGATGGCTGTTCCTGCCTGTGGCTGCGCAGGCAGTCCGCATCGTGGAGGCGTGACCTGCATGTTGACTGCTGGGCTTGACCTAGGCGCGTTGGCAGTCGATCGCGCTGAGCGACGGGGTGAGACGCGAACGTCCGGCCAAGCCCTGCGACGGCATGCAGGGTTCGCAAGGTCGATCTAAGTTGGTTGCTGGAATTGGCGCTGCCAACAGCGACGACATTTCGACGCATGCTAGCGTCCTTGTCCAGCTATTTGCGACTTTGACTTTCCACTGGGCCACCCGCGTCGAAAGTTGAACGCCAGCTTGCGGGCATGGAGGAATACATCACCGAGGTCAGCAACCGCTGCATTGCCTACTCCCACCGCGGCGCTGTTGCCTTGCGACAAGCTGTTAGTTACGTAGGCCGGCTGTGGGTCACGCCGGATGCTGGTCCACCTGCTCAACGCGACGGCAGTCGCGAAACTGGTATTGCGCGCGTTGGCGCGGCAATGGTGCGATGGCCACCGCGAACGGCTGAGGGTGCCAGATCCTGGCTGGCCCACACTGCTGTCGGGCGACAGTACACTCGCCACAGCCGGCAGACGCTGCGGCAAGCTTAAAGACATGTCAGGGAAATGGAGGGCATTTTGAAGATCGTCATTCTTTCAGCGCTGGTGTTTGCATGCCAACTCGCCGCGGCCGAGACGGTTCAAGTGAAGTACCACGGTGCAGTGGCATTAGACTCGTTTGCCTGCACAGCGGTTAGCGAGAGTAGCGACGTTTCGAGGATCTGTTACGACAAAGCAGAGCGGTACATGATTATTCAGCTGAAGGCCACGCACTACCACTACTGCGAGATCGACGCTTCAACTGTTCAAGGTCTTCTTCAGGCCAGCTCAAAGCGCGAGTTCTTCCAGACCCGCATCCGTGGGAGCGGATCTGACGGCCCCTTCGACTGTCGCACGCACCCTATCCCAAAAAAGTACCGCCAATAGGCTGAAAAGGCAGCCATCAGCCAGGAGCTGACGCGCATCGTTCGAGCAAAGTAGTCTCTCGTTTGGACCACAGTGTGTCGAGCCGGACTGGTCGAACTGCTCTAGATTCGATCCCAATCCACGATTCACCGTCGAGTCGGAGCTTGCGGCGACGCGGAGTTACCTGTCTGCCCCGCTCGCCAGCTTCGAACGTCCTCAAAGGAACGTCCACAGCCGTCACAGATCAGGGTGGGGGAGGGCTGTAGAACCGCGTTCTCGTTGCGCACGATCTCTCGGTGGTAGCTGGTTGCACCACACACGTGGCAGCAGTTGGTTGGGCGCAGTCCTGAACTTTGCATGTCCAAATCATTTTGCCGGAATAGACATGGACGTCGATGACGTCCATGGGCTTGGTTCGCTTCAGTTGTACTTGCACTTATCGGCCTGCAGTTCTGCGCAGTGCTTGAGAGAACTGGCAATGGACAGCTTGTGCGGTATGCCGTCTTTGCCGATGCTCCATAGGCAGCGACGACCAAATGGGCCCTTCACCGAGCAGATGTCTTGAACGTCTGAGTGGTAGGCCGATCCTGCGCTTTCCAATAGTCCGATGACCTCATCTCGGTCTTCAGGTGGAAAGGCGTGACTGATAGGGTGCTTGTGAAGCAGGGGAGCGTAGTGCAGGCGTGCCTGGTTGATGCTGGGGAAGCTGTGACCGGCGACTTGGACTGGGATGCTGGAGGGCATTTTGATTTCCTTGAGAGGAGGGTTGTTTGACGTAGCTGTGGGCTTCACGCATATGTGTGAAGTGACCCATAACATTGGTCAAAAAAACCTCAACTTTTCTCCGCAGGAGCATCGCGAACAGGGCCGGCGCTACTACGGAGTAGTGGTCAAGGTTGCAGGGTGAGCGGGTTGAACTTGTCTACTGCAGTCCACTGCCGACCATCACAATCGAAAAATTGATGGTAGAAAGAATGGCGTATAGAAACAAAAAAGCGGCCCGGAGGCCGCATTTTTGCTAGGTACTTGGCGGAGAGAGAGGGATTCGAACCCTCGGTACAGGAATACCTGTACGCCGGATTTCGAATCCGGTGCATTCGACCACTCTGCCATCTCTCCGTGTCGAAGCCCGCCATTCTAGCAGCAGCTTTCATGCGGTTTTTCCGGGGTTAAGAGGTGCTGGTGCGGTGCGACAATCCCCGTTACAAATAGGTCAACATGCTCGTCGATACCCAGCCCGCCACCTATCAGCACGTGCCGGCCACCGCAGAAGTGCGGGACCAGTGGGTGAATTCGCGGCTGATCGGTGTGTTGATGGAGAACCTGCTGACTTCCCTGGGGTCGGCGGCGTTGACGGTCCCGCTGGTGGTCTACCTGCTGTGGGACGAGGTCAACAACTACATGCTGGTGACCTGGGCGGTCCTGTTGCTGTCGATGATTGCCTTCCGGTACCGGATGCTGGGTATTTATCGTTTGCGCTACGACAGCCAGGAAGGGCCGCAGCGCATGGAATTCATCCGGCGCTACCAGTGGACCTGGGCGGTGATCGGGGTGGGTTGGGGCTGCGTGGTGTGGCTCAGCTATGGGCATGCGAGCATCGGCGTGCAGTTCATCTGCGGGGTGCTGGTGCTCGGGCAGGGCCTGATCACACTCGTGTCCTTCAGTTCGTATCTGCCGGTGTTCCGGCTGCACGTACACAGCCTGGCGTCCACAGTGGCGCTGGGCTTGCTGTTCAGCTTTGTGGACCCGACCTCGCGTGGGCCGTTGACGGTGCAGGCGACGTTGAGCCTGCTGGCGCTGCTGGTGATCTTCTGGTGGCTGCTTCTGCTGGCGGGCAGGCGCATGTACCAAGTGCACCGATCCAGTTTCGAGTTGCAGTTCTCCAATCAGGAACTGATCGACTCCCTGACTCAGCAAACGCGGGCGTCGTTGCGCGCGGTGGCTACCAAGAACCGCTTTCTCGCGTCGGCGGCGCACGACCTGCGCCAGCCTGTGCATGCGTTGAGTCTGTACGCCGACTGGCTGGCCTCGGAGCCGGACATGGCACGCGAGATTTCGCCACGCATCCTGCAGTCGACGCGTGCCATCAACGAGTTGTTCGACTCGTTGTTCGACCTGACCCGGATCGACGCCGGGAACTACAAGGTCCGGCTGCAGCACGTGGATGTGGAGCAGCTGTTTGCAGACATCACGCTGCAGTTCGCGCCCGTTGCCACGGGCAAATCACTGACCCTGCGAACGCACACCCGGCCGAGCCATATCTGGGCCGATCCGGTGGTGCTGCGCCGGATTCTTGGCAACCTGCTGTCCAACGCACTGCGCCACACCACGAAGGGTGGCGTGTTGCTGGGATTGCGCCACCGGGAGGACATGCTGGTGTTCGAGGTCTGGGACACCGGTGTCGGCATTGCGCGCGAGCACCAGCAAGCCATCTTCCAGGAGTTTTTCCGGATCTCTCAGCACCACGGCACCGAGGACAGCCTGGGGCTGGGGCTGACCATCGTCTCCAAGCTGGCAACGATGATGGGCTACCAGTTGGCGCTCTCGTCGGAGGCCAACCGGGGAAGCGTGTTCCGGGTGATGATCCCGTCCTACACCCAGCAGCAGGGTGTTCCGGACGTGCCGACCTGAATCAGAGGTCCAGCAGGCCCGCAGTGCGGGCAAGGTGGCTTGCCTGTGAGCGGCTCTTGACGTTCAGGCGCCGGAACAGACGCCACAGGTGAACCTTGACCGTGTGTTCGCTGATCTGCAGCGCTTCGGCAATGTCGCGGTTGGAGAGACCGCGATCCAGCATGACCAGCAACTGCTTCTGGCGCTTGGACAGCTTTTCGGGGATGGTCGGGGCGTTCTCGTCTTCCGGCTCGTCGGCCAGGAATTCGCGCAGCACACGGCCGATCTGGGCGGCGCCGGCGGATTTCTCGACATAGGCGTCGGCGCCGGCTTCCTTGGCGAGGTCTTCGTAGTCCGAGGCGGGTGAGGCCGACAGCACGATCAGCGAGGTGTCGGGCAGCATCTGCCGCACTTCCCGGACACCCGAAACGCCGTGGGTGTCGGGCAGCTTGAGGTCCAGACAGACCAGCTCGGGCTCGCCATGTTCCGCAATGGCACGGCTGACGGTGGCCAGTCGCTCCAGTTCCACCACCTGGGTGGAGGTGCGCAGACGCCGTAGCAGCATGACCACGGCTTCACGCATCAGGGGGTGGTCGTCGATGACAAAAATACTCATGGCAGAGGCAGCAAATGTGTAGGGCGCTGGATCAGCAGCATATCCGTATCGGATGCAGTTGGCGATAGCCAATAGCGTCCAAATGCAGTCCTTGTTTTTAGTTTTGCCGGTTCCGGGGCGAAGCCATGGGAACTCCGGACTTCTTGACGGATTGTCTCACCGGGAGGGTACCCTCCCCCGGGAACCGGGGTGACGCACCCGACAAAATGGCGACATCAGAGAGGATTCTGTGCAAAAAACCTCAGGGCATCGGTCACCTTGGCGCGCTCGCCGACGACTTTGATGCGTTCGCCGAGTGTTGCCAGACCCGGTTCCCCTCGTTGCTGCAGCTCGGCAATGGCCTGGCCGGCGTCCCGGGGTGAGGGGAATCCCTCACTCTGCAGCAGCAGCTCGCCCTGGGCGTCGACCAGCTTGAAATAGAACTGGCCGTCCTTTTCCCGGTACTGCTTGAACGACGGGGCCGCAACCTTGACCGCCTTGGCGGATTTCTGCGTGGCCATCTGGTCCAGCGGGCGCAGGCCCACCGCGTGGCGCAGACGCGCGGTGAACGGGGTGGCGATGGCGCGGGCTTTCTCGGCCCCGGCCTTGAGCGTCTTCTCGATGCGGGCCGGGTCCTGGATCAGTTGGTCGTAGATCTCGCGCATCGGGGCGATTTCCCGGTCCAGCCGTTCGAACAGCACCTGTTTGGCCTCGCCCCAGGCAATGCCGTCGGCATAGGCCTTGGCCAGCGCGGCGGTTTCGTCGGCGCTGGAGAAGGCCTGGTAGAGCTGGAACAGGGCCGAGCCTTCGGTGTCCTTGGGCTCGCCGGGGGCGCGCGAGTCGGTCAGGATGCCCATGATCAGCTTCCGGAGCTGTTCCTTGGGCACGAACAGGGGGATCGTGTTGTCGTAGCTCTTGCTCATCTTGCGGCCGTCCAGACCGGGCAGCGTCGCCACGTGTTCCTCGATCACTGCTTCGGGCAGGGTGAAGTGCTCGCCATAGAGGTGGTTGAAGCTGGACGCGATGTCGCGCGCCATCTCGATGTGCTGGATCTGGTCGCGGCCCACTGGCACCTTGTGCGCGTTGAACATCAGGATGTCCGCCGCCATCAGCACCGGGTACATGAACAGGCCGGCGGTCACACCGGCGTCCGGGTCTTCACCGGCGGCGTTGTTCTTGTCGACCGAGGCCTTGTAGGCGTGCGCGCGATTGAGCAGACCCTTGCCGGTGACGCAGGTCAGCAACCAGGTCAGCTCCGGGATCTCGGGGATGTCGGACTGGCGGTAGAACGTGACCTTGTCCGGGTCCAGGCCGCAGGCCAGCCAGGTGGCTGCGATCTCCAGCGTCGAGCGCTGCACGCGCACCGGATCGCCACCGGTCTTGATCAGCGCGTGGTAGTCGGCGAGGAAATAGAAATTCTGTGTGTTGGGCTCGCGGCTGGCGCGCACCGTGGGACGCACGGCGCCGACATAGTTGCCCAGGTGGGGAGTGCCGGACGTGGTGATGCCGGTCAGGACGCGTTGGAGGCTCATGGAGGGAGGGAAACGGGGCGATCAGAACAGCAAGGCGCGCAGCGGGGTCAGCAGCAACTCGATCAGGGTGTTGGTCACTCGCATGAGTGGCAGCATCCAGAGCGAGCCGATCACGCCCATGACCACCAGGGCCATCACGATGAAGAAGCCCCAGGGTTCAATGCGCGAGAAAGCAACGGCCTGTTTCCAGGGCAGCAGGCCGACCAGGATGCGACCCCCGTCCAGCGGAGGCAGAGGGAACAGGTTGAAAGCGAACATCACCAGATTCACCAGCACACCGGCGCGTGCCATCTCGGAGAAAAAGGGCTCATCGATGCCGGCGAACACCAGCAGATACAGGAACACTTCCCACAGGATGGCCTGAACCAGGTTGGCACCCGGCCCTGCCAGTGCGACCCAGATCATGTCCCGCTTGGGGTTCCTGAGGCGCCCGAACTGCACCGGTACGGGTTTGGCATAGCCGAACAGGAACGCACCCGAGGTGGCGAAGTACAGGATCAGCGGCATCACGATGGTGCCGATGGGGTCGATGTGCTTGACGGGGTTGAGCGTGATGCGACCGAGCTTCCAGGCGGTGTCATCGCCGAAGTGCCGCGCGGCGTAGCCGTGGGCGGCCTCGTGCACGGTGATGGCGAACAGCACCGGCAGGGCAAAGATGGCGATGGATTGAACGATCTGGGCAAAGTCCATCGGGCTATTGTCCCAGACCCAGTGGCTGCAGTGCCCCGCGCCCCTCGCGCACCACCTCTGGCTCACCGCCGGTGCCCATGGGCGTGAGGTCGATCACGGTGGTGGGGGCCAGCGCACATGCGCCAGCATTCACCACGCCATCCACCTCGTGTTCGAAGCGCTCGCGGATGTCCTCGGCGTCGTTCATCGGATCGTCTTCACCGGGTGCGATCAGGGTCGTTGCCAGCAGCGGCGCATCGTGAAGCGCCAGCAATACCAGCAGCGCGGTGTGTTGCGGCACACGCAGCCCGATCGTCTTGCGGGAAGGATGGCTGACCCGTCTTGGCACTTCCTTGCTGGCCTCGAGGATGAAGGTGTAGGGGCCGGGAGTCGCCAGCTTGAGCAGGCGGTACTGCCGGTTGTCGACCTTGGCGTAGCTGGAGAGTTCACTCAGGTCACGACACAGCAGCGTCAGATGGTGCTTGTCGTCGACCTGTCGGATGCGGCGCAGGCGGTCGGCTGCAGCCTTGTCATCGAGGTGGCAGACCAGCGCATAGCTCGAATCGGTCGGTACCGCCAGCACACCGCCGCGCTCAAGCAACTGCACCGCCTGCTTGAGCAGGCGCGGCTGAGGGTTGTCGGGGTGGACATCGAAGAACTGGGACATGGCGCTATTGTGCGCCGTGCGACGCGGGCCGATGCCTGGTGCGGCCCGGGCCGCGCGCGGTCACAGAATGCGCGACTCCAGCAGTGTCCATACCGGTGTGACACTGCCGGGCAGGTCCGGGAGCTTGCCGAGGTCGGTGTGGCTTTCCTCGGGGCTGTGGAAATCGCTGCCACGCGAAGCGACCAGACCGAACTCACGGCAGAACTCGGCGTATTTCACGTAGTCCGCCTGGGTGTGTGCGCCGGTCACGACCTCGACACCCTGTCCGCCATGGGCCTTGAATTCGCTGAACATCGCGAACTCCTCGTTGGCCGTGAATTTGTAGCGGGCCGGGTGAGCGACCACGGCCACACCGCCGGCCTGGGTGATCCACCGGACGGCATCGCCCAGATTGGCCCATCGGTGCGGAACGAATCCCGGTTTGCCTTCGGCGAGGTACTTCCGGAACACCGCGTTGGTGTCGGGGCAGAAACCGGATTCGACGATATAGCGGGCGAAGTGGGTGCGCGAGATCAGCTCGGGGTTGTCGACGTACTTCATCGCACCGTCATAGGCACCGGGAATGCCGACGCGGGCCAGCTCTTCGCCCATCTGGCGGGCGCGTTGTTCTCGGCCACCGCGGGTTTCGCGCAGTCCCTGGACCATCCTTGCGTCGGTCGGATCAAAGCCGAGGCCCACGATGTGCACCGTGACATTGGCAAACGTGACCGAGATCTCGGTACCGGTGAGGTACGGCAGGCCGAGCTGACGGGCGGCAGCGGCGGCGCGCTCCTGACCACCGACCTCGTCGTGGTCGGTCAATGCCCAGAGTCCCACGCCGTTGGTCCGGGCGCGCAGGGCCAGTTCTTCGGGCGTGAGCGTGCCGTCGGAGATGACGGAATGGCAATGCAGGTCGGCGTTGGTCAGATGGGTCACCGAATCATTCTAGTGGCCGGTCACATGCCCTGCAGTCGCTGCGGGGATAAGGGTCAACCCGTGTTGCGCAAGCCGGCGGCGATGCCATTGATCGAGAGATGGATGCCGCGGCGCACCTTTTCGTCTTCGTTGTCGAGGTCGCCGGTGCGATGGCGCTGCACTAGCTCGACCTGCAGGTGATGGAGCGGATCGATGTAGGGGAAGCGGTGGCGCACCGAGCGCTGCAGGGCCTCGTTGTTGGCCAGGCGCTGTTTTTCGCCGGTGATCAGGGTCAGGGCTTCGGCCGTGCGGTGCCACTCGGCCTCGATGGCGTCGAACACCTTTTTGCGCAACTTCTTGTCTTCGACCAGCTCGGCATAGCGCGAGGCCAGGGCCAGGTCGCTCTTGGCCATGACCATGTCCATGTTGGACAGCAGTGTGCTGAAGAAGGGCCACTGCCTGCACATCTTCTGCAGCAACTCCTTGCGTTGTGCCTGTCCCTTGGCGCCGCCGCCCTTGAGGAAGGTCTGGACCGCCGAGCCGAAGCCATACCAGCCAGGCAGCGTCAGTCGGCATTGGCCCCAGCTGAAACCCCAGGGAATGGCGCGCAGGTCTTCGATCTTCTGGGTCGCTTTGCGCGAGGCCGGGCGTGAGCCGATGTTGAGTTCGGCGATCTCGCGGATCGGCGTGGCGGCGAAAAAGTACTCGGGGAAACGCGGCGTGTCGTACACCAGGGCGCGGTAGGCCTTCATGCTGGCCGACGACAGCTCGGACGCTGCGTCCAGGAAGGCCTTGGGCGCGTTGCGCGTGGGCTGCAGCAGCGTGGCTTCCAGCGTGGCGGCGACCAGGGTTTCGAGGTTGCGCCGGCCGATCTCGGGGTTGGCGTATTTGGAGCCGATGACTTCGCCCTGCTCGGTCAGGCGGATCTGGCCGCGCACCGTGCCCGGCGGCTGGGCCAGGATGGCCTGGTAGCTGGGGCCGCCGCCGCGGCCGACGGTGCCGCCGCGGCCGTGGAACATGCGAAGCTGGATCGTCTTGTCTGCGCCGTTGTTGAGGCTGTCGAACAGCTCGACGAGCGCGATCTCGGCGCGGTAGAGCTCCCAGTTGCTGGTGAAGATGCCGCCGTCCTTGTTGGAGTCGGAGTAGCCGAGCATGATGTCCTGCTCGCCATAGCCGTCGGCCGCGCCGCGCAGCACCATCTCGCGCACGCCGGGCAAGGCGTAGTAGTCGCGCATGATGGGCGCCGCGTTGCGCAGGTCTTCGATGGTCTCGAACAGGGGGACGACGATCAGGTCCGTCACCGCCTCTTCGGCGAGCAGACCGCGCACCAATCCGACTTCCTTCTGCAGCAGCAGCACCTCCAGCAGATCGCTCACGGTTTCTGTGTGGCTGATGATGGCGTGGCGGATCGCGGCGCTGCCATAGCGTTCGCGGGCCAGTCGCGCGGTCTCGAAGATGGCCAGTTCGCTCTGCGCATGGGCCGAGTAGGTGACGCCGGGCACGCGCAGCGGTCGTGCGTCGTTGAGTTGGCGCAGCAGCACGTCCCGCTTGGCGGTTTCGTCCAGCGCGCTGTAGTCGCTCTCGATGCGGGCCACCGCCAGCAGCTCGGCCACCACCTCTTCGTGTTTGTCCGAACTCTGGCGCAGATCCACCGTGGCCAGGTGGAAGCCGAACACCTCGACCGCACGGATCAGCGGACGCAGGCGGCTGCGCACCAGATGCGCGCCGTGGTGCGCCAGCAGTGAGGCCTCGATGGTGCGCAGGTCGGCCAGCAGTTCGTCGGCGCTGGCGTACGGGTCCTGCGGCGCGACGGCGTGGCGCGCGGCATCGCCGCCGGTCAGGGCCTTGAGCGTGGCCGCGAGGCGTGCGTACATGCCGGTGAGCGCGCGGCGGTACGGTTCGTCCTGGCGGTGGGCATTGGTGTCGGGCGAACGTTCGGCCAGGGCCTGCATGTCGGGCGAGACCTTTGTCAGGATGGCCGACACGGACAGCTCGGCGCCGAGCAGATGGACCTGGGTGAGGTGGTGGCGCAGCACCATCTCGCATTGGCCGCGCAGGGCCAGGTCCAGTGTTTGCGCGGTCACGTTGGGGTTGCCATCTCGGTCGCCGCCGATCCACTGTCCCATGCGCAGGAAGGGCGCGAGGCCCTCGGCGGCGGCCTCGCCCAGCCCTTCTTCGAGGTCGCGGTAGAGGCGCGGGATCTCGGCCAGGAAAGTGGCCTGGTAATAGCTCAGCGCGTTCTCGATCTCGTCGGCCACGGTCAGCTTGGTATATCGCAGCAGCCGTGTCTGCCACAACTGCGTGACGCGGGCGCGCAGCTGCAGCTCGTTGTCGGCCAGTTCGCGTGGCAGCAGGTGGTCGCGCTCGGCCAGCAGGCGCGCAATGTCGCGTTCGGCGTCCAGGATGCTCTTGCGTTGCACCTCGGTCGGGTGGGCGGTCAGCACCGGCGAGATGTGGGCCTGGGCCAGCGTCCGGACGATGGTGTCGGCGCCGATCCCGGCCTTGCCCAGGCGCTGCAGGGTCATTGCCAGGCTGCCGGGCTGCATGTCACCGGCCCGTTCGTGAATGGCGCGACGGCGGATGTGGTGCCGGTCCTCGGCCAGGTTGGCCAGATGGCTGAAATAGGTGAAGGCACGGATCACGCTGACCGTTTGCTGGCCCGACAGGCCCTTGAGCAGCTTCTTGAGCGTCTTGTCGGCCGATTCGTCGGCGTGGCGGCGAAACGCCACCGAGAGCTGACGGATCAGCTCGATCAGCTCGAACATCGGGCGGCCCTCCTGCTCGCGGATCACATCGCCCAGGATGCGGCCCAGCAGCCGGATGTCCTCGACCAGCGGCTGGTCCTTGGTCAGTTCGGCGCGGGCGCGTGCCGGTCGGGCATTCGAGGCGGTCTTCTCGGGGCGGCTGGCAGCGTGTCGGCTCATGGTGTCGAGGTGGGTTTGCTGAAATTTTGGGCAACGGGCATGCTAGCATCGACTGTTGGGTTTCCCGTTACCAAGCGGGTACGAAAACGCCTTTCGGGGCCTGATCTTTTTTTGCATCCGTCACGTGTCCATTTCAAACACCTCCGGTGGTCTGAACATCACCATCGCGACCCGCGAAAGCCGACTGGCCTTGTGGCAGGCCGAGCATGTCAAGTCCCTGTTGCAAGCTTTGGGCCATCGGGTCCAGCTCCTGGGGATGACGACGCAGGGCGACCAGATCCTGGACCGCAGCCTGTCCAAGGTTGGTGGCAAGGGACTGTTCGTCAAGGAGCTGGAGGTGGCCTTGCAGGAGGGGCGTGCCGACATTGCGGTGCACTCGCTCAAGGACGTGCCCATGGACCTTCCCGAGGGGTTCGCGCTGGCTTGCGTGATGGAGCGGGAGGACCCGCGCGACGCCTGGGTGTCGCCTGGTTGCGACTCGCTGGCCGATCTGCCACAGGATGCGGTGGTCGGCACCTCCAGCCTGCGCCGCCTTGTGCTCCTTCGTGAATCGCTGGACCGCCTGGGGCGCCAGGATGTGCGCATCGAACCCCTTCGAGGCAACCTCGATACGCGTCTGCGCAAGCTGGACGAGGGCCAGTACCACGCCATCGTGCTGGCGGCCGCCGGTCTCAAGCGGCTGGGCCTGTCGGCACGCATCCGTGCCATCTTCGCGCCCGAGCAGTCGCTGCCCGCCGCCGGTCAGGGGGCCTTGGGTATCGAAATCCGCAGCGACCGCACCGATCTGATGCAGGCCTTGTCACCCTTGGTGCACATGGGCACCTGGTTGCGCGTCGCGGCTGAACGCACCGTCTCGCGCGCCATGGGGGGCAGTTGCTCGATGCCGCTGGCGGCCTATGCCCGCTGGGCGGATGAAGGGGCGTCCCATGCCCTGTGTCTGGAAGCGGCCTGGGGCGATCCCGAAGGCCGGACGCCGGTGGTTCGTGTGGCCGAGACTGCGCCCGTGGAGACTCTCGCACAGGCAGAGGCACTCGGTCACCGCGTGGCCCAGGCGCTGCGAGCCGGCGGCGCCCAGGTGGCGGGGGGCTGAACGGTGGCGGCGGCGCCGGACGCAGCGCGCCGACCCCGGGTGATCGTGACGCGGCCGGCAGACGAGGCCACCAACTGGGTCGAGGCGCTGCAGTCGCGCGGCTGGCAGACGTTGGCATTGCCGTTGATCGGAATCGGCGAACCTTCCGATCCTGCGGTTCGTGCGAACCTGCAGCGAGTTCGTGAGCAGTGGGCCTCGTTTGACGCACTGATGTTCGTGAGCTCGGCCGCCGTGCAGCATTTTTTTGCCGGTCTGCCGGCAACGACGACCGCAGACAAGAGGGACACCCGCTTCTGGGCGCCAGGACCTGGCACTGCACGCGCCCTCAAGGCGGTTCTGGCGGGGCACGGCATTGCCGCATCCCGTGTCGACGCGCCTGCGGATGATGCCGCGCAGTTCGACTCGGAACACCTCTGGCCTGTGGTGAGTGCGCAGATCCATCCGGGCGTTCGCGTGCTGGTGGTGCGCGGCGCGTCGCCGGACGCTGACCGTCCGCCGCAGACGGCAGGCAGCGGGAGGGAGTGGTTGATCGCGCGTTGCCAGGAGAAGGGCGCACAGGTGGAGGTGTGCTGTGCCTACGAGCGCCGGGCACCGCAATGGACCGCTGCACAGCAGGCGCAGGCCGCTGAGGCGAGGGGGCCGGACAGCCTGTGGCTGTTCAGCAGTTCGGAGGCGCTGGGTCATCTGCGGGCCTTGCTGCCCGGCACCGACTGGTCCCGCGCGAGGGCGGTGTGTACGCACGACCGCATTGCGAGTGCGGCACGCGAAACCGGGTTCGGGTGGGTGATGAGCTGTCGCCCGGCGATGGAAGACGTGTTGCGCGGCCTAGAATCGCTGCAGGGTGTCTCCTCATGAGTTCCGATACTTCCGACAGCAACTCCCCAACCACAGCGGCCTCCGCAGCAGCGACCACGTCACCAGCCGTCGCTGACGCCTTGGTGCCCGCTCGCCGCGGCTTGAGCTGGCTGGCCATTGCGGCGCTGTTGCTGGCGGTGCTGGCGCTGCTGATGGCCGGGCTGCTGTGGCAGAAACTGGATTTCACCCAACGCGAGCTGGCCCGGCGCAGCCAGGACAGCGCCACGCAGTCTGCCGAAACCCGGTCGCTGGCGGTCCAGGCCGAGGCACAGGCCAAGGAGCTGCAGGCGCGATTGGCGGTGGCGGAGGTCAGGCTCTCGGAGGTCAGCCTCCAGCGCTCGCAACTGGAAGAGCTGATGCTGACACTGTCGCGCTCGCGCGATGACAACCTGGTGCAGGACCTGGAGTCGGCGCTGCGGCTGGCGCAGCAGCAGGCCCAACTGACCGGCAGTGTGCAGCCGCTGCTGGTGGCCTTGCAGTCTGCCGATGCGCGGATTGCGCGTGCCGCCCAGCCGCGCCTGAACCCGGTGCAGCGTGCAATCGCCCGCGACGTGCAGCGCATCCGCAGCGCGACGGTCGCGGACGTCCCGTCGCTGGTCCAGCGGCTGGATGATCTGGTGCGTCGTGTCGATCAGTGGCCCGTGCCCAACGAAGTAGGTCCGCTGGCGACCGCCTCGCACCCGAAGGCGCCCGTCGCAGCGAAGACCCCGGCACGTGCGCCGTCCAAGGCCGATGCCAGACCGGCCGCGCCGGCCAACACCCCCATGCCCATTGAACCGACCGAGCCGGTGCTCAGTGGCTGGGACAGTGCCGTTCAAGGGTGGAATGCCTTCTGGCGCAAGGTCTGGGAGGACACCACGCGCAGTGGTCGTGAACTGGTTCGGGTCAGTCGCATTGATCGGCCGGAGGCCGCCTTGCTGGCGCCGGAACAGGCGTTCTTCCTGAGGGAGAACCTCAAGCTGCGTCTGCTCAACGCCCGCCTGGGCCTGCTCGCACGCCAGATGGATGCGGTGCAGGATGACCTCAAGACCATCGAGACCTCGCTGATCCGCCATTTCGACACCGCGGCGCCGGATGTGGCGGCGGCTCAACAGGTCGTGGCCCAGTTGCGGACCGAGCTTGCGGCGACGCAGTTGCCGCAACCCGAAGAAACCCTGGCGGCTCTGACGGTGGCCGCCGGAGGGCGCTGATGCACAGCATTCGGCGACAGGCCGGCGCAATGCGCAACGTGTTCTGGCTGCTCGGGCTGGCCGCGCTGGCGGTGGCTTTGGCGCTGCTGGTGGGGCACAACCAGGCGATGCTCAGCCTGTTCTGGCCGCCTTACCGCTTCGACGTGTCCTTCAATTTCGTGCTGCTGTGCTTGGTGGTCGGCTTTGTGCTGCTCTACCTGGCCATCCGTGCGTTCACCCTGCTGCGCGAGTTGCCGCAACAGGCGCGGCGCTGGCGCAGCCAGCAGATGGAGCGCGCGGCCGTGGGGGCTGTGATGGACTCGCTGGCCCACCACCTGGCCGGCCGCTTTGTGCGGGCGCAGTCGGCGGCGCTGTCTGCGCTGGAACAGCTCAACAGCCAGCCAGCCGAGCAGTGGCCGCGTCGCGGGCAACTGCAGATGCTCGCCCACCTGCTGGTGGCCGAGGCGGCGCAGTCGCTGCAGAACCGCAATACGCGGGATGAGCACCTGCAGGCGGTTCTGCATCCGGGCTTGGCCAAGGCATCGCCGGAGGTGCGCGAGGGCGCCCTGCTCAGGGCGGTGCGCTGGGCGGTGGAAGACCGTGACGTGCAGACCGCGCGCACCGTGCTGGCAGAGCTGCCGCAGGGTGCGGCACGGCGCATCCAGGCCCTGCGGCTGAAGCTGCGGGTGGCGCGGCTGGCCGGTGCGACCGGAGAGGCGCTGGAGACTGCCCGCCTGCTGGCCAAACACCGTGCGTTCTCCCCGGATGCCTCGCGTTCCATCGTGCGCGGACTGGCGATGGATGCGCTGCACGAGGCGCGCGACCTGTCGCAGTTGCAGGTGGTCTGGTCCCGTCTGGATGCCTCGGAGCGGGCCATGCCCGAACTGGTGCTGGCCGCGGCCAAGGGCGCCCACCGGCTGGCGGCCACCGAGCCTTTGGACGACGACGTCGTGTCGCAGGCCTCGGCCATGGTCTGTGCCTGGCTTGAACCGGTCTGGCCGGGTTTTGTTTCGCTGGATGGTGACCTTCAGTGTCGGCTTGCGATGGTGATGGAGCCGGTACTGGCGGGGCTGGATGCGGGCTGGCTGGCCCGGCTGGAGCAGAGCCAGCGCCAATGGCCCAACAATGCCTACCTGCAGTACCTGACCGGTCAGGCGTGCCGCCAACGCCAGCTTTGGGGCAAGGCGGCACAGTTGCTGGGGCAGGCCAGTCTGAGCCTGCGCGACCCTCTGTTGCTGCGCCGGACCTGGTGTGCGCTGGCGCAGTTGGCGGAAGAAAGGGGCGACCTGGCGGCTGCGCAGAGCGCCTGGAAACGGGCGGCGCAGATGAACGACTGAAGGTCGCGTTGCCGAGCTGCAGTCGACCAGTCTCCTGGTGAGCGTGCCCAAAGAAAAAACCGACCCTCAGGTCGGTTTTTTCTTGGACGGTTGCGGCTTCGAAGCCGCGCCCGCATCAGCGGTTCTCGAACGGCAGAACCAGGTTGCTCAGGTCCTTGCGTGTCTCGACCAGCACCAGCGGGCCTTCGTCGATCACCACCACCGGCTTGGGTTCGCGGGGCACATGGATGGGCTTGGGTTCGGCTGCGATCGCAGCCTGTACGGCAGCGACCTTGTCGGCATCCGAGTTGACCCACTGCAGACCGCTGTCGTTCGCGACGCGACTGAGCTCGTCCATCGACAGGGCATACGGTGTCACCTTGGGCATGCCCTTGGCCACGGGTGCCGCAGGGCGGTCCGATGGGCGAGCGGTGGCAGCGGCTGCCGGCTCCACGGGAGCGATCGATGCCGTAGCGGCGACAGGCGCCACCGGTGCAGCGGAGGGCTGGGTGAAGTAGCTGCGCCGCGGCTCGTTCTCGGTCGCTTCGGTGGATGGCGGCGGCACATCGGCTTCGGCAGCCGTCTGGGCCGGCTCGCCATCACGCGGCGCACGCTCACGGCGATCGCGGCCGTATCGGTCACGGCTGCGGCGCTCGCGCGGGGCACGCGGTGCCGCGTTGTCGCCGCCTGCCTCGTCTCCCATGGGGACGACACCAGCGTCCGTGGTCGGCTGAACCGCCTGTTCGTTGGCGGACGGGCCGGCTTCGGTCAGCGGCTGAGCCTGCGCTTCGGCATTTTCACCACCCTGACGGCGGCGGTTCTCGCCGCCGCGGCCATTGCGGCGTTCGCGACGACCGCCATCGGCGGCGGCATCGGCGACCTCTGCGGAGGCCGGGTTGGCCACGGCCAGCATGTTTTCCGTCACAGCCGCGTCTGCTGCTGCAGTCTCCGGCCGGTTGCCACCATCACGGCGGCCGTCCCGGCGCTGTTGGCCGTTGCGGCCCTGCTGGTTTTCGGCGCGTTCGCCGCCACGGTTGTCGCCACGGCGCTGCTCGCCGCCTCGGCCCTGACCTTCGGCGCGCTCACCACGCGGCGGGCGGTTGCCATCCCGGCGCTCACCCTTGTCGGCGCGGTCGCCCCGGCCCTCACCATTGCGGCCACCGCGGTTGCGACCGTCGCGAGGTCCCTTGTTGTCGCTGCGCTCGGTTTTGGCGACCTCCGGCGTGGGGGTCGGCGCAGGCACCACGGCCGCAGGAGCCGCAGGAGCACCGAACAGACTCTTGAGCCAGCCGAAGAAACCCTTCTCGGCCGGCGCTTTGGCGACCGGTGCCGGAGCGGCTGGAGCGGGTGCAACCACCTGAACCGGGGCGGGCGCAGGGGCTTCCGGCTTCGGGGCGACGACCGGCGCGGGGCCGTCGAAGACCACGCCCTTGATGACGGGTTCCTGCTTGTTGGTGCGTTCCTGGCTGCGGCGCGTGAAGCTGGTCGGGTCGTCCACTTCCTCGGCCAGCTTGTAGCTGGAGTCGAGGTTGTCCAGGCGCGGGTCGTCGTGCTTGAGGCGCTCGAGCTTGTAGTTCGGCGTATCCAGCGACTTGTTGGGCACCAGCAGCACGTTGATGCGCTGCTTGAGTTCGATCTTGGTGATTTCGGTGCGCTTCTCGTTGAGCAGGAAGCTGGCGACTTCGACCGGCACCTGCACCAGCACGGCCGCCGTGCTGTCCTTGAGCGACTCTTCCTGGATCACGCGCAGGATCTGCAGCGCAGAGCTTTCGGTGTCGCGGATGTGGCCGGAGCCGCCGCAGCGCGGGCAGGGGATCGATGCGCCTTCGCTGAGCATGGGCTTGAGCCGCTGGCGGCTCATTTCGAGCAGGCCGAACTTGCTGATGGAGCCGAACTGAACGCGGGCGCGGTCCTGGCGCAGCGCGTCGCGCAGGCGGTTTTCCACTTCGCGGCGGTTCTTCGACTCTTCCATGTCGATGAAGTCGATCACGATCAGGCCGCCAAGGTCGCGCAGGCGGGCCTGGCGCGCCACTTCGTCGGCGGCTTCCAGGTTGGTGCGGGTCGCGGTTTCCTCGATGTCGCCGCCCTTGATGGCGCGGGCCGAGTTCACGTCCACCGCGACCAGCGCTTCGGTCTGGTCGATCACGATGGCGCCGCCGCTGGGCAACTGGACGATGCGGCTGTAGGCGGTCTCGATCTGGTGCTCGATCTGGAAGCGGCTGAACAGCGGCGCGTCGTCGCGGTAGCGCTTGACGCGGTGGCCGTGCTCAGGCATCACGTGGCTCATGAATTGGTGAGCCTGTTCGTAGATGTCGTCGGTGTCGATCAGGATCTCGCCGATGTCGCTGTTGAAGTAGTCGCGGATCGCGCGGATCACCAGGCTCGATTCCTGGTAGATCAGGAAGGCGCCCTTGCCGCCCTTGGCCGCGCCGTCGATGGCGTTCCACAGCTTGAGCAGGTAGTTCAGGTCCCACTGCAGCTCGGCCGCTTCACGGCCGATGCCGGCGGTGCGGGCGATGATGCTCATGCCGTTGGGGTACTCGAGCTGGTCCAGCGCCTGCTTGAGTTCCTGGCGGTCTTCGCCTTCGATGCGGCGGCTCACGCCACCACCGCGCGGGTTGTTGGGCATCAGCACCACGTAGCGGCCGGCCAGGCTGACGAAGGTCGTCAGGGCCGCGCCCTTGTTGCCGCGCTCTTCTTTTTCGACCTGGACCAGCAGCTCCTGGCCTTCCTTGATCACGTCGTTGATGCGGGCCTGGGACGGGGAGACATTGCCCTGGAAATACTGCTTGGAGATTTCCTTGAACGGCAGGAAGCCGTGGCGGTCTTCGCCGTAGTCGACGAAGCAGGCTTCGAGCGAGGGCTCGACGCGGGTGACGACGGCCTTGTAGATGTTGCCCTTGCGCTGTTCGCGCCCTTCGATTTCGATTTCGTAGTCGAGCAGTTTCTGCCCGTCCACGATCGCCAGGCGGCGCTCTTCGGCCTGCGTGGCGTTGATCAGCATGCGCTTCATGATGCGTTTTCCTTTTCACTGTCGCTGACAAAAGCGGGCGGACAGGCCGCTCGCCGGAATGCCGGGACCAGCAAAGAAACGCGAACGGGGAGGAATTGCCGGAGAGCCGTTGACCGGATGCGATGTCCCGACTTCATCGGGTAGCTCGCGTGGCAGGGTCCGGGCGCAGATGCGGCCAGACCCACGTCCGGATCAGGGCGTAGGCGCGTGGATGTGGGTGAGCAGACGGGGCCAGATGGATGTCGCTGACATGGATCTTGCCGATGATTTCTCTGTATTCACTTGATCCTCGGTCAGCCCAGTCTGCCCGCCGGTGGCGTGACAGGGATCGGCTGGCCGATGAAGGTATTCCGTATCGGGTTCGCTTTTCTTCGGTCAGGTCCGCCCGCAGCGTCCTTCCGGTGGGGGCCGTCCGACGGCGTTCATCGCGCGTCGGAAGGGGCCCACGCCGGGTGCGGCGGGTGGCACAGGTGCCCTGTCGTGCACGGTCCCGGCCTCTTGGCGCGGCACCTTTTGCAGTGACTGTCTTAAACTAAGGAAAATCAATCACTTACAACGCACGACTGGCGCGACACATTATAGAGGGATGCCTTGGTCCCTGGTGTGCAGTTGGCGGCGACAAACCCTTGAATTCCTCTGTTTCCAACGGCCAGTTCGCCGTTCGACATCTTCTGGTGGATGAAGACTCTGCCGGGCAACGTCTGGACAACTTCCTGTTCCGGGAGCTCAAGGGCGTCCCGAAAACCCACATCTATCGCATCATCCGGTCAGGCGAGGTCCGGCGCAACAAGGGCAGGATTGGGGCCGATGACCGGGTGGAGGCAGGTGATGTCCTGCGTATTCCGCCAATTCGTCTGTCGGAACGGCCGGCGGAAAAAGCGGCGATGGCGGTACCGGCCCGCACATTTCCGATTGTTTTCGAGGATGAGGCGTTTCTGGCGCTGGACAAGCCCGCCGGTGTGGCGGTTCACGGGGGCAGTGGCGTGAGTTCTGGTGTGATCGAGCAGTTGCGCCGGGCGCGTCCGCAGGCCAGGTTTCTGGAATTGGTGCATCGGCTGGATCGAGAAACCAGCGGATTGCTGCTGATTGCCAAGAAGAAGAGTGCGCTCAAGGCGCTGCAGGACCAATTTCGAGAGCGAGAAACCGGTAAAACCTATTTGGCATTGGTCAAAGGGCGTTGGCCGGAACGGCTGAAGGTGCTGGACCAGCCCTTGCACAAATATCTGCTGGCCGACGGCGAGCGCCGGGTCCGGGTGGTCGAGGCCGGTCATCCGGATGGCATGCGGTCGGTGACATTGGTGAAGGTGCAGCGGCAACTGCCGGCGCCTCCTGGTGTGGGCGCGGGTAGCCCTGAAGGCATGAGTTTGCTGGAGGTGACGATCAAGACCGGGCGTACTCACCAGATTCGGGTGCACCTTGCCCATGCCGGTCATCCAATTGCCGGCGACGACAAGTACGGTGATTTTGATCTCAACCGGCAATTGGTGCGGACAGGACTGCGCCGTATGTTTCTTCATGCCTGGCGATTGCGTCTGACCCATCCGGTCTCTGGGGAGGCGATGGAGTTACATTCTGAATTGCCTTTGGAGTTGCAGGCTTGGCTGGATTCCTGATTTTTCCATTACAATGCGCTAGGACATCGTTGGGATGTCTTATATCAACGGAAACAACCCGATTTAAGGACAATCAATGGCAAGCTATTCCGAACTGATGGCCCAGGCCCAGGCTCTGATGCAACAAGCCGAACAGGCACGCAAGGACGAGTTGTCGTCCGCTATTGCCGATATCAAGGCCAAGATGAAGCAATACGGCATCACCGTGGCCGATCTCGGTGGCGCCAGCACCGGCGGCGCCAAGAAGCCTGCCAAGTCCAAATCCAAGGCCGCCGCAAAATACAAGGGCCCCAATGGCGAGCTGTGGGCGGGTGGTCCTGGCCGCAAACCCGAGTGGGTCCGCGCCGTGCTGGCCTCGGGCAAGAGCATTGAGGACTACCGTATCTGACGTTCCTGCGGGACGTTCGAGACGTCAAAAGGCACCCGGCGGGTGCCTTTTGTGTTTTCTGACGCCCCGATAATCGGGCGTTTCGATTCTTTGCCGTCTTCATGCGTCCGCGCCAATACGACCTCATTGCCTTCGACTGGGATGGCACCCTGTTCGATTCGACCGCCATCATCGTCAGGAGCATCCAGGCCGCCGTCCGGGATGTGGGCGGCACGGTCCCCAGCGATGGCGCCGCCAGTTATGTGATCGGCATGGGGCTGATGCAGGCTCTTGCGCATGCGGCGCCGGATGTGCCTCCCGCGCTGTACCCTCAGCTTGGCGCGCGCTACCGGCACCACTATGCCCTGCACCAGCACGACATCAGTCTGTTTGCCGGGGTGTTGCCGATGCTTTCTGATCTCCGCTCACGCCATCACTGGCTGACCGTCGCGACGGGGAAAAGCCGACGTGGTCTTGACGAGGCTCTGCATGCGGTCGAGCTGCAGGGCATGTTCGATGGCTCGCGCACAGCCGATGAGACGGCCGGCAAGCCCAGTCCGCTGATGCTGGAGCAACTGATGCGTGAGTTCGGCGTCGACCCGTCGCGCACGCTGATGGTCGGTGACACCACGCATGACCTGCAGATGGCGGTCAATGCGGGTTGCGCCAGTGTGGGCGTGAGCTACGGGGCGCATGAACCCGACGCCTTTGCCGACTTGTCACCGCAGTTCGTGGCGCACTCGGTGCGCGATCTGCACGGCTGGTTGCTGGCCAACGCCTGAAGTCTTCTCGCATGTCCGACATCCCCTCCGATCTTCAGCCGCTGTGCAACGGCCGCGAGCTGCTCGACAGCGGACAGGCGGTGCCTTTCGACCTGATGTACGGCGGCCAGACCTGCCGGGCGTTTGCGATCCGGTTCCAGGGGCAGGCATATGCCTATCTCAACCGATGCTCCCATGTCGCGATGGAGATGGACTGGCAGCCCAATCGCTTCTTTGACGATACGGGGCGCTGGCTGCTGTGCTCGACCCACGGGGCGGTGTACGAGCCGTCGACGGGTGCCTGCCGCAGCGGTCCCTGTCGCGGCGGGCTGGTCGCGGTACCGGTGACGGAGCGCGATGGCGTCGTGTACTGGCATGCACAATATCCCTTCGCGCCACTGGCGTTTTGACCGACTCTTTTTCGATGAACGACGACACCCCCGAATCGCCCGGAACACCTCCCGCTGCAGCCACGGCGACGACACCAGCTTCAGAGCCTCCTCGCAAGGAGGGAGGCTGGGAGAGGGAGACGATCGAGAAGCTGGTGTTTGCCACGCTGCGAGAGCAGCAATCGGCGCGCCGCTGGAAGCTGGTGTTCCGGCTGTTCTGGCTGGCTTTGGTTGGCGCTCTGGTCTGGTGGGCGGTCAGGCAGGCCGAAGGCCCTGTGCCGGTGAGCAAGCCTCACACCGCGCTTATCGAAATCCGCGGTGAGATCGCGGCGGGGGCGAGTGCCAGTGCCGACAACGTCCTGGGGTCCTTGCGCACGGCATTCGAGGATGATGGCGCTCAGGCCATTGTGCTGCTGATCGATTCGCCCGGCGGGAGCCCGGTGCAGGCGGGCATCATCAATGACGAGATCAACCGTCTGCGGGCCATTCATCAGAAGAAGGTGTACGCGGTGGTGGAAGAGACATGCGCGTCGGCAGCCTATTACATCGCGTCAGCGGCCGACGCGATCTACGTCGACAAGGCCAGCCTGGTCGGCAGCATTGGCGTGTTGATGGATGGCTTTGGATTCACCGGCCTGATGGACAAGCTGGGCATTGAGCGGCGACTGATGGTGGCGGGCCAGAACAAAGGCATGCTGGACCCGTTCAGTCCGCAGGACGCCTCGCAGAAGGCCTACATCCAGGCGATGCTCGGCGAGATCCACGCGCAGTTCATCGCGGTGGTCAAAAAAGGCCGGGGCGACCGTTTGAAGGAGACGCCCGACACATTCACCGGTCTGGTCTGGAGTGGTCAACAGGCTGTGGCCATGGGGTTGGCCGACGGGCTGGGCAGTCTCGATTCCGTGGCCCGTGACGTTGTCAAGGCAGAAGACATCGTGGATTACACGCAGCGCGAGAACGTAGGCTTGCGCCTGGCTCGCGAACTGGGCGTGCACATGGGTGAAGGGGCCTTCAAGGCTGCGCGCCGCGCCGGCGTCGAATTCCGTTGATTGTGAAATTTCCAGAAAAGGACTTGTGATGCGTATCCAGAAGGCTGTTTTTCCCGTCGGAGGACTCGGCACCCGTTTCCTGCCCGCGACCAAGGCGATTCCCAAGGAAATGCTGCCGGTGGTGGACAAGCCGTTGATCCAGTACGCCGTCGAGGAGGCGTACTCTGCAGGCATTCGCCAAATGATCTTCATCACCGGGCGCCACAAGCGCGCCATCGGCGACCACTTTGATGCGGCCTTTGAGCTGGAATACGAGCTGGAGCGGGGCAACAAGACCGAACTGCTGCAGATCGTGCACGCGATCAAGCCGGACGACATGGACTGTGTCTTCATTCGCCAGCCCCGGCCGCTGGGGCTCGGACATGCGGTGTTGTGTGCCGAGAAAGTGGTGGGCCAGGAGCCGTTCGCCGTGCTGTTGGCCGATGACCTGATGGTGGGGCGTCCGGGAGGGCCGACGGTGCTGGAGCAGATGGTCAGGGCCTACGAGCGGTCGCCCGGCACGGTGCTCGCCGTCCAGGATGTGCCGCGTGAGGAAACGCGTCGCTACGGTGTGGTGGACGTGCGCGGCGTCAACGAATCGGTTGCCGAAGTGTTCGGCATGGTGGAGAAGCCTGTGCCCGAGGTGGCGCCGTCGACGCTGGCAGTGGCCGGGCGCTATGTGTTGACCCCCGGGGTTTTCGAGAGCATTCGTCGCCAGCCGCGCGGGGCCGGCGGCGAGATCCAGTTGACCGACGGCATCGCTGCGCTCATCGGAACCGAAAAGGTGTTCGCTTACCGCTATGAGGGCAAGCGCTACGACTGCGGCAGCAAGGAAGGGTTCCTGCAAGCGACCATCGATCTGGCGCTGGCGGACCCGGAACTGAGCGGTGCCGTGCGCAGCCACATGCAGGCCGCGCTGGCCTGATCCCGAGGCGCGATCAACGACCGATCAGGAAGACGGCAGGCAGGTCCATCGGCAAGGTGGCCGCCAGCTTGCCAGACTGCCAGGTGGCTTGCGTCGCGCTGCGCGTGCGCTGCTGGGGCAATCCCAGCCCACATGACACCGCCAGCCGTGTGGTCGGCTGAAGACACTGCAGCAAGGATTGCAGCAGGGCGGCATTGCGGTAGGGGGTTTCGATCAGGATCTGGGTCTGGCCGGTCCTGAGCGCATGTGCCTCCAGTTCCTTGAGGCGCCGTGACCGCTGTGCGGGTTCCTGCGGTACGTAACCGACGAAGGCGAAGTCCTGGCCGTGCAGGCCACTGGCAGCCAGTGCCAGCATCAACGAAACCGGTCCGGTCAGGGGCTGTACCTCGACACCCAAGCTGTGTGCCGCTCGCACGATCGAGCTGCCGGGGTCGGCGATGGCCGGCATGCCGGCTTCGCTGATCAGCCCCATGTCCTGGCCGGACAACAGCGGCGCCAGCATGGCGCGCGTACGGGCTTCGTCCGTTCGAGGGTCGTGGTCGCCCTTTTTGTGCATCTGGCGCGGAAGTTCGACGATCTGCTGTGCCTGCAGCGGACTGCTCAAGGGGCATACCGTGCCTACCCGTTTGAGAAAGGCGCGGGCGCTTTTGGCGTTTTCCGCGATCCAGTGGGACAGCCGTGCGGACACCGCGAGCGTGTCGCCCGGCAACAGCAGGTCAATCGACGCTGCCGGCTGATCATCGGGGATGCACCCGAAATCCAGGGGGGTGGGCACCAGGTAGAGCGTGCCGCGAGGCGAGGATGGCGTGTTCACAGGATGGATATGCCAGCGGCGCGCAGCATGTGACAGGTGCGGATCAGGGGCAGGCCGACCAAGGCACTTGGATCGTCGTTGTCAATGCGGGCCAGGAGTGCAATTCCGAGTCCTTCGCTTTTTGCGCTGCCGGCGCAGTCGTAGGGCTGTTCGGTTTGCAGGTAGCGTTCGATCTCGGCATCGTCGAGGGTCCGGAACACCACCCGCACGGGTGCGAGGTCGAGCTGCTCGAACCCGGTAGCTGCGCAGACGACCGCCACTGCCGTCTGGAACACCACCGTACGGCCGCTCATGCGTCTGAGCTGGGCGATTGCGCGCTCGTGGGTGCCCGGCTTTCCCAAAGGTTCGCCGTCCAGATCCGCCACCTGATCGCTGCCGATCACCACGGCCTGTGGGTGGCGCTGCGCCACTTCGCGTGCCTTGGCCAATGCAAGGCGGCGGGCCAATGCGACCGGGGTTTCCCCGGGCAAGGGGGTTTCATCGACTGCGGGTGCGTCTGTGTCGAACGGCAGGCGAAGCCGCATGAGCAACTCGCGGCGGTAGCGGGAGGTGGATCCCAGGATGAGGGAGCGCGGAGCGTCTTGCGAGCGCGGGAGGGGCGGGGTGGTCATGGCCCTATTGTCTGCGGCTTCCGACATGCCATCCCGTACACTGCCGGCATGATGAGAGCCGCTGCCAAGTCCTGGAACCTCGGTCGTTTTGATGTCCGTGCTTTTGCTGAATCTGGCGCCGCGATGGAGGGTGAGGAAAGGCTGGACGCTTTCGAGCGGCTGACCGATGAACGCCATGCCGACGGCGAGGCGGATCCCGTAGTCCGTTGGGCGGTACGAGGTGAAATGCGTTCCGGCACTGCGGGGCAGGCGTCGGTCTGGCTGCATCTGCAGACCTGGCTGGACATGCCGGTCGCTTGTCAGCGCTGCCTCGGGGCGGTGACGATCCCGCTGGAAGTTGACCGTTGGTTCCGGTTTGTCGCAGACGAGGCGACTGCTGAGGCCCAGGACGACGAGAGTGACGAGGATGTTCTGGCGCTGGAGCCCAGGCCGGATCTTCTGGCACTGATCGAGGATGAATTGCTGATGGCCATTCCTCTGGTGCCCATGCATGAGGAATGCCCGCAGCCGTTGAGCAGTCAGGGGTTGTCTCCCTCTGAAGGGCGTGACCCGCCCCCCGAAGCCGTCAGACCCCATCCGTTCGCCGAGTTGTCTCGGCTCAAGAAGCAGGGCTGAAGTCCATTTGCCGGGGTCTTGGCTTCAGGCTATAATCCTTGGCTTTGCGCTGCCGCCCGAATGAGCGGGCAGGATGGCGGGTAAACGTTTCGACGGGTGTTTGTTGCCCCCGTTGAAGTCGCTCCCGGATCGGCGCAGCCCTACCAACACCGATTTCAGGAGCCCACCATGGCCGTCCAGCAAAACAAGAAGTCCCCCTCCAAGCGCGGCATGCACCGTTCGCACAACGCCCTGACGGTGCCCGGCATTGCTGTCGAACCCACCACCGGTGAAACCCACCTGCGCCACCACATCAGCCCCAATGGCTTTTACCGTGGCCGTCAGGTTCTGAAGAACAAATCCGAAGCCTGATCGCTCGGCGGGCCGTGGCCTGCCGTGCCCGAGTGTCAGGGGTGTCGACCCTTGTCCAGGTACAGGCCCGCATGAAACCCATGCGGGCTTTTTTTCTTGCCGGTGGTGACCTCCCGGTCGCCCGCATCGGGACACAGAAATGATTACCGTCGCCGTGGATTGCATGGGTGGGGACGTCGGACCGGCGACCACCTTGCCGGCCTGCGCGGCCTTTCTTGCCAGTCACCCGCAGGCGCAGCTTTTGCTCGTGGGTCAGCCGGAGGCGTTCAAGCCCTGGCCGCAGCTGCTCAACAACGTGCGCTGCCAGGTCGTGCCAGCGACCGAGGTGGTTGCCATGGACGATCCGGTTGAAGTTGCGATGCGCAAGAAGAAGGATTCTTCGATGCGCGTGGCGATCCAGCAGGTCAAGGATGGCGCAGCGCACGCCGCTGTCTCGGCTGGCAACACCGGGGCATTGATGGCGATTTCCCGCTATCTGCTCAAGACAATGGAGGGCATCGACCGCCCAGCCATTGCCAGTCAGATGCCCAATGCACAGGGTGGTGCGACCACAGTGCTGGATCTCGGCGCCAATGTGGATTGCACCGCCGAACACCTGTTGCAGTTCGCGGTCATGGGGTCCGCGTTGGTGGTGGCGATCACCGGCCGAGAGGAGCCAACCGTGGGGTTGCTCAACGTCGGAGAAGAGGTCATCAAAGGCAGCGAAGTGATCAAGCAGGCGGGCGTTCTGTTGCGAAATGCTGCCAACACCGGCGATCTGAACTTTTTCGGTAATGTCGAAGGCAACGACATTTTCAAGGGAACGACCGACATCGTGGTCTGCGACGGCTTCGTCGGCAACGTGGCTCTCAAGGCAAGCGAAGGGCTCGCGACGATGATCGGTGGTTTCATCAAGGCAGAGTTTTCGCGCAGCATCTTTACCAAAATGGGGGCCTTGTTTGCCTATCCGGTGATATCTGCATTCAAAAAACGCATGGACTACCGGCGATACAACGGTGCGGCGCTGCTGGGTCTGCGCGGTCTGGTGTTCAAGAGCCACGGGTCGGCCGACGCTTTCGCGTTTGAGCAGGCCCTGGCCCGGGCTTATGATGCGGCCCACAATCAACTGCTCGAAAAGGTCCGGGAGCGCATTGCCCATGCCGCGCCCCTGATCCACCCGGAAGACGTTCCGAGCGACCTCAAGAGCATTCCGACGATCTGAGTTCCCTCCCGCACCGCATGACACGTTTTGCCCGTATCACAGGCACCGGCAGCTGCCTGCCCCCACAGCGCCTGACCAATGCCGACATGGTGGAGCGGCTGGCGGCGCAGGGTGTTGAAACCAGTGACGAGTGGATTGTCGAACGCACCGGAATCCGTGCCCGTCACTTCGTCGGAGATGGCACTTTCTCCAGCGATCTTGCCGCTGATGCCTGTCGCAAGGCGATGGAAGCGGCCCGCGTCGCGCCGGCCGACATTGATCTGATCATCGTCGCCACGTCGACACCCGATATGGTGTTCCCGTCGACGGCGGCCATCCTGCAGCACAAGCTGGGCATCGCTGGCTGCCCGGTTTTTGATGTTCAGGCGGTTTGCAGCGGATTCATCTACGCGCTGACCGTCGCTGACGCGATGATCCGAACCGGCACGGCCCACAAGGCGCTGGTGGTGGGTGCAGAGGTGTTCTCCCGGCTGCTGGATTTCAATGACCGGACCACCTGCGTGCTTTTTGGCGACGGCGCAGGTGCCGTGGTGCTGGAGGCCAGTGACCAGCCAGGGATTCTGTCCACCGACATCCATGCCGATGGCAAGCACGTGGGCATTCTTTGCGTGCCTGGCCACGTCAGCGGGGGCCAGATTCTGGGCGATCCGCTGCTCAAGATGGACGGTCAGGCGGTGTTCAAACTGGCTGTTGGTGTGCTGGAGGAGACTGCCCGCGCTGCACTGGCCAAGGCAGGTCGCAGCGCATCCGATATCGACTGGCTGATTCCGCATCAGGCGAACATCCGCATCATGTCTGGCACGGCACGCAAGCTCAGACTGCCGATGGACAAGGTGGTGGTCACGGTCGACCAGCATGGCAATACCTCGGCGGCTTCGATACCGCTGGCACTGGACCATGCCGTCCGGCAGGGGCAGGTCAAGAAGGGAGACACCCTGCTGCTCGAAGGTGTCGGCGGCGGCTTCACCTGGGGCTCCGTCCTGCTCGATTTCTGAGGGCCTCGCCGACCCGCGAGCGCCTCTTACTTTCTCTCCGATCGCTCATCGTTGGAACCGTCCATGACCGCATTCGCATTTGTTTTTCCCGGCCAGGGCTCGCAGTCCGTCGGCATGCTCGATGCCTGGGGGGATCACCCCGAAGTCCTCCGTGCTGTTCAGGAAGCGTCCGATTCGCTGGGTGAGGACGTGGGGCGCCTGATCAAGGAAGGTCCCAAGGAGACCCTTGCGCTGACCACCAACACCCAGCCGGTAATGCTGGTGGCTGGCGTGGCTGCATGGCGGGTCTGGCGTGCCGAAGGCGGCGCCTTGCCAGCGGTTGTGGCTGGACATTCCTTGGGTGAGTACAGCGCCTTGGTCGCGTCTGGCGTGCTCACGCTGGCGCAGGCTGCGCCGCTGGTGCGCTTTCGCGCAGCGGCCATGCAGGAAGCGGTGCCGGTGGGAACGGGGGCCATGGCTGCCATCCTGGGCATGGACGCCGACAGGGTGAAAGCCGGGTGTGCCGAGGCTCAGGCCGCCTTCGCTGCAGGCAGTGGCGAGGTGGTGGAGGCCGTCAACTTCAACGATCCCGCGCAGACCGTGATCGCCGGCAGCAAGGCCGCAGTCGAGAAGGCCTGCGAGTTGCTCAAGGCCAACGGAGCCAAACGCGCGCTGCCGTTGCCGGTGTCGGCGCCGTTCCACTCCAGCCTCATGAAGCCCGCCGCCGACAAGCTGCGCGAGCGACTGGCTGAGACGACTTTCGCCACGCCGCAGATCCCGGTGGTCAACAACATCGATGTGGCTGTGGAGGCCGATGCCGATCGCATCCGCGATGCGCTGTACCGCCAGGCGTTTGGCCCGGTGCGCTGGGTCGAGTGCGTGCAGGCCATCAAGGCCCGTGGCATCACCACTCTGGTGGAATGTGGCCCCGGCAAAGTGCTTGCGGGCATGACCAAGCGCATCGATGTCGAACTGACTGGTGCCCCGCTGTTTGACCCTGCCTCGCTGGTCGAAGCGAAGGCCTTGCTGGCCTGACCGCCGGCGACACAGAACAAGGAGACCCGAATGACGGAAGTGAAGTTTGCAGGTCAGGTGGCCCTGGTGACCGGTGCCTCGCGCGGCATTGGGGCGGCGATCGCCGCCGAACTGGTGGCCAAGGGGCTGATCGTGATCGGCACCGCGACCAGTGATGACGGCGCCGCCAAGATTTCGGCCGCCTTGAAGGCTGTTGCTGGTGCGGCTGATGGTTGCCGCGGTGCCAAGCTGGATGTCAATGACGCGGCCGCCGCCGAAGCCCTGATCGACGAGATCACCAAGGCCCATGGCGCGCTGCACGTGCTGGTCAACAACGCCGGCATCACGCGGGACATGCTGGCCATGCGCCTGAAGGATGAAGACTGGGATGCGGTGCTGGACACCAACCTCAAGGCGGTGTTCCGGATGAGCCGCGCCGTGATCCGCCCGATGATGAAGCAGCGTTATGGCCGCATCATCAGCATCACCAGCGTGGTCGGTGCGTCCGGCAATCCCGGCCAGGCGAACTATGCGGCCGCCAAGGCCGGCGTGGCGGGCATGACCCGCGCGCTGGCTCGTGAGCTGGGCAGCCGCAACATCACCGTCAACTGTGTCGCGCCCGGATTCATCGAGACCGACATGACGGCGGCGCTGCCCGAGGAACAGCAGAAGGCGCTGCTGGGCCAGATCCCGCTGGGTCATTTGGGAAAGCCAGCCGACATCGCCCATGCTGTGGCGTACCTGGCGAGCCCGCAGGCTGCCTATGTGACGGGCCAGGAGCTGCACGTCAACGGCGGCATGTTCATGGCCTGAAGCTTTTGCGCCGTGGAGCCGTCCGGCGGGCCGTCTAGGGACACCTCCCTAGCCCGGCTAAAATGGCGGTTTGTCATCCAACCACCCTCAGAGGGACTTATGAGCGATATCGAAGCACGTGTGAAGAAAATCATTGCCGAGCAACTCGGCGTGGAAGAAGGGCAAGTGACCCCCGAGAAGGCTTTCGTGGCCGACCTGGGTGCCGATTCCCTCGACACGGTGGAACTGGTGATGGCGCTGGAAGACGAGTTCGGCATCGAGATTCCCGATGAAGACGCCGAGAAGATCACGACGGTGAAGAACGCCATCGATTACGCGCTGACCCACTCCAAGGCCTGATTGATCCATGAGCCGTCGTCGCGTCGTCGTGACCGGCCTGGGTTGTGTCTCGCCCGTGGGCAACACGGTGCAGGACGCCTGGGCCAACCTCCTGGCCGGTCAGTCCGGTATTGATCTCATCACCAAGTTCGATGCGTCGGGCATGGCCTGCAAGATTGCGGGCGAGGTCAAGGGGTTTGATCTCGAGTCCTACATGAGCGCCAAAGAGGCGCGCACGATGGACACCTTTATCCATTACGGTATTGCCGCAGCCCATCAGGCCGTGGTCGATTCCGGGCTTCCCACGGGCGAAGCGCTGGATGATGAGTTGGCCACGCGCATCGGCTGCATCGTGGGCTCCGGCATTGGCGGCCTGCCGCTGATCGAGGAGACCCACGCAGAATATGTCAGTCGCGGAGCACGGCGGATTTCGCCGTTCTTCGTGCCTGCCTCGATCATCAACATGATCTCCGGTCATGTGTCGATGCGGTTCGGTTTCAAGGGACCCAACCTGGCCGTGGTGACCGCCTGCACAACCGGCTTGCACTGCATCGGCGAAGGCGCCCGAAAGATCGAGTACGGCGATGCCGACGTGATCGTTGCCGGCGGGTCCGAAGCGACCGTATCGCCGCTGGGCGTGGGCGGTTTCGCAGCCATGCGGGCCTTGTCGACCCGCAACGATGATCCGAAGACCGCCTCGCGTCCTTGGGACAAGGACCGTGACGGTTTTGTCCTGGGTGAAGGCGCCGGTGTGATGGTGCTCGAAGAGTACGAACACGCAAAGGCCCGTGGCGCCAAGATCTATGCGGAGGTCATCGGCTATGGCATGAGCGCTGACGCCGGACACATGACTGCGCCGAACATGGATGGTCCGCGCCGGGCCATGGTCAGTGCGCTGCGCAATGCCGGCGTCAACGCCGATCAGGTCCATTACCTGAACGCGCACGGTACCTCCACACCGCTGGGGGATGTCAACGAGAGCAATGCGATCAAGGCTGCGCTGGGTGATCACGCACACAAGGTCGTGGTGAATTCGACCAAGTCCATGACCGGGCACTTGCTTGGCGGGGCTGGCGGCATTGAAAGCGTGTTCACTGTGCTGGCTGTTCATCATCAGAAGAGCCCTCCGACCATCAACATCTTCAGCCAGGATCCCGAGTGCGATCTGGACTACTGTGCCAACACGGCACGCGACATGAAGATTGACGTGGCGGTCAAGAACAACTTCGGTTTTGGCGGCACCAACGGGACCCTGGTGTTCAAGCGGGTCTGACGGTTTTTTACCGCCCGGAGCCGCTTTTCTGTCTGCATCATGCGCAACGCCCCATCGGTTTCTTACCTGGTGGGGCGTTCGGCTTTTCTGGGCGGGCTGACGGTGGGCGTCGGTGTGTTGGGGATGGCCGCCGTGTTGCTGGTGATCACCTACGGCCAACTCTTCGCTGGCCTGCTCCTTGTCCCGGTCTGGCTTGTGTGGGCTCTTGCGGCCTGGCGAATGCGGTCGCGTCAGGTGCACGGACGTCTGACGTGGTCTGCCAAGGAGAGTGAATGGTCCTGGTCGAGTGCAGCGTACCTGCACGGGGTCGGATTGAGCCGCGTGGAACGCGTGTATGACCTGCAGGCCTGGATATTGCTCCGCCTGCACAACCCCGATGGGGCCCGTATCTGGGTCTGGGCAGAGAGGCAGCGCGATCCCGTGCACTGGGACGCCTTGCGACGCGCCTTGCGTGCGCATGCCTGAGGCGTCTTTTCCTGCACAGGGCTTGCGGTATATTTCTGCGGCCCCAGTTGCCCCTGCATGAACCTTCCCGAAGACCACAACGCCCCCCCAGCACCGGACAGCGATGCCCTGTTGGTCCAGCGTACGTTGGCGGGGGAGATGCGGGCATACGAGCTGCTGGTGATGAAGTACCAGCGCCGGGTCGAGCGCCTGGTGGGGCGCATGGTCAGAGACAGTGATCTGGTGCAGGACATTGCCCAGGAGACGTTTCTGCGCGCCTACCGGGCGCTGGCCCAGTTCCGCGGTGACGCCCAGTTCTACACCTGGCTGTATCGCATCGCGGTCAACACGGCCAAGAAACAGTTGATGCAGCTCAAGCGGGATCCCCTGGTGTTCCAGTCTCAGCTGGCATCGGCCGAAGACGATGAAACTTCCGCAGCGGAGCGCGAACTAACCCACAGCGCCGCCGATACCGAAACGCCGGACGCGGTGCTGGCCAGCAAGGAGATTGCGGAGGCGGTGAACGCTGCCATGGATGCCCTGCCGGAAGAACTCCGGATGGCCATCACCTTGCGGGAAATCGAAGGGCTGAGCTATGAAGAAATTGCATTGGCACTGGACTGTCCGATCGGGACTGTCCGCTCACGGATCTTTCGCGCCCGGGAGGCCATTTCCAGCAGGATCAAGCCAATGCTGGAGCGGCAGTCGGGCAAACGCTGGTAAGCCAGCGAATCACCTCATGTCAGAAACCTATGCATCGGGCGTCATCCATGAACAAGCATGACCACACTGGGTCGTCGGAGGCCGGCATGCGGCCGACCGACGAGGGGCATCTTCAAAGGGTGTCGGCGCTGGTGGACGGGGAACTGGCGCCCGATGAGCTTGAGGTGCTGCTGCACGATGAAGGTGCTGCGGACCATGACTGGGGCGCGGACTGGGCGACCTATCACCTGATCGGTGAAGCGCTTCGAGGCGGTTCAGCCACGTCGGCCCCATTGGCTTCAACGGATTTTGCTGCGGCGGTTTCCCGCCGCTTGCGCGATGAGGGCCTGGCGGTTCCCGTGCAGACACACGCCGTGACGCTGCCTGCGCGGCCGTCCGCTGCCAACGACGCCGTGTTTCACTGGAAGCTGGTGGCCGGGCTGGCTTCGCTGGCGGCTGTGGCCGCTGTGGGTTGGAGCCTGGTCGGTGGTGCCGGCCCGGTGGCCAGCCCGACGGCCGGGCCGCAGATGGCGCTGGTGTCGCCGCCCCCGCAGGCTGCCGACGTTCCGGTGGTGGTGCAGACGGCGCAGGGTCAGATGCTGCGGGACACGCGACTGGAGCAATTGCTTCTGGAGCATCGCCAGTACGGTGGCATGTCGGCCTTCCAGACCTCGACCGGGTTCCTGCGCAATGCGACCTATGACAGCGGCGCCCAGCGGTGAAGCCGGCATGAGAGCCTCCATGACACGTTCCGCTTCTGGCGGAATGGGCCGTGTACTGTGGCCTGTGATCGGTGCCCTGGTACTGGGGCTATGGCAACCGTCGTGGGCGCAAACGCCGCCCGCGTCTGGCGCGGTGGCGGCTCGCTCGCTGACGGAGTGGTTGACCCGCATGCACGATGCTTCGCGTCAGCGGGCTTACACCGGTACGCTGGTCGTGTCTTCGGCATCGACCATGTCCGCCGCGCGGATCTGGCACATCTGCGACGGCACGCAGCAGATGGAGCGGGTGGACACCCTGACCGGCGCACCTCGCTCCACCATCCGGCACAACAGCGATGTGATTACCTTCGTGCCCGATGAGAAGCTCGCACTGGTGGACCGTCGCGAGTCGTTGGGCGTCTTCCCCGAACTGCTGCAGATGCCCAGCAGCAGCCTGCCGGACTTTTACAGCCTGCGTGAGGGCAAGTCAGAGCGGGTGGCGGGCTATCCTGCGGATGTGGTGGAGATCACCCCGCGCGACAACCTGCGCTTCGGCTACCGGATCTGGTCTGAAAAAAGCACTGGGTTGGTGGTGAAACTGCAGACACTCGGTGAGCAGGGCACGGTGCTGGAGCAGGTCGCATTCTCCGAGTTGCAACTGGACGCCCCGGTCCGCATGGACAAGCTCAAGCGCTTGATGGGTGACACGCGTGGCTATACGGTGCATCGCCAGTCGTTGCGCAAGACCACCGCCGAGGCCGAGGGCTGGCGGCTGAAAGAGGTGGTGCCGGGGTTTCAGCCCATGAGTTGTCATACCCGAGAACCTGAGGCCGGTGCAGCGCCGGGTGCGACCCCGATGCAGTGGGTTTTCTCCGATGGGCTGACATCGGTCTCGTTGTTCATCGAGCCGTTCGACCCGCAGCGGCACGTTGGAGAAAAAATCACGGCGACGGGGGCAACGCATGCGCTGACGCGGCGTCTCGGAACCTACTGGGTCACGGCGTTGGGAGAGGTGCCTCCTGCCACCTTGCGCAGGTTTGCAAACGCGCTCGAACGCAGCCGTTGAAATGCGGTTTGTCGCCACCATGTGACGGCCGATTGCCTGTTCCCAGCTCCAGACCCACCGGAGGATGTCCATGACGCTTGCTCTTCGATCCCGACGCCTGCACCGCTCGCTGCTGACCCATGCGGTTCTGGGCGTGGCGGTTTTGTTTGCGTTTGCCCTGCCCACGGGGGTGCACGCGCAGTCGACGATTGTGCGGGGGCTGCCGGACTTTACCGAGCTGGTTGAGCAGGTCGGGCCCTCGGTCGTCAATATCCGGACGCTGGAGAAAGTGGGTTCGGATGGCAACGGCAATGTCGATGAGCAGATGCTCGAATTCTTCAAGCGTTTCGGTATCCCGGTGCCACCGGGTCTGAATCCCAAGACTCCGCGTCAGGACAAGGGCTCCGGTGAAGAGGCGCAGCCGCGTGGGGTTGGATCGGGCTTCATTCTCAGCACCGATGGTCTGATCATGACCAATGCCCACGTGGTCGACGGTGCGGATGAGCTCGTGGTCACACTGCCGGACAAGCGGGAATACAAGGCCAAGCTGGTGGGCGCCGACAAGCGGACCGACGTGGCGGTGGTCAAGATCGAGGCCAGCGGGCTGAGCGCCGTGCGCATTGGCGATGTGGGGCGGCTGAAGGTCGGCGAATGGGTGATGGCAATCGGCTCACCGTTCGGCCTGGAAAACACGGTCACTGCGGGGATCGTGAGTGCCAAGAAGCGGGAGACCGGAGACTTCCTGCCGTTTATCCAGACGGACGTCGCGATCAACCCGGGCAACTCCGGGGGGCCACTGATCAACATGCGCGGGGAAGTGGTCGGCATCAACAGCCAGATCTATTCGCGCTCGGGCGGCTTCCAGGGGATCTCGTTTGCGATTCCGATTGATGAAGCCGTCAGGGTTGCGGACCAGTTGCGCGCCAACGGACGGGTGACCCGCGGTCGTATCGGGGTCCAGATCGGCCAAGTCAGCAAGGATGTGGCGGAATCGATCGGCCTGGGACAGCCGCGCGGCGCTCTCGTCAATGGCGTGGAGCCGAACTCACCGGCGTCCAAGGCGGGTCTGGAGCCGGGCGACATCATCCTGCGCTTTGATGGTCGAGACGTCGAGAAGTCCACCGACTTGCCGCGCATCGTGGGCAACACCAAGCCAGGCAACCGCAGCACGGTGACGGTGTTCCGGCGTGGCAGCCAGCGCGACCTCACGATCACGGTGGCTGAATTGGAGCCCGAGCGCGGTGATCGGCGCGCTGGCGCGCCTGAGGTCCGGCCGCCAGCCGGCAGCGCATTGCCTGCACTCGGTCTGACGCTGTCCGAGCTCACATCCGCCCAGAAGAAGGAGTTGAACCTCAAGACGGGTGTTCGCGTGGATGTGGCCGAAGGCGCTGCCGCCCGCGCCGGCCTTCGGGAGGGCGATGTGATTGTGACGGTTGCCAATGTCGAGGTCGGTAGCGTCAAGGAGGTGGAGTCCGTGGTGGCCAAGTTGGACAAGACGCGTCCCATCAATGTGCTGTTCCGTCGTGGCGACTGGGCCCAATACGCGGTGATCCGTGTGGCGCGCTGAGGTGGACGACACCTCGAAAGCGTGTGAGCAGGATGAAATAACCCCTTGTCTTCATTGGGTTTATCGGGGTTCCGCCGGAGTTGGTTGTTTTGCCACAGGGTTTTCTCATCGAAAGCGGGCGCCGTGGACGTGCCTATAAGTTTGTGAACACTCACAAATATTTCCAGGTGTTGACCGAATTCGATAAAATCCCGCCTGTCCGCTCCGGATTTCGGCACCGAACGCTGTTCAGTGTTCACCATGTGGGAGTTTGCTGATGTTGTCCCCGGGCGGTCCACAACTGGTTCACAAGATGTGCCGTTTTCCTGTGGATGAGTTGTGAACAAGTTTCGCGTTGCTGCGTTGCAACAGGCGTCTGCGGGTGGTTTCTGGCTGTGCAGCCTGGGCTTTTTGCCTACAATGAAATCCCAACTATCGCAGTTGCCATTGATTGTTGGTTACGGGCGCGTCACGACCTGACGCGCCCTTTTTTATGGTCTACCACCGGGTGGTATCGACCTGCTCTCCTGCGCATTTCTGATGAACCATATCCGCAATTTCTCCATCATCGCGCACATCGATCATGGCAAGTCCACACTGGCCGACCGCATCATTTCCCTGTGTGGCGGCCTCTCCGACCGCGAGATGAGCGAACAAGTGCTCGACTCCATGGATCTGGAGAAGGAGCGCGGTATCACCATCAAGGCGCAGACGGCGGCGCTGAAGTACACGGCGCGCGACGGCAAGGTCTACAACCTCAATCTGATCGATACGCCCGGTCACGTGGACTTCTCATATGAGGTTTCGCGCTCACTCTCTGCGTGCGAAGGCGCGCTGCTGGTGGTGGACGCCAGCCAGGGTGTGGAAGCGCAGACGGTGGCCAACTGCTACACCGCGCTGGATCTGGGCGTTGAAGTGTTGCCGGTGCTGAACAAGATGGACCTGCCGCAGGCCGACCCGGACAACGCCAAGCAGGAAATCGAGGACGTGATCGGCATCGACGCAACCGATGCCGTGCCGTGTTCGGCCAAGACTGGCATGGGTGTCGAGGACATCCTGGAGATGGTGGTGGCCAAGGTGCCCGCACCAAGGGGCAATCCGGATGCACCGCTGCGCGCCATGATCATCGACAGCTGGTTCGACAACTACGTCGGTGTGGTGATGCTGGTGCGTGTGGTCGATGGCCGGCTGGCCAGGGGCGACAAGATCAAGCTGATGGCGACCGAGTCGCTCTACAACGCCGAGAAACTCGGTGTATTCACGCCGCACAACGAGCCGCGCGAGTCGCTGGAGGCCGGTGAGGTGGGCTACATCATCGCCGGCATCAAGGAGCTCAAAGCCGCCAAGGTGGGCGACACGGTCACTGCCATCAAGACCAGCAGCGGCGCCAACCTCACGTTTGCCACCGAAGCATTGCCCGGTTTCAAGGAGGTGCAGCCGCAGGTGTTCGCCGGCCTCTATCCGTCCGAGGCGAGCGAATATGACCAGTTGCGCGACGCGCTGGAGAAGCTGCAGCTCAACGATGCGGCGCTGCGCTACGAGCCCGAGGTGTCGCAGGCGCTGGGCTTTGGTTTCCGCTGCGGTTTCCTGGGCCTGCTGCACATGGAGATCGTGCAGGAGCGGCTGGAGCGCGAATTCGACCAGGACCTGATCACCACCGCGCCGAGCGTGGTCTACCAGGTGGTCAAGGGCGACGGCGAAGTGATCATGGTGGAGAACCCGTCCAAGATGCCTGACGTCGGCCGCATCGAGGAGATCCGCGAACCCATCGTGACGGTGCACCTCTACATGCCGCAGGAATATGTCGGCCCGGTGATGACGCTGGCCAATCAGAAGCGCGGCGTTCAGATCAACATGGCTTACCACGGCAAGCAGGTCATGCTGACCTATGAGCTGCCGCTGGGCGAAATCGTGCTGGACTTCTTCGACAAGCTCAAGTCGGTCAGCCGTGGCTACGCGTCCATGGACTACGAGTTCAAGGAGTACCGCGCGTCCGACGTGGTCAAGGTGGACATGCTGCTCAACGGCGAGAAGGTGGACGCGCTGTCCATCATCGTGCACCGCACGCAGGCTCAGTATCGCGGCCGCGCGGTGGCCGCCAAGATGCGCGAGATCATCAGCCGCCAGCAGTTCGATGTGGCCATCCAGGCAGCCATCGGTGGCAACGTGATCGCCCGCGAAACCATCAAGGCGCTGCGCAAGAACGTGCTGGCCAAGTGCTATGGCGGGGACATCACCCGCAAGCGCAAGCTCCTTGAGAAGCAGAAGGCCGGCAAGAAGCGCATGAAACAGATCGGTTCGGTCGAGGTGCCCCAGGAGGCATTCCTGGCCATCCTGCAAGTGGAGGAGTGATGCAAAAAACCATGGGTGTGATCACGGCAGTGATCCTGGCCGCGTTCGCCGCGTACGCAGCGGCGTTTTTCTTCGGCGTGATCGAGGGCAATTTTTCCCTCTTGCTGATGCTTGCCACGGGGGTGACCGGACTGTATTGGCTGGCTGAGCGGTTCCACTTTCTTCCCGCCCGCCGGCGCGCCACGGAACAGGCCGCCCAGGAGGTGCAGCGTCGGCAGGAAGAGCTCACCCGCCAGGGAATCGCGCGGACCGATCTGGGATTCGACGAGTCTGCGCGACAGCGCATGCTGTCGCAGCCCTGGTGGCTGGACTGGACCGCGGGCCTGTTTCCCGTGATTCTGGCTGTGTTCGTGTTGCGCAGCTTCTTGTTCGAACCATTCAAGATTCCGTCGGGCTCGATGATTCCGACACTGCGGGTGGGCGACCTGATCCTGGTGAACAAATTTCACTATGGCATCCGGCTGCCGGTGTTCAATACCAAGCTCATTTCGAACCATGAGCCCCAGCGCGGCGACGTGATGGTGTTTCACTATCCGCCCAAGCCCAGCCTCGACTACATCAAGCGCGTGATTGGCGTGCCGGGCGACGAGGTGGCTTTTCTAAACAAGCAGCTCACGGTCAACGGTCAGCCGGTGCCTCGAAGCAATCAGCCCGATTTTTTCGAAGCCGACCAGATGCGCTACGTCAAGCAGTTCGGTGAGGAATACGGCGGGCACCGCTACAACACCCTCAATGACGACATGCGCTCGCCGAATGCGGCACCGATCGCGGAATTCGCGTTTCGTGAAAATTGTCGTTATTCCGCAGAGGGTGTCGTCTGCAAAGTTCCACCCGGTCACTACTTCATGATGGGTGACAATCGGGATAATTCGCTGGATTCCCGTTTTTGGGGGTTTGTCCCGGAGTCCAACATCGTGGGCAAGGCATTCTTTGTCTGGATGAACTTCGGTGATCTTGGGCGTATCGGTTCGTTCGAGTAAACGAGATATTTCTGGAGGTGGGGTGATGAAACTCAAGCAGCAGCAGCGTGGCCTGACGTTCTTTGGTCTGCTCTTTGTCGGGATCTTCCTGGCATTTGCGGGGGTGACGCTGGCGCAGGTGGTACCCACGTACGTGGAGTACATGGCCGTGCAGAAGGCAGCCAAAAAGGCGGCTGAAGGCACGACGGTTGCAGAGGTGCGCTCAATCTTCGATAAAGCCGCGCAGATTGACGACATCACAACCATCTCGGGCAAGGATCTTCAGATCGGCAAACAGGGCAACACCGTGGTGGTGTCGTTTGATTACGCCCGCGAGATCCATCTGGTGGGGCCCGCCTATCTGGTGATGAAGTATTCGGGGTCTTCGCAGTGATGCCAGGTTTTCGCCGGGTCACTGCCCGGCCTGAGGTTTCCCTTCCTTGAGCCCGGAGTTGGTGGCGCTTCAAAAGCGCCTTGGACACGAGTTTGCGCATCCGCGCCTTTTGGAGCGGGCGCTGACCCACCGAAGCTTCTCCTCTGACCACAATGAGCGGCTGGAGTTTCTGGGCGATTCGGTCCTGAACCTGGCCGTGTCCGGGCTGTTGTTCGAAAAGCTCGACCGTCTGCCCGAGGGCGATCTCTCGCGGATCAGGGCCAATCTGGTCAAGCAGGATGCCCTGCACCAGATGGCCGTCGGGTTATCGCTGTCGGTGGGGCTTCGGCTGGGCGATGGCGAGAAACGCTCGGGAGGGCACAAGCGCCCGTCCATCCTCGCGGATGCGCTCGAGGCCGTGATCGGCGCGGTGTATCTGGATGCGGGATTCGATGTGGCCTCCGACCTGGTGCGGCGCCTGTACGGCGGCATTGAGCTCAACGCCCAGATGAGCGCCATGGGCAAGGACTCCAAAACCGACCTGCAGGAGTGGCTGCAGGCGCGCAAGATGAAGCTCCCGCAATACCGCGTGGTCGCGACCACCGGTGAGGCGCACCGTCAGACGTTTGACGTGGAGTGCCTGGTCGAAGAGCTGCAACGCGGTGAGCGGGGCCTTGGTGCCTCGCGCCGGGCCGGCGAACAGGCGGCAGCGGCCGCCATGCTGCAATACCTGCGGGACCACGAAGCCGGGCTGACCAAGCCTCCGCAGTGACAACCCCCTGTTTTTTCCGGACACTGTCTTCCATGCCCCGACCACCCCGTCATTCGCCTGAGGCGACTCCCTCCGCCCAACCGGAAGCCGATCTGGATGCGATGCTCGCCAAGGCACTGGGGAAAAGCCTGCCAGAGGCGGCGGCCACTGACGCATCCATTGAGGCCTCTGAGCCGGTGGATCCTTCGTTGCAGCGCTGCGGCTATGTGGCGATCGTTGGCAAGCCGAACGTCGGCAAATCGACCCTGCTCAACGCCCTGGTCGGTCAGAAGATCAGCATCACCTCGCGCAAGGCCCAGACCACCCGCCACCGTATCACCGGCTACCGCACGGAGGGCGTGAGCCAGTTCGTGTTTGTCGATACACCTGGCTTCCAGACCCGGCACGGCAATGCGCTGAACCGCTCGCTAAACAAGACGGTGCTGGGCGCGGTGACGGACGTGGACCTGATCCTGTTCGTGGTCGAGGCAGGCCATTTCACACCCGCCGACCAGAAGGTGCTGGAGCTGCTGCCGGCGGCGGTGCCGGTGATCCTGCTGGCCAACAAGTTCGACCTCGTGCATCGTCGGGGGGACCTGGCGCCCTGGCTGAAATCCATGCAGGAGAAGCGCTCGTTTGCCGAGTTCGTGCCGATGTCGGCCAAGACGCCACGCGACATCCAGCGCCTGTTCGCGATCTGCGAGAAGTACCTGCCGCAGCAGCCCTGGATGCACGATCCGGAGGAGCTGACCGATCGCAGCGAACGCTTTATGGCCGCCGAGATGGTGCGCGAGAAACTGTTCCGTCTCACGGGCGACGAATTGCCCTACACCTCCACGGTGGTGATTGACAAGTTCGAGGAGGAGGGCGCCCTCAAACGTATCGCCGCATCGATTGTGGTCGAGCGCGAAGGGCACAAGGGCATGGTGATCGGCGAGAAGGGCGAGAAGCTCAAGCGCATCGGCACCGAGGCCCGGCAGGAGCTGGAGAAGATCTGGAACTGCAAGGTGTTTCTGGAGCTGTGGGTCAAGGTTCGTTCGGGATGGGCCGATGACGATGCCCGTGTCAGGTCGTTCGGTTACGAGTGACAGGAATGGCCACGCGCCGGACATCTGAAGAACCCGCTTTCGTTCTTCACCGCTACGACTGGAGCGAGTCCAGTCTCATCCTCGAAGTCTTCACACGCCACCACGGGCGTATCGCGCTGGTGGCCAAGGGTGTCAAGAAGCCGACCTCGCAGTTCCGCCCGGTGCTGCTGCCGCTGCAGCCGCTGGCGCTGAGCTGGGGGGGCGACGCCGAGGTGCGCACGCTCAAGGCCGCGCAATGGCAGGGCGGCCACGTCATGCCGACCGGCGACGCGCTTCTCTCGGGCAGCTACCTCAACGAGTTGCTGATGCGCCTGCTCGCGCGTGACGACCCCCATCCCGGCCTCTTCGATCACTATGCGCTGGCGGTGCAGTTGCTGGCCGAGAAGGCCGACGCCCAGCAGCCGATCCTGCGGGCTTTCGAGTTGTTGCTGTTGCAGTCGGTCGGGCTGTTGCCCGACCTCGGGTGTGAGGGCAGCACGCTGGCGCCGCTGGACGACGCGGGCGTCTACGTGCTCAGCCCCGAATCCGGTCTTTGCCGGGCGAACGAAGACGATGCTCAGGCGCTCGGTGCCGGGCAATGGCTCTCACTGCAGGCAGCGCTGCAGGGGCCGGATCCCTTCATCGCCTCTTTGCGCGTCTGCGCCGCCTGCCAGGCGGGTTTGCAGCCACAGTTGCGTGCCCTGCTGCACTACCATAGCGGCGTCCGGGTGTTCCGGACCCGTCAATTGCTGCTGGATGTGCAGTCCCTGGTGCGGCCCCGCATGGCCGCCGAACCCGGTGCAGCAGCCTCCGGCATTCCGTCCCCTTGACCCATGGCACACGCTGCATCCGATATGACCGCACTGTCGGTCAATCTCAACAAAGTGGCTCTGGTGCGCAACACGCGTCACCTCGGCATCCCCTCTGTCACCCGCGCCGCGACCCTGTGTCTGCAGGCAGGTGCGCGGGGCATCACCGTGCATCCGCGGCCGGACGAACGCCACATTCGTCTCCACGATGTCTTCGACCTGGCCGAGCTGATGCGCGAATGGCCTGACCGTGAATTCAACATCGAGGGCAATCCGTTTCACAACCTGATGGCAGTGGCGCACGAGGTCCGGGCGCGCGGCCTTCCGCTGCACCAGCTCACCTTTGTCCCCGACAGCGAAGGGCAGTTCACCAGCGACCACGGCTGGGCCTTCCCGCAGGATGCCGATCGCTTGCGCCCGGTGATCGAGCAGGCCAGGGCCCTGGGCGCCCGCGTGAGCCTGTTCATGGACCCGGAGCCGGCGCAGATGGCCGCAGCGAGGGCCGTGGGCGCCGACCGTGTCGAGCTCTACACCGAGCCCTATGCGGCGGCGTGGTCCACGCCAGCCGGCGAACATCAACTGGCGCGCTACCGGGCAGCGGCCCGGGCCGCGCTTGATGCCGGCCTGGGAGTGAACGCCGGCCACGACCTCAACCGCGACAACCTCACGGCCTTTCTGCGGGTGGTGCCGGGCGTGGCCGAAGTGTCGATCGGCCACGCGCTGATTGCCGATGCGCTGGAGCTGGGCTACGCCGCCACCGTCAGGGACTACAACCGCTGCATCGCGGACGCCTTTGCATGATCTTCGGCATTGGCACCGACATCTGCGACATCCGCCGCATCGAGGCCACGTTTCAGCGCCAGGGCGAGCGCTTCGCCCAGCGGGTGCTCGGGGAGCAGGAGCTGGCGATCTGGCGCCGACGCGGGGCGCGTTGGCCGCAGCGGGGCCTGCGCTATCTCGCCACCCGCTTCTCGGCGAAAGAAGCCTTCTCCAAGGCGATTGGTTTTGGCATGCACACGCCGATGGCGTGGCGGCGCTGCGAGATCCTCAACCTGGCCAGTGGCCAGCCGGTGATCGTGCTCCATGGCGAACTGAAGATGTGGTTCGAGTCACAGGGCCTGCGCGCCCACGTGACCGTGACCGACGAGACCGATTACGCCGCGAGTTTTGTCGTGGTCGAGAAAGACTGACATGCACACCCACGCACCTCTGATCATCGACGTTGCTGGTGTCGAACTGACCGACACCGACCGCCAGCGTCTGGCGCACCCCCTGGTCGGCGGCCTCATCCTGTTCGGTCGCAACTGGCAGAGCCGCGAGCAACTGGCGAGGCTGTGCGCGCAGGTGAAGGCCGTGCGTCCCGACCTCCTGATTGCGGTGGATCACGAAGGCGGGCGCGTGCAACGCTTCCGAACCGATGGATTCACCCACCTGCCGCCCATGGCCGCTTTCGGCCAGTTGTGGCTGTCGGCGCCGCAGAAGGATGAGCTTGAAGGCGGCCCGGCCCTGCGGGCCACCAATTCCGCCTCAGCCGCAGGCTATGTCCTGGGCGCTGAATTGCGGGCCTGCGGCGTTGACCTGAGCTTCACGCCCGTGCTCGACCTGGACCATGGCGAAAGCTCGGTGATCGGGGACCGGTCCTTCGGACGCGACCCGCGCATGGTGAGCGTGCTGGCGCAGGCGCTGATGCATGGCCTGCGCGCCAGTGGCATGGGCAACTGCGGCAAGCATTTCCCCGGTCATGGCTTTGTGAAGGCCGACTCGCATCTGGCGATCCCGGTCGACAAGCGCAGTCTCAAGGCCATTCTGGCCGAGGATGCCGCGCCCTATGGCTGGCTGTCGGCCAGTCTGGATGCGGTGATGCCCGCACACGTGATCTATCCGAGGGTGGACAACAAACCGGCTGGCTTCTCGCCCCGTTGGCTGCAGGATGTGCTGCGCCACCGCCTGGGTTTCACGGGCGCCATCTTCAGCGACGACCTGAGTATGGCCGCTGCCCGCCGCATCGAAGGGCGCGAGGTGAGCTTCACCGAGGCCGCTCTGGCCGCGCTCACTGCAGGCGGTGACATGGTGCTGCTGTGCAACCAGAGCGTGGTGCATGGTGGCGCGCCCATCGACGAGGCGATCGAGGCGCTGTCCACGGCGATGGTGCAGGGTGACTGGCAGCCCAACCCGGCCAGCGAAGAGCGCCGTCTGGCGCTGCTGCCCCGGGGGGAGGCGATGGACTGGGACGGTCTGATGGTCAGTGCGCGCTACATGCACGCGCTGAGCCTGTTGCCCTGACTACCGCTCGACGCCCAGCTTGTCCAGCAGGTCGGAGATCAGCTCCAGCCGCAGCATCGGGTTGTCCAGCGTCATCAGCCGCTGCTTGAGTTCGGCTGGTGCCGGCAGCAGCTCGGCCCATCGATTCGCCACCCAGCCGCTGTCTTCCCACTGATAGGGCGGTTGCAAAGGCAGTTCGTTCATCGACGTCGGTTCGCGCTCCTGCAGATTGGCGAGCACGCGTTGCAGCGCATCCCGTGTGCTGCGCAGATGGCTGGGGACCGGTACCGCAGGTTCGGGGTCGTCGAGCCGAACGTCTGCGACCCAGAGGCCATGCGTCAGCCGGTGACTGGCCGTGATGTGAAACCGCTGCTGGCCGCGGCAGTGGATGAACATCAGGCCTGGCTGCGGATGGGCGACCTGTTCGATCCGCGCCAGTGTGCCGACCGGAAAGAAGGCCTCATGAGCAAAGCCGTCGGGCGCTGCAGGGTCGGCGCGACGCACTTCGCTGCCTTCGCTCAGGCAGACCACTCCAAAGGGGGCCCCCGCCGCATGGCAGCGCTTGATCATGTCCAGGTAGCGCACCTCGAAGATGCGCAGCGGCATCCAGCCGCCGGGAAACAGCACCGTCTGCAGCGGAAACAGGGGCAACTGGTTCAGCGTCAGCGGGCCGGCGTCACTCAATCGGCCACCACCGCATCCGCGCTCTGGCGCTGCAGCATGGCCAGCGTGTTGGCCACGGTGCTGCGCAACTCGCGGCGATCGCAGATGAAGTCCACCGCGCCCTTGGTCTGCAGGAACTCGGCGCGCTGGAAGCCTTCGGGCAGCTTCACGCGCACGGTGTTCTCGATCACGCGGGGGCCGGCAAAACCGATCAGCGCCTTGGGTTCGGCGATCACGACGTCGCCCACAAAGGCGAAGCCGGCCGAGACGCCGCCCATGGTCGGGTCGGTCAGCACGCTGATGTAGGGCAGGTTCTTCTTGGCCAGGCGGGTCAGCGCCGCGTTGGTCTTGGCCATCTGCATCAGCGACAGCAGGCCTTCCTGCATGCGCGCGCCGCCGGTGGCGGTGAAGCAGACGAAGGGAACCTTCTGGGCGATGGCTTCTTCAACACCGCGCACGAAGCGTTCACCGACCACCGAGCCCATGGAGCCGCCCATGAAGTCGAACTCGAAGCAGGCGGCCACCAGGCTGATGCCCTGCACCGCTCCGCCCATGACGATCAGCGCGTCGGTCTCGCCCGTGGTTTCCAGCGCTTCCTTGAGGCGCTCGGGGTATTTGCGGCTGTCCTTGAACTTCAGCGCGTCGACCGGCAGCACCTCTTGCGCCAGCTCATAGCGGCCTTCGGCATCAAGGAAGGCGTTCAGGCGCGCACGCGCACCGATGCGGTGGTGGTGGCTGCAGTGCGGGCAGACGTTCTGGTTCTTCTCCAGGTCGGTCTTGTAGAGCACGGCCTCGCAGCTCGGGCACTTGATCCACAGGCCCTCGGGCACGCTGCGGCGCTCGGCCGGGTCGGTGTGCGTGATCTTGGGCGGCAGCAGTTTTTCAAGCCAGGACATCAGAAACTCCTAACGGTGGGCCGGTCTCAGGGGCCGGCTTAGGGATGGCGGATTATGCGTCCAGGGCTTTCCGGATGGTGCGCAGGAAGTGCGCCGCTACCGGCACCACTTTCTCGAACGGCTCGTGCTCGATCAGCTGGATGATCTTGCTGCCGATCACGACTGCGTCGGCGGTCTTGCCAATCGCCTTCGCCGTTTCCGCGTCGCGAATGCCGAAGCCCACACCGACGGGGATGCTCACATGCGCCCGGATGCGCGGCAGCATCGCCTCGACCTGGCCCACGTCCAGCGTGCCGGCGCCGGTCACGCCCTTGAGCGAGACGTAGTAAACGTAGCCGCTGGCCACGCGCGCCACCTGGGCCATGCGCTCGTCGGTGCTGGTCGGGGCCAGCAGGAAGATCAGGTCCATGTTCGCGGCGCGCAGCGCGGCGGCGAAGTCCTCGCATTCCTCGGGTGGGTAGTCCACCACCAGCACACCGTCCACGCCGGCGGCAGAGGCATCGCGCACGAAGCTGCCTGCGCCGTGCTTCTGGTCGTAGCGCTCGATCGGGTTGGCATAACCCATGAGCACCACTGGTGTGGCATCGTTCTCCTTGCGGAACTCGCGCACCATGGCGATCACCTGCGCCAGACCGATGCCCAGCGCCAGCGCGCGGTCACCGGCCTTCTGGATCACCGGGCCATCGGCCGACGGATCGGAGAACGGGACCCCGAGTTCGATGATGTCGGCGCCGCCCTCGACCATGCCGTGCATCAGCTTGGGCGTGATGTCGGCATAGGGGAAACCGGCGGTGACGAAGGGAATCAGGGCCTTGCGGTTCTGCGCCTTGAGTGCGCTCAGGGTTTTTTCGATGCGGCTCATTTGGAGACCTTCACAACGGATTCGGCGCCGCCCTTGACGGACTGGCCGCGGCAGCTGGGGCGGCAGTAGAAGTCGGCGTTCGAGAGGTCGGCCACGGTGCCGATGTCCTTGTCGCCGCGGCCGGAGAGGTTGACCAGCACGGACTGCGTCGGCTTCATCGTCTTGGCCAGCTTCATGCCGTAGGCCACAGCGTGACTGGATTCGAGCGCGGGGATGATGCCCTCGGTGCGGCAGAGGTAGTGGAAGGCTTCGAGCGCCTCCTTGTCGGTGATGCCGACGTACTCGGCGCGGCCGATGTCCTTGAGGAAGGCATGCTCGGGGCCGACGCCGGGGTAGTCCAGGCCGGCGCTGACGCTGTGCGTCTCGGTGACCTGGCCGTTGTCGTCTTGCAGCACGTAGGTGCGGTTGCCGTGCAGCACGCCGGGGCTGCCCTTTTGCAGCGACGCGGAGTGCTTGCCGCTGTCCAGGCCTTCACCCGCCGCCTCGACGCCGATCAGGCGCGTGGCGCTGTGGTTGATGTAAGGGTAGAAGATGCCCATGGCGTTGCTGCCACCGCCCACGCAGGCGACCACCGCGTCGGGCTGATCGCCTTCGCAGCCGGCTTCCTTCAGCATCTGCGGCATCTGCACCAGGCATTCGTTGCCGATCACGCTCTGGAAGTCGCGCACCATCATGGGATACGGGTGAGGTCCGGCCACGGTGCCGATGATGTAGAAGGTGTTGTCCACGTTGGCGACCCAGTCGCGCATGGCTTCGTTGAGCGCGTCCTTGAGCGTTTTGCTGCCCGACTCGACCGGCACCACGGTCGCGCCCAGCAGCTTCATGCGGTAAACGTTGGGGCTCTGGCGCTTCACGTCTTCGCTGCCCATGTACACCACGCACTCCAGGCCGTAGCGCGCGCAGATGGTGGCGGTGGCCACGCCGTGTTGTCCGGCACCGGTTTCGGCGATCACGCGCGGCTTGCCCATGCGCTTGGCGAGCATGGCCTGGCCGATCACGTTGTTGATCTTGTGCGCGCCGGTGTGGTTGAGGTCTTCGCGTTTGAGGAAGATCTGCGCGCCGCCCTGTTCGCGGCTCATGCGCTCTGCGTGGTAGACCGGGCTGGGCCGGCCGACGAAATGGGCAAGTTCCTTGCGGAATTCGGCCAGGAACTCTGGGTCGTGCTGGTACTTGGCGTACGCGGCCTTGAGCTCGTTGATGGCGTGGGTGAGCGTCTCGCTCACGAAGCTGCCGCCGTAGATGCCGAAGTGGCCGAGGGCGTCGGGTTGCTGGTAGGTGCTGGTGTCCATGTGAGGGGTCTCGTTGCTGGGCCCGAGCCACCCGTTCACGTTGGAACCAAGGGTCAGCTGGGGCGGGGGTGTTGCGCGTCGGCCGCTCGCACGGCGGCCACGAAGGCGAGCATCTTGTCGGGGTCCTTGATGCCTTTGGAGACTTCGACCCCGGAGCTCACGTCAACGGCCCAAGGCCGCACGAGGCGAATGCCATCGGTCACGTTTGCAGGCGTGAGTCCACCAGACAAAACGAGGCGAGAGCTGGCGTTTAGTAGCGGATGTGACCAAGGGAAAGCATTCCAGTCGAAGGATTGACCACCACCGCCGTAGCCCTCTACGTGGGCATCGAGCAGGATGGCCTGCGCGGCAGCGAAGTCGGACGCGTATTTTAGGAGATCGAAGCCCGCGCCGGCCGGACCAGGGGGAATGCGCGCAGCGCGCATGAACGGACGGCCTGCGGCCAGGCAGTCGGCAGGGGTTTCGTCGCCGTGAAACTGCAACAGAGCATGGGGCACGGCGGCCAGGCCCTGGGCGATGAATTCAGGGCTGGCGTTGACGAGCAGCAGCACCGGCGTCACGAATGGCGGCAGGCGGCGCGCCAACTCGCCGGCCCGTTCCGGCGACACGAATCGCGGGCTGTTGGGGTAGAGCACGAAGCCGATCGCATCGGCACCGGCACGCACCGCGGCATCCACATCGCTTTCGCGGGTGAGGCCACAAATCTTGATGCGGGTGCGGTGGGTCATGGGGCTCAGGGCAACCAGTCGAATGCAGGGGTGCGGTCTGGGAGATTCCAGGACGGATCGTAGACCGGCCCGAGGAAGTACAGCCCGTCGGGTGCGAACGTGGGCGCAGCGACGTCGCGGCTTTTTGCTGCCAGCACTTCGGCCATCCACGACGGCGGGCGGTTCCCGGTCCCGACGGCAATCAAGCAGCCCATGATGTTGCGGATCATGTGGTGCAGGAAGGCCGAGGCCTCGAACTCGAAACGCCAGTAGGCGCCACGGCGGGCAATGGTGATGCGCCGCATGTCCTTGACCGGGCTGTGTGCCTGGCAGGACGAGGCGCGGAACGAGGTGAAGTCGTGTTCGCCCAGCAGGCTGTCCGCGGCCCGCTGCATGGAGGTCTGGTCCAGTGGGCGGAATACCCAGCCGACCTGTCCGTGGTCCACGCTCGGGCGCACGGGCGATTCCAGCAGGACGTAGGCGTAGCGCCGCCCGGTGGCGCTGGCGCGGGCATGAAAACCCGGCGGCACATGGCGTGCCCACTGCACGGCGATGTCGGGCGGCAGAAAGCTGTTGGTGCCACGCACCCAGGCGTTGTCCGGGCGCTCGAGCATGCTGTCGAAGTGCACCACCTGATTCAGGCCGTGCACCCCTGCGTCGGTACGGCCGGCGCACAGGGTGTTGACGCTCTCTACAGCGAGAAACCGGGACAGTGCGCGCTCCAGCCGGTCCTGGACCGTGTTCCCGCTGGGCTGGCTTTGCCAACCGTCGTAGGCACGGCCGTTGTAGGAGACGCCCAGGGCGATGCGACAACCATCTCGCCCGTGCGGGCGAGATGTGTCGGGGTCTGTGGCAGACAAGGTCCGGGCGCGCGTCAGGCCAGGTCGGCCAGGAAGGCGCTGGCCTTGGTCTTGAGCGCGCCGCTGGCCTCAGCCAGCACTTCCTCTGCCAGTGACCGGGCGCCTTCCAGGTCTCCGATGGCACGGAATTCCTCGGCCAGCGAGAGTTTGGTTTCCAGCGGGTTTTCTCCGCTCAGCGCATCGCCACCCATCTCGGTGGGGGTCGCAGCAGCACCCTTGTCGAGATCCAGATTCAGGCCGTCGAGGTCGAACGACATCAACTCGGCTGGCGGGGCCGCGCTGGCAGGAGCGGGTTGCGACGGCACCGACAGGTCGAAATCCGGCAGCACTTCACCGTCGTCGAAGGTCGGCTGCGGAGCTGCCGAGGCCATGGGCTCAGGTGTCAGCGGCATGGGGTCTGACGGGAAATCCAGGTCGAAGTCCATGGGGCGCGAAGCCGCTGCCCCCAGGCTGTCAGGCTTGGATGTCAGCACTTCGGTCTGCGAAAGGTCATCCATTGCGGAGACAGGGGCCGGCGCGGAAAGCACCGAGTCCCGGCCAAGCGGCGCGCGGGATGACTCTTCGATAAAGTCCAGATCGAGGTCCAGGCTGCTGTCCACGGCATCGGACTTGCTGTTCTGGCCCAGGGTGCTGGCGCCGAAAGGCACCGTGTTGGGGACGCCGCCGACCGGTTGCGCAGGGGCGCCCGGCCGTGCCGCAGGCGCACCCCCGGGCTTGTACATCGGGTTCTCGGGGTCCAGCTCTTTGCCCAGCTCGCAGGCGTGCTCCCATTCGGGTCCCTGGCCTTGCGTGAGTCCGTAGGCCTCGGTGGCCACCACTTCGAAGGCCTTCGCGTCACGACGCTTGGCGTAGATCTCCATCAGCTTGTTGTGGATGGCCACGCGCGTTGGTGCGCTGCGCATGGCTTCCTTGAGGATTTCCTCCGCCTGGAGGTCACGTCCGTAGGCCAGGTACACGTCCGCCTCTGCCACCGGATCCACGTCACCGGCGGCATCGAGCTGGCTGGGGGAGTAGACCATCGAGGAGCCTGAGGCAGTCGCTTCGTTGGTGTCGATGCGCTGGCCTCCACTGGACCCGAAGAAGGAGTCGGGCTGAAGGCGGCTCTCCAGGAAGGAGCTGTCGACGCCGCTGCCCTTCTTCTTCTGGCGCATGCGATAGAAGCCGAAACCACCGAGCAGTGCCAGCAACGCGCCCGCGCCAGGCAGGACGTACGGGTTGTCCAGTAACTGGCTGATGAAGGACGGCTCTTCGGCTGGTGCGGGGGCCGGCGTGGCGGGCGGTGCCGGGGGCTTGGGTGCAGGTGCAGGTGCAGGTGCAGGTGCAGGTGCAGGTGCAGGTGCAGGTGCAGGTGCAGGTGCAGGTGCAGGTGCAGGTGCAGGTGCAGGTGCAGGTGCAGGTGCAGGTGCAGGCGGCGTGGCCGCAGGTGCAGCCGGCGAAGGCGTCGGGGCAGGTGCTGGCGCAGGCGCAGCGGCGACCGGTGCCGCAGCAGGAGCGGCCGCAGGTGCGACGGCTGCGGGTGCCGGCGCTGCGGGCGGAGTCGCGGGCGGCTTTGCCGCAGCCGGTGTGCCGACAGGAATCGACGGTGTGGCCGGGGTTGCGGCTGGCTTTGCCGGTGCCGCAGGGGCGCCAGCCGGAGCCGCAGGTGTCAGCTTCGACAACTCGTCGATGTTGCGGGACAGCTCGGCCACACGCGTCGTGGACTCCTTGGCCTGTCGCTCCTTGGCGATCTTGTCTTCCTTCGCGTTCTGGCCTGCGGAGCCCTTGGAGAGGGTCAGCTTGTCCTGCGTGGCGGCTGCAGGTTTTTTGTCTTCAATCTCGGTCTGCACCTTGCCGGTGGCCTGGCGATCTGCAGCAGCGACCGGCGCAGCAGGCGCGGCACTGGCCAGCCTGCGGCGGAACTCATTGAAATCGCGGCTTTGTGCGGCGACGATCCGCCGGGCCTCGGTGGCCGTCACATCGATGGCTGCGGCCTCGGTGGGGAGGTCGAGGATTGCGCCAGACCGGATGCGGTTGACATTGCCACCGATGAAAGCCTTCGGGTTGTTGCGCAGCATCGTGACCAGCATCTGGTCAAGCGAGGCGTTGGCGGGGAGGTTGGCGGACGCGATCCGCCCTGCGGTGTCGCCCGCCTTGACGCGGACCTGCTTCTGTTCGCCAGCATCGGCGGCCTTGCTTGGGGCGGACGGCTCGGCGGCAGGCACTTCGCTTTTGGGTGCGGCTTTTTCCGCCCGTGTCGCCGGTTTTGCTGCTGGCGTGGCCGTCGGCATGATCGAAGTCGAGGCGGGAGCGCCCGGCGCTGCAGTGGCCGGCGCCGTCGGTGCGGCTGTCGGCGCACGCGAAACCGCCGCATTGACGGGGGCGGGCGCTGGCGCGGCGATCTTTGGGGGGTCCAGCAGCAGGGTGTAGTCGCGAACCAGCTTGCCGGATGCCCAGTTCACTTCCAGCACCATGTCCAGGAACGGTTCGTTGACCGGCCGGGATCCAGTGAGACTCAGATAGGGCCGCCCGTCCGCACGACGCTGCAGGCTCACCTGCAAACCGCCCAGCGCTCCGCTGAGTTCCATGCCGGCAGCGCGGAATGCTTCCGCAGAGGCCACGCCGACGCGAAGGCTGCCAGATTCTTCTGCTGTGATGTCGAGGACTTCGACTTCGGCTCGCAGCGGCTCTCCCAGCGCGGATTGCACCGCCACGCGGCCCAGTGCCAGTGCCGACGCATCGACGTGGTGCAGCAGACCGGCGCACAACAGCGCCGCCGCAGCCACGGCCTGTAACTTCGCTGCGCCTCGCCGTTCGGCTTCCACGGACGTTGTCATGGTCCCGAACAAAGGGGTAGGGCGGGTGGGATGGGGCACTTGAACCTCGACGTAAAAAACCGAGAATTGACCATAACATCAACGTATTACGGTGACAAGCTGAGAATCCGCTTGAGTTTCCAGGGCGACCTTTGGTCGGGTGATCGGCGGTGTTGTCGTTGCGGACTCACAACGACAAAGCCGGTCCCAAGGACCGGCTTTTGTCAAAGTAAGTAAGAAGTAGTGTCAGGCGTCAAGCAGGATGCGCAACATGCGGCGCAGCGGCTCGGCAGCGCCCCACAGAAGCTGGTCGCCGATGGTGAACGCACCGACGTATTCCGGACCCATGGCCAGCTTGCGGATGCGGCCGACCGGGATGGTCATGGTGCCGGTCACAGCCACGGGCGTCAGGTCCTTGATGGTGGCTTCACGCGTGTTCGGCACGACCTTGGCCCAAGGGTTGTCGGCGGCGATCATGGCTTCAATGTCGGCCACCGGCACGTCCTTCTTCAGCTTGAAGGTCAGGGCCTGGCTGTGGCAGCGCATGGCGCCCACGCGCACGCAGAAACCGTCGACCGGGATCGCGGCCGAGCCGAAGCCCTCGCCCAGACCCAGGATCTTGTTGGTCTCGGCCATGCCCTTCCACTCTTCCTTGGACATGCCGTTGCCCAGGTCCTTGTCGATCCAGGGGATTAGGCTGCCGCCCAGCGGCACGCCGAAGTTGGCGGTTTCGGCGCCCGTCAGGCTGCGCTGCTTGGCGATCACCTTGCGGTCGATTTCCAGGATGGCGCTCTTGGGGTCGTCCAGCAGGGCCTTCACTTCGGCGTTCAGCGTGCCGTACTGCGTCAGCAGCTCGCGCATGTGCTGTGCACCGCCGCCGGATGCGGCCTGGTAGGTCTGGGTGGACATCCACTCGACCAGACCGGCCTTGTACAGCGCGCCCACGCCCATCAGCATGCAGGACACGGTGCAGTTCCCGCCGATCCATTCCCTGCCACCCTTGGCCAGGGCGTTCTTGATCACCGGCATGTTGACCGGGTCGAGGATGATGACGGCGTCCTTTTCCATGCGCAGGGCCGACGCCGCGTCGATCCAGTGGCCGTTCCAGCCGGCGGCGCGCAGCTTGGGGTACACCTCGTTGGTGTAGTCGCCGCCCTGGGCGGTGATGATGATCTCGCAGCGCTTGAGAGCGTCGATGTTGTTCGCGTCCTGCAGCGTGGTCTCGTTCTTGGCCATCGCGGGGGCCTTGCCGCCGGCGTTGGAAGTGGAGAAAAACAGCGGTTCGATCAGGTCGAAGTCTTTTTCCTCGACCATGCGATCCATCAACACGGAGCCGACCATGCCACGCCAGCCGACCAGACCAACCAACTTGCTCATTGAGAATGCCCTTTCAAGTGAATAAAACAGGTCCAGACCAGACCGACTTGCCCGGCTCGTCTGGCCGGGGAGGGCGCACGACGAACCAGGCTGGATCAGCCCTTAATGGTCGTGGTTTTGATGGAGGTTGCGCGCACGGCCACACCGGCCAGGGCGGCGGGTGCTTTGTTCAGGAGGAACGGGCTGGCGACAAACATAGCCCGCGATTGTAGTTCAAGCCCCTTGACGCGAATCTGACCGCCGGTCAGGCGTTGTGCAGTCGCACCAGATACGTCGCCGTGCCCTGTGACCAGGAAACGAGCCTGTCGATGTTCGGGTGCTTGCCCGGATGGGCCAGGGCGTCAGCGGTGTGCTCGGCGTACCACTGCAATCCCGTCGCGGCAGCCTTCGGCGTGATGCGGCCGCCGTCCTGTTGTGCCAGCGCGTGGTAGATGGCCAGGGAGCCGGCCTGGCCCGGTTGGTTGAGGATCGTGGCGACCACATGGCCGGTGTCGTCCAGCAGGTCCATCGAGGCGAGGTGGGCGACGGAAGGCAGGGTCTTGAGGCGTTCTGCAAAATTCATGGGTCACATTGTCGCCCGCGAACAAGGCCGCTCATGAATACGCACACCGACTCTTCCGCCGTTTTCCGTTCCATCGGCACTCCCGGGCAGCCCTGGTCCACCGCCGAACGAGAACAGTGGCGCGCGGCACAACAGCGCCGTCGCAGCTACGCCGACGACGTGATGCCACGCGTGGACCGGCTGCGCGACCGCCTGGACGTGCTGACATACGGGGAGCTGGCCTATGACGGCGAGACGTTTCCCCTGTTGTGCCTGCGTAGCCGCGGCTGGCGGGACGACCGCCCGCTGGTGCTGGTGACCGGCGGCGTGCACGGGTATGAGACCAGCGGCGTGTCGGGTGCGCTGCGTTTTCTGGAGGCGCACGCGGCGGCCTACGCTGATCGTGTGAACCTGCTGGTCGCGCCGTGTGTCAGTCCCTGGGCCTATGAGCGAATACAGCGCTGGAATTTCGATGCCGTCGACCCCAACCGATCCTTCCGGGAGCCCAGTCCGGCGCAGGAGTCGGCGGCACTCATGCGTCTCGTGGCGCCGCTGAAGGGCCGGTTCTCCGCCCACATCGATCTGCACGAGACCACCGACAGCGACGAGTCCGAATTCCGTCCCGCCAAGGCCGCGCGCGACGGAGAGCCGTTCGAGCCCTGCGAGATCCCGGATGGTTTCTACCTGGTTGACGACGAGGAGAATCCGCAGCCCGCATTCCAGCACGCGATCATCGACGCCGTGGCCCGGGTCACCCATATCGCAGAGCCCGATGCGCAGGGCGGCATCATCGGCTCGCCGGTCGTTGCGCCGGGCGTGATCCGCTATGCGCTGCGTTCGCTGGGTTTGTGCACCAGCATCACCGGCGCCCCCTACACCACGACAACCGAGGTCTATCCCGACAGTCCCCGGGCAACGCCGTCGCAATGCGAGGCGGCGCAGGTGGCGGCGGTTTGCGCGGCCATCGACTTCATCCTCCAGGCAGCCGGGACCGGCGATTGACTGTGCTGTCTTTTGCGGAGCAGTAATGCCAGAGCAACACGGGGGACATCGGGCATTGGTTCTTGAGAAACGGTCTGTGGCGACGTGACGCACATGCCAGGCATCTTTCTGTCCGAACCCGCCGGGTCGGAAGCGGATGCGATGAGCGTTGGCTGATAGCGTCTGCGTTCAGCCTTTTCCCTGCATCCACGCGGACCAGTGCTCGATGCAGGCCCGGATCTTGGGCAGGCGATGACGTTCGGGCAGCATCACCGCGTAGATCGGCACCCGGCTGCGATCGAACCACTCGTCGAGCACTGCGACCAATGCACCGGCGGCAAGGTAACGACGGCTCACCACGTCGTTCAGGCGGGCAATGCCGACCCCCTGCAGCACCAGTGCCAGCGTCAGCGAGGTGTTGTCGCTGCGGGTGTGCCCGCGTGCCTGGTACGCGCTGCCCCTGGGCTGGCCGGCCTGTTCGGACCATGGCCAGCGGTTGAGCAGCGGGCTGGCACTGCTGGTGATCAGCCGGTGCTGCGCCAGGTCGTCCGGGTGTTGTGGCGTGCCGAAGCGTTGCAGGTAGGCAGGAGAGGCGAACAGGCGCCGGCCGTGCTCGGCCATGGGGCGCGCCACCAGGTTGTCGCCTGCGGGTGAGCCGGTGCGGATCGCGACGTCGACGCCGTCGCGCGCCATGTCGTGCAGCCTGTCGTCGGCCATCACCTCGACCTGCAACTGCGGGTACTGGTCGTAGAGCGAGGGCAGGCTCGGCGCGATCACTGCCTCGGCCAGTGCGGGGCTGACCGCCAGCCGCACCCAGCCGCTGGGACCGCCCCGCTTGATGTGCAGCGCCGCCGCCAGCTCGTCGCGGGTATCGACCAGCCGTCGGGCATGTGCGGCGAAGGTATCGCCCTCGTCGGTCAGGCTCAGGCCATGGGTGGTCCGGTGCATCAGCCGGACGCCCCAGCGCGACTCCAGCCGCGCCAGCGTGCGCGAGACCTGGCTGACCGGTGCGTTGCGCTCGCGCGCGGCGGCCGAGAGCGAGCCGAGTTCCGCCACCCGAAGAAACAGGGCGGCTTCGTCCAGGTCCAGGTTCATCCGGTTGCTCCTTGGTTTTGCTTGAATTGCAAAGCCAATTGTCATTCAAGGAGGTTTCCATAGATTGGCTTTGCATGGAAAGTGTGGTCACCGCCAACCTTCAGGAGCCTCAGATGACACCCGATCGCCTCGACACCCTCATTCGTGCCCATCAACACGCCGCTGCGCTTCGCCAAGCCGAGAGCGACCGTCACCAGGCCATCAACGATTTCTGGCGCGGCGCCGACGCGGTGTGGGTTCGGGTCCAGCAGAGCGCCAGCGAACGGCTGAGCCGCAGCGCGCGGCGGCTGCAGGCCCGGCTGGACCGGCGTGCCGCAGCCTGAGGCTCCCGGGGAGAACCGACATGCCCATCGTCACCCTGACCCTGCGCCAACGCCGACCCGCCGTCTACAAGGCCGCTGTGCTCGACGCCATCCATGCCGCGCTGGTGCAGTCCGGCGTGCCCGAGACCGACCGCTTCCAGCGCGTCTTCACGCTCGATCCGGCCGACGTTCACATGGACCCGACCTACCCCGATCTGGCGCGACCACGGACCGCCGACGCGCTGCTGATCGAGATCCTCTGGTCGGTCGGGCGCAGCGTGAAGGTCAAGCGCGCCCTGCTGGCCGACCTAATGCAACGCCTGTCCGGACTCGGCATCGACACCGAACAGGTGATGGTGGTGTTGCAGGAGACGTCCTGGGAAAACTGGAGTTTCGGCGGTGGGCGGCAGCTGCATGTGTAACGCCCCTCGGACCATGCAGGAACAATCCGGTGGCGTCACGGTTGAGATGCTCAACTGCGGTCTTGCCGAGTTGGACGTGCAGGACAAGCGGTTGAATGAGTTCTACCGTGTGTTGATGGCGGGCTTGCCTGGCAAAGACAAATCTTCCCTCAGGGCATCCCAGCGAGACTGGCTCAAATCTTTCGCGATAGCGAGAGGGTTTGTCGAGAACTTCATCCAGCACAAGTTCTACGACCTGCAGATGGGGCGACAGCAGGAACCGAAGGCGTCGGCCAACACCCAGGTACCTGAGACTCCCGCCATGGCCGCGCGCGAAGTGCCTGAACCTGCCTTGAGCCGTTGACGCGTGTGCCTTGGTCCCTAACGATGCCCCGCCGGGCCAGCGTGACCGCGTTACGACTGGATCAATTGCGCCAGTCCTACATGGCGGTACAGATGGGCCTGTCCATGGCGGTAGGTGATCTCGCGTTCGAGCGTCGCGCCGAGCCGGCGGGCCACCGCCTGTGACGCCGGGTTATGGACCGACACCACGCTCACGGCCGTGGTCCATCCGAAGTCCTCATAGGCCGCGCGCAGCGCGCGCCGGGCACCTTCGGTTGCGTAGCCCATGCCGTGCGCACCCGGCACCAGCGCCCAGGTGATCTCCGGTTCAGCCCATCCCTCGGGGTACCACAAGCCGGTGAGGCCGACGTACTGGCCGGACGCCTTGTCCTCCAGCGCCCACGGGCCATAACCCCGCAGCAACCAATGCCCCGAATACACCGCGAACTTGCGCCAGGCGTCTTCGCGTCCGCAGGGACCACCGTAGTAGGCCGACACCGGGTCGGCGAAAAACGCCGCCATCGGCTCGAAGTCGGAGGCGCGGAACGGCCGCAGGATCAGGCGTTCGGATTCGAGGGTCGGGATGGGTGTGCTGGTCGGACGGCTCATGCCGGCCATGCTAACCGTCGACCTCGACCGCCTCGACCTCAATCACGCCCTCGAACAGGTCGATCGCCGTGGCCGCAACCTGCGCGGTATCGACGTATGCGTAGGCACCCATCCCCACCGCGCCGATCACCGGAACCCAGCGCGCGGCCCCTTTGCCCGCTGCTTTCTGGGCGAGCTTGGCGCCGATGCGGCGGGTGATGTTGCGGATCAGCAGGGGCGAGGCCTTGCGCACCAGCGTGCGCTCGCCTACGCGCACCACCAGATCGCGCACACCCTGCGCCGCTGTGTGCTGGAACAGGCAGTACACAACCTGCTCGGGCGTCAGCGAGTCCTGTTTGCCGTAGATCGCCGCGATGTCGGCCACCAACTGTTTCTGGATCTTCCAGACACCCATCATTTCCGGAAGGATCGTCAGCCAGCCGACCACACCCGGCGGCAGCGCCAGCGCCCCGGCGGCGAGCGCCGCCTTGGCCGCAGCGGCGTTGGCCTTGCGGCGCGCGTCCTCCGCCGGCTGGCGGCTCTTCGGTTCCCGGGAGGAGGGAACCTTGCCGATCAGCGAGAGGATGGCCTGGCCGATCGGGGACGGGTCGGTGTCGGGCGGGGTGCGGGTGGCTTTGCGGGCGCGGGTGGTCATGGGAGATGAAGGGCAGGTGTGGGCGTGGCGTGACCATTCTCGGTCAATGGTTGCCGGGCTTGATCCGTTCCCCTGCTGCGCCTTAGCATTTGCCGACATCACCAGCGCTGATGCGGAAACCCATTCCATGTGCGAAGTCGACCAGCTGCCAGCCGTCAAGCAGGGCCATTGGTTCCACGGGGGCCTCACCGCCTGTCCGGTGCGCATCGTCCGGCACCACACCCTGTTCGGCAGCCACGACCCGGAAGACCCGCCCGAACTCGCGGCGGACCGGGTCGCCGAGTGTTACTACATTCGCTACCACCCGCCCGGCCGCCACGAATCCTGGCACGACGGCGGCATCGCACTGTCGCTGCGCGAGGCGGTGTTCCTGGCCGAACGCAAGCTCGGACCGGTGGTGCAGTGGGACGACTGAACGCAGGGTCCACCGCCGGGACTTGACGCGCCTCAAGGCGGCGCCGAATGCTGCGGTTCATCATGAAACCAGCTTCAGGGAGGACGTTCTTCCAACCACGAGGTTTGATCATGATGAAGTCCCTTCGCACCCGTCTGCTTCCCGTTGCCCTGGTCGTCGCTGCGGCGTCGTTCGGCCCATCCGTCTCGCAGGCGCAGGTCGTCATGGCCGGTTCCCACGTCGCGTCCACCGAGGTGGCGTGCGTGCCCGGATCCGACGAGAAGATCAACAACTGGGTGCGCGCCTGCCGGTTGAGCCGGAACCAGACCTTCAACCGCGTGACCGTGCGCAATCCCGGAATGCCGCCGACCACGGCGCCGATGGCCTGTCCGGCGGGCAACCTCGCCCGTTTTGACGAGTACGGCTACATCACCAGTTGCACGCCCTGAATGCGTGCCATGAGGCCGGGGGCACCGCTCGGGAATACCCCGGCTGCTACACTCCCGGCTGTCACTGCGATGTGCTCTCCTTGCGGTGTCTGTTGTCTGACACGGCGCGCGGTCGTTCCGCATGACCCGCCGACAGACCAGGGCAACTGGTCGTGCCGGTGCTCAAACTCCCTCCACGGCGAGCCTCACCGGCCCACATCCCGGGCCCTTTTCCGCATCCCCTTCAGCCATCCGCTGAACCGCGTGGTCTTTTCTGCGTGCCCGGGCGTTGCATCACACACCACAAGGAGTTGGCATGGCCAAAGAAGAACTGATTGAAATGCGCGGCAAGGTGGACGAAATCCTGCCGGACTCGCGCTACCGCGTGACCCTGGAAAACGGTCACACCCTCATCGCCTACACCGGCGGCAAGATGCGCAAGCACCACATCCGCATCCTGGCCGGCGACAACGTGTCGCTCGAACTCTCGCCCTATGACCTGACCAAGGGCCGGATCACCTTCCGTCACCTGGAGCCGCGTTCCGGTGGGTCCACGCCGCCGCCGGCGCGACGGACCTTCCGCTGACGCGCCCGTTCAACCCAGCAGGTTGCTCCACTTGCCGACGTTGAACACCCGCGTGTAGCCGTTCTTCTTCAGCATCATCCTGGCCATCCCGCTGCGCGTGCCGCTGGCGCAGCAGACCACCACCGGCGCGGTCTTCGGAATCTCGGCCAGGCGCTGACCCAGCTCCGGCAGCGGAATGTTGAGCGAGCCCGGCGCATTGCCGGCCGCGAACTCTGCCGCCGAGCGCACATCCACCAGTGTCGCCCCCTGCTGACGCAGCGCGGGCAACATCGCGACGACCCTGCGCGCGCTCCACCACTTGTAGCCAAACCACAGAGCCAGCGCCATCAGCGGCCAGTACTGCTGAACAAAACCTTCGAGATTCATGGGACTCCTGCGGACGGCGCGTCGACGGAGCGACCCTTCGTCCGTCGTTTGTTACACCCCGGAGTATCGTTCAGATCGAACTGGGGGGTATTTGCCGAGCTCATCCGCCCTTAGGCCCACGTGTCGGCTTCGTATGCTGCACCGAGCCGCCCAATGGAGCCGAATCCCATGAACAACTCGCTGCACGACATCAACGAGCGCACCCAGCTCACCAGCAACAACCAGTTCGAGCTGATGCTGTTCCGTCTCGGCCAGGCTCCCGACAGCGAGCGCCGCGAACTCTTCGGCATCAACGTCTTCAAGGTGCGCGAGATCATGGTGATGCCCACCATCACCGCCATGTTCAACGCGCCGCCCCACGTGCTCGGCGTCGCCAACATCCGCGGTCAGATCATTCCGGTGATCGATCTGCCGGCGGTCGTGGGCTGCAACCCCACGCGCGGGCACACCATCCTGATGGTGACCGAATACGCGCGCACCACCCAGGCCTTCGCCGTCGAAGAAGTCGACGAGATCGTCCGGCTCGACTGGAGCCGCGTGCTGGCGGCCGAAGGCAACGGCGGCAACCTCGTGACCAGCATCGCCAAGCTCGACGGCGACACCGACAAGTCTCGGCTGGTGCAGGTGCTGGACGTCGAGCAGATCCTGCGCAACGTCATGCCCAGCGCGAACAACGAGATCACGGCGGAATCCGTGGGCGATGCCATCCGCCTGCCCAAGGACACGGTCATCCTCGCGGCCGACGACTCGCCCGTGGCGCGCATGATGATCGAGCAGGGACTTGGCGCCATGGGCGTGGACTTCATCATGACCAAGACCGGGCAGGAAGCCTGGGAACGGCTGCAGGCCATCGAAGAGCAGGCCCACGCCGAAGGCAAGTCGGCGACAGACAAGGTGGCCCTCGTCCTCACCGACCTTGAAATGCCGGTGATGGACGGCTTTACGCTGACCCGCAACATCAAGCAGGACGCCCGCTTCAAGACCATCCCCGTGGTCATCCATTCCTCGCTCACCGGCACCACCAACGAGGCCCACGTCAACGCGGTCGGCGCCGATGCCTACGTGGCGAAGTTCGAGGCCTCCGAACTGGCTTCAGCCCTGCGCCGGGTCATCCACCATTGACCCCGCAGGCCGCCCGCCGCTGGAATACCATGCGGCCATGAGCGACACCCCGAACCCCAAAGCCCCCTACACCCCGCCCGCCGTCTGGACCTGGGACCAGGCCAGCGGCGGCAAATTCGCCAACATCAACCGGCCCATCGCCGGCCCGACGCACGACAAGGATCTCCCGGTCGGTTGGCACCCGCTGCAGCTCTACTCGATGGGCACGCCCAACGGCGTGAAGGTCACGGTCATGCTCGAAGAGCTGATCGAGCTCGGTCACACGGGTGCCGAGTACGACGCCTGGCTCATCAAGATCAACGAAGGCGACCAGTTCTCCAGCGGCTTCGTCGACGCCAACCCCAACTCCAAGATCCCGGCCCTGATGGACCACAGCACCGAGCCGCCCACCCGCGTGTTCGAGTCGGGTTCCATCCTGCTGTACCTGGCCGAGAAGTTCGGCGCCTTCCTGCCCAAGGACCACACGGCACGCACCGAGACGCTCAACTGGCTGTTCTGGCAGATGGGCTCCGCGCCCTTCGTCGGCGGCGGCTTCGGTCACTTCTACGCCTACGCGCCCGAGAAGTTCGAGTACCCCATCAACCGCTACGCGATGGAGACCAAGCGCCAGCTCGACGTGCTCAACCGGCATCTCGCCACGCACACCTACATGGCCGGCGACGACTACACCATCGCCGACATCGCCATCTACCCCTGGTACGGATGGATGGTCGAAGGCAAGCTCTACAGCGCGGGCGAGTTCCTCTCGGTGCACGAATACACCCACGTCCAGCGCTGGGCCAAGGCCATCGGTGAACGCCCGGCCGTCAGGCGCGGCCGTCGCATCAACCGCGTCTGGGGCGACGAGGCCGACCAGGTGCCCGAGCGGCACTGAGTCTCCCGGGACGGGGCCTCCCTGCGCAGGCCTATACTCCGCAAAAAAAAAGCATCCAGGGAGCGCCAGCGCAGACAGCCTGTGACCCGTCGCGCGTCATCAGCCTTGCGCAGCCTCCCTCGTTCCTTCAACGGTTCGCATCCAGGAGGTAGTTCGTGACCACACCCCGTTCCCCGCACACGCGCCGACCTTGGCTCGTCGGCCTGTCCGCCGGTCTTCTCGCCCTCTCCGGAACCGCCTGTTCCGGCACCACCCCCGTCAGGAATGCCATGAACGCCAACGCATCGCCCTCCCTCGTCAGCGCCTGGAACATCCAGTTTCGACCCGTGGGCAACGAGCAGGCCCAACTGAGCTTCCGCCCGCTGGTCTCCAGCGCCAAGAAGTACGTCGGCGCCGACCACCGCAGCGACGGCAAGACGCTGTGGGTCACGCTCAAGAGCTGCCTGGTCACCGAGACCTGCAGCGCCATGAGCCCGGCACAGCCGGCGCCGGGCAACGCCGACAAGTTCACCTACATGGTGGTGCTGCCGTACAAGGGCGAGAAGGTCATCGTGCAGGGGCAGGGCGAGGTGCAGGAGGAGTTGCCGGTCTCGCGTTGAGCCACTCTCGGTGCCAGCGTTTCAGGGGAGGAACAACATGTCGGATGAAGTCATCCTGGGCGTTCACAGCAACGTCCGCAAGGGGCAGATCGACCCCGAAACCGGCCAGCCCTACGGCTTCGACGCCGGTCACGCCTGGATCTCGGTCACGCGCAACGGCAAGACCACCAACTACGGCCTCTGGCCCGACGGCCATCCGCGCGTCGAAGACAACGGCAGCGGCAGCGACATCCGGACCGGCATGGAAGACGGCGACACACCCGCCGCCAGCCGCTACTACCGTCTGACTCCCGAACAGGCCACCAAGCTCGACGGCCTGCTCAAGGCGAACGAAACCTGGGGCTACACCAACAACTGCTCGTCGTGGGCCCGCGACACCGTCGAAGCGGTCACCGGCGTGCACCTGAACGCCGACGATCCCGGCGTACTCTGGACCGAGACGCCACGCCAGCTCGGCGACAGCATCCACCGCCTCGAAGAGAAAGACCGGACCAGCCCCACAAGCCCGACCACACCGCCCGTCAAAGGCAGCAGCACGCTCGGCGCCCGCGCCGACCTGTCGGACACGTCCCGCCAGTTGCTGCAGGACAGCGACCAGCACGTGAGGCGCCTGGCCGAACAGCACGGGCTGCCCTGGGACCAAGGAATGGACAACACCGTCGCGGCGGTGGCCCGACAGGCGCGAGACGACGGCCTGACCGGCATCACCCACCTCAAGGCCGGTGGCGGCGAGCTGCGGTTTGCCCAGGCCGATGGCCACGGGCTCAAGGAAGGCGCGGTGGACGCACGCGCCGCCGCCAACACCCCGGCGCAAGAGTCCGAGGCCGCGCTGGCCATGGCCGACGCGCGAACGGCGCCGGCGCCCGTCGCCGACAGCCGTGGAGCGCTGCAGGTCGACGCGCCGGCGATGCAGATGGGCTGACCTAGGCCTGCCACACCCCGAACCCGGCCGAGCGCAGGTCAATGCCGATGTTGACTCAGGGCGCAGACACTCAACGGGTCATGGCTGGCGTCTCGGGCGTGCGCTCCGCAGGGGCAGCCTGGAGGCTGGGGGCAGTCGGCCGTCCGCTCGTCACGTCATGCGCCAGCGCATCGGATACCTTCATTTCTGATATCGCGCCCTCGTGTTTGAGGGCGATGGTCTCGCCATTTTTGCTGAGCAGATAGCGTTGGACCGGGCCGCGTTGAACGTTGGCTGCTTCAAGGCCCAGGGCTGATGCGCTGATCGTTCGGATCTGCTCCTCGGTGTACCCACGCGCTTGCAGATCTGGCCCAAGCTGTGCGGAAACTTTGTCCAACGGTGCCTTGCTGGGCGATGTGGTCGACTTTGCGTCCCCTGCCTTTTCCGCCCGGGGCTCAAATGGTGTTTCATAACCGCCGAACTTCTTCACGTACGAAGAGATGGGCGTTCCGTTGCCGTCCTTGCCGTCGGTCTTTCCGTTGGACGTGACGTAGTCCTTCAGCCCGCTGATGCCGAGCAGGTGCGCGCCGGCCAGCAAACCACTCTCGGTGATCTTCACGCCATCGCTCATGGTTTGGCCGACGTATTTGTCGAGACCGTAGTGGCGGATGTACCCCCACTGCACCTTCATGTAGTCCTTGATGGCGTTGTCCTGTGCTGCAGGAGACCCCAGGAAATCATCCTTGCTGCGGATGCCGTCTTTACCGGTCCAGGTTCCGGCCCAGTCGTTTTTGCGCGTGCCATCTTTCTGGTAGTAGCCGCTGTCGATCAGGGCCGGTTCGCCCATCTGATACTTGCCCAGATATCCGATCGGGTTCGCGATGTCGTACCTGCCACCGGACTCCTTGGCCGCCACCTCCTCCAGAAACTCGTTGTATGTCGGCATGTAGTTGTTCTCCCTGCTTGTGCTGCTGGCCGGTCAGGGGCAGCGCTTCGAAATCTCGTAGGCACTACCCTGCCAGTGCCACTCGGACGTGCAACTGCTGCCAGCATCCACGCCGAGATCCCGTACACCGGCCGTGCGGGTTGGCAACAGCCGCACATCGCCACCGGACTTGAACTGGCTGGTCCAGCGACCACCCGCCTTCACAAACACCTCCGAGGCCTGCCCAGCTTTTCCGAGGCACGACGAGCCAGACTTGACGATGAGGATGGCGGGTATCTGGTGACCGATCTCCAGCGGCTGCACCTCGTAGTCCACTCTCTGATTGGCGCAGGCGGGATCGACCACAGAGCCCTTCTCGGCCACCAGCAGCCCCCCGGAAGCTTCCTTGGCCCATGTCGTCACGCTCGGCTGGGTGGTCACTGTCGATGTCGTTGTGGAGCTGGCGCACGCCGCCAGAGTGGCTGCCAGCGCGCAGGCGGCCGCCCATCGAATTGAATGCATGAAAACTCCCTGAAAAAGCAACGCGTCATTCTAGAAGTGGCGACTACGCCTGCCACACCCCGAACCCGGCCGAGCGCAGGTCGATGCCGATTTCGACCTCGCGTTCTTGCGCAGTCTCGTAGCTCATGGGGTTAAAGCCCTCGTACAGATCGGGCAGCAGGCGCAGCCCGTACCTCATCACGTAGGCGTTGGCCTGGATGCCCGCCTTGTGTTTGTCGAAGCGCACATCCGGGTCCAGCCCCGTCATGCCCACGTACACACACGGTTTGCCCTCGACATAGCCCGGATTGCATTTGCGAAAGCGCGGCTCCTGCAGCACATCCGGGTGCAGCTCGATCACGTAGACGTGGTGGTGGGGGCGGGGCATCGGCCGCCTTCGGCTCAGTGTTTCAACGGTTGGGCTGCGGGGCGGGTTGCCGATCGTCTGACCGGCTGCGGTTTCCGCACCGGCTCCAGCACCGGCCCACGGAGGTAGCGAATCACGCCGATCACCAGCAGCACATTGCCGATCAGGATCATCGCTTCCAACCACGGCCCCAGCGCCACCAACGCCATCAGCACGGCCATCATCACGTAGCCACCCTCCGGCTTGCCCGTGGCCCAGGAGAACACCGAGCTGACGGCGCCGACCACCGCGGAGTGCAGCAACAGAATGATCAGCAGGCCCAGCAGGATCTGTTTCAGACCGGTGGTCCAGCCGCCAATGTGCTCTTGCTTCAGCAGCCAGTACACCGCAGCGCCAGCCAGCAACGCCGACACGAACAGCACACTGCTCTCGATACCGACATGGGTGAGCAAACGCCCGACGTACTGGCCGGGCCACGCCTTCCCGAGCGTGGTGAACCACTGCGCGAGCAACACCGTCAAAGCCAGAAAAAGGCGGATCATTCGGCGGCCTCTTGTTCGTCTGGGGTCTTCAGCCAGCGGGACCACTCGACCAGATGCATCGTGAAGACCGCACCGAGCACCACCATCGTGAGCGTGATCGTGGCGTTTTCAACCACGGGCCAGACGTCGCTGCCGAGTTTGTCGAAGCTCCCGCTCATCATGCTCAAGCCCGGGGCCTGCATGACCCCGATGTAGACCAGGGCCAACAACACAATCACGGCCCGTCGGCCCTTGGGTAGCGACACGCTGCGCTGTGCGCCGAGCGCAAAGAGGATCAGCGCAGCCAGTGCGATGGACAACAACGTGCCGGCCAGGCTTACTTCGACCGAGAAGAACCGGGCGCCCAGTCCGCCCCCATAGACATCGGACAGTACGCTCTGGCCCCGAAAACCCAGGTGCTTGAGTAAGCGCGTCAGAGAAAACACCGGTTCGAGAACCACACCCAGCGCGACCGACAGCAGCAGCGCGTCCAGGGTGGTGGCCTCCGTCCCGGGTCGAACCGTGCTGACCGGGGCAGGTCCTGCGGCTTTGGACGGCTTGCCGGCGGGGCGGGCGTGTGGCGTGGTGACCTGGTCTGCGGCCGCAGGCGGTGGCGCAGGCGGACGGTACTTGCCATAAATGATCCCGCACCGAGGGCATTCGTAGGCCGGAGCACGCTCCTCCTCCTTGCGGATGTACCCGCATTTCGGGCACACCTTCAACTCAAGCAGCTTCACGGTCTCCTCCCCTTCGTCCGGTTGTAAGGTTTTGTGTCCGGATGATAAGTGAGCCGAAGGTCAGGCAATCAGTGCGCCGGATCTCGCATCGGCAGTGTGGGGCTGCACCTGAAAGACGATGAGGCGGTTGGCGACGCGTTGCCTGCGTCAGCCAATCTGGCGCGGCTCAGGTTTTCAAGGAGACCTCAACCAACTGCACCGGAGCTCATACAGCGCTTTCGACATCGCGTAGGACGTAATCAAGGTGATGACGCTACGTCTAGTTGTGTTTCCCGGAGAACACGACTTCTTTGAAGAAATAGGCTGTCGGGTCCCAACGCGGACGGTTCTGCCTCGGGCCTTCCGTCGTGTACTGCCCCTCTGCATCGGAGCAGGCGACGGGGAGGTTCAACTCGTCGAGGGAACGGTTTTCCACCGAGCCATAGATCATGAGGGCTGTGTACTCGGCGACCTTTTCGGTCGAATCGATTCGATTGACCGAGTACCCGACACGCAGGACGCCGTTTCGCCTGTCCTCTTCCGTCGTTTGGTCGACTTGGGATACCTCGTATTCGGCTCTAGGACCGATGTCTTCTAGACCGACGATGCCTTCTTCCTTGGAGGAATGTGGCCAGGGTTGGCTGCTCCTCGCGAGTTCTCTTTTCCGGACTTCAGGATGCTGGTCCCACCAGGCCACGCGCGCGATCCGCTGGTACTTCCATTCAACGTAGGCCACGCCACCTCGCACCATCGACGCCGCCAGCGCTTCGTTTGAATGAAGCCACGGGGGAGTTTTGGGCGGGCGCGTTGGATCATTCTGCTCCCGTTCACTTTGGTCCTTTTTCTTGTCGGGTTCCGAGATGCGAATACCGGCATCCGGTTCAATGGCTCTACCGTATGGGGCTGGCCGCTGCGCACACTGGCGCATCAAATAAGCCCGAGCGTTGGAGTGAGCCGTTTGCAAGTCCATTTCCAGCCTCTCGGCGTGCTTGGCCTTGCTCAACTTGAGTTGCTCAAGCGCGGCCCGTTCCGCTTGTCGCTCCGTCTCCAGATGCGACCGAATTGCCACAGTCGTTCCGAGGAATACCAAAACGGTCACCGCCGCTGCCGTGGGGACTCGTATCGCCTTGCTTGACGTGATCTTGCCCACCAAGCCGTAAAAGCCAAGGAAAGCGACGTATCCCAACCCCAGAGCGATCGCAGCGACCACTGCAAAGGCCGCAAAGATCACCAGTTTCAAAAATACGAGCATGTGTCCCCCTTGCGATCTGCGTTTTCCTACTTGGAAGCCTACAAGCCGTGGGACTAGATCCGTTGATAGGTGCCTCGGCACGCGCCGCAACTGCAGGCCGTGCGCAGCGGCGGCGGCTCGCCAGGTTGGACAAGCGCCTCCTTGTCTTCGTACACCGAGATGGTGTCTCCACAAATGGGACAGGGCGTCCTGTTTTGACGCGTTGCGGTAAACGCTTTGAGCGCAACCACTGCTGCATTGGAAGCTGCGGATAGGCGCTGAAACTCTTCCGCAGGGTCGGGGGGGCTGAGTTTGTACGAAGCCGCAGCAATGATGACCACCACCACAACGAAAACAAAGGCCAAAGCCGCAACAGCAAGAAGAACGAAATCGCCGCCCATGAGCCACCCTGTGTGTCTTGTTCGTATTGTTGCGAATGATAGGAGCTCTTTGGTTGGCGCATCCAGCGACCGAATGCCCGGCTTTCAATGGCGACAGCATCCCAGGGATATCCAGGAAGCTGTGACAAGAACCGACTGGACCGCTTCACTGTTTCGTCGTACTGCGCCGGTGGCCCAGCGCTTCTTACTCCCGCTTGATGACCGGCGAAAGGTCCAACAGGTTGCGCGCGTGGCGCGGTCGCTGCTTCGGGGTGGGCGACCGCAGCGCTTGCGCCGGGGGCAGGTCACCAGCCAACGGCCTGCTCGTGCTGTACGACGACGCGCAGAGCGTCTACGAATGCGCGCAGAAGAAAAAACTTCTAGTTTGAGAGTCTGGGCATCCAGGCGCAGGGGCGCACCACCATTCTCAAGATCAACTACCGCGACGAATTCAACCGCGAAGGGTTGCGCATCGAAGTCGATTCCAGCCTGTCGGGTGCGCGCGTCATCCGCGCGCTCAACGAGCTGGTTGAAGTGCGCGGAGCGCCACCGTCGATTCGCCTGGAGAACGGCCCGGTGCTCGTCGCCCAAGCCTTGGCCCAATGGGCGCAGTCATTCGAGAGGACTTCAAGTCACCTTTTTGGGTGATGGTGGGACAGAACGATGAGGCGCACACTATAAAGGCATGTGTGACATATTGGGCCGCAGATGCATGGACCTATAAACCCTTGTCGTTAAATGACTAAGTAGTCTCATTCCGGAGGAAAAGATGTTAAAAATTTCTCGCGGTATCGTGCTCATGGCGCTCATGGGTTGTGCTGGGCATGGCTTTGGTGCAGATCTTCAAACGCGGAAGAGTGTAGATAAGATAAATGAGGATAAATTGTTGCAGGCCAACGATTCTCAGTCAATTAAAAGAGACGTCCCTATTAGAACTCTTCCCGGGGGGTCCTGGAGAAATAGTTGTGATTTCAATCCAGTGGCTGGGTGGCGTTCTGATTATGTATTTGGATATAGTTGTTCAAGGAAGAGTCGAACATTTGGCTCGTATTGGGATAACAGCACTTGCCCAGAAATGATAACGTGCTTTAGCTGGAAATCCTTAAGAATGCGGTGTGGGGAGACTTGCTAATTGTTGCATTGGTATGCAATCGCGTGTTTGCTGCCTATATTTTCGCGAGAGTGCTGAGCCAATAGCAAGAATCGAATTCGTCACGGTACGAGCCCCTCGAACTGAGGCAGGATTGGGTGAGCCGAGTATCTGCTGTTGGGGTGGATTTCGAATTGTTTCACTCCACGGCGGTGGGGAGCCATAATCCGAAGATCTCAGACTTCGCGTTTGCTTATCGTTGATAGGATTCGTCGCTCGGACAGTGAGTACGGGAGCCTCAGCATTGGCTGCGCAGAGCGCTGAATTTGAAATGCGCAGTAAAGCCTGGGCTAAGTCGCGCTGGAGGCGACTCAAACGGAAGTCCGACGCCGCAAGGGGCCGCGCGAGAGCACCTTTGACGACCAAGGCGGCGATGGAGTCGACCACAAAGCGCGGGTGTTTTGGTTCAACGAGAGAGATGTGCGAATCTATCGCCACAAATGGGGATCCTTGGGCGACCACTGACACCAGGTGGCCGAGCTGCTGCCACAGCCCACCGTGAAGGCCACGCCTGGGCCGACATGGGCATCCTCTGCCGCCTCCACAGCGAAATGGATATGTGCGCCGAATTCCTGCGTAAACGCAAGCTGCCGCACCAGTTGCTCCGGAACTTGTCCAGCGTGTTCGACCTTGCCACGACAGCAGTATCAAGGTGATGACGCTGCACGTCAGCAAAGGGCTGGAGTTCTCGGTGGTGGCAAGTTTTCCGCTTGCATCCGAGGATAAAAAATTCTGAACCTTGTGACTGTTGCTACGATGTATGCGGTTTAGTGAAATAAGTTTGCTTTTAGTCGGACTGCAAATTTCAAATAGTTGGGCTTTTGTGAGAGGACTCTTGTGTTGGAGTGAGCTGGGAAATTAAAGGAGATATGTATGAAGTCGCCGATTGCTCGTCCAGGAACAAATATGTTCATGGTCTTCTCAATGCTTCTGCTTGGCGTTTTTGCCTCGGCATTAGTCGTAACTTTTGACTTCTGGATAAAAAATGATGAGTTGGCATTATCTACCGCAGTGATAAGAAAAATTGCAGAAAGAAATGTCCCTACCGCGTGGGTTGTTGCCATTGCAGGTCCGACAGCTATGTCAATTGGTTTCTTTTTTTATCTAATTTCTTTTTTTCTGCTGGCGGTTCCGGCATTTGGGCTGCGGAAGTTCATTGAAAAAATAAGCAAAAATCAAAAAATTGACATCTTTCAACAGGTCAGCGAAAAGACAATTAAGAACTATCTGCCTGAGGGAGTGACTGTTGTGCCAGGTAGAAAATTTTCTGATGCCTTTATGTATCTATTGTTGACAAGTCGAGATTCGCATATAGCATCTGCGGCCCGGTTTTCATTTACGCAAATCATGTTCGCTCGATCCATAGGGGCTATCATGATCGGATTTTCATCTTATTTGTGTTGGATTCAATTAATTCCGTTGAAATCTAGTATTTTAATTATTGCGGCTACTTGGGTGTCTTTGATAGCGCTCTATGGAGTGGGTTTGACTTTTTTTGAACGCGTGGTGATTTCGGGGATTTTGATTGAGAGGCTTCATCAAAAGACGAGGCCGCAAAGTGGCAGTGCAAAGCAAGTCAGCAGTGGAGATAAGAGCAGTTAGGTATTGCTTGCAACCCCCAGGTGCTCTTGATTCGAGTTGAGAAATTTTGATGACGCTGCACGTCAACAAGGGGCTGGAGTTCCCGGTGTTGGCGCTGGTGGGCGCCGGGCGCATGCCCGCCGTGGCAGAAGACGAGCGCGAGGAGGCGCGGCTGTCTTATGTGGGGGCCACTCGGGCGACGCAGCGGTTGGTGATTAGGGCGGGTGGGGGAGGGAAGTTCGCCACGCGTATGTAGTCTTTTTGCTGGACTTGATCGCAATATTTTCTGCGAGTCACGCGTACAAGAGTCCGTTAGCCAAAAGCTCCTTGCGTCTCTCGCCACTCTTTTGAGCAAGCTCTTCGAGAATCATTGCTAGCTGCTCGTGATCATTGTCGGGCTTATATCGAATAATCGATAGGCGCCGAAATTTTTTCCATAAATCGTCTGTTTCGTCGGATTCTCCTGATTGGAGAAGGTAGTGTGGCCTGGCATTCTGATGCGAATATGCATATGACTCGAGGATGCTCGATATCGCTGGGTCGGCCATTGAAAATCCGATGAAAAGGAATGTATGCGTTAGAAGCAACGATGAAATGAAGTCTTTATAGTAAAAATTTTCATGCGCCCCGGACAAGTATGATGATTTGTCGAAAATCATCTCCTCTTGCTTGTCGATGTCGCCATGTAGTTTGATAATGTAATTGTTGTCGTCCCTGAACAGTTTGAATGCGTCCTTGTCGATTTTTGTGATTATGGTTGGGTAGCTTCGATCATTTGAATGCTCAATGTCCCAGGCAGTCTCTATTAGCTTGTCAAAGTTTGTTGTTACAGTTATGCGTGGTTTTAGGCTTGTAACTGCCTTGTGGAGACGCGAAGGAGGTGCTTTTTTGCCAAAGGAGTCCCTGACGAAATCTTCCCATTGGTGTCCCAATTTTTCCTTAAGTAGTTGGCTTGCGAATAGGTATTCTTTTTCATTGACTAGTTGCTCTATTTTTCCCTTGAGTCTAGTGTCGTCCAGCAGAGATGTTGCATCATTAAGAAACTTGGCCCAGTCGGAAAAAGTACCGCCTCCATTTGGTTTCGCCCATTTTGAAGCTCCAGCCCCAATAAAAGGTACGAGCCTGCGCCGCGCTGCATCGGTTATCAGATCCGCGTTTAGCATGGTCGGTCCAGCGATCACAGGATATGGTGATCCAGATTCTCGATAAAGCGCTCAGATATACCCTTGAAAATTTCTCTTGCCTGTGCTCGCGTTGTCGTATAGCTGCCTTTCAGGGTCACGGTGATCATCGGTGAGTGAAGTGACTGGGACTTTGGGGCGAGGCTCGCAAGATGCTTAATAGTTCCGAGGCTTGGGTTGTATTCCCTGCTTGGAAAAAAATCCCTGAGAACCCGTGAAATTTCGCTGGGAATTTTGTCTTGGATAGATGCGTATGCTTCCACTACTCGAACATTGCCTGACTCGGATTTTTCTTTGTGTTGCTGGGTAACGTAGCCAAGGAACCCAATTTTTTGGTTTCTTCGGAAGCTTTCGTTAATCTCAGATGGGTCCTCTGCTAGGCGAAGGCCATTGTTTATTTCATTTTGCCAAACTTTCAAGGCTTCTCCAATGTTCTTAATTGCCCATATTGAAAATATGTCAATTGACATCGGCATTAGAAAGAAGTCGGCGGAAAGTAGGATGGATCTGTTAATTGCACCCAGGGATGGGCCCATGTCGAAGAAAATAAAATCGTAATCCTTGCTTGCTTTGGAGATTAGGTCGGAAAAAACAAAAGTAGTCTTCAGTCCCCTGATTCCTCCTGCTTTTGCGTCGCGCCAGTCTTGAGCAAGCAGGTCTTCTTTGAGTGCTAGTCTTGGGTCTCCGATGATGATGTCAAAACCGAAATTCTTTGTTTTTCTAATCGGTAGATTATCGGAATATCCTTTTCCAATGGAAAGGGGGTGTATTACATTGAAAATGGTGTTTGCTATGGGGTCTCCGGAGTAAATCTCCGTAAACTCATCATCTGTGAGTGCGTATTGAGTGAGGTTGCACTGCGGGTCTGCATCCACCACTAAAATGCGAAGCTTGTCTACTAAAGAGAGCTGGGCGGCTAGATTTGCTACCAAGGTTGTTTTTCCAACACCTCCTTTGTTGTTGAAAAAACAGATTGCCTTTGCAGACTTTTGTCCAAGTGCGTCAAACCTTCTTTTGAGTTCGGTGGTTCTAGCGGTGGAGATGCGCGTACGAGTAGTCATTTGTCGTCCTATCTTGGATTATTTGCCCCACGAATCCTTCAACCCCGTCACCCGGTTGAACACCACCTTCCCGCCCACGCCGTGGTCCGTCCGGTCGGCCACAAAGTAGCCGTGCCGCTCAAACTGGAATTTCTGGTCCGGCTTGGCCGCGGCCAGTGACGGCTCCACGTAGGCTGTCACCACCTTCAGGCTGTCGGGGTTCAGCGCGTCCAGGAAGTTCTTGCCGCCGGCGTCGGGTTGCGGGTCGGTGAACAGGCGGTCGTACAGGCGCACTTCGGCGCTCACGCCGCTGGCGGCGCCCACCCAGGTGATGGCGGCTTTGGCCTTGACGCTGTCTGCGCCGGGGGTGCCGCTCTTGGTGCCGGCGATCACTTTGGCGTGCACTTCGGTCACCTTGCCGTCGGCATCCTTGGCGCCCACGCCGGTGCATTCGATGACGTAGCCGCCCTTGAGGCGCACCACGTTGCCGGGGAACAGTCGCTTGTAGCCTTTGGGCGGCACTTCTTCAAAGTCTTCGCGTTCGATCCACACCTCTTTGCCGATCTTGAACACGCGGTCGGGCGGCGGGGTCTGGCCTTCGCCGATGGCGCTGTGGGGCAGGGCGGGCTGGGTGCAGTCTTCGGTATAGCCGTCAGACCCGAACACCTCGGCCCAGTTGGTGAGCACCAGCTTGACGGGGTCGAGCACGGCCATGCCGCGATGGGCTTTGTTTTCCAGGTCTTCGCGCAGGCAGCCGTCGAGCGTGCTGTAGTCGATCCACGAATCGCTCTTGGTCACGCCGATGCGTTCGGCAAACAGCTGGATGGCTTCGGGCGTGTAGCCGCGGCGGCGCAGGCCAACGATGGTGGGCATGCGCGGGTCGTCCCAGCCGCTGACTTTTTTCTCGTTCACCAGTTGCGCCAGCTTGCGTTTGCTGGTGATGACGTAGGTGAGGTTCAGGCGCGCAAATTCGTACTGCCGCGGCGGCGGGGCCTTGAGCAGGCCGCCTTCGCACAAACGCTCCATCAGCCAGTCGTAGAAGGGGCGCTGGTCTTCAAATTCCAGCGTGCAGATGGAGTGGGTGATCTGCTCCAGCGCGTCCTCGATGGGGTGCGCGAAGGTGTACATGGGGTAGATGCACCAGGCGTCGCCCGTGTTGTGGTGGGTGGCGCGGCGGATGCGGTAGATGGCCGGGTCGCGCATGTTGATGTTGGGCGACTGCATGCTGATCTTGGCACGCAGCACGGCGGCGCCGTCGGCGAGCTTGCCGTCGCGCATCTCGCGGAAGCGGGCCAGGTTTTCTTCGGGGCTGCGGCTGCGGAAGGGGCTGTCCACGCCGGGCTTGCCGAAGTCGCCGCGGTTGACGCGCATTTCTTCGGCGGTCTGTTCGTCCACATAGGCATGGCCGGCGGTGATGAGGTGTTCGGCCGCGCGGTACATGAAGTCGAAGTAGTTCGACGCGTAGTACAGGTGATCTTCGGTCTTGCCGTTGAAGCTGCTCTGCCAGTTGAAGCCCAGCCACTGCACCGCGTCGAGGATGGAGTCCACGTACTCCTTTTCTTCCTTCTCGGGGTTGGTGTCGTCAAAGCGCATATGGCAGACGCCGCCGTAGTCGCGCGCCAGGCCGAAGTTCAGGCAGATGCTCTTGGCGTGGCCCACGTGCAGGTAGCCGTTGGGCTCGGGCGGGAAGCGGGTGCGGATCTTGGCCGGGTCGGGCTGGCCGGCATCGTGGAAAGCCGCATCGCCCGGGCCACCGCCCCACTGGCGGCTGGCGTAGGTGCCTTGCTCCAGGTCTTTTTCGATGATCTGGCGCAGGAAGTTGGAGACCTTGTGCTCCTCGCCGTCTGCGGCGGCGGGAGCGTTGTTTTTAGAGGGGGAAGAGGGGGTGTTGGAGCTCATTCGCCCATTCTAGGGCGGCGAATGAGGGGAACCCAGGCTTCGTCAGGTCTCGAACCTGTGCCCCGCCTAGAGGTTGTTCGACTTGTGGATGTATGAGGTGATGGACTCGACGTTCTGGTCGGGGCCAAGGTGAAGCTTGATCAGGATGTCGCGACGATTCCCTTTGATCCCCTCGCCGCGGTGGGTCGAGAAAACGATGTCGCTGGCCGACTCGTCGACATTCCCTTCACCAAGACCGCGCAGAAACGCCAATGCCCTGTCTCTGCTGGTCCCGACCGGCAGACGGCTGGCGACGATGCTGCTGGTGTCGGCGCGCTGGCTGGCCACATTGGGGATCCGTGTGGCGTACATCTCATTCAGCCATGCTGCTTCGTTGTGTGTGGTGAGCGTTGGTTGGGCGGGTGCCTCCTTCTGGTCCAAAAGACAGGCCTGGACCCATGGCTGCGCGGCGAGTGCCTCAAGTGAGGGGTCTGGACGCTTGACGCGGACGAAATCGGCGTAGCAACGGCCATCCTTGCCATCCAGATCGCCGAGCTTGCCGCCGCACAGACGCAAGGGTCGATCAATGGTGTCCCAGCCGACATCGCACTCAGTGCGTGTTTCTCTGCTGAGGCGCCCGCAAATGCGGATGCGCCGCGCTTCGACAGGGGAAATCGCTTCGGCCACGACCCTGCCTTGGTATTCGTCGTACGTGGCGACATGCGACCAGGTGCCGCAGATCCGATTTCCACGCTGTAGCAACAGGTAGCGGCTGCACAGGTCGGGTGTGTCATGGCGCCCGCAGGACTCCCAACTGCCCGCGAACGGTGCAGACACCTTGGACTTGCCCCCGCTGATGGTGTTCGTCGGTTGAGCGCCTGCGGCCATCGCAAACGCGATCAACATCAGGAAAAAGACTTTCTTCATTGGTTGACTCGCCTCTGTCGTTGAATGCAGAGAACAGGTTAGCCGTCGTGCGGCTGAGGTTGCCATGGCTTTGCCTCAGCTTGTGCCATAGGGCGTGATTACCGTGTCCATCCCCGGCGTTTCACCCACTCGGGGTCGTCGACCATATGGGACATGAATGATCCAAGGTCGTCGTCCTTGTAGCGGCGCACGCAACGCGGGTCCGATGCAGATGCACCCAGCGGCCACCAGCCGGACGGAGCCTTTTCTGCGGTGATCGCCATCTGGTCGTTGGCTTCAACATCTCTGCCCATCGCGAACTGCAGGAACGCTCCTTTGTCCGTCGTGACAAACATGTTCTGCTGCGCGGAGACGGAAACCGTCTGTGTCATGAACCGTTTGTAGTCCTGGGGGTTTTCAGGGTGTTGAAACTGCACTTGACCTTGCCGGGTGCCGATGGCCACGTAGACGTATCCGGGGTTGTCTTCAGCCTTCCCCTGGAATCTGTGGAAGCCTGCTGACCCGCAAAGCGATATCACGCGCTGGTCTGTCAGTTCGCAGGAGAAGCCCGCGACTTCCTGCGGCTTGCACAGGTGGCGCTCCGTGCCGCGGGAGGCTGTTGGGCCAGTTGCACATGCGCTCATGGACGACGCAGCGATACCGACAGCAAGCGCTGCCGAAAAGAGGCGAGATGATTGATTCATGTTGTGAATTCGATCCGCTGACCGTGGTCGCGGCGTGTGTGACAAGCGGTCGATTGTGTCTTTCTCGTTGTGCGCTGGAATCCCGCAAACTGGGTGCGTCTGCGGCGAGATCAGTGAGTGAGCGCAGGTTCCTGCACGCGAACCGGCTCGGGTGCCGACGGGGCCGTTGCACGTTGAACCGGCGCCTTGTCCGCCTGCACCATGCGGCCCACAGACTCGTCCACCCCGGTGTTGGCCGCCACCTTTGCGTCGATCTGCGTTTCGCGCAACGGCTCGCCCTTGGCCTGTTGGGCGAATCGGATCTGGCCGTCGACGACCTTGAGGCCGGTGATGTCGGTCATGCCCTGTTCGCGGGCCGACTGGGCGACGGCGAAGACGGTGTTGTCCATGCCCCGGTCCCAGGGAAGCTTGGCCTTGTCGGCCAACGCCCGGACATGGCGCTCGGCGTCCCGCAACAGTTCGCGGCTGGTGTCGTTGAGCTGGGACAGCGCTTCGGGGTGACGGTAGAGCGCGTCCTGGAGATAGCCTTTGTCGAGGGCGGCGGCCCAGGCGGTGGCGTTGGCTTGGCGGTCTTCGAGACCTTTGACTTTTCCGCAGATATCGCCCGTGTTGATGATCGAGCCTGCGTCGGTGACGCTGCCTCGATCTTTGGTCTTTGGCTGGACGTTGTCCTTCCAGTAACGAACGGCCAGTGTTTCGGCGTTGCCCTGGTCTGCTGCAAGGTCAGGCCGGTTGACAAGGTCCAGGCCAGTTTTTTGCTGATAGTTCGTGTAGTTGTCTCTGCCGGTCAACTGGATGTAGCCACGACCGCGGTACTGGTAGCCGTCATCAGGTTCAGAGTTGCCGAGGTTCTTCTCACCCCATGCGCCACCGTAGATCTTGTTGGCAATGGCCTGGTGCCGCTGCTGAGGGTCTTCGATGGCCGCCAGTTCTCCGGCTTCTTTCTCGGTCAATACGTTGCGGGGCGGTACCTTGCCTCCGCCTTTGAAGGTGTCCCACAGGACGGAGCCCCGGTAGTTCAGGTTCTCTTCCAGTCGAGAGAAGTTCTGGCTCTCGTGCTGCGTCTGCCCCATGAAATTTGCCAGTTCCTTCGTATCGGTGATGCCGCTGCGGTAGGCAGTCACCAACAGTGACTCGGCCCGCTCCCGCTGTCGAGCCGTGGCAAGCCCCGGAACCACGGGGTCGTTGGCGCTCATGGTTGTTTGGCTTTGGCTTTTTCGGCTTCGCCTCGTTCTCGCTGTGGGTCCATCCAGGCTGAATCGTGCATGACTCCTGCGCCAAGGTAGCCGTCGAACTCCAGCACGCGTTTGCATGCGCGCTTCTTGTCATTTGGTTTGATGGGCCAGCCGTCGGGCAAATTCTCAGGGGTCCATCGACCTGCCCCACCTTGTGGTTCGGATACCTCCTGTTCTGAGAAGAAGAAAAACTCTCCTTTCTCGGACGTGACAAACAGGTACGGAATGACGTGGGCGGATACGCCTTTGAAGAAGTGCTTTTTGTAGTCGTAGGGGTTGGGGGGGTAGCTGTACTGCACCACGCCTTCAGGTGTGCCGACGACCAGATAGGCGTAGCCCGGGTTGTCTTTGGGCTGTCCCTTGAACGTCGAGAGTTCCGGCGATGTGCACATGGACAACAGCCGGTGGTCTTGCAACTCGCAGGAGAAACGGACGGATTCTTGGGGTTTGCAGTTGTGGGTCGCGGGCGTCGCGCTTTGGGTGGCGGATGCCGTGGAGGGGCCTGCAGCACAGGCGCTCAGTGAAACCGCCGTGACGACGCCCAACAGTACGGTGGCCGCAGCGAGGCCGCGAAAGCGTGGTGATTTGTTCATGTTGCGTGCATCCGCCGGTGTGTTCTGGCGGTGGTGTGACAGGCGGTCGATTGTGCCTTTCTCGACGTGCACTGCAATCCCGCAAACGGGGCAACCATTCGTAAGGGTTGAGAGCGGAAACAAGCGTTTCAGACGCCTGCTCACCAAAATTATTTCTGTCTTGACAGAAATTTCCACCAGGCGCACCATCCCGCCCATGGAACTGACCGACACCGCACGACGCTTCGTGGTCCACTGGGGCGAGATGGGCACTGCTTGGGGCGTGAACCGCACCGTGGCGCAGATTCACGCGCTGCTTTTCTTTCACGGCCGCCCGTTGCACGCTGAGGACATCTCGACCACGCTGGTGGTCGCGCGCTCCAATGTGAGCACCAGCCTGCGCGAGCTGCAGAACTGGGGCCTGATCCGGCAGACGCAGGTACTGGGCGACCGGCGCGACTACTTCGAAACTTCCTCCGACGTCTGGGAGCTGTTCCGCACCATCGTGCGCCAGCGCAAGGAGCGCGAGTTCCAGCCGACGGTGCAGATGCTGCAGTCGCTGGTCAGTACCCCGGAGTTCGAGAAGGAGTCGCCCGACGCTCAGGACCGGGTGCGCGAGACGCTGCGCTTCATGCAGACGCTGGGCGTGTGGACGGACGAGATGCTGCGGCTCTCGCCGGCGACGCTGGAGAAGGTGATGCGCCTGGGCGCGTCGGTGCAGAAGTTCGTGCGCTCCGAGACCTGAGCGGTCGCAGGGGCTTTTTTTTGAGTTCATATTTCTGTTTTGGCAGAAATTACGGAAATCAACCAGGAGATGGCGATGAAGGTCTATGTGGTGGGCGCGTCGGGTTTCGTGGGGCGGCATGTCTCGGCCGCGCTGTCGGCGGCGGGGCACGAGCTGGTGACCGGGCCGCGCGTCGATCTGGCGCAGGCGACGTCGGCGGCCGACTGGCTGCCGCGGCTGCAGGGTGTGGACGCGGTGGTCAACGCGGTCGGGGTGTTGCGCGACACGCGGCGGCGCCCGATCTGGCCGACGCACGCGGAGGGGCCTAAGGCCCTGTTCGACGCCTGCGCGCAGGCGGGTGTGCGGCGCGTGGTGCAGGTGTCGGCGCTGGGCGTGGACAAGAGCGAGACGGTCTACGCGCGCAGCAAGCGCGCGGCCGACGAGCACCTGTGGTCGCTGGTGCGGGCGGGCCGGCTGGACGCGGTGGTGGTGCGGCCGAGCGTGGTGGTCGGGCCGGGTGGCGCGTCGACCGCGATGTTCCTGACGCTGGCGAAGCTGCCGGCGGTGATCCTGCCCGGGCCGGTGGCGCGCGGGCTGGCGCAGCCGGTGCATGTGAACGATGTGGCCGAGGCGGTGCGGCGCGCGCTGGAAGGCGAGGCGGACGCGCTGGTGGCGGGTGGGCCGAACGCGCTGCCCGTGGTCGGGCCGGAGGTGTTCACGCTGCGGGCGCTGATCGCGGGCTGGCGCACGGCGCTGGGTCGTTCGCCCGCGCTGGTGGCCTTGCTACCGGATGCGCTGAGCCGGCTGAGCGCGCGGATGGGCGACCAGGTGCCGGCGGTGCCTTGGTGCACCGAGGCGATGGCGCTGCTGGCGCAGCCGAACACGGGCGATGTGCAGCCGCTGACGCGCCTGCTGGGCCGGGCGCCGGTGTCGGTGCGGGACTGGCCAACGGAGCTGCGGGGATGAACCCGCTGGAGCGCTGGAGCCTGGTCGCGCTCTGGTGGGGCACGGCGCTGGTGTCGGTGCTCGGCTGGGGCGGCATCAGCCATGCGCTGGTGAGCGACGCGGGGCTGGTGCCGGCGGTCTGGGTGTCGCCGCTGGTGGCGGCGGGCATCGCGCTGGACGTGGCGATGGGTGCCTGGCTGGTCTGGCGGCCCGGTGTGGCGGCCTGCCGGGCGGGCATCGCGGTGGTGCTGGGCTTCACGGCGCTGGCGACGCTGCTGGTGCCCGGCGCCTGGCTGCACCCGTTCGGGCCGCTGCTGAAGAACCTGCCGATCCTGGCGCTGATGGCGCGCGGCAGTGGGTGGACGAAGGAACGGTGATGAATCTCTATCTCTTGCTCAAGACGCTGCACATCGTGTCCAGCGTGGTGCTGGTCGGCACCGGCTTCGGCTCGGCGTTCTACCTGTTCATGACCCACCGCAGCAGCTCGGTGCCGGCGCTGGCGGTGGTGTCGCGGCTGGTGGTGAAGGCCGACTGGTGGATGACCACGCCGACGGTGTTGATCCAGCCGGCGACCGGCATCGCGCTGGCGCATCTGGCGGGCTGGCCGCTGAGCACGCCCTGGATCGCGCTGGCGCTGGGCTTGTATGTGCTCGCGGGGTTGTGCTGGCTGCCGGTGGTGGCGCTGCAGATCCGCATGGCGCGGCTGGCCGACGCTGCGGCGCGCAACGGGCAGAGCCTGCTGCCGGTGGGCTACTGGCGCATGGCGCGCTGGTGGGAGGGGCTGGGTTATCCGGCCTTCGCGGCGATGGTCGGGGTCTTCTGGCTGATGGTGTTCAAGCCGCCGCTCTGGGGCTGAAAGGGCTCGCGCGAATGGGTCAGGCCTGTTCGACGGCGCGGGCGTTGCCTTGCGCCAGGGCGCGGAAGCCGGGGCCGATGCGGGCGTCGTCCGCGACCGTAGCCCAGAAGCGCAGCGCCAGCGCGCGGGCGCGCGGCCAGACCGCCAGGGTGTGCACCGTGGGCCGCGGCGGCTGGGCCGCAAAGTCGCGCGGCACCACTTCACCGGCCACCGGCGCATAGAGCATGGGCAGCATGTCGTAGGCCGGCGCCAGGCGCCAGCGGTGCTCGCGCAGCAGCAGCGACAGGTTGCCGTGGTGGCGGTCGGTGTTGGCGATCAGGGCGCCGAAGGCGTCGAGCAGGCAGATGGTCTGGACATCGTCCGGGCTCAGGCGCTCGGGGCCGGCCCGGTCGGAGCGACTGGCGGTGTCTACCCAGTTGGTGCCCTGGCCGATGTACTGCCGGTCGTAGACCTCCAGCGACACCATGCCGACGCGGCCGCCCTGCTGCGTGCGGTCGAAGCGGCGGCTTTCCAGGAACACGCGGCCCTGCGCCTCCACGGTGTCGGTCGGGGCGGCGTCGATGCCGGCCTCGGCAAGCGTCTGCAGCGCCAGGGCCTCGCACCGCAGCAGGTCGCGCCAGCGCTGGCTGGCCGCGCTGTCGTCGGCGGGTGAAAACTTCACCAGCACGGCGTGACCGTCGCGGACGGCGCTGAACTTCGGCTGTTCGCCGCCCGCGCTCGATCCGGCGGCGGACTGGCCCAGCGCCATCGCCGCCAGCGCCGGGTACTGGGCCTCCGGGTCGGTCACCACCGGGGCCGCGCTGCGCTGGGACACCGGCAGGCCAAGGTAGCGGTCGAAGGCAGCGGCACCGACGATCAGGTTGCCCGGCAGGTCTTCGCCGGCCTGCACCAGCGCCTTGAGGATGTGGTCGTCGTTCCAGTGCGTGAGGTTGGCGGGCAGTTGCAGGGCAGGGTGTGCGCCGGCAAAGCCGCGGCCCAGAAAGCCCTGCGGCCGCATGTCGTAGAGGAACCAGGGCAGGCTGTCGTGGAAGGCGCTGCTGCCGTGGGCCTTGTCGGCCTCATCCATCCAGAAGCCGCCGCCGGCCAGCGGGTAGAGCGTGCCGAAGGGGCGCAGCGGGCCGTCGGGCGTGACCTCGTGGATCGGCACCTGGCGGCCGACGCCGTCCACCTCGCGGGGCAGCAGGTAGCGCCGCGCCCGCGCCGCGCCGACGGCCACCACCTCGCCGCTGGCCAGCAGTGGCGCCAGCAGCCGCGAGACGCTGGGCTGACTCAGTTGCAGGGCGGCTTGCAGTTGGGCGCCGGTGGCGTGGCCGCCGAGGCGGCGCAGCAGCGTGGGAAGATCGGGCGGGGTGGGAGGCATGAATGAATTATTGAATAGATAATTAAATTGAATTATCCGATCTATTCGTTGAAATTCAATGCCTTGTACGAGATTTTCCCCGTGTGATGGCTCAGACGGTGAATGGATATCAAAGGCTGGTGTGGCCCCAGCCGGTGGCGGCGACCAGCCGCTCCAGTGCGAAGCCGCCGAGCACCGAATTGCCTTTGGCGTCGAGTTCGGGCGACCAGACCGCGACCGTGCCGACCTCGGGCACGACCGCCACGATGCCGCCGCCGACGCCGGTCTTGACCGGCAGGCCGATGCGGTAGGCGAAGTCGCCCGCCGCGTCGTAGGCGCCGCAGGTCAGCAGCAGGGCGTTGACGCGCCGGGTCTCTTCCGGGCTGAGGAACTGCTCGTCGGGTTGCCCGGTGCGGCTGAGGTCGCGGCCGTTGTTGGCCAGGAACAGCGTGGCCTGGGCGAGCTGGGCGCAGCTCATCTCGGTGGCGCACTGGCGGCAGTAGTTGTCGAGCACGGTCTCCGGATCGTTGCGGAAGTTGCCGTGGCTTTTCATGAAATACGCCATCGCCATGTTGCGGTGCGCGGTCTCGCGCTCGCTGCGCGCCACGCGCGGGTTCCAGTGCAGCTCGGGCTCGTCGGCCAGCCGCCGCAGCGCGCCCAGCAGGGCGTAGTCGAGGTGGGCGTAGCGGGTGGTCAGGATGTCGGTGATGACGAGCGCGCCGGCGTTGATGAACGGGTTGCGCGGCACGCCGTTCTCGGTTTCGAGCTGCACGATGGAGTTGAAGGCCGCGCCCGAGGGCTCGCGGCCCACCCGCTTCCAGAGTGCGTCACCCTCCAGCTTGAGCGCCAGAACGAAGGTGAACAGCTTGGTGATGCTTTGCAGCGAGAACGGGGTGTGGGCGCTGCCGACGCTGTGGGTCTGGCCGTCGACGGTGGCGATCGCCATGCCGAACTGGTGAGGGTTCACTTCGGCGAGCGCCGGGATGTAGTCGGCCACGCGGCCTTGGCCGAACAGGGTCTGGGCGTCGTGGTGAATTCGCGTCAGCAGCGCCGGCAACTCGGTGTGGTTTTGCATGGTGGGCGCGGATTCTAGGCGCGAATAGCCGACAAGGGGCGTACGGGAGGGTGTCAGCGGCAGGCGGTTTCCGATATCGTTGCGAGGTAGGTGCAAACGAATGTAAGCAGGCTGCCGCAGAGGACGCGAGGGACATATGACCAAGGACAACCCGGACACCTTCGTGATGGAGGACCAGACCGAGTGGGAAGCCACGCAGGTCGACGATGTGTTCCTGCCGTCGGTGCAGGTGCTGGTCCGGTGGAGCGATGTCGAGTCGGCGGTGGCGCGCGGGGCGATCGTGCCGACCGAGGCCCACGGTCTGTGGGCGAGTTGGGCGGCACCGGGCAGCCCGATGCGGCGCATGGCCCAGCTCGTCGAACAACCCTACCAGTCCACGCAGCCGGAAGACTCCCAGATGGACGATCTGCCGCACTTCCAGGCCCAGGGCGGCGGGATGAAGTCGGTGATGATGTTGCTGCTGGGCGCTGCCGTCGGGGCCGCGCTGATGTTCGTCCTCAAGGGCTGAGCGCCCGCCAGCCGGGCTCAGTCGGCCTGAGTGTCCCAGCCCCGGGCGGGACCGTGCTGGCGCTGGCGCGCCAGATCGTCCTGCATCTGCCGCTCGAATTCCTCGCGTGCCTCGCGCATGCGCTTGATGAGGTCGTCGCGGTCGTCTTCATGACGCGCCAGTTGCGCCTGTTTGACCGCGCCCTCGGCGTGGCGGCGGAAATCGTCGGCGATCTGCCGGGCGTGGAAACGGTCGAAGCCCAGCAGCTCCAGCGTCGCGCGGGCACTGCGCAGCGAACTCTCCAGCACCTCGCGCTGGACATGGTGCACATGCGCATCGACCAGATCCATTTCATGCACCGCGTCGAAGGCGCGCGCGAGGATTGGCAGCCCGGGATGGCTTTCGTGCAGCTCATGGGCCAGGCGCGTGGCCTGCGCGGCGTCGTCGATGGCGATCACGAAGGCACGCGCCGTGCCGACGCCTGCGGCGTGCAGCAGGTCGGGCTGGGTGGCGTCGCCGAAATGCACCTTGAAGCCGAAGCGGCGCGCCGAGTCGACGGTGTCGGCGTCGTGGTCTATCACGGTCGGCTTGATGCCCGCGCTCAGCAGCGTGCGGGCGACGATCTGGCCGTAGCGGCCGAAGCCGGCCAGCAGCACCGGCGCATCGGCCTCCTCGATGGTGTCGGCCGGCCGGTTGTCGGTTTCGGGGCAGGTCCAGCGGTCGAAGGCGATCAGCAGCAGCGGCGTCGTCACCATCGACAGCGCCGCAATCAGCGTCAGCAGGTCGGCGGTGTCGGCGGGCAGCACCGATGAGGCCTTGGCCGCGGCCAGCACGACGAAGGCGAATTCGCCCACCTGCGACAGCAGGATCGCCAGCAGCGCGCGTTGTTGCCCTGCCAGCTTGACCAGCGGTCCGAGCAGCCACAGCCCCAGCGCCTTGAGCCCCACCACCAGCAGCAGGCCGACGATCACCTGCACCGGCGCGGTCAGCACCAGGCCCAGTTGCATGCTCATGCCGACCGCGATGAAGAACAGGCCCAGCAACAGGCCCTTGAACGGCAGGATGTCGTTTTCCAGCGCGTGGCGGTATTCCGAACTGGCCAGCAGCACACCGGCCAGGAAGGCGCCCAGGCCCATCGACAGGCCGACGTAGTCCATCAGCGCCGCCACGCCCAGCACCAGCAGCAGCGCGAAGCCGGTGAACAGTTCACGGACATTGATGCGCGCGACAAAACGCATCGCGGGGTAGGCGACGAAGCGGCCGAACACGATCACGCCCGCGATCGCCGCGGCCTGCAGCAGCGGCCCGCCGTGGGCCGCGCCGTGGCTGGCCTCGGGTGCGGGCGGCGCGGCGGTGCCCAGCACGGCCGCCAGCGCCAGCAGCGGAATCGCCGCGATGTCCTGGAACAGCAGCATCGCAAAGCCGGTCTGGCCGACCGGGCGCGGCATCAGGTTGCGCTCCTGCAGGATGGCGACGGCGATGGCAGTGGACGACAGCGCCAGCGCCAGCGCCGCGACCAGCGAGGCCTGCCAGGACCAGCCCATGAGCAGGCCGACCGGCATCAGCAGCGCGGCGCAGACCAGCATCTGCAGCGCGCCGCCGCCGAAGACGATGCGCCGCATGGCCCAGAGGCGTTGCGGTTCGAGTTCGAGCCCGATCACGAACAGCATCAGCACCACGCCGAGCTCGGAGACATGCAGGATCGCGGTCGGGTCGCTGACCAGTCCGAAGCCGACCGGGCCGATCACCATGCCGGCCACCAGGTAGCCCAGCACCGAACCCAGCCCGGCGCGCACCGCCAGCGGCACGAAGACCAGTGCGGCCAGTAGGAACAGGATCGCCTGTGTCATGCAGCACCGCCTTGTCCGCCCGGCAGGCCGGCCAGGGCCTGGGCGTAGCGTTGCAGCAGTGCGCCGCAATGGGCGCTGACCTCGGCGTGGGAGTTGGCGTGGCCGCCGTGCACGACAAAGGGCTCCAGCCAGTGCATGCCGCAGAAGCGGGCAGTGTGTTCGACGGGGGGGACGAAGTCGGTGAACGGGCGGCCGTGCGAGCCACCCGGTGTGTAGTCACCGAGCTGTCCGCCCGCGCTGGTGACCCACCAAGCGGTCTTGCCCCTCAAGGCGTCGCCGCCCGGTCCGTAGGCCCAGCCGTAGGCGAGCACCTGTTCGAACCAGTGCTTCATCAGCGAGGGCACGCTGTACCAGTAGACCGGCGAGAGCCAGACCACGAGGTCCGCGGCCTGCAGCGCGGCGCGTTCGGCGACGATGTCGATGTCGAAGTCGGGGTAGAGGTCGTAGAGCGCTCGGACGGTGGTGTCCGGCTGGGAGTCGAATGTGCGGCGCAGGGCCTGGGTGACCAGGGAGGCGCTGGCGCGGGGATGGGCGTGGACGACCAGGGTGTTGGGCATGGGGCGGTCACTGCCCGAAGCGGGGGCCGTTTTGCAGGAAGGCGATTTCTTCCGGGGTGCTGGCGCGACCGAGCACGGCGTTGCGATGGGGGAAGCGGCCGAAGCGCTGGATGATGTCGCCGTGTTCGTGCGCGGCGCGCAGATTGCCCTGCAGCTTCTGCTGGAGTTCGGCCGGGCTCTGGCGCACCAGCGCCTCGAACTTGAGCAGGCATTCGTCCTGCAGGGCGGCGCTCTCCGCGTGCATCAGCGGCATGTAGAAAAACACCCGGCCGACGGTTGGCAGCTCGGCATCCTGCTCCAGCGCCAGGCTCTGAAGCACGATCCGCTGCGCCCGGCCGTCACCGGCAAAGGCGCGCGCCTGGCCGCGGTGGACATTGCGCGTGAACTGGTCGAGCAGGATCACCAGCGCCAGCCGGTCAAGCGGCGTCCGCTCCCAGTCCCCGAGTTCACCGTCGATCGCGCGCTCGACCAGCGTGCCGAAGCGCTGCCGAATCCGGGCGTCCAGCTCAGGACCGCCGCCGAACCAGAGCGCGCCGCGGTCGTCCGAGGGCCAGCCCAGTTGCAGGCCGTCGCCCAGCCAGAAGTCGAGAACATCGTGAGGTTCGGGTTGCATTCGGGTAAACCAGGGCCTTTCGGTTACGAATCGCTACGACATTGACGCAGCGTGGGGTGCAGGTTAACGGCAAACGGCCTGTAATTCACTCACCGGGTCCGGTTCCGGGCCCGCAACATGGAGAACCTCACGATGAACACCCTGACCTCTCGCCTGCAACGCTCTTCCGCCTGGGGCCGCGGCCTGCTGGCCATGGGCCTGGTGGCCGGTGCCTGGGCCCTGTCTGCGGGACAGGCGCAGGCCCGTGACGATGTTTACTGGTCGGTCGGCGTGGCCGGCCCCGGCGTGTCGATCGGTGCGTCGAACGCGCCGGCGGTGGTCTACCACCGTCCGCCAGCCTATTACGTCGATCCGCGCCCGGTGGTGGTCGCGCCGCCGGTGGTGTACGCGCCGCCTGTGGTCTATTCGCCGCCGGTGGTGGTGCCTGCCCGTCCGGTGGTGATCGGTGCCTACGGACCCGGCTACTGGCGCGACGACTACCGGGGCCGCCGGCACTGGCACAGGCACCACGACCACCGCCGTGACTGGGACGACGACGACGACCGCCGGCCCGGGCGCATCCGCTAAACCGGCGCACGCCCGCGTGCAATGCGGGCGGCAATGCGGGCCGCCACCCGGGCGGTCCGTCCGTCCGGGTCGAGCGACGGGTTGAGTTCGGCGATGTCGGCGGCCAGCAGCTTTCCGCTCGCCAGCACCCGGTCCGCGACCGCCTCGACCAGCGACAGTGGCAGGCCCAGCGTCGACGGGGCCGACACCCCCGGTGCCAGCGGCACCGGCAGCACATCCAGACACACAGTGAAGTACACGCCGTCGCAGGCCTGTAGCGCCGCGTCGAGTGCGTCGCAGGCCTGCGCCTGCTGATCCGGCGTCTGCAGGTTTTCATCCAGCCAGTAGCGCACGCCCAGCGCGTCGGCACGGTCGAACAGGGCGCGGGTGTTGGCGAAGCGGCTGATGCCCAGCACGTGGTACTCGAACGGGCGGCCATGGACCGCGCACCAGTCGGCGATCTGGCGGAAGGGCGTTCCCGAGTTGCCGCGCGACGCCTGGCGCAGGTCGAAGTGGGCGTCGAGGTTGACGATCAGCGGGTTCTTCAGATCGGGCCGCGCACGCATCAGCCCCTGGAAGCTGCCCCAGGCGACCTCGTGGCCGCCGCCGAGCACCAGCGGCCGGCAACCCTGAGCCATCACCGATGCGACGCGTTGCGCCAGCGCTTCCTGCGCCTGTTCCAAGGCGTCGTCGGTGGGGGCACCGGGGCAGGCCACGTCGCCTGCGTCCCACAGCGCGGGCTCGCCGAGCACCGGCAGGTTCGCGAGCGCGCCGCGCAGCGCGGCCGGGCCCTGCGCCGCGCCCGGTCGGCCACCGTTGCGGCGCACACCTTCGTCGACAGCGAAGCCGATCAGGGCCACACCGTCGCGCGAGTGCTGGTCGAAGGCCTGCACCTGCTGGTGCCAGCGCCGGGTGTCACCGGTCTCCTCGACATCGACGCGGCCTTGCCAGACAAAGGGTGCATTCATGCGCGCTCCTGTCCTCCCGCCACGACGCGGCGGCAGGGGTTGTGGCCGAACCAGTAGGCCAGCTCGTTCGGGTGGTCGAGATCCCAGGCGACGAAGTCGGCGCGTTGACCGGCGGCGAGCTGCCCGCGGTCGCGCAGGCCCAGCGCCCGCGCGGCGTGGACCGTGATGCCGCGCACGGCTTCGAGTGGTGTGAGGCGGAAGAAGGTGCAGGCCATGTGGGCCGCGAGCAGCAGCGACAGGCCGGGCGCCGTGCCGGGGTTGTGGTCGGTCGAGACCGCCATCGGCACGCCGGCTTCGCGCAGCGCCGCGATGGGCGGCAGTCGGGTTTCGCGCAGCATGTAGAAGGCACCCGGCAGCAGCACGGCCACGGTGCCGGCGGCCTTCATCGCGGCGATGCCTTCGGCGCTCAGGTGTTCGAGGTGGTCACACGAGAGCGCGCCGAACGAGGCGGCGAGCGCGGCACCGCCCTGATCGGAGAGCTGTTCGGCGTGCAGCTTGACCGGCAGGCCCAGCACCTTCGCCGCTTCGAACACGCGCCGCGTCTGGGCGGGCGTGAAACCGATGTTCTCGCAGAAGGCATCGACCGCGTCGACCAGGCCCTGTGCGTGCAGCGCCGGCAGCCACTCGCAGACAGCCGCGATGTAGTCGTCGGGCCGGCCGTCGAACTCGGGCGGCAGCGCGTGGGCGCCGAGGAAGGTGGTGCGCACGTCGACCTGGCGGTCGGAGCCGATCTGGCGCGCGACGCGCAGGCAGCGCGCCTCGGCCTCCATCGACAGGCCGTAGCCGGACTTGATCTCCAGCGTGGTGACCCCTTCGTCCATCAGGGCCTGCGCACGCCGCGCGGCCAGGGTGAACAGCTCGGTCTCGCTGGCGGCACGCGTGGCCGCGACGGTCGAGCGGATACCGCCGCCGGCGCGTGCGATGGCTTCGTAGCTCGCGCCGTTGAGCCGCATCTCGGCCTCGGCCGCGCGTTGGCCGCCGTAGACCAGGTGGGTGTGGCAGTCGATCAGGCCCGGCGTGACCAGCAGGCCGCCGAGGTCCACCGACGCCGCTTCGCAGGCCGAAGGTGGCCGCTCGCGCAGCGGCCCGGCCCAGACGAGGCGCTCGCCCTCGGTGAGCAGCGCGCCGTCGTCGATCAGGCCCCAGCCGTCGTCCGCGCCGCCGACCAGCGTCGCCAGTCGCGCGTGGTGCCAGAGCGTGCGCGTGGCCATGGCGACCTCAGGCCCAGAGCTGGGTCAGCAGATCGTGCTGACCCAGGCCCGCGGCGCCGTCGAGCACCAGGCGGCGCGCGGCCTCGATGTCGGGCGCGAACAGGCGGTCCTGGTCGTAGAACGGGACCTGGGCGCGCAGCGCGGCGTGGGTCTTCGCCAGACGCGGGCTGGTCGTCAGCGGGCGGTGAAAGTCCACGCCCTGCGCGGCGGCCAGCCACTCGATGCCCAGGATGGTCGCGGTGTTGTCGGCCATCTCGGCCAGGCGGCGGCCGGCGTAGGTCGCCATGCTCACGTGGTCTTCCTGGTTGGCGCTGGTGGGCAGGCTGTCGACGCTGGCGGGGTGGGCGTGCGACTTGTTCTCCGAGGCCAGCGCGGCGGCGGTGACGTGGGCGATCATGAAGCCGCTGTTCAGGCCCGGGTTGTTCACCAGGAAGGGGGGCAGGCCCGAGAGCGTGCTGTCGATCAGCAGCGCGATGCGGCGCTCGGAGATGGCGCCGATCTCGCTGATGGCCAGCGCCAGCGTGTCGGCCGCGAAGGCGACGGGCTCGGCGTGGAAGTTGCCGCCCGACAAGACTTCATTCGTGTCGGTGAACACCAGCGGGTTGTCGGTGACGGCGTTGGCCTCGGTCAGCAGGGTGCGCGCGGCGTTGGCGATCAGGTCGCGGCAGGCGCCCATGACCTGGGGCTGGCAGCGCAGGCTGTAGGGGTCCTGCACGCGCTCGTCGCCTTCCACGTGCGAGAGGCGGATCTGGCTGCCCTGCAACAGCGCACGCGTGACGGCGGCCTGGGCGATCTGGCCGGGCTGGCCACGCGCAGCGTGGATGCGCGGGTCGAAGGGTGCGTCGCTGCCCTTGGCCGCGTCGACGCAGAGTGCGCCGATGGTGGTGCCGGCTTCAAGCAGGCGCTCGGCCATGAACAGGCCGTGCAGCGCGAGCGCGGTGGAGACCTGGGTGCCGTTGATCAGCGCCAGGCCTTCCTTGGCGGCCAGCGTCAGCGGCGCGATGCTGGCGGCCTTGAGTGCTTCGGCGGCCGGGCGCATCTCGCCGTTGACGCGCACCGGACCGACGCCCATCAGCGCCAGCGTCATGTGCGACAGCGGGGCGAGGTCGCCCGATGCGCCGACCGAGCCCTTGACCGGAATCACCGGCATCACGCCCGCGTTCAGCAGCGCGAGCAGGGTGTCGATGACGACCGGACGCACGCCCGAATAACCGCGCGCCAGGCTCGCGGCCTTCATCAGCATCACAAGCCGCACGGTGGCGTCGCTCATCGGCTCGCCGGTGCCCACCGAGTGCGACAGGATCAGGTTGCGCTGCAACTGCTCCAGTTGTTCGTCGGGGATGCGGGTCTTGGCCAGCTTGCCAAAGCCGGTGTTGATGCCGTAGGCCGCGTCGCCCTTGGCGACGATGGCGTGGATCGCTGCGGCCGAGGCGTCGATGGCGGCGCGGGCGTCGCCGGTCAGCGCGACGGTGACGGGCTGCTGCCATACGGCGCGCAGATCGGCCAGGGTCATCTGGCCGGGGTTCAGGGTCAGGGTGTGGGTCATGTCGTCAATGTCTTGTTATTGGGCTCAGGCCACCATCGGGAGTTTCAGGCCTTGTTTTTTCGCGGTCGCGATGGCGAGCTCGTAACCCGCATCCGCATGGCGCATCACGCCCGAGCCGCAGTCGTTGACCAGCACGCGCGCCAGCCGCTCGGCCGCGGCATCGGTGCCGTCGGCCACGATGACCATGCCCGAGTGCTGCGAGTAGCCCATGCCGACGCCGCCGCCGTGGTGCAGCGACACCCAGCTCGCGCCGCCCGCGGTGTTGAGCAGGGCGTTGAGCAGCGGCCAGTCGCTCACGGCGTCGGTTCCGTCCTTCATGGCTTCGGTTTCGCGGTTGGGACTGGCGACCGAGCCGGTGTCCAGGTGGTCGCGGCCGATCACGATGGGGGCCTTCAGCTCACCTTTGCGAACCATCTCGTTGAAGGCCAGGCCGGCGATGTGGCGCTCGCCCAGGCCCAGCCAGCAGATGCGTGCCGGCAGACCCTGGAAGGCGATGCGTTCGCGCGCCATGTCGAGCCAGCGGTGCGTGTGGTGGTTGTTCGGAAACAGTTCCTTGATCTTGGCGTCGGTCTTGTAGATGTCTTCCGGATCGCCCGAGAGCGCGACCCAGCGGAACGGACCCTTGCCTTCGCAGAACATGGGGCGGATGTAGGCCGGCACGAAGCCGGGGAAGTCGAAGGCTTTTTGTACGCCTTGGTCGAACGCGACCTGGCGGATGTTGTTGCCGTAGTCGACGGTGGGGATGCCCATGGCGTGGAAGTCCAGCATGGCCTGCACGTGCACCGCGCAGCCCTTGGCGGCGGCGTCCTTGAGCGCGGCGTGCTGCGCCGGGGCGCGCTGCGCGGCCTTCCATTGCGCCACGGTCCAGCCCACGGGCAGGTAACCGTTGATGAGGTCGTGCGCCGAGGTCTGGTCGGTCACGATGTCGGGGCGGATGCCGCCGGCCTTCGCACGCTTGACCAGCTCGGGCAGCACCTCGGCGGCGTTGCCCAGCAGGGCGATGGAGACCGCTTCTTTCTTCGCGGTGTGCTCTTTGATGAGTTCGAGCGCGTGGTCGATGTCGCGCGCCTGCTTGTCGACATAGCGCGTGCGCAGGCGGAAGTCGATGCTGCTCTGCTGGCACTCGATGTTGAGCGAACAGGCGCCGGCCAGCGTGGCCGCCAGCGGTTGCGCGCCGCCCATGCCGCCGAGGCCGGCGGTGAGGATCCAGCGGCCGGACAGATCATTGCCATAGTGCTGCTTGCCGGCCTCGACGAAGGTCTCGAAGGTGCCCTGCACGATGCCCTGGCTGCCGATGTAGATCCAGCTTCCGGCCGTCATCTGGCCGTACATGAACAGGCCCTTGCGGTCCAGTTCGTTGAAGTGTTCCCAGTTGGCCCACTTGGGCACCAGGTTGGAGTTGGCGATCAGCACCCGCGGGGCGTTGGCGTGGGTCTTGAACACGCCGACCGGCTTGCCCGACTGGACCAGCAGGGTCTCATCCTCGTTCAGGTCTTTCAGCGAGGCCAGGATCTGGTCAAAGCAGCCCCAGTCGCGCGCGGCGCGACCGATGCCGCCGTAGACCACCAGGTGCTGCGGGTTCTCGGCCACCTCGGGGTCGAGGTTGTTCTGGATCATGCGGAACGCGGCCTCGGCGATCCAGTTCTTGCAGCTCAACTGGCTGCCGCGCGGGGCGCGGATGACGCGGGTCGGGTCGAGGCGGGGATCGGTGTTGGTGCTCATGGATGTCTCCTTCTGTCCGGACAGGTGAATGTCTTGATGGGCTTAAATGTATATACAAATTGTGCCGAAGTAAACTGAGCTGTCAAGTCAATAACCCTGTCGCGATGAGCAACACCCCGACCCCACCGGCCTACCAGCGCGTCAAGCAATACGTACTGGAGCGCATCCAGAACGGCCAGTGGAAGGAGGGTGACGCGATCCCGGGCGAGGAGGCGCTGGCGCGTGAGTTCGGCGTCTCGCGCATGACGGTCAACCGCGCGATCCGCGAGCTGAGCGACGAGCAGATCGTCGAGCGGGTGCAGGGCTCGGGCACCTACGTGGCGCAGCAGAAGTACCAGGCGACGCTGGTCGAGATCCGCAACATCGCCGAGGAAATCGCGGCCCGGGGGCATGCTCACCGCAGCGAGTTGCACAAGCTGGAGCGGGTCAAGGCCGACGAGACCTTGGCTCGGGCCTTCGGTCTCAAGACCGGCGCGCCGCTGTTCCATTCGGTGGTGGTGCACTTCGAGAACGGGCTGGCGATCCAGGTCGAGGACCGCCACGTGAACCCGGAGGTCGCGCCGGATTACCTGGCGCAGGACTTCACTTCGCAGACGCCGAACGCCTACCTGATGCGGGTGGCGCCGCTGCAGGGCGTGTCGTTCGTGATTGAGGCGGTGTTGCCGCCGGCTGCGGTGGCCGAGATGCTGGCGATGCCTTCCGGTGAGCCGTGTCTGGTGCTGCGGCGGCAGACGCGGTCGATGGGCAAGACGGCTTCCGTCGCGGCGATGTGGCACCCGGCTTCTCGGTACCAGTTTGCTGGGAGTTTTTGAGTTCTCTCTTGCCTGCTTTTGTGGGTGGGCTGGGACGTGGGGAGCCCGGGCTTCGGCTCACCTCGCGGGCGGCTGGTCCTGTTTGTCGCTTCCACTTCGTCAACAGCGTGCCTGTGCGCGGCTGTGTGGGCAACCGCGAATGGAGCCTGCGCCCGGGCTCCCCACGTCCCAGCCCCGCTGACGGCTGGGCGCGCGAAGAATCAAGGCCATGTTTTTTCTTTCTTTGAGTGCCCAGATCGCTATGCATGCGGGTGGTGAGGCCGGCGGGCGCAGGCTCCATTCGCGGTTGCCACAGAGTCGCCGGGCCGTTGATCTGGTTGACGAAGCAAGCTCAGCGAACCGGACCACTCGACCGCGAGCGTGAGCCGGAGAACGCCGGCCTCACCACCCGCATGACGCGAGGTCGATGAGAGAAACGTGAGCGAGACGAAACCGGGTCACATCGCCCGAAACCGCCCCGCATAGAGACGACTTACAGGCACCCGTTCCTTCAAACCGGCCACCTCCAGACTCAGCTTGCCCGCCTCGTCGCGAAGCACCGCGCGGACCGCAGTGGCGCGCACCACGGTGCCCCGGTGCACCTGCCAGAACACGCTGGCGTCCAGTTGCGGCAACAGGTCCTTGAGCGGTGTGCGGATCAGCAGCTCACTGTCCGCGGTCAGCACGCGCACGTATTTGTCGGCGGCCTCGAAACACAGCACCTCGTCCACCGGCACCAGCCGGATCGCGTTGCCGACGCTGGCCTGGATCACCCGCAGCGGCTCGGTGGCGTGGGTGGCGGCGGGGGCGACCAGAAGGGCGCGCAGCTTTTCCAGCGTGGTGTCCAGCGACAGGCCGGCCGTTGGCTCTGTCCCGGGCGCGGCCGCAGGCGTCCGCTGGGCCAGCAGCGCCTGCACCCGCTGCACGGTGCGCGCCAGCCGCTCGGCCTGCACCGGCTTGAGCAGGTAGTCGACCGCCTGCGCCTCGAAGGCCTGCACCGCGTACTGGTCGTAGGCGGTCACGAACACCAGGGCCGGAAAGCCCGCGTCCGCCGGCCATTCGTCGGCCAGCTCGCCCGCCGCCTCAAGCCCGGTCATGCCGGGCATGCGGATGTCCATGAACACCACATCGGGCCGCAGCGCCAGCGACTGCGCCACCGCCGCGGCGCCATGGCCCACGGTGGCGACCACGCGCAGGCCTGGCCAGGCGCGCGCCAACTCGGCCTGCAGCGCGGCGGCCAGCAGGGGTTCGTCTTCGGCGATCAGGGCGGTGGCGTTCATGCGGTGATGCTCGGGTGCAGGGGGAGGGTGAGGCGGACGGTGGTGCCCGCGCCGGGCCGGCTGTCCACCTCGACACGGCCGGCGCCGCCGGGCAGGCTGGCCACCCGCTCGCGCACCTGGGCCAGCCCGAATCCGCCGTCGTGGAGCGGGGCTTCGTCGGTGGGGTCCATGCCGACGCCGGTGTCGGCGATGTCCAGCCGCAGCATGCCGCCCTCGCGGCGGGCCCGCACATCGATGCGGCCGCCCTCGATGCGCGGCTCCAGCCCGTGGCGGATGGCGTTTTCCACCAGCGGCTGCAGCAGCAGCGGCGGCACCGGGTGGGCGCGCAGTTCTTCGGGCAGCTCGAAGCCGAAGGACAGCCGAGGCCCCATGCGCACGGCCATCAGTTCGAGGTAGTCGTTCAGCCGCGCGCACTCGTCGGCCAGGGTGTGCGCGCCCGAGGCCGGATCGGTGCGTGAGCCGCGCAGCGTGGCGCGCAGGTAGTCGTTGAGCCGGTCGAGCATGGCGACGGCGCGCGGCGGGTCGGTCTGGATCAGCACCCGCAGGTTGGCCAGGGTGTTGAACAGCATGTGCGGCTCCAGTTGCGTCTCCAGCAGCTTCAGCCGCGCCTCGGTGGCCTGGCGGCGCAGGTCCTCGGCCCGGGCGCGCTGCTGGAAGCCCAGCACGAAGAAGCCCGAGATCACCATGCCGGAGACCCAGAAGCCGAGCAGGCGCAGGGGCGACTGGCCGATCATGTCCCAGGTCGAGCGGCCGGCGTATTCGTCGCCGATGGCGGTGCCGACCGCGTAGCCGATGGTGGTGGACACGAACATGAAACCCGCCATGCGCAGCGTCGGCGCCCAGTAGTGCGGCGGCTCCGTGCGCAGCCAGCGGTGCAGGGCCACGCGCAGGGGGTCGCTGCAAAACCAGATCGCGGTGCTGATCGCGTAGCTGTAGACCAGCGCGATGTCCAGTGGGTGGCTGCGCGCACCGATGCCCCAGAGGATCAGGCCGATGGCCAGCGCGACCCCCCAGACCACCAGCAGGCGGCGCAGGGTGCGCTCGCGGGCATCGGCGGGCAGCCAGCCGAACAGCCAGTGGGCCAGGGCGGTTTTCATGGGGCGGTCGGTGTCAGGGAGGATCGCGGCGATTCTGTCACGCGCCTCAGGCGGCCGGGCGCTCCCCGCGGGCGGCGATGCGCTGGCGTTCGGCCTCGACCATGCGCTCGTGCATCCCGCTGCCATGGGCCAGCGTGCGGATGCCATGGATGGCGAGCGCCAGGCCCCAGCCCAGGGCCGCGCCGACCGGCAGGTGGCGTCCGTTGACCGTGGCCAGCAGACTCAGGCCGCCGATGACGCAGACATAGACCGTGGCGTGGGTCAGCCAGCCCAGGCGGGCCTTGACGCGGCGGCGCGCCAGGCGGTCGACGGCGGAGTCGGCTGTGTCGGTGGAGGGGATGGTGTTCATGGTGGGCTCCTTGGAGTGAAGGGGGGATGCAGACGGGGCGAGAAGGGGGGGCTCAGGCACAGGCCGGGCTGGCCGGTTGGCGGGAAGCGAGCTGCCAGAGGGCAAACGGGCGGGCCGCGAAGTAACCGGTGAGGGCGCCGTAGCCGGCGCACAGCAGCAGGGCAAAGCCCGGTTCCAGTCGCAGGCTGGGCTGCATCGCCAGTTCGACGCCGACGGCGTACTTGAGCAGGAAGATCGCGAGGATGGTCAGCAGGGGCAGCACACTGCCGGGCACGACGAAGCGGCGGCTCAGCGGGTCGTAGGTGGTTCCGGGTCGGGGGCCGGAACGGGTCGCTGCCAGCATCAGGCTGCCGAAGGCCGCCAGCCAGACCAGCAGGCCGGGGGCCAGCCAGGGCGTTCCCGCCAGGTCCTTGCCCAGGCTGAACAGCGAAAACAGCGCCAGGCCGATGGCCGGCGCGACCGCGCGGCGCAGCGGCAGGCGCCGGGTCCGCAACTGGGTCACGCCGAGCAGCGTCAGCGCGGCCAGCAGGCCCCAGACCCAGCGCGGGGTGCGGGCGACGATTTCGCCGAGGGCTTCGGGGTGTTCGGTGAGCAACTGGATCAGCATGGTGGGCTCCGGTGGGTGGGTCGATGGTTGGCACTGTGCCGACGGCCCCCCGCCGGCGCCACCGCCGCGGGACGGGGCGTCGGGATCGGGTCGTGAAATGCGTCCTGACGGGAGCGAAACGCGGGGCTTCCTACAATCGCCCGTCCGGTCGCCGTCTTTGGTGGCCACCCCGCCTGGACCTGAAAAGGACCCCCTTCCCATGCATCTCCCGAATCCGAAACGCCGCCGGCTGGGTGTCTGCGCCCTTGGGGCGCTGGCGCTGGCCGGCTGCGGTGTGCTGCCCACCGGCCCGCGCCAGATCGACATCAGCGAAAGCCAGTTGCTGGCGCGGGTGGCGAACCAGTTGCCGGTGAAGCAGCGCTACCTGGGCCTGTTCGAGGTCACGCTGGACCAGCCGCGGCTGCGCCTGATGCCGGAAGCCAACCGCATCGGCACCGACGTCGCCTACCGCATCGAGCTCGCATTACCCGGCATGGCCGACATCAAGGGCCGGCTGGAGATGAGCTACGGCCTGCGCTTCGAACCCTCGGACACCACGCTGCGCCTGACGCAGGCGCGGATCGAGCGGCTGGACGTCGACGGGCTGAACGCGGCACAGGCGGGCCAGGTGCGCAAGCTCGGCGGTCTGCTCAGCGAGGACCTGATGAAGGATGCGGTGGTGCACCGCTTCAGGAAAGAAGACCTCGAATCGCTGGCCGGCCGGGGCTACAAGCCCGGCGCGATCCGCGTGGTGCCCGGCGGCCTGCGCCTGCAACTGGACCCGATCCAATAACGACACACAGCTTCAATGGACCTGATTTTTCTGATCAAGACCGCCCTGATGGGCGTGGTGGAAGGGCTCACCGAGTTCCTGCCGATTTCCTCGACCGGGCACCTGATCCTGGCTGGCAGCCTGCTGGGGTTCCACGACGAGCGGGCCAAGGTGTTCGAGATCGCGATCCAGACCGGTGCCATCCTCGCGGTCATCATCGTCTACTGGCAGCGCATCCGCCAGACCATCGTCGACCTGCCCAGCCAGCGGCAGGCGCAGCGCTTCGCGCTCAATGTCGTGATCGGCTGCGTGCCGGCGGTGGTGCTGGGCCTGCTGTTTTCCAAGGCGATCAAGGCCCACCTGTTCAACCCGACCTCGGTGGCGATGGCCTTCATCGTCGGCGCCTTCGTCATCCTCTGGGCCGAGAAGCGCCCGCAGTCGGCGGCGCGCATCGTCTCCATCGACGCGCTGACGCCGGTGGATGCGCTCAAGGTCGGGCTGGCCCAGTGCTGCGGCCTGATTCCCGGCACCAGCCGCTCGGGCTCGACCATCATCGGCGGCATGCTGTTCGGCCTCTCGCGCCAGGTGGCGACCGAGTTCAGCTTCTTTCTCGGCATTCCGATCCTGATCGGCGCCGGCGCCTACGACACCTACAAGGCGCGGGCATTGTTCTCGATGGCCGATCTGCCGATGTTTGCGGTCGGCCTGCTGTTCGCCTTCCTCAGCGCCTGGGTCTGCATCCGCTGGCTGCTGCGCTATGTCGCCAGCCACAGCTTCACGCCGTTCGCCTGGTACCGGATCGCGTTTGGCGTGCTGATCCTGCTGACCGCCCACTTCGGCTGGGTCGACTGGGCGACCTGACAGCGCTCAGCCGCCGCCCACCGGCGGCAGGGTGAAGCTGAAGGTGGCGCCCTCGCCGGGGCGGCTCTCGGCGCGCAGCACGCCGCCATGGCGCTGCACGATGCGCCGCGCGGTCGCCAGCCCGATGCCCAGGCCGGAGAACTCGTGCGGTTGGTGCAGCCGCTGGAACGGCTGGAACAGCTTGCTGGCGCGCGCCATGTCGAAGCCCGCGCCGTTGTCGCTCACCGCGAACTCGCGTCCCCGTTCGGTGTCGCGCGAGAACACGCGGATGCGGGCCTGCGCCACCTCGGCGGTGTACTTCCAGGCGTTGTTCAGCAGGTTCTGCATCAGGGCTTCGATCAGCGCCGGATCGGCCTGCACGATCAGGTCCGGTTCGATGTCCCAGGTGACCTCACGCCGGGGCTCCGCGACCGACAGCTCCTCGAAGATCCGGGTCGCCATCGCGCTGAGGTTGACCGGCTGGCGCTGAACCTCGCCGCGGGCGAACTGCGAGAGCTTGAGCAGGCCGTCGATCAGTTCGCCCATCTTCTTGCTGGCCGCCATGATGCGCGCCAGATGGTCCCGGCTGCCCTCGGGCAGTCCGGGGTTGTCTTCACGCAGCGCCTGCGCGAAGCCGTTGATGATCCGAAGCGGCGAGCGCAGGTCGTGCGCCACCGCGTACGAATAACTCTCCAGTTCGTCGTAGGCATCCCTGAGGGCGCGCGTGCGCTCCTGGATGCGTTGCTCCAGCGTGGTGTTCAGACGCTGGAACTCCAGTTCGATCCGCTTGCGTTCGGTGACGTCCTGGGTCACACCCAGTGCGCGCAGGGCCCGGCCCGACGCATCGCGCTCGAATTCGGCCTTGACCGCGTGCCAGTATTCGCGCCCGTCGAGCTGCACGCGGTATTCGATTTCGTACGAGGACTGGTTGCGGATCGCCCGGGACCAGAGGTCGACGACCCTGGGCTGGTCGTCGGGGTGGATGTGGGGCAGCAGCTCGTCGAAGCCGTATTCGGTTTTCGGGAAGGCGAGGAAGGAGCTGCTGCCGGGCAGCGTGAAGATGCGCCCGGTGGAAAGCTCTGCCTGCCAGGCACCCATGCGGGCCAGTTTCTGCGCCTGGTCCAGCAGGTTCTTGCTGGTGCGAACCGCTTCTTCGGCCGCTTTCTGCGCGCTGATGTCCTGGACCACGGAGATGAAGTAGTCGGGCGCACCGTTCACTTTGCGTACCAGCGCCACCGTCAGTTGCACCCAGACGAGGTGGCCGTCCTTGTGGCGGTAGCGCTTCTCCAGCGTGTAGCTGGAGCGGTGGCCCGCGAGCGACTCCTCCAGCAGGCGCACGTCGTTCCCGATGTCTTCCGCAACGGTGATGTCCTGGAAACGCATGGTCTCCAGTTCCGCACTGCTGTAGCCGACCATGTCGCAGAAGGTCTGGTTGGTTCGCAGCAGCCGGCCGTAGGCATCGACGTGGGTGATGCCCGACGCGGCGTGCTCGAAGGTGTCCAGGAAACGTTGCTGCCCTTCGCGGATCTGCTCACCCGCCGTCTGGAGCTGCCGGTTCTTGTGCTGCATGAGCGCGATGGCGCCGACCACCACCAGTTGCGTCAGCAGGTGCCAGGTGTTGAGCCAGAAGGCTTCTAACCGGTTGTCGAAGGCGAACTGGCCATATGGCGAGACCATGAAGAAGTTGACCAGCACCATGCCCAGCGCCGTGCTGACCAGTCCGGGTCCGAGGCCGCCGTAGAGCGCCGACAGCGCCACGGCCATGGCGGCGGTGACGAAGCGGCCACCGGACTCGGCCGGCGCCAGCGCAATGCGCAACCACACGGCCAGCAGCGTCAGCGCGATGGCCAGCCCATAGCGCAGCCATGCCGAACGGACAGGCGGGGGCGGGTTCGAGGGCGGGAGGCTCATGATCCGGCTCCCATGCTAGCGTGCACCGGGACCGTCAAAGGCCGGAAAAGCACCTAGATTTCGAGCGCGCGCAGGCTTGCGTCGATGGCGGCGGCGGTCTCGTGAGGCCGCTCCATGGGGAACAGGTGGCTGCCCTCGACCATGCGCAGCCGCTGGGGATGGGGTCCGACCAGGCGCTGAGTCATGGCCATGCCGACCTGCTTCATCTCCAGCGAGGCGGTGCCGCCGATGAATCCCACGGGGCAGCGCAGCGGGTGGCGCCGCAGCAGGCGGTCCAGGTTGTGCGGCAGGGTGTTGTAGATCGCGGTCTCGATCTCGCGGTCGAACGCCAGCACGCGCTGCGGGCCGTGGGCGGTGGACACATCCACTGTGCCGTGCTCGATGTAGTCGCGCAGCACCTGCGGATCCCAGCGGGCAAACGCCTTCTTGTGCGCAAAGTGGTCGAACGCCGCCTGCGCGTCGGGCCAGGCGTTGCGCCGCTTGCGGCTGACCTTGCCCGGCGAGATCGAGCCCACGAGCTGGGTGCGCTTGGCCAGTTCGAGCGCACGGGCGCGCCAGCCGCCCAGCACCGGCGAGTCGATCAGCAGCACGCCGCGCACGCCATGCCCCCCGAGCTGCGGGTGGCGCGCGGCGCACATGATGCTCAGAAAGCCACCCAGCGAGTGGCCGACCAGCCAGGCCGGCTTGCCGTGCTTCTCGATCTCAGGGCCGGCGAAATCCGCCAGTTGCTGGACCAGGTGCGGCCAGTTGCTGGTGACCGGGTACGCCGGATCGTGGCCGAACTTCTCCACCGCGCGCACCGCATGGCCGCGTGCCCGCAGCGACTTGAACAGCACGCCGTAGGTGCTGGCCGGGAAGCTGTTGGCGTGGGAGAAGACGATCAAGGACATGCTGGGGGGTGACGCCGAAGGCGGCGCGGGGTCAGATCAGCTTCTCTTTTGGGTTCGTGATCTTCTTGAGCGGCTGGCTGCGGGTGCTGCAGCCCATCAGCGGCACCTCCGTGGGTGCGCCGTCCCAGACCGGGTGCTCGATGCTGTCGAACACCTCGCGCAGCTTCTGGCCCCAGGTGTTGCGCACCATGCGGAAGTAGGGGTTGTTCTCGTCTATGCAGGTGATCTTGTCGGTCTTGAGCGAGTCGGCCTCGTAGACCACCATGTCCAGCGGCAGCCCGACCGACAGGTTGGACTTGAGCGTGCTGTCCATGGACACCAGCGCGCACTTGGCGGCTTCGTCCAGTGGCGTGTCGGGCGTGATCACACGGTCGAGCACCGGCTTGCCGTACTTGGATTCGCCGACCTGGAAGAACGGCGTTTCGGGCGTGGCTTCGATGAAGTTGCCGGCCGAATAGACCTGGAACAGGCGCATGCCCTCGTGGCCGATCTGGCCGCCGAAGATCATGGAGACGTTGAAGTCCACGCCGGCGCGCTTGAGCGAATCGCCATCGCGCTCGAACACGTGGCGCACCGCCGAGCCGAGCACGCGGGCGGCGTCGAACATGCTCCTGGCGTTCCAGATGGTGATCGGCTCTTCCCCGTCTTCTCCACCCAGCTTCTCGACCTGCAGGATCTCGCGCACCGACTGCGAAATGCTCAGGTTGCCGGCCGAGAGCAGGCACATGAAGCGGTCGCCCGGCTTCTCGTAGACGATCATCTTGCGGAAGGTGCTGATCTGGTCGAGACCGGCGTTGGTGCGGGAGTCGGAGAGGAAGACCAGTCCGGCCTTGAGTTTGACGGCGACGCAGTAAGTCATGGTGTCTGGGCGAGTTTCTTGAGGGCGTAAAGCTGGTCCAGCGCTTCGCGCGGACTCAGCGCATCGGGGTCGATGGCGGCGAGGGCTGCCACCACCGGCGGTGTTTCGGGTTCGGGTGCGGCCGGGGGTGGCGCGAACAGGTCGACCTGCACACGGCTGCTTTCGCTGTGGGCTTCGAGCGCGGCCAGCGCGTGTTTCGCGTGCTGCACGACGGCACCGGGCACACCGGCCAGGCGCGCGACCTGGATGCCGTAGCTGCGGCTGGCCGGACCGGGTTCGATCTGGTGCAGGAACACGATGCCGCTCTTGCCGCCGCCCTCGACCGCGCTCACGTGCACGTTGACGGCGCCGTGGTGGCCGGCCGGGAACTCGGTCAGCTCGAAGTAGTGGGTGGCAAACAGCGTGAAGCAGCGCGCCTTGTCGTGCAGGTGGGCGGCGATGCCGCCGGCCAGCGCCAGGCCGTCGAAGGTGGAGGTGCCGCGACCGATCTCGTCCATCAGCACCAGGCTCTCGGGCGTGGCGGCGTGCAGGATCTGCGCGGCCTCGGTCATCTCGACCATGAAGGTCGACTGCGCGTTGGCCAGGTCGTCGGCCGCGCCGATGCGGGTATGGATCGCGTCGATCGGGCCCAGGCGGACGCTGGCGGCCGGCACGTACGAGCCCATCGAGGCCAGCAGCACGATCACCGCGACCTGGCGCATGTAGGTGCTCTTGCCGCCCATGTTGGGGCCGGTGATGACCTGCATGCGCTGCTTGCCGCCCAGCACGGTGTCGTTGGCGATGAAGCTGCCGCCGGTGGTTTCATTGAGGCGCGCTTCCACGACGGGATGCCGGCCGCCGCGGATCTCGATGCAGGGCTCGGGCGTGAAGCCGGGCTCGCTCCAGTTGAGCGTCAGCGAGCGTTCGGCCAGCGCACACAGCGCGTCCAGCGCGGCCATCGCGCGGGCCAGCTTCGTCAGCGGGTCGATCCAGGCCTGCATCTCGTCGAGCAGCAGCTCGTACAGGTATTTCTCGCGCGCCAGCGCCCGGTCCTGCGCGGAAAGCGCCTTGTCTTCGAAGGCCTTGAGTTCGGGGGTGATGAAGCGCTCGGCGTTCTTGAGCGTCTGGCGGCGCCGGTAGTCGTCGGGCACCTTGTCCAACTGGCCTTGCGTGACCTCGATGTAGAAGCCGTGCACCTTGTTGAACTGCACGCGCAGGTTGGCAATGCCGGTGCGCGCGCGTTCACGGGTTTCCAGGTCGATCAGGAAGCCGTCGCAGTTGGTCTGGATGGCGCGCAGCTCGTCGAGCTCGGTGTCGAAACCGTCGGCGATCACGCCGCCGTCGCGCACCAGAGCTGCGGGCTCGGGCGCAATCGCCTGCGCGAGCAGCTCGGCGCAACCGGCGGGCGGGGTCAGTTCGGCGGCGATGCGCTGCAGCAGCGCCGGCGGGTTGGCGCCCAGGCTGGCGGCCAGCGTGGCCGAGAGCTGCTGTGAGCGGCCCAGCGTGGCCGTCAGCCCGACCAGTTCACGCGGGCGCACCTGGCGCAGCGCGGTGCGGGCCGTGATGCGTTCGACGTCGCTCGATCCCTTGAGTTCGCTGCGCAGCGTTTGCCACAGGCCGCCGCGCAGCAGGCCGATGGCGGCCAGCCGCTCGCGCGCCTCGCTGCGTTCGCGCCGGGGCGAGAGCAGCCAGGTGCGCAGGGCGCGGCTGCCCATGCCGGTGTGGCAGGTGTCCAGCAGCGAGAACAGCGTCGGGCTGGTCTCGCCACGCAGAGTGTGGGTGAGTTCCAGGTTGCGCCGGGTGTTGACCGGCAGGTCGATCAGCTCGCCGCTGCGCGCCACCTGCAGGCTGCGCACATGCGTCAGGGCGCGGCCCTGCGTGTGTTCGGCGTAGGCCAGCAGCGCGGCGGCGGCGGCGTGCGCGTCCTTCAGGTCCTGGGCGTCCCAGGCGGCCAGGCTGGCGGCCTGCAACTGCTCCAGCAGCTTGCGCTCGCCCAGCCCGGCGTCGAAGGCCCAGGCAGGTCGCACCACGGCCACGCAGCGCGCACCGCTGGGCAGCGGCTGGGCGCTGACCTGCTGCAGTGTTTTCTCAAAGGTGGGCGTGACTTCGGCGCTGTACAACACCTCGCCGGGACCGACACGGGCGATCCAGTCGGCCAGTTCGTCGCTGGCGCACTGGGCGAGGAAGACGATGCCCTGCGTGACCGACAGCCAGGCCAGGCCCAGACCGGTGCGAGCGCCCGGATGCACTGCCATCACCAGCGCCTCGGTCTTGTCCGACAGCAGCTCGGTGTCGGTCAGCGTGCCGGGCGTGACCACGCGCACCACCTTGCGCTCGACCGGCCCCTTGGCGGTGGCCACATCGCCGACCTGCTCGCAGATGGCGACCGATTCGCCCAGCTTGATCAGGCGCGCCAGGTAGCTCTCGACCGAGTGGAACGGCACCCCGGCCATGATCACCGGCTCGCCGGCCGACTGGCCGCGCTGCGTCAGCGTGATGTCCAGCAGCCGCGCGGCCTTCTCGGCGTCGGCGTAGAACATCTCGTAGAAGTCGCCCATGCGGTAGAACAGCAGCGTGTCCGGGTACGCGGCCTTGAGGGCCAGGTACTGCTGCATCATGGGGGTGTGGCGGTCCAGCGGGGCGGTCAAGGCAGGCTCGGAAAACGGGGCACAAAAGCGGCTTACTTTAGCAGTTCGAGCCCTTTCCCATTCCCGGGCCCTGCCCGACAATCGGCGGGAATTTCGACCCGCGCAGCCCCTTTTCTTTCATGCCGCCTGCCAGCCAAGACCCCCGTGCCGATGCCGTCCCGCCAGCGACGGTGTCGGCATTGCCGTTCGAAGCCCTGTTCGAGGACGCACCGCTGGCGGCGGCGGTCAGCCGCCGGTCCGACGGGCGGCTGCTGGCGGTCAACCGGGCGTGGGAAGCCCTGACGGGCATGGCGCGGGAGCAGGTGATCGGCCGCACGACCCACTCCCTGGGACTCTGGTCCAGCCTTGAAGAACGGGAACGCTTCCTGGAGAACATGCACCGGCCGGAGGGGTTCCGCTGCGTCAGCGTGATCGCTGGAACGCAACGCTCCCTGCACGTGTCCGCCGCCACACTGCCGGGCGACGAGCCGCTGCTGCTGGTGTACCTGACCGATGTCGGCGCCCAGGTTCGCACGGAGCAGGCGCGTGACAAGGCGCTGGCGTCGCTGGAGGCGACCAACCAGGCGTTGCAGCAGCAGGTCGAGCTTCACGGGGCGATCGAGTCGCTGGCGCGGGTGGGCCACTGGACCAACGCACCCAGCGACAACGAGGTGATCTGGTCGCCCGGCCTGTACGCCATCACGGGTCTGGCGCCCCGGCCGGTCATCTCGCGTGGCGAAGGCCGGGGCAGCATCCATCCCGACGACCTGCCCGCGTGGCGCGAGGCGCGGGAGGCGCTGGACGGCAGGGAGGTCGAGTTCCGCTGGACCCGTCCCGACGGACAGGTCCGCTGGATGCGCACCCGCATCAGCCAGACCGCGGTCAAGGGCATTCCGCGCACCGATTTCGGCGTGGTGCAGGACATCACCGAGCAGCGTGAGGCGATCCAGACCCACGCGAGCCGCTTGCGCATGCTGCGCGACATCACCGCGCGCATCCCGGGCGTGGTGTTCCAGTCGCGCATGCCGGTCAAGGGCTGGGGAAGTTTCGAGTTTGTCAGCGATGTGGCGCGCGAGCTGTTCGCGCTCGAACCCGAGCAGATGATCCAGGACGCACGGGTGCTCTTTGACCGGGTCCACCCCGACGACCAGCGGCCCATGGGCGAGTCGATCTGGAAGGCCACGCAGCAGATGGCGCCATGGCGGATGAATTTCCGTGTGCTGCATCCCACGCGGGGCTTGCGCTGGTGCGCGGCCGAGGGATTGCCGCAGCCGCAGGCCGACGGATCGGTGCTCTGGCACGGCTATGCCCACGACGTCACCGAGGTGCGCCAGGCCGCGCTGGCCATGGAGCGCCAGCACCGCATGCTGGAGGCCGTCGGCGAGGCGCAGTCCGCCTACATCGAGGCCGACGACAAGCGACAGGCGTTCGAGCGCCTGCTGCAGGCGCTGCTGTCGGTGACCGACAGCGCCTATGGTTTTGTCGGGGAGGTGCTCTACGACGAGGCCGACCAGCCTTACCTCAAGACTCACGCGATTTCCGACATTTCCTGGAACGAGGCCTCGCGCCGCATGATGGCCGAGCAGGCCGCGTCCGGACTCGAATTCCGCAACCTCAAGACCTTGTTCGGTCATGCCCTGGCCACCGGCCGGACGGTGTTTTCCAATGAACCGGCGGCGGACCCGCGCCGGGGCGGGCTGCCGCCCGGGCATCCGGCCATGAACGCCTTCCTCGGTGTGCCGCTGTCGGTCGGCGACCGGCTGATCGCGATGGTGGCGCTGGCCAATGCCCCGGAGGGCTACCACCCCGAGGACGAGGAGTTCCTGCAGCCGCTGTTGGGGGCCGTGCGCGAAATGGTGATGGCGCGGCGCGGCCACGCCGAGCGCCAGCGGTCCCGGGAGCAGTTGCAGGCGACCAGCGCCCTGCTGTCGGAAAAATCGGCAGCCCTGCAGATGACGCTGGACAGCATGAGCCAGGGGCTGGTCAAGGTCGATGCCAGCGGGCATGCGACCATCTACAACCGGCGCTTCCTGGAGCTGCTGGACCTTCCCGACGAGCTGATGTCGTCGCACCCCTTGCAGGAGCTGGTGGTCCGGTTCCAGGCCGAACGCGGCGATTTCGGCCCGGACTATTCGCTGGTGGAACCGGTGGCACGCGACTATGTGGCGATGCACAAGACCCAGGCGCCAGAGAAATACTGGCGCCGCACCAACGACGGTCGGGCGCTGGAGATCCGGACGCGCGTCCTGCCCGAGGGCGGCATGGTGCGCACCTACACCGACGTGACCTCCTACATCCAGGTCGAGGAGGCCCTGCGCGATGAGCGCCAGCGTCTGGAGTGGGTGCTGGAGGCGACGGGGCCGGGCATCTGGGAACTCGATGTGGTGACCGAAATGAGCATGTACAGCGAACGCTGGGCATCGCTGCTCGGCTACGCGCTGCAGGAGCTGGACCCGCCGACGCGTCAGACCTGGCGCGCGCTGGTGCATCCGGACGATCTCGATCGCGCCGAAGGGGAGTTGCGTGCCCACCTGAACGGCCGGACGCCGGTGTACGACTGCGATCTGCGGCTGCGCCACAAGCAGGGGGACTGGATCTGGTTCAACGACCGGGGTCGCGTGCACCGGCGCGACGAGAACGGGCGCCCGCTGTACATGTCGGGCACGCTGCTGGACATCCACGCCCGCGTGACCGCGCAGGAGCAGGTCCGGTCGCTCAACGCCAGCCTGGAGCGTCGCGTCGCCGAGCGCACCGCCGAGCTGGAGCGCTCGATGCGGGACATGGAAGTCATCTCCTACTCGATCGCCCACGACCTGCGGGCCCCGCTGCGTTCGGTCAATGGCTTTGCCTCCCTGGTGCTGGAGACCGACAGCGAGACGCTCAGCGTGGAAGGCCGGCTGATGTTCGAGCGCATCGTCAGCGCCTCGCGCAACATGGGTCAGATGATCTCCGACATGCTGGAGCTGCTGCGCGTCGTGCGGGTGGAGATCGACCCGGAGTCGGTGGACATGAACGCGCTGGCCCGCTCGGTGACCGAGGCCCTGGCGCCCGGCGTGCCGCAGGCGCGCGTGAACCTGCTGCCGCTGCCGAGGGTGATGGGCGATGCCAAGCTGCTGCGACAACTGCTGGCCAACCTGATGGACAACGCGCTGAAGTATTCGCGCCACCGTCCCGATCCGGTGATCGAGCTGGGGTTCGATGCTGCGCGCGGGGCGTTCTATCTCAAGGACAACGGCATGGGCTTCGACATGGCCCATGCCCACAAGCTGTTCGGTCTGTTCCAGCGTCTGCACGCGGGCGGTTCGGCGCCCAGCGGGACCGGCGTCGGGCTGGCGATCGTGGCGCGCACGCTGGAGCGCCACGGCGGGCGCATCTGGGCCGAGGCCCAGCCCGGGGTCGGGGCGACGTTCTGGTGGACCCTGCCGACGGGTTGAGTCGCGCCGGGCCGCCGCCGCGCGTCAGAACGGCGCGACGTGCACCGTGGGCGGGAAATCGTCGTCGGCCGGCTTGTCGCCGCTGTCTCCGGTCGGCTTGGGAAGGGATTGACGCACCGAGGCCTTGTCGCCGGCGCTGGCGAACTTGCTGTACTTGCCGGTGATGCCGACGAGCTGGCCGTAGATCCGGGGGTTGGCGGCCAGGCACTCGCGCTGTTCCAGGAAGTCGGCTTCGCCGGTGAAGTTGCCAATCAGGCCGCCGGCCTCGGTCACCAGCAGGGCGCCGGCCGCCACGTCCCAGGGCGAGAGGCCCATTTCGAAGAAACCGTCGGAGAAGCCGGCGGCTACATAGGCCAGGTCCAGCGCCGCCGAGCCAGGGCGACGCAGCCCCGCGCACTTGGGCATCACCTCGGCGAACAGTTGCATGTAGGTCTGGAAGGCATCGCCCGGACGGAACGGGAAGCCGGTGGAGAGCAGGCACTCGCGCAGCGAGTTGCGCTTGGCCACGCGGATGCGGCGGTCGTTGAGGTAGGCGCCGCGGCCCCGGGTGGCGCAGAATAGGTCGTTGCGGGTCGGGTCGTAGATCACGGCCTGCTCGATACGGCCGTTGACCATGAGCGCGATGCTCACGCAGTAGACCGGGAAGCCGTGGATGAAGTTGGTGGTGCCGTCCAGCGGATCGATGATCCAGACGTGGTTCTTGTCGCGGCCCTTGCCTTCGCGTCGTCCGGATTCTTCGGCCCAGATGCCGTGGTCGGGGTAGGCCGTCAGCAGGGTCTCGATGATCGCGGCCTCCGCCGCATGGTCGATCTCGGTGACGAAATCGTTGGTCTGTTTGGTGCTCACGCGCACGGTCTCGACGTCGAGGGCGGCGCGGTTGATGATGGCGCCGGCGGCGCGGGCGGCCTTGATGGCCACATTCAGCATGGGGTGGAGGCTGGACGACATGAATTGTGTTCCTTGGACGGGCCGCGGTGCGGCCGTGGGCGAAGGGCAAGAGCGAGGCTCGGGTCCCGGCGATGCGGGGCGGCGACAATAGCGCGCATTTTACCGGTCCGTGCCGTTGCCGGGCCTGCGACAGATTTCACACCCATGCGAACCCGCTTCATCCTGATCGACACCAGCCATGCCGGCAACGTGGGCGGCGCCGCCCGCGCCATGAAGGTGATGGGCTTTGACGAACTGGTGCTGGTGAACCCGCGCTGGAAGAACGTGCTGCGCAAGGAAGAAACCATCCAGCGCGCCAGCGGGGCCAACGACGTGCTGGACAAGGCCCGGATCGTCGAGACGCTGGACGAGGCGCTCGATGGGGTGAGCCACCTCTGCGCCACCGCCATGACGCCGCGCGACTTCGGGCCGCCGACGCGTGCGCCGCGCGAGCACTTCGCCCAACTGCTGGCGGCGGCCGGCGAACCCGGTGCGGTGCAGCCCGAGGGCGTGGCCTTCCTGTTCGGCTCGGAACGCTTCGGCATGAAGAACGAAGACGTCTACCGCAGCCACGTCTGCCTCTCGATCCCGACCCAGCCGTCCTTCGGCTCGCTGAACCTGGCGGCGGCGGTGCAACTGATCGCCTACGACTGGCGCCAGGCCCTGGGCGGGTTTGCGGTCACGCCGTCGGCGCCCGAGCGGCCCGCCGCCGACGCGAAGGCCGTGGCGGGCATGCTGTCGCACCTGGAGCAGGCGCTGGTGGCGGTGGACTTCCTGGACCCCGCTGCGCCCAAGAAGCTGATGCCCCGCCTGAACGCGCTGTTCAACCGGGCGGTGCCCACCGAGGAGGAAATCCATATCCTGCGCGGTGTCGCCAAGGCCATGCTGCAGACCGCCGACAAGGCAAAGCGCTAGACTGGCTGCCCCTCCTCGGAAACCCCCTCCATGTTTGCCCGACTCCGATCCGACATCCAGTGCATCCTCGAGCGCGACCCTGCGGCGCGCAGCACCTGGGAGGTCGTCACCTGTTATCCGGGCCTGCATGCCGTGTGGCTGCACCGTCCGGCCCACTGGTGCTGGACGCACGGTTTCAAGTGGCTGGGGCGCTTCATTTCACACATGGCGCGCTGGCTCACCGGCATCGAAATCCACCCGGGCGCGACGCTGGGCGAGCGCGTGTTCTTCGACCACGCCATGGGCACGGTCGTCGGCGAGACCGCAGAAATCGGCGACGGCTGCACCATCTACCAGGGCGTGACCCTGGGTGGCACCTCGCTCTACAAGGGCACCAAGCGCCACCCGACCCTGGGCAAGGATGTCGTGGTCAGCGCCGGCGCCAAGGTGCTGGGCGGCTTCGTGGTTGGTGACGGCGCCAAGATCGGCAGCAACGCGGTGGTGATCAAGCCCGTGCCGGCGGGTGCGACGGCGGTCGGCATTCCGGCGCGCATCATTCCGAGCAAGTCGGGCGAGAGCGCCGACGTAACCGAGGCCCACCCGAAATTCCAGGCCTACGGCATCACGCAGGAAGACGACCCGCTGTCCCAGGCGATGCGCAGCCTGATCGACAACGCCGCCGGGCAGGAGCACCAGATCGCGCTTCTGTGGCAGGCCATCGAGAAGCTGTCGCTGGCCCAGAAGGACTGCGTGCCGGTCGACGCCGCGAAAACCGAGTGTTTCGAGGCCGAGAAGCTCAACCAGCTCGTCGGCAAGTGATCAGCGGGACGGCGCTGGCGGGTCCAGCGCCGCGTCCAGCCAGCCTCTGAGGCCGTTGAAGAAGGCCAGGCCCTGCGCCTGCGCCAGCCGCTCGACCGGAATCACCGTCTCCTGAAGCCGTCCCTGCGCCAGCAGTTCGCGCCGGTAGGTGCCGGGCAGCAGGCCACTGGCCAGTGCCGGTGTCCACCACTCTCCCTCCAGCCGCACCGCCACGTTGCCCCGGGTGAACTCGGTGAGTTCGCCCCGCTGGTTGAACAGCAGGTGGTCGAACACGGCGGGGTCGGTGGGGGCGAGCGCTTCGTAGTGTTCGCGCCGCGTGGTCTTGTGCCGGATGAACTCCTGCAGCGCTTCTTCGGTGTTCAGCGGCGACGGCGCCAGCGCCACCCGCACCGGCGAGACGGTCTCGGTCAGGGCATAGGCCTGGGCGTCGGCCCGACCCGAGGCGTCCAGCAGCAGGCGCACACGCCACAGGCCCTCGGGCCGGGCGAGGCGCACGGCTTCCAGCGCGCCGTTCACCGCCGACGCGTCGAACCGGTGACCGAAGTGGGCCGCGCTGTCGCGCAGTCGCTCCAGGTGATGGTCGAGCAGCCAGTACCGCCCGCCGTCCAGGCGCAGGGTTTCCAGCAGGTCGAACGGCGTCCCGATGCGGTGCAGGTGGCGGCTCTTGGTCATGAGTTCTCTCCATTCGGCGGCGGGATCGGCGCACACGGTCAGGCCACTGCCCACGCCGTAGCGTGCCTGCCAGACGTCGTCGCTGACGCTGGCGTCCGGGCGGTGCAGGCAGACAGTGCGGATCGGGACGTTGAAGGTGGCGTGGCCGCCCGGTCGCACCACGCCCAGGGCGCCGCAATAGAAGCCGCGCGGCGCATCCTCCAGCGCGGCGATGTGGTGCATGGCACGCCGCTTGGGCGCACCGGTGATGCTGCCGCAGGGAAAGAGCGCGGCCAGCACATCGTCAAGGTTGGTGCCCGCACGGGCCGTGGCGCAGAGCGAGGAGGTCATCTGCCACACGGTGGGCCAGGCCTCCACCTCCAGCAGGCGCTCCACCCGCACGCTGCCCGTCTGCGCCAGCCGGCCCATGTCGTTGCGCAGCAGGTCCACGATCATCACGTTCTCGGCGCGCTCCTTGACGCTGGCCAGCAGGGCCTCGCGCGCGGCCCGGTCGAGCGCCGGATCGCTCTCGCGTGCGGCCGTGCCCTTCATCGGCCGGCAGCGCAGGCGCCCGCCCTGCGGGTCGGGTTGCCAGTCGAAGAACAGCTCGGGCGAGGCGCTGAGCAGCTGGCGCGCGCCGTCGCCGAGCCGCAACAGGTAGCCGCTCCCCTGGTGACGTCGCAGCGCGTCCATCCAGCCCGCCGGGTCGCCATCCAGCGAGCCCTGCAATGCGGTGGCGAGGTTGATCTGGTAACACTCACCGGCGGCCATGGCGTGGCGCGCGACACCGGCCTGGTGCAGGTAGTGCGGGCGGTCCCAGTCCGGGCGCCAGTCGACCGCAGCCGGTGCGGGTGGCTGTGCGCCGGGCGCTTGCGACGGGGCGGGGTAGATGCCGAACCAGGCCAGCGGCCAGTGGGGATCGGCGGGCCGCACGGGCAGTGCCGGGTCGAATGCCGGTGCCGCTTCGTAGGCCAGCCCGCCGACGCACCAGCGGCCCGCCGCCGCGTGGGCCTGCACCTGTGCAATGGCCGGTCGAACCTGGTCGAGCGACCAGGCCTCGATCACCTCGACCGGGTGTTCAAAATCCAGCCGAAGCCGGGCATCGGGTCGCGCCGCCGCAGCCGTGTCCGGAAAGTCAAGGGAGGCGATCAGCGGGCGAGGGACGCTCAATGGTGGTGGCCGTGTGCCCCGTGTGCGTGGCCGTGGGCGATCTCTTCGGCGCTTGCGGCCTTGACGTCCAGCACATTGAGCTGGAAGGTGAGCGTCTGGCCCGCCAGCGGGTGGTTGCCGTCCAGGTGCACGGTGTCACCCTTGATCTTCACGACGGTGAAGACCTGGTGGTTGCCCTGTTCGTCGTGTCCTTCGAGCTGGCCTCCCACCTTCACGCCGGGCGGAAAGTCCTTCTTGGAGATGGTGGTGACCAGCGACTCGTCGCGCTCGCCGAAGGCGTCGGCCGGCGCGAGATTCACCGTGGTCTGGTAGCCGGCGGCCTGGCCTTCGAGCGCCGCCTCGATGCCAGCCAGGGTGTTGCCGTAGCCGCCGTGCAGGTAGCTGCGCGGCGTCTTGCCGTCTTCGAGCAGCTTGCCGCTGGCGTCGCTGGCGCGGAAGGTGAGGGTGACGACGGTGTCTTTGGTGATGTTCATGGGAGGGGCTACTTTTTCTTGGGGCGGAATGCCTTGCAAACGGCATCGTCGGTGACGAGATAGGGGCCGCCGATCAGTTCGACGCAGTAAGGCACGGCGGCAAAGATGCCATGAACCTTCTGCGAGCCGTCGGCGTTCCTGAGGCCTTCGAGTGTTTCGGCGATGGCCCTGGGCTGGCCGGGCAGGTTGATGATCAGGCAGTTGTCCCGGATCACCGCGACCTGACGGGAGAGGATGGCGGTTGGCACGAAGGCCAGGCTGATCTGGCGCATCTGTTCGCCAAAGCCCGGCATCTCCTTGTGCGCCACGGCCAGGGTGGCCTCGGGCGTCACGTCGCGCCTGGCGGGACCGGTGCCGCCGGTGGTCAGCACCAGCGCACACCCGGCGTCCACCAGCTCGATCAGGGTCTGGCTGATCAGCGCCTGCTCGTCCGGAATCAGCCGTTCCTCGAAGGTGAGCGGATTCGCCAGCGCCTTGCCCAGCCACTCCCGCAGCGCGGGCAGCCCTTTGTCTTCGTAGACGCCGCTGCTGGCGCGGTCGCTGACGGACACGATGCCGATGCGTACTGGGTCCAGGGTCTCACTCATCGCCGGGCTCCTGCAGCTCGTCCTGCGCCTCGCCCTCCGCAGTCGTGGTCAGCGCGCTGCGCACAAGCTGGAAGATGTCCCGGAAGGCGCGCCCATGGCGCTGCGCCTCACCCGGGCGTTCGACCACGCCTTGCGCATCCTTGCGGGCCTGGCGGATCAGGGCACGCAACTGCTGCACGTCGGTGTCGGGCGCGGCCAGCATCCAGTCGGTCAGCGCGCCGTCGTCGGCGATCAGGCGGTCGCGCCACTGTTCGGCCTGGTGCAGCGCCAGGGTTTCGCGGGCCGATGGCTTGCGCTGCTCTTCGAGCGCGGCCTCGATCGCGGCCACGGTTCCGTCGTCGAGCTTGCGCATGAGCTTGCCGATGAACTGCATCTGGCGGCGCTTGCCTTCGAAGTTGGTGATGCGTTTGGCTTCCACCAGCGCATCGATCAGCTTGTCATCGATGCCCTCGTGCTGCTCGCGCAGCCGGGTCATGAGGTCGCCGCGCAGGGTGAGCAGGGCCTCTCCCAGCGCCTGCAGGTGGTCGCTGTGCTTCTTGAGGTCGGTCTTGCTCATGTCGACCGAACCCTTGAGTTCGCGTTTGAGCTCCAGGTCCAGTTCGCTGCCGGCGGCGACGAAGTGGCCCCGGACGAAGTAGCCTTTGGTGGGTTTTCGTGACATGGGAGAGGGAAAGAGAAGGCGGCAAGTATCATAGCCGCCGACATGAAAAACACCTCTGACACCCCTGCGTCCATCTCCTGCGACCCCGCCCGCCCGCTGCCGGGTTTCCAGTATTCGCGCAGCCGCTTCGAAGAGGTGGTGGACCTGGCGCTTGAGCACGCCAGACGGCTGGGGGCCGGCGATGCGGTGGCCGAGGTCTCCGAAGGTGCCGGCCTGAACGTCGGCGTCCGCAAGGGGGAACTGGAGAACGTGGAGCGCAACCGCGACAAGTCGCTGGGCGTGACCGTCTACCTGGGCCATCGCCGGGGCAATGCCTCGACCTCGGACTTCTCTGCCGAAGCCGTCCGGCAGACAGTGCAGGCGGCCTACGACATTGCCCGCTACACCGCCGAAGACCCGGTGGCGGGATTGCCCGACGCGCAGGACATTGCCGACAGCTATCCCGAGCTGGACCTGTTCCATCCCTGGGCCATCGGCTCCGATGAGGCCATGCAACTGGCGCTGGCCTGCGAGCAGGCGGCCTTCGCCACCAGCCGCAAGATCAGCAACAGCGAGGGCGCCAGCGTCTCGGCGCAGCAGTCGCATTTCTTCAGCGCCCAGATGCGTGGCGGCGAGCGCGGCAAGCCCGGCATCTTCAGCGGCGGCTTCGCCAGTTCGCGCCACAGCCTGTCGGTGGCGCCGATCGCGGGCCGGGGCGCCCACATGCAGCGCGACTACTGGTACAGCTCGGTGCGGGCGCCGCAGGACCTGGCGACGCCCGAGGCCGTCGGCCGGTATGCCGCCGAACGTGCGCTGGCGCGTCTGAACGCCCGCAAGATCGCGACCACCGAATGCCCCGTGCTGTTCGAGTCGCCGCTGGCCGCCGGCCTGCTGGGGGCCTATGTGCAGGCGACCAGCGGCGGCGCGCTCTACCGCAAGACGACTTTCCTGGCCAACAGCCTGGGCAAGAAGGTGATGGCGCCGCACCTGGACATCGTCGAGGATCCGCACCTCGTCGGCGGCAAGGGCAGTGCGCCGTTTGACGACGAAGGCGTGAGGACCGCTCGCCGAAAGGTGCTGTCGGCCGGCAAAGTGCAGGGCTACTTCCTCTCGACCTACTCGGCGCGCAAGCTGGGCATGCGCACCACCGGCAACGCCGGCGGCTCGCACAACCTCACGCTGTCCAGCCGCCTGACGCAGCCGGGCGACGATCTGAACGCCATGATCCGGAAACTCGGACGCGGCCTGTTCGTCACCGAGCTGATGGGCCAGGGCGTGAACTATGTGACCGGCGACTATTCGCGCGGGGCCTCGGGCTACTGGGTCGAGAACGGCGAGATTGCCTTCCCGGTGCAGGAAATCACCATCGCCGGCAACCTCAAGGACATGCTCAGGGGAATCGAGGCGGTGGGCGCCGATGCCTACACCTACGGCTCCAAGACCGTCGGCTCGATCCTGATCAACCGCATGAAGGTCGCCGGGAGCTGATCCTGGTCCGGCCCGAGGCGCTCGCGGTCGTGGCCGCCGCCAGTTGGGCGGTGTCCAGCCTCTTCTCCGCACCACCGGCGCAGCGCCTGGGGGCGTTTGCCTTCAGCCGCTGGCGCATGCTGTTTGCCAGCGTGATCCTCTGGTCGCTGGCGTTGGCCGGCGGTGGCTGGCGCGACCTGGACGCGGCCGCAGTCGGCCTGCTGGGCCTCTCGGGCCTGATCGGCATCTTCGTCGGTGACACCGCGCTGTTCGCCTGCATGAACCGGCTCGGGCCGCGTCGCTCCGGTGTGCTGTTCGCCACCCATGCGGTGTTCTCGGCCTTTCTGGCCTGGCTCTTCCTGGGCGAGGTGATCCGTGGCTGGGCGCTGGCGGGCAGCGCGTCGCTGGTCGGCGGCGTCATGCTGGCGGTGCTGTGGGGCAAGCGGGAGGACGAATCCCACGGATGGGAGCAGACGCGCGGGCGGCTGGTCGTCGGTGTGCTGCTCGGACTGGTCGCGGCGCTGTGCCAGTCGGTGGCCACGCTGATGCTCAAACCCCTGATGGCCACCGGTCTGGACGCCATCAGCGCCTCGGCGGTGCGCATGAGCCTGGCGCTGTCGGCCCACGGCGTGCTGCTCGCGTCGGGGTGGGCCGGCGCCCGGGCCAAGGCGCCGCTGCGCGCCAAGGATGCCCTGCTGACCTTCCTGAGCGCCGCAGTGGCGATGGTGCTGGGGATGACGCTGATCCTCTATGCCATGCGCCACGGCCAGGCCGGGCTGGTGGCGATTTTTTCCTCGCTGACGCCGGTCCTGCTGCTGCCGTTGCTCTGGGCGGTGTACCGGCGCCGTCCGGCGGTCGGCGCCTGGTTCGGCGCCTCCCTGGCGGTGGCAGGAAGTGCGTTGATCTTCCTTGCCTGACGGGCTCAGCGCCCGCAGCGTTCCTGGTAGCGCTGCTCGAAACGCTCCAGATCCTTGATCTCACCCTCGGTCGGGTTGGGGCGCTGCTTGCGGTTCTGCAGCGACAGCCGCATCTCCGCGCACTGCTGGCGATTGCGGTCCTGATCGGCCTTGGCCTGAAGTTCGCGTTGCTGGTCTTCCGCGCGCGCCGAGCTTTCCTGGTTCTGTTTTTCGTAGTGGTCTTTGCGGGCCTTGTTCATCGCCTCCCTGTCCTCGTCGCCGCAATCCCGTTCGAAATTCTGGCGCAGCTCCTGGACAGTGGCGTAAGACAGTCCGCGGTTGGGGGCCGTCCGGATGCCCTCTTTCATCGTCTGGCAGCGGGGGCTCAGGTACTTGAGCTCCTCACCGGCGCGTTCCACACGCTGGATGGGCCGGTTGTAGCTGGGCGGGGGTGTCACCGGTCCGTAGTAGCGCAGCTCGGTTTTCTGCGACCAGGGGCAGGGTGAACTTGACCGGTAGGCGACGCCTTTGTCGGTCTTGCAGGCATAGGTGGTGGTCTGGGCCTGGGCCTGGGCGCCAAACAGGGCAACTGCCGCTGCCCACACGGGAGCAGCCAGCAAGCGAGTGAGCACGCACGACGACACGTTTTCCTCCTGGACGTTTTGCAACAAAACGTGTCACTCTAGCATTTCGCCGCCGGCCAACCGGCGCGTGCCCGGCGGGCGTCACTTCTTGCGCTGGACCACCAGGTTCCGGCGTGCGTCCTCGGGGTAGGCAAAGGTCACGGCGCCGTTCTTCACCTTGCCCATCACCAGCATGTTGGCGGTGACGGCATCCTTGTCGTCGACGCTGAAGGGCTTGTCGTAGGTCGAGACGACACCGTAGTAGATGCGCGGGATGTTCTCCAGCGCATCCTTGACGGCCGGCCCGGTGAACTTGCCGTCGCGGATCGAGAACAGGGCATACATCAGCAGATAGGTGCTGTCGTAGGACTGCGCCGCCGCCATCGGCACCGCGATCTTGTGCTTGTACTTGCGGTGGTAGGCGGTCAGGAAAGAGGCGCGGCGCTCGTTGCTGGGTTCGGCGATGAAGGTCTGGGCCATCAGCGCGCCGTCGGCGGCGGCTTTGGCCCCGTCGATGAAGAACGGGAACGAGAGCGGCCAGGCCCCGACCTGGGGGACGTCCCACTTGATGTCGCGTTTGCCGTTGGCGATGGTGGCGTTTTCGGGGCCGACGGTGTAGCTGAAGATCGCGTTCGCCCCGGCCGTGCGCGCGGCGGCCAGCTCCCTGCTCAGGTCCTTGACGCCCAGCGCGAAGCGCGCCACGTACACCGGCTTGAGCTGCTTGGCGGCCAGCGCCGCTTCCACGTCCTTCAGGCCCGCCTCGCCGTAACCGGTGGTGTCGGCGAACACGGCCACCCTGGTCCAGCCGCGCTTGACGAGGTCGTTCACCACGAACGGGGCCTGGATGGCGTCGCGTGCCGAGGTGCGGAAGATGTAGCTCTCGGGAGCCGGGAATTTCGCAGTCAGGGGCGTACCGGTGGAGCAGGGAATGATCAGCGGCATCTGCCCGTTCTGGAACACGTCCAGCGACTTGGCGGCCACGCCGGTGTTGCAGAAGCCGATGGTGGCAACCACGTCGGCGGTCGCCAGCTCCTGCGAGCCCTTGAGCCCGACGTCAGGGTCGCCCTGGTCGTCCTTGATCACCAGCTCCAGCGGCCGCCCCAGATAGCCGCCCACCGCATTGATCTCGTCCACCGCCAGTTGCACCCCGTGCAGCATGGGGTTGCCGAAGTCGGACGAGGGACCGCTGAACGGGCCGATGACGCCGATGCGGACCGGCGAGGCGGTCTGGGAGGCGGCCGGAACGGCGAAGGCCGCGGCCAGGCCGAGGGAGAAGATCAGACGAACAACCGAGCAATGCACTGGCACCTCCATGGAAGAGTGCCGCGAGTGTAGGAAGCTGGTGTCGCGGGTGTGACCCGGTTTACCCTGAAATTCTGCTTGCGTTACATCTTTTGTCAGCCGGCGAGTGCGGCCTTCACGGCGGCCGAGACCTGGCCCATGTCGGCCTTGCCAGCCAGCCTGGCCTTGACGGCGCCCATGACCTTGCCCATGTCGCCGGGGCCCTTGGCACCGATCTCCGCGACGATGGCCTTGACCTCGGCGGCCACTTCCTCGGCCGACAGGCGCGCGGGCAGGTAGGCCTGCAGCACGGTCAGCTCGGCCGCTTCCTTGGCCGCCAGGTCGGCGCGGCCGCCCTGCTCGAAGGCGGTGATCGAGTCCTTGCGCTGCTTGACCATCTTGTCGATGACGGCGATCACGGCCGCGTCGTCCAGCTCGATGCGCTCATCCACTTCCTTCTGTTTCATGGCGGCGGTCAGCAGGCGGATGGTGCCCAGGCGCTCCATGTCCTTGGCGCGCATCGCGGCCTTCATGTCTTCGGTGATCTGTTCTTTGAGGCTCATGGTGTTCTCTTCGTCGTGTGCGGGGGGAAGCCGTCGATTGTCTCAAACCTGTTCCAGCGCCAGCAGCTCGTCCACCGTCTGGCGGCGGCGGATCAGGCGGTGGCTGTCGCCATCGACCAGCACCTCGGCCGCCATCGGGCGGCTGTTGTAGTTGCTGGACATCGAGGCGCCATAGGCCCCGGCGTCGTGCAGCACCAGCAGGTCGCCGACCTTGGCCTGTGGCAGCGCGCGCGTGAGCACCACACCGCCGTCGGCCTGGGTGAACACGTCGCCCGATTCGCACAGGGGGCCAGCGACCACCGTTTCGACCGTGGCGCGCGGCGTGTCGTCGGCGGGGATCAGGCCCATGCCGTGATAAGCCCCGTACATGGACGGGCGCATCAGGTCGGAGAAACCGGCGTCGACCAGGGTGAAACGGTTCGATCCCATGGGCTTGGTGGCGCGCACCTCGGTCACCAGCACGCCGGCCTCGGCCACCAGGAAGCGGCCGGGCTCAAGCTCCAGGTGAACGGCGTGGCCCAGGTGGGCGGCGATGGCGCTTCGCGCGTCGTCCCAGAGGCTGAAGTAGTGCGCGGTGTCGATGCGCGGCTCGCCTTCGCGGTAGGGAATCGACAGGCCGCCGCCGGCCGAGATCGCCTGCAGGTCGGTGCCCGCGCGCTTGACCAGCGCCACCATGGCGTGGCAGACCTCTTGAAGGTGCGCGTAGTCCACGCCCGAGCCGATGTGCATGTGCAGGCCGATCAGCTTGAGGCCGTGTTGCTTCACGGAGGCCAGGGCGTCGTCCAGCTCGGCGTGCCAGATGCCGTGCTTGCTGTGTTCGCCGCCAGTGTTGGTCTTGTTGCTGTGGCCGTGGCCGAAGCCGGGGTTGATGCGCAGCCAGACCGCGTGGCCGGGCGAGACCGCGCCGAGCTGGTGCAGCATGTCGATGGAGCCGGCGTTGACCGGCACGCGGTGTTCCACCACCGTGGCCAGCGTGGCGTGGTCGAACAGGTCGGCGGTGAAGACGATGCCCGAGGCGCCCTGGGCGCTCAGGTCGGCGGTGAAGCCGGCGGCCAGCGCGCGCAGGATCTCGCCGCGCGAAACCGCATCGACCACCACGCCCTGCTCGCGCATCAGGCGCAGCAGGTGGATGTTGGAGTTGGCTTTCTGCGCGAAGCGGATGGTGTCGAAAGCGCGCAGCTCGGCGATGCGGGCGCGGATGGTGGCGGCGTCGTAGACCCAGAGCGGGGTGCCGTGCTGGCGGGCGAGGGACTGGAGGAGGGCGTCGGAAAAGGGGTTCATGGGCGCGATGATCCCGGTTCTCACCATATTGAGCAATGCCAGATAATTCAATATCAATTCAAATTTGATATGAAGCTGAGCCACCGTCAGATCGATTTCTTCCGCGCCGTTATGGGCACCGGCCACGTCACGCGCGCGGCCGAGTTGCTGCACACCTCGCAGCCCACGGTCAGCCGCGAGCTGGCGCGGCTGGAGCAGGTGCTGGGCTTTGCGCTGTTCGAGCGCGTGAAGGGCCGGCTCAAGCCCACGGTGCGGGCGCTGGCCTTGATGGACGAGGTCGAGCAGTCCTATGTGGGGCTGGAGCGCATCGCCGCCACGGCCGTGGCGCTCAAGGGCTATGCGCACGGCCGGCTGCAACTGGCCTGTCTGCCGGCGCTCTCGCATGCGCTGTTGCCCGACGCGATCCGGCGCTTCGCCCTGCAGCAGCCCGAGGCGGCGGTGGGGCTGACGCCGATCGAGTCGCCGCAGCTCGAAGCCGCACTGTCGGAGCAGCGCTTCGACCTGGGCCTTTCCGAGCGTCACGAGGCCCCGGCCGCCTGCACGCTGGAGACGCTGCTGGTGGCCGACGAGGTGGCGGTGCTGCCGGCCGGTCATGCGTTGGCGCACAAGGCGGTGCTGGCGCCGGCCGACTTCGCCGGCCAATCGTTCATCAGCTTCGCGCCGGCCGACCCCTATCGGCAGCAGGTAGATGCGCTGTTCACCGCGGCGGGCGTGGCACGCGTGCTGAAACTGGAGACGCCCAGCGCGGTGTCGGTGTGTGCCCTGGTGCGCCAGGGTCTGGGGCTGGGCATCGTCAACCCGCTGACGGCGCTGGAGCTGGCCGGGGAGGGGTTGGTGGTCAGGCCGCTGAGTGTGAGCGTCCCGTTCCGTGTGGCGCTGATCCGGCCGAGCTGGCGCAGCGAACACCCGTTGCGTCCTGCGTTCGAGACGGCGTTGGCCGACGCGGCCTCAGCCCTGAAAACGCGTCTGTCAGGTGCCGTGTAGGCGTAAAAAAACCCGCTGCAGCGTCCTGAGCGGGTTTTTTGTCGAAGCGACTGAAGAATCAGTACAGCTTCTTGGGCAGTTGCATGCTGCGCACGCGCTTGTAGTGGCGCTTGACGGCGGCGGCCTTCTTGCGCTTGCGCTCGGCGGTCGGCTTTTCGTAGAACTCGCGGGCGCGCAGGTCAGTCAGCAGACCCAGTTTTTCGATGGTGCGCTTGAAACGGCGCAGGGCGACGTCGAACGGCTCGTTGTCTTTAACGCGGATGGTGGTCATTAGCTAATGGTTCCAAAGGTGCGGGCAGAGGAGGGTCGGGAAGATCGGGCCCGGCCTTCGTACCAGCGGTTTTCCCCGTCTGAAAACTAGTATTGGCCGACGGGGTTTTGCCAGCAAAGCCTTGGATTATAGCCTTTGACAACGAAATTGCCAGTCCTCGGGTTTGCCGGGCCGTCCGCACCGGGGCGGCTAGGCGTGGCGAGACGCACCGCTGCAGGGGGCAGTCCGGTCTCATGTGTACAGTGATCGGCATGTTTCGCTCTCTGCTCTCGCGTCGCATTGACATGGCCGTTCAGGCCACGCCCGTCATGCTGCGCTGGCTTGAGCAGTGCGCGCCGGATGTGATGCAGGCCTACCGCGCCGCGAGGCGGGGACTGTTCACCCGCCAGTTGCCCGCGCTCGTCGTGCTTGCTGCCGTGGCGTTCCCGGTCAAGCTGTTCCGTTGGCTGCCGGCAGGCCATCCGGCGCTGGTTGCGCTGTATCTTGCGGGGCTCCTCATCCTGGCCTGGCCGCCGTACCCTGCCCGGTTTGCCTGGGTGGCTTGGCGAGCGGCGCCTGCGGAGCGCCGATACGGTGTGCGGCTGCGCCTGCTGGCCGGCGTCCTGTTCGTCTGCATTGCGGTGTACGCCGCTGGATTTGCGGCGCTGGTCGGGTTTTTCGCTTTTGCGCTTGTTCGATAGCGCCCGCCCTGTCAGCGAGATCCGCCGCAGCCGGCTGAGGCCGCACGCCGTCCCGAACGGCGGACCGCTCAGAGCGCCATCGCGCACGCGTGTGCACTGGCCCAGGCCCACTGGAAGTTGTAGCCGCCCAGCCAGCCGGTGACGTCGACCACCTCGCCGATGAAGTAAAGCCCGGGCTGCTTCGACTCCATGGTCTGCTGTGACAGATCGCGCGTGTCGACGCCGCCCAGCGTGACTTCCGCCTTCTTGTAGCCCTCGGTGCCGGTGGGCACCAGTTCCCAGCGCGCCAGACGCTCGGCCAGCCGGGCCAGGGCCTTGTCGCTGCACTCTGCCACTGGGCGCTGCCATTCCTTGTCCTGCGCCACCCAGGCCTCGGCCAGCCGGCTGGGCACCCACTGCGCCAGTTCGTTGGCCAGCAGCTTGCGCGAGCGCAGCTTGGCGTCTGCCAGCGCGGCCGGCAGGTCGACCTCGGGTGCGAGGTTGATGCGGATCGGCGTGCCCGGCCGCCAGTAGCTGGAAATTTGCAGCACCGCCGGGCCGGACAGGCCGCGGTGGGTGAAGAGCAGGTCTTCGTGGAAGGCCACACGGTCCTTCTTCGCACCCGTTTCGATGATCACGGGCAGCGACAGCCCTGCCAGGCCCGCATACGGTGCCCAGCCGGCGCCGTCGAAGGTCAGCGGCACCAGCCCTGGGCGCGGCTCCACCGTGCGCAGGCCGAACTGCTTCGCCACACGAAAGCCGAAGTCGGTGGCGCCGATGGCCGGGATCGACAGTCCGCCAGTGGCGATCACGACCTTGCGCGTCTGCACCGTGGCTTGCGCGGTGTCCACTTCGTAGCCGCCATCGGCCATCGCGCGCAGGTCCTTCACGCCACAGGGTTGCCAGCGCGTCACGCCACCGGCCGCGCACTCGGCCAGCAGCATGTCGATCAGGTCGCCCGCCGAGCGGTCGCAGAAGAGTTGGCCCTTGTGCTTTTCGTGGAAGGGAATGCCGTGCTTCTGCACCAGGGCGATGAAGTCGGCCGGGGTGTAGCGCGAGAGCGCCGAGCGGCAGAAGTTCGGGTTCTCGCCGACGAAGTGCTTGTGCGGCTGGCGGATGTCGATGTCGCGGTTGGTGAAGTTGGCGCGCCCACCGCCCGAGATGCGCACCTTCTCGGCCACCTTGTCGCTGTGATCGAGCAGCAGTACCTTCAGACCGCGCTGGCCGGCGACGCCCGCACAAAAAAGGCCAGCCGCGCCCGCGCCGACCACCACCACATCGAAGCTTTGCATGGCCCGCAGTGTAGGCGGGCCATGTACCACGCCTCACCAGTTGATCTTCGCGCCCACTGTGGCGCCCGTGTCGCTGGACCCTTTGTTGCCCGCCTTCAATCCCTGCGTGTGGTTGAGGGAGGCAAACAGCCGAGTGCCTTGGCCCACGCGGTGTTCCACTCCTGCCTTGAGCTGCAACGTCGTGCCGCGGGTGCTGCTGTGGAAGGTCTGGCCGTTGCCGCCCTTGGTGTCGGCCAGCACCGTGCCGGGTCTGCCTGCCAACTCGTGCAACAGGCGCGCCGTGGCGCTGAACTGTGTGGCGCTGTCGCCGGTGGTTTGCAGCGTGGCGCCCAGGCCGATCTGGGCCGAACGCGCATCGCCCAAGCGCACCTGTCCGGCGTCGTCGCGCGTGGTCCCCAGGCTGGTCTGGGCCAGCCGCAGCGTGGCGTGTGGCTGCCAGCCCCAGCTGGCGCTGAGGTTCAGGCGCTGGCCCGCTTCCACCGCGGCGGCTAAGCCGGTGCCACTGGTCTTGAAGCCCAGGCCGCGCACCGAGGCCGAAGTGGCGCGCAAGTAGCTCACCAGTGCGGCGGCCTCCAGATAGGTGGAGGCGTCAAAGCGCTTCGACAGCGCCGCGCCCAGCGCCGCGATCTCCACCTTGTTGCTGCCAGCGGTGCCGCGCTGGCCCGCCGCGTTGGTGTGCGTCACGCTGCCGCTGATCGCGCCCAGCGCACCAATGACCGAAACGCGGTGCCCGGCTTCACCTTGTGACGATTGGCCACCTGCCGCCCGCCTTGCAGCAGCTCGGTGTTGGCCTTGAACTGAGCCCAATGCGCGCCGTTGGCGCTCTGGCCCTTGGCGCGGTTGCGCGCCTGTGTGCCCAGCACGCGCACCCAGGTGCCGGGTTCCTGCAAAGCCCGCTCGCGCTCGGTCAGGGCGGTGAGCGCGGAGGTGGTGTCGGCGGCGGCCGTCTGCACCGAGACCGGCGCGGGCGGTGGGGTCGAGGGCAGATCCAGCGCCTGATTTATGCCCATCAGCGCTTGTGAAGGCAAGGCCGCGTACAGGCTGCTTTCGGCGCGGTAGCTTTGTTGTGGAGCCTGGGCAGGGGAAGGGGTTGGCGCGGGCGCAGGAGAGGGCATTGACGCGGACGGAGCGGGCGCTGGGCTGGGGGTCGAAGCGGGTGGGGGCGGCGGTGGGGCCGGAGTGGTGGTGGCCTCGGAGCTGAGGTACCAGTTCTCGCCGCTGCGTTGCAGGCTGTAGTCGTAGGCCCCGGCGATCACCGGCTGGCCAAGGGCAAAGGCCGTGGGCGCGGTGGTGCCGCCGTTGATGGCTTCCACCAGCAAGATGCCATTGCCCGTGGTCTGCGCGCCCAGGCCGCCCGTGTTGCGTACCCAGACGCGGCTGCTGCCGGTGGCGCTGCCGCCGTCGATCACGAGCTTGTCGCTCGGGCTTGCAGAGTCGCCCAGAAAGGTGTTGAAGGTGATGTCGCCGCCGCCCGCGTAGTCTTTGACGGTGAGCGTCTTGTAGCTGCCCGAGAAGTTGCCGAAATCGACCTTGCCGCCTGCGCCGTTGTTCAGTGTCTTGAGGTTGGACGAACCGCTGAGGGTCCAGGTGGCGTTGGCGAGGTTCAGGGCGATGTTGGCGCGTTGCGTGGCGTCGCCCGCTTCGCTGCCGGTTGAGCCGCCACCGCCCATCACGGCGCCGGTCAGCGTGGCGCCGCTGGTCAGGTTGATGTCGGTGGGGGTGTTGGTGCCAGCCGTGTCGGTGGCGGTGACCACGTTGCCGCTCAGGGCGGCGCTGTTGCTGGCGTTGAGGGTGATGTGACTCTCGGTCTGGTGCACGTAGAGCACGTTGGGGCCAGTCGCGCTGCCGCCGTTGAGGGTGATGGCTATCGAATTGACTGTTCCCGTTGCCGGAAAGACGGTGTTTCCGGTAGTGTCCGTACACCCTGATGCATAAGCGGCGCAGCCAATCATCACGGCATTTCTACCCCCATTCAGAGCCACAGCTTTGAACAACAAGGTGCCCGTTGCACCGTCGATAACATTCACCGCCGTCACACCACCTTCAACAGAACCGCCTCCCAGTGCCGCGAGGTTGTTGGACTCAATTTCAAACGGGGACGCCAAGAAAATCGCTGCGTCAGGGCTGTTGATGTTTAGTTGTCCTGAAAAGTGGGCGTTGTTGCCGCCAAAAGTGAGCGCGAGTCCCGGATTGATTTGGTGTTTTGATCCACGCATGTCCACCCTCGTGTCGCCGCTCACCTTGAGGGTGCCTGCAAGGAGGAAAATTCCCATCGACGGCCGACCATCTCCGGAGCCCGATGTTGTGGTGGTTATGTCCAAGTCCTTGAGTTCAGCCGTTGACCCGCTCTCGAGCCAAAGCGCACCGGGAGAATTACTTTCACTGGAATAGTTGATCGTCAATTTGCCGTTTGAAATCAAGTGACTGTTTAGCCACAAGAATATTCCTATATCGCGAGTATTTAGGTTCAGTGTGGCGGTGCTCAATATCAGTTTGGCTCCATCAGTCACGGGGATGGCAACAGTGGCTAAAGCTGAGTTTGCATCCACCTGCGTCACACCAGACGCGTCCAGTACGGCTCCTGACTCAAACGCGCCGAGCACCGAGGAGCTGCCGCTGTACGTCGCCGATGTCGTGGTGCAAACCGACCCACCATCCGCCCTTGCCCCCACCAGCGGATCATCCGTACAACCAGCCCACCCCGTCCCCGTCATCCCCAACCCACAAACCCCCATCACCACCGCCCCCACCCGCGCCGACCGCGACTTGCCGCCACGTGTGCGAACGGTTTCGGCCGCGGGCACCCACAGGCGGCGGGCGGCGTTCCAGACAAGGCGGTGACCGCGGTTCATAAAATCAGCTACGTTTGTTTACAAACTGCTGATTTTAGGGTTCTGAAACAGATACTTCAGTCCCCCAAAAGGACGACAAAGGTGCCGGATTCCTGGCGACGCGAACGCTGGGTAGGGGCTCGCTGTCGGGCTCAGTGCAAAGCGGCCAGAGTCGCGATGTCTGCCTCAGTGGCCGCGTCGAGGCGAGCTATGTCGATGCGGCCTGCTCTGGATTCAGACGGATTGCAGCCGTTGCACGGTGTCGGGGTATTGCGCCACGAGGCGAATGAGCAGGGCGGCTTGGGCGTTGGGTTTGGCGCGCCCCTGTTCCCAGTTCTCCAGCGTGCGCGGGTTGGTGCGCAGGTAGCGGGCGAACACCGGGCGAGAGAGATGAAGCTGCTCGCGCACGTGCAGCACTTCTTGCGCCGTCAGGGTGGGGGCCGGGGGTGCCTCGGCTTCAAAGCTGCGCAGCGTGAGCTTGCCTTCGCGCTCTTGCGCCAGAGCGTCAAAGCCTTCGCTCAGTTCGGCAAAGAGGTTCCGTTTTTTCATATGGGCTCCGTTTCCGGTTGCAGATCAGGCGCCTTGGCGCTTGTCGAGTTCGTTCTTGAGCAGTTGCCGCAAGACCTTGCGTTGGTCCGGCGTCAGGTCGTCGGCCTCGTCTTTGTCGTACACGGTGAACAGCCAGAACTGCGAGCTGCCCAGCCACCAGTAGTAGATGACCCGCAAGCCACCCTGTTTGCCTTTGCCTCGGCGGGCGTCGGCGTACCTGAGTTTTCGCAGGCCACCGGTGCCCTCGATCATGTCGCCTGCCTCAGGGTTGGCCAGCAGCGCCTGTTGCAACTGGCGGTATTGCTCGTCGTCCAGATAGTCGGACCGGACCCGTTCGAAAACGGGCAGTTCTTTGAACAGGGCTCGCATGGTTTAAATTATACGCAGATTGCGTATAAATAACCAGGGACCGAAGATGATCAGGCGAGGCGCTGAACCCGCTGTGAGTGGCTGCGCGTGGCGGCCGCCACACCACGCACCACGTCGCCGACCACGATCACCGACGGGCTGCCCAGGCCTTCGCTGGCAAGGGTCGCCGTCAGTGTGCCCAGCGTGCAGACGGCGTGGCGCTGCTGCGGCAGGCTGGCGTACTGGACGATGGCCAGCGGGGTGTCGGCGGGCAGGCCGGTGAGCAGGTCGGCCTGGATTTGCGCGGCGCTGGAGACGCCCATGTAGATCACCAGCGTGAGCTTGGCGTCGCGCGCGGTCGCGGCGAGTTGCTTCCAGTCGGTGCCAGCGTCGCCCGGTTTGGCGTGGCCGGTGATGAAGACGACGCCGTGTGCGTGGTCGCGGTGCGTGAGCGGCGCGCCCAGGGAGGTCAGGCCTGCCAGGCCGGCCGTGATGCCGTTGAGCACCTGCACCTCGACACCAGCCTCGCGCAGGTGTTCGACCTCTTCGCCGCCGCGGCCGAAGATGAAGGGGTCGCCACCCTTGAGGCGGACCACGACTTCGCCCTCGCGCGCCGCCATGATCATCAGCTTCTCGATGAAAGCCTGCGGCGTGCTCTTGCAGCCGCCGCGTTTGCCCACGTACACGATGCGCGCGTTCGGGCTGGCATGCGCCAGTACACCGTCGCTCACCAGATCGTCGACCAGCAGCACGGTCGCTGCGGCAATTGCTTTGGCGGCCTTGATGGTCAGCAGCTCCGGGTCGCCCGGGCCAGCGCCCACAAGGGTGACAGTGCCGGGATGGAACGGGCTGTGGGTGGTGATGACGGCGGCGGGCGTGTTCATGGTGTGCTGACCGCTGCGGGGCGGTTTGTCTCTGCTGTGGCCGGGCGAGAGACTTCTCGCAGGATGTGTGCCACTTGCAGGGCGATGGGCGCGGGCACGGGCAGGTGGCCGTCCAGCACCGCGCGGATGTAGGCCGCGGTGGCCTCGGCCGAGATGTCCTTGGGCAGATCGGGCAGGGCGGCCAGCGAGCCTTCCTGCGCGGGTTGCAGCAGGTGGCGCTCGCCATCGCGGAAGGCATCCATCTGCGGTGTGCGGCGCGCGTCGGCGACCGGCTCGCCCTCGGTGCCGCGCAGCAGCAGGGCGTGCGCGCCGACCAGGGCAAAGGTGTCGGCCATGGACACCGCGTATTCCGGGTGGGTGTAGCTGCCGACGATCAGCGCGCGGCCTTCGCAGGGGTTCATGAGCTTGACAAGGCTGTGCGCCGGGTTGCGCAGGCCGACCACACGCCGCACGTCCAGCAGCCGCTTGAGGCCAGGGAGCAGCACCTCGGTGGGCACGAAGGCGCACTCGCCGGGACCCAGCGCACCGACCGCCGAGCGGGCCGGCCGGCCCAGCGCAGTGAACACCGCTTCGCTGCTCACGCGCTTGTCTTCGGTGGCGGTGCCGTGCACCAGCACCGCCGCACCCTCGCGCGCCAGCAGCAGCGCCAGCAGCGGCGTGAGCACTGGCAGCTTGCGGGCGCCGTTGTAGCTGGGCAGCACCACGGTGGTCAGGTCGTTGTCCGGCAGTCGCTGCAGCCGGGCGCGCGTGGCGTCCAGGAATCCGGCCATCTCGTCGGGCGTCTCGCCCTTGATGCGCATGGCCAGGCAGAAACCGCCGATCTCCAGATCGGTCACGGCGCCGTCCAGCACCTGGCCGAACAGGTCGGTGGCCTGTTCACGGGAGAGTGATCGGGCGCCGTCCTTGCCGCGCCCGATCTCCTTGATGTAGTGGCTGATGCTCATGGGCCGCGATTGTCCGCGAGGTCAGATGACTGCGGGTTATATGCTTACCAGGGATGCCGGCACGGCCTTCACCAGCCGCCGCAGCTCGGGAATGCACGAACCGCAGTTGGTGCCGCACTTGAGCTGGCCCTGTAACTGGGCCAGCCGCTGGTCGTCCTGACCGCCGAAGCGGGGCAGTTCGGTGCGAATCGCTTCTTCACCGACGTTGAAGCAGGTGCAGACCTGCGGGCTTTTCGCGACCACCGCCACCGGCGCGGCGGCACCCGGCATCAGCAGCAGGCGACCGTAGCTGTCCACCGGCAGCTCGTCCTGCAACAGGGTCTTGATCCAGCCTTCGGCGCTGGTGTCTCCGGCCAGCACAATGGCCTGGAGCAGGATGGCGTCGGCATCGGCACCTGCGCCGCCGGCACCGCGTTGCAGCCGGGCGCTGCGCCGTTGCTGGCGACGCTTGTCGGCGTAACGCAGCGTGTCGCGGGTGTTCAGTCCGAGCAGCGCCTCGATGCGCTCGATCAGCGCCGGCTCAGGGGCCTCGTGTGCGGCGGCGCGCAGCAGCACGCCGGTGCGCTCGCGTCCGAACGGCACGCAGGACGCGAAATCGAACGAGGGCATCAGTGCGCGCAGCTCTGCGAGGGCGGTCAGCGCCGAGGTTTCGTGCAGCCAGGCCACGCCCAGCAGGGTCCAGGGCAGCTCGGCCTTGAGGATCTTCACTGCGGCGTGCTTGAGTTCTGGCTGTTTGGACGTCGGGCAGTGGGCCGAGGTGGTGAGCGCGTTGACGCCCGCCAGCGGCTCGCCCTGGCTGCTGCGGCCACTCAGGTATTCGGGGCCCCAGTGCATGGCGATGAAGGCCTGCGTGGGCTGGACCGTGCGCGAGCCCTGCGCCGGCAGCACGATGGAGCCGCGTTTGCTGGTGACGTGCACCAGCTCGCCGTCCTTGAGGCCACGGCGCTCCATGTCCTGCGGGTTCAGTTGCACCGATGGTTCGGCCACATGGCCGAACAGCCGGCCGATGGTGCCGGTGCGCGTCATGCCGTGCCAGTGGTCGCGCAGGCGGCCGGTGGTCAGCGAAAACGGGAAGCGCAATTCGCGCATCTCGGCGGTGGGCTGGTAGGGCAGGGCGGCGAACCTGGCTTTGCCGTCCGCGTTGGGGAAGACGCCGTCTTCGTACAGCCTGGCCTTGCCGCTGGATTCGCCTTCGCGCAGCGGCCAGAACTGCGGGCCGTCGCTCTCCAGCAGGGCGTAGCTCAGGCCGGTGATATCGAGGTCGCGGCCGCGGGTGGATTCGCGGTGTTCGCTCCAGACCGATTCGGGTGTGTCGTAGGGGAACAGCGTGGGCTGGCCGGGGCGCAGCTGCGCTTCCAGCCGCCGCGCCACGTCCACCGCGATGCGCCAGTCGTGCCGCGCCTCACCCGCGGCGGGTACGGCGGCGCGCACGCGGCTGATGCGGCGCTCGCTGTTGGTGACCGTGCCTTCTTTCTCGCCCCAGGTGGTGGCGGGCAGCAGGATGTCGGCGAAGTCGCAGGTGGCGGCTGTTGCAAAGGCTTCCTGCACCACCACGAACTCGGCGCGCTGCAGGGCGCGGCGCACCGTGGCCTGGTCGGGCATGGACTGCGCCGGGTTGGTGCAGGCGATCCACAGGGCCTTGATCTCGCCGTCGGCTGCGGCCTGGAACATCTCGACCGCGGTCTTGCCGGGCTTGCTCGGCACATCGGCCACGCCCCAGAGCGCGGCCACTTCGGCGCGGTGCACGGGGTTGGCCAGGTCGCGGTGGGCGGACAGCAGATTGGCCAGGCCGCCGACCTCGCGCCCACCCATGGCGTTGGGCTGGCCGGTCAGGCTGAAGGGGCCGGCGCCGGGTTTGCCGATCTGGCCGGTGGCCAGGTGCAGGTTGATCAGGGTCGCGTTCTTGGCGGTGCCGCTGCTGCTCTGGTTCAGACCCTGGCAGTAGAGGCTGAGCGTGGCGGGCGAGGTCGCGAACCACTTTGCCGCAGTGAACAGGTCTTCTTTCTTCAAGCCGCAGGTCTGCGCCGCCACGTCGGGGGTGCACTCACGCACCAGCGCCTTCAGCTCGTCGAAACCATTCGTGTGCGCGGCGATGTAGGCGGCGTCCGTCCAACCTTCCCACAGCATGATGTGCAGCAGCCCGTGGAACAGCATCACGTCGGTGCCCGGCAGCAGCGGCAAATACAGGTCGGCCAGCTCGGCAGTGTCGGTGCGGCGCGGGTCGGCCACGATCACCTTCATCGCCGGGTTCTTCTGCTTCGCGACCTCGATGCGGCGGAACAGGATCGGGTGTGCATAGGCCGTGTTGCTGCCGACGATGAACAGGCACGCGGCGTGGTTCACGTCGTCGTAGCAGGCGGGCGGCGCGTCGGCGCCCAGCGTGGCCTTGTAACCGGCCACCGCGCTGCTCATGCACAGGCGCGAATTGGTGTCGACGTTGTTGGTGCCGATCAGGCCCTTGGCCAGCTTGTTGAAGACGTAGTAGTCCTCGGTCAGCAACTGGCCGCTGAGATAGAGGCCCACCGCGTCGGGGCCGTGCTCGCGCGCGATGCGGCCGAACGCGTCGCTGACCTTGTCGAGTGCAGCATCCCAGCCCAGGGCCACCGGCGCCTGGCCGCGCTGCAGCCGCTGCATCGGTTGCAGCAGACGGGTCTGGCGCGTGATGGCGGGCGTGGCCGTCAGGTGCAGCGTGCTGCCCTTGGTGCAGAGCTTGCCGAAATTGGCCGGGTGATCCGGGTCGCCGCGCACGCCGGTGATCTGCGGCCCATCGGAGGTGATGATTACGCCACAGCCCACACCACAGTACGGACAGGTGGAGCGGGTTTCGGTCATGGGTTCAGGCTTTCACGATGCGTCGGGCCGGGCCTGCAATGGGCCGAACCTGATCGGTGGCGTGCGAGGCCAACTGGTTCGCGTCCAGGAACACCTGGCCGTTCTCGACCTTCACGCTGAACCTGGGCGTGCAGCCCTCGTCGGGCGCCGAGGCCTGGCCGTCGCACAGGCCGATGGTCCAGTTGTGCAGCGGGCAGGCCACGTGGGTGCCGAAGACGATGCCCTGGCTCAGCGGTCCGCCCTTGTGTGGGCAGCGGTCGAGCAGGGCGAACACCTCGTTCCGGTCGTTGCGGAAAATCGCGACGTCCAATCCCTGGTCGCGCGCCACGCGACGCGAACCCAGCACGGGGATGTCTTCGACCTGGCAGATGGGGGTCCATTGGCTCATGTTCATGGCTCTCTCGGGATTCGGTGATCGGTGCTCGTTGGTGCTCAGGCCTTGACGACGGCCACGGGTTCGAACTGGCGCGTGTCCACGGCAGCTTCCTGGAAGTCGAACCACGGATCGGGTTCGCCATCGAGTGCGAACTGCAGTTGTTCCCACAGCGCCTTGCGGCCGGCGGCGTCCTCCAGAATCCGCTGCTTGATGTAGTCCAGGCCCACGCGGTTGACGAAGTGCACCGTGCGCTCCAGGTACCAGCCCTCCTGACGGTAGAGCTCGCAGAAGGCGCCGGTGTATTCCATGACCTCCTCGGCCGTCTTCACCTTGACCAGGAAGTGCGCGACCTCGGTCTTGATGCCGCCGTTGCCGGCGATGTACATCTCCCAGCCCGAGTCGACGCCGATCACGCCCACGTCCTTGATGCCAGCCTCGGCGCAGTTGCGCGGGCAGCCGCTGACGGCGAACTTGACCTTGTGCGGCGCGTACATGCGCCACATGGCTTTTTCCAGGTCCTTGCCCATCTGGGTCGAGTCCTGCGTGCCCATGCGGCACCACTCGCTGCCCACACAGGTCTTCACCGTGCGCAGCGCCTTGGCGTAGGCGTGACCGCTGGGCATGCCGATGTCTTTCCAGACGTTGACCAGGTCTTCTTTCTTCACGCCCAGCAGGTCGATGCGCTGTCCGCCCGTGACCTTGACGGTGGGGATCTTGTACTTGTCCACCGCGTCGGCGATGCGGCGCAGCTCGTCGGCCGTGGTCTCGCCGCCCCACATGCGCGGGATCACGCTGTAGGTGCCGTCCTTCTGGATGTTGGCGTGCGAGCGCTCGTTGATGAAGCGGCTCTGCGGATCGTCCTTGGCCTGCTTGGGCCAGGTGCTGATGAGGTAGTAGTTGATGGCCGGGCGGCAGGTGGCGCAGCCGTTGGGCGTCTTCCAGCCCAGGGCGCTGAAGGTGTCGGCGATGGTCAGCAGCTTGTCGTTGCGGATCGCGTCGCGCACGTCCTGGTGGCTGTGCTCGGTGCAGCCGCATATGGCCTTCTTCTTCGGCGTGGCCGAGTAGTCGCCGCCGGCGGTGAACATCAGGATCTGCTCGACCAGGCCGGTGCAGGAGCCGCAGCTGGCGCTGGCCTTGGTGTGCTTTTTCACCTCGTCCAGCGTGAACAGGCCCTTGTCCTTGATCGCCTTGCAGATGGTGCCCTTGGTCACGCCGTTGCAGCCGCAGACCTCGTCGCTGTCCTTCATGGCGGCGGCCTTGTTGTGGCCCTGGTGACCCGTGTCGCCGATGTTGCTCTCGCCGAACATCAGCTTGTCGCGGATGTCGCTGAGCGTACGGCCTTCGCGCAGCAGCTTGAAGTACCAGCTGCCGTCCACCGTGTCGCCGTAGAGGCAGGCGCCGACCAGCTTGTCGTCCTTGATGACGAGCTTCTTGTAGACACCGCCGAAGGGGTCGCTCATCACGATCTCTTCCGTGCCTTCGCCGCCCATGAATTCACCGGCACTGAACAGGTCGATGCCCGTGACCTTGAGCTTGGTCGAGGTCAGCGAGCCGGAGTAGCGGCCGATGCCGAACTCGGCCAGGTGCGTGGCCAGCACCTTGCCCTGCTCGAACAGCGGCGCCACCAGTCCGTAGGCAATGCCGCGGTGCGCCGCGCATTCGCCCACCGCGTAGATGCGCGGGTCGGTCACGGTCTGCATGGTGTCGCTGACCACGATGCCGCGATTGACGTGCAGGCGCATGCTCTCGGCCAGCGTGGTGTTGGGGCGGATGCCCACGGCCATCACCACCAGGTCGGCCGGCACCTCGCTGCCGTCCTTGAAGCGGATCGCTTTCACGCGGCCGCCTTTTCCACCGTCCTGATCGCCCACCAGCTCCTGCGTCTGCGCGCCGATCAGGAACCGCATGCCGCGCTCCTCCAGCGACTTCTGCAGCAGCTTGCCCGCCACGTCGTCGAGCTGGCGCTCCATCAGCCACGGTGCCACGTGCACTACGCTGACCGTCATGCCGCGCTTCATCAGACCGTTGGCGGCTTCCAGGCCCAGCAGGCCGCCGCCGATGACGACCGCGTGCTTGTAGGTGGCGGCTGCGTCGATCATGGCCTGCGTGTCGGCGATGTCGCGGTAGGCCAGCACGCCCTTGAGGTCCTTGCCAGGGATGGGCAGAATGAAGGGGTTGGAACCGGTCGCCATGATCAGGCGGTCGTACTCGGCCGAGACGGTCTCGCCATTGGGGCCGACCGAATGCACCACGCGCTTGACGCGGTCCACCTCGGTCACCTTGAAGCCCGCGTGCAGCGTGATGCCGTGCTCGGTGTACCAGGACCAGTCGTTGAGCACGATCTCATCGAGCGTCTGTTCACCGGCCAGCACCGGCGAGAGCAGGATGCGGTTGTAGTTCGGGTGCGGCTCGGCACCGAAAATGGTGATGTCGTAGTGATCCGGCTTGATCTTCAGCAGTTCTTCAACGGTGCGGACACCGG
>JAEUOT010000065.1 GCA_016790705.1 Hydrogenophaga sp.
AAGCGTTTTCGCGTTCGTCCCGGTGGCACCGTCAAGCGCGGTCAAGCCTTCAAGCGTCACATCCTGACCAAGAAGACCACCAAGAACAAGCGCCATCTGCGTGGTGCGGTGACTGTTCATGAGACCAACATGGGTCACATGTCTCAGATGCTGCCCGGCCAGGGCATTTGATCAACGACGAACAAGGAGTCACTCATGCCTCGCGTCAAACGTGGTGTAACGGCACGCGCCCGTCACAAAAAAGTTCTCGCCCTTGCCAAGGGTTTCCGCGGCCGCCGCGGCAACGTCTTCCGCATCGCCAAACAGGCGGTGATGAAGGCCGGTCAATACGCCTACCGTGACCGCCGCACCAAGAAGCGCGTCTTCCGTCAGCTGTGGATCGCGCGTATCAACGCCGGTGCACGTGCTTGCGGCCTGACGTACAGCCAGTTCGCCAATGGCCTGAAGAAGGCCCAGATCGAGATCGACCGCAAGGTCCTGGCCGATCTGGCCGTCAACGACGTCGCTGCTTTCAACAGCATCGTGGAGCAAGTCAAAGCCAAGCTGGCCGCTTGATTCACGACCGTCGCTGCTGGCCCTCCGGCCGGTGGTGATGACGTCGCTCAAAGGGGTTGAGGCTTGAGGGATTCCCTCGTGGCGCTCAGCCCCTTTTTTGTTTTCCCGCACGAGACACACATGAACGAGTTGGACGCACTGGTTGACAGCGCACGCGTTGCGTTCGCGCAGGCCGCCACCCCCGCCGATCTGGAAAACGCCAAGGCGCAGTACATCGGCAAATCGGGTCGCATCACCGAGCTGATGAAGGGCATGGCGACCCTGTCGGTGGAGGAAAAGAAGACCCGTGGTGCTGCCATCAATCTGGCCAAGCAGGCGATCGAAGCCGCACTGGCGGAACGTCGTCAGGCGCTGGCCGATGCCGAATTGCAGGCGCAGCTCAAGGCAGAGGCGCTGGATGTGACGCTGCCGGGCCGACAGCGCGGGCAGGGCGGTCTGCATCCGGTCAGTCTGACGCTGGAGCGCATCGAGGCCATCTTCGGTTCGCAGGGCTTCGAAGTGGCTGAAGGTCCCGAGATCGAGTCTGACTGGTTCAACTTCACCGCACTGAACACGCCCGAGGACCACCCGGCGCGTTCCATGCACGACACCTTCTACGTGGAAGGCGGCAGCGCCAAAGCGCCGAACCTGCTGCGCACCCACACCAGCCCGATGCAGATCCGCCACGCGGTGCAGCACGTCAAGCGCCATCGCGCCGCACTGGACGCCGGTCTGCCCATGCCCGAGATCCGGGTGATCGCCCCTGGCCGCACCTACCGCGTGGACAGCGACGCCACGCATTCGCCGATGTTCCACCAGTGCGAAGGCCTGTGGATCGGCGAGAACGTGAGCTTCAAGGACCTGAAGGTCGTCTTCACCGATTTCTGTCGGACCTTCTTCGAGTCGGACGACCTCGTGCTGCGCTTCCGTCCGAGTTTCTTTCCCTTTACCGAGCCCAGCGCTGAGATCGACATCCAGTTCCAGAGCGGGCCGCTGGCCGGCCGCTGGCTGGAGGTGGCCGGCTCTGGCCAGGTGCATCCGAACGTGGTGCGCAACATGGGCCTGGACCCCGAGCGCTACATCGGTTTTGCCTTTGGCATGGGGCCGGACCGCCTGACCATGCTGCGTTATGGCGTGAACGACCTGCGCCTGTTCTTCGACGGCGACATCCGCTTCCTGTCGCAGTTCCGTTGAAGTCTTGTTGAGCTGAAGAAACCATGCAATTCCCCGAATCCTGGCTGCGTGCCTTCTGCAACCCGTCCCTGACCAGCCAGCAACTGGCCGATACCCTGACCATGGCCGGTCTGGAGGTTGAAGAGCTGCGTCCGTTCGCGCCTGATTTCAGCGGTGTGGTGGTTGGCCAGATCCTGAGCGCTGAGCAACACCCGAACGCCGACCGCCTCCGCGTGTGTCAGGTCGACGTGGGGCAGGGCGTTCCGCTGAACATCGTGTGCGGTGCACCCAACGCGCGTGCCGGTATCAAAGTGCCTTGCGCCACCGTCGGCGCGCTGTTGCCCCCGGGTGAGGACGGCAAGCCGTTCGCCATCAAGCTGGGCAAGCTGCGTGGCGTCGAGAGCCAGGGCATGCTGTGTTCAGCCAAGGAGCTGCAGATCTCCGAAGAAAGCAACGGTCTGTTGGAGCTGGGTGAAGACGCTGTGGTCGGCCGCAACATCCGCGAACAGCTCGGCCTCGACGACATGCTGTTCACCCTCAAGCTCACGCCCAACCTGGCGCATTGCCTGAGCGTGTATGGCATCGCGCGCGAGGTGTCCGCGTTGACCGACACCCCGCTGGTTCAACCGGAGTTTCCGAAGGCCGCTGTGCAGGTGCAGGACCGTTTGCCCGTGAGCGTGCAGGCCAGCGACCTGTGCGGTCGCTTCAGCGGCCGCGTGGTGCGGGGCGTGAATACCAAGGCGCAGACGCCGGCCTGGATGGTCGAGCGGCTGGCGCGCTGTGGCCAGCGCAGCATTTCGCCCTTGGTGGACATCTCCAACTACGTGATGTTCGAATTGGGCCGTCCTTCGCACATCTTCGATCTCGACAAAATCCATGGCGGCCTGCAGGTGCGCTGGGGCCGCGAGGGCGAGCAGCTCAAGCTGCTCAACGGCAACACCATCTCGGTGGACGCCGAAGTCGGCGTGATCGCCGACGACCAGCAGGTTGAGTCGTTGGCCGGCATCATGGGTGGCGATGCGACCGCCGTGTCGGACGACACGCAGAACATCTTCATCGAAGCCGCCTTCTGGTGGCCCAAGGCGATCGCGGGCCGCTCGCGCCGCTACAACTTCAGCACCGACGCCGGTCACCGCTTCGAGCGCGGCGTGGACCCGTCCACCACGGTCGAGCACGTCGAGCGCATCACGCAACTGGTGCTGGACATCTGCGGCGGCCAGGCCGGCCCGCTGGACGATCAAACCCTGGCGCTGCCCGAGGGCAAGCCAGTCACGCTGCGCGTGGCCCGGGCCAACAAGGTGATCGGCATGCCGGTCACGCAGGAACAATGCGCCGGCGCGCTGCGCCGCCTCGGCCTGGACGTGACCGAAGGCGAGGGCACGGTGACCGTGGCGCCACCGGCGTTCCGTTTCGACCTGCAGATCGAAGAAGACCTGATCGAAGAGGTGGCGCGCGTGATCGGCTACGAGCAGTTGCCGACCAACCCGCCCCTGGCACCGATCACGTCCAAGCTGCGTGCCGAGTCGAGGCGCGGCCCATTCGCCGTTCGCCGACAGCTGGCGCAACTGGGCTACCAGGAAACCATCAATTTCAGCTTCGTCGAAGAGCGCTGGGAGCGTGAGCTGGCGGGCAACAACGATCCGATCAAGCTGCTGAACCCGATCGCCAGCCAGATGAGCGTGATGCGCTCGTCGCTACTGGGCAGCCTGATCGCCGTGCTCAAGTTCAACCTGGACCGCAAGGCCCAGCGGGTGCGCCTGTTCGAACTGGGCCGCGTGTTCCGCAAGGACCCGTCGGTTCAGGACAGCGACACCACGGTGGCGGGATTTGACCAGCCCATGCGCGTCGCCGGACTGGCGTATGGTGGTGTGGACAGCCTGCAATGGGGCAGCGCCGAGCGCAATGTCGATTTCTTCGACATCAAGGGCGATGTGCAGACGCTGCTGGCGCCTTTGCAGGCCATGTTCAAACCGGCGGAGCACCCGGCCATGCATCCGGGCCGTTGTGCCAGTGTCTGGCTCGGCGAGCGCTGCATCGGCCATGTGGGTGAGTTGCATCCCAAATGGCGCCAAGCCTACGACCTTGCGCACGCGCCCGTGGTGTTCGAACTGGCGCTTGACGCGGTGCTGCAGCGCGAAGTACCGGTGTTCCTGACCGTGAGCCGCCACCAGCCGGTGGAGCGCGACATCGCCATCGTGGTCAAGGAGTCTGTGACCCATGCGGCTGTGATGGAGGCGGCCCGTGCGCCGGGCAGTCCGCTGCTGCGCGAGGTGGTGCTGTTCGATGTGTACCGTCCGAAGAAGTCAGCAGATGGCAGCGTCGCAGGTGGTTTGCAGGCCGACGAAAAGAGTCTCGCCCTGCGCCTGACCCTCAGTCGAGACGACGCTACACTGACCGACGAAGAAATCGATGCAACGGTCAAGGCGATCCTTGCCGCGCTGGAGCAGCGGGTGGCCGCGCGTTTGCGCTGAGCGGTCCGCCCGTTGGACAAGAAACAGGAGCACATTCCGATGGAACTGGCGGTTGAGAGTCTCGAAACACCGGCGCTGACCAAGGCTCAGTTGGCCGAATTGCTGTTTGACCAGATCGGCCTGAATAAGCGGGAGTCGAAGGACATGATCGATGCCTTCTTCGATCTGATAACCGACAGTCTGGTCAACGGCACCGACGTGAAGATTTCCGGTTTCGGCAATTTCCAGATCCGGACCAAGGCACCCCGTCCCGGGCGCAACCCTCGGACCGGCGAGCCCGTGGCGATCGAGGCGCGACGCGTGGTGACCTTTCATGCCAGCCCGAAGCTCAAGGAGCAGGTCCAGGCGGCTGCGCCGACCTGAGCCAGAAACCATCCCCTGTCGGGGGCGGTCGTCAAGAACCCGGTATCCGGAAGGACCGGGTTTTTTGCTTCTTTCAGAGGACGAATATGTGGTGCAAGGCACGCCAGACGATGCATTTGCAACAGCGTGTACGTTTTTTTGGATTCGGGTCCCCGCGCGAGTTCCTGTTAGAGTAAATTTAAAGGTTCGGTCTGTACCGCTTTGATTTTCATGGAAAAATCACTTCCCCCGATCCCGGCAAAACGCTACTTCACCATTGGTGAAGTGGGTGAGCTGTGTGGCGTCAAGCCGCATGTGCTGCGGTATTGGGAGCAGGAGTTCACCCAGCTCAGGCCGATGAAGCGTCGTGGCAATCGCCGCTACTACCAGCACCATGAAGTGCTGATGATCCGACGCATCCGTGAGCTGCTGTACGACCAGGGTTTCACCATCAGCGGTGCACGCAACAAGCTGCAGGAACTGGTCCAGGCCGAACGCGACAAGCGGCGCATCGATGGCGAGGAGTTCAACGACTCCTCGGATTTCGAGGGGCTTGATGACATGCCATCGGACGCGGTGTTCGAGGTCGAGGTGCCCGTGTCGTCGACAGAGGTTATGCCCGCGCTCGCTGGCGTGCGTCGCGAGTTGCTCGAGATTCGTGAGCTTCTTAGCTTGCAGGTCTGAGAAGGCCCCTTTTACGAGCTATAATTTCAAGCTTGTCGGCGTGTAGCGCAGCCTGGTAGCGCACTTGCATGGGGTGCAAGGGGTCGCGAGTTCGAATCCCGCCACGCCGACCAAAAACGCAAAATGCCCGGAGTCTTACGACTCCGGGCTTTTTTGCGTCGGAAGACAACAGCAGATCAGCCGACGTCGATGGTGTGGAAGCCCAACCGGCCCTGGCGGCGATCGGCGAAGTAGCACTCCAGGGTTTCCCGAACCGTGCGGAAAGCGATCTCGTCCCAGGGAATCTCGTCCTCGGTGAACAGGCGAGCCTCGATGGTTTCGTGGCCGGGGTCGAACCGGTCGTTCAGCAGGCGGGCGAGATAGTACATATGGACCTGTCCGACGCGGGAGACGTTCATCAGCGTGAACAGCGGGCCCATCTCGATGCTTGCGCCGGCCTCTTCGGAGGTCTCGCGTCGGGCACCCTCGGCAGTGGTTTCGCCCAACTCCATGAAGCCCGCTGGCAGGGTCCACTTGCCTCGACGTGGCTCGATATTGCGCAGACACAGCAGGACCTGCCTTCCATCCTCTCCCCAGAAGGGCACGGTGCCCACCACGTTCAGCGGGTTTTCGTAGTGGATGGTGGTGCAGGCGGTGCAGACGGCCCGTGGCTTGTTGTCGCCGTCGTCGGGGAGTCGGTACACCACGGGGGAGCCGCATTCGCGGCAATGACGGATCGGGCTGCGCTGCATGGTCCGAGTGTAGGGCCTGACAACAAAGAGGCTCCCGCAGGAGCCTCCTTCACTGACGCTGGCGGGTGCTCAGGTCTTCTTGGCGGGGGCGGCGGCCTTGGCGGGTGCTGCCGATGCCTTGCCGTGCTTCTCGATCAGGGCGCGCGCGGTCTCGATCAGCTCCTTGCCGTTGAAGCCTCGCTTGTCCATGTCCTGGATCCACTCGACTTCCACCAGGCGAGCCTTGCGCTTGAACTCCTGCGCTTCGGAGGCGGGGATGGTGTAGATCGTGTTGCCCTGCTTGACGGCCGCTTCCCGTCCGGCGATGTCACCAGTCTGCTGCACCTTGCCCAGCCAGCCCGATGTCTCAATGCCGGAGTTCTTGTCGATGATCGCCTTGAGATCCGGCGGCAGCGAAGCGTACTTGGCCTTGTTCATCGCCATGATGAAGGTGGTCGTGTAGAGCGCGCCACCGGCAGGATCGAACTCGCTGTGGAACTTGGTCAGTTCGTGCACCTTCACCGACGGCACCACCTCCCAGGGGATCACACAGCCGTTGATCACGCCCTTGGACAGGGCGTCAGGAATCTGCGGCAACGGCATGCCCACCGGGGTGGCTCCGAGGTAGCCCAGCATCTTGGTGATCTGACGGGTCGGTCCGCGCACTTTGGCGCCCTGCAGGTCGGCGGCGGTTTTCACCAGTTTGTCGCGCATGTGGAACATGCCGGGGCCGTGGACCTGGAGTGCGATCGGCTGGACGTCCTTGAACTCGTCCTTGGCGACCGTCATGGTGTATTCCCAGTACGCCTTGGACGTGGCCTCGGCGTTGTTCATCATGAACGGCAGTTCGAACACTTCGATGCGCGGGAAACGGCCCGGAGTGTTGCCTGGCAGGGTCCAGACGATGTCGACCACGCCGTCCTTGGCCTGGTCGTACAACTGCACCGGGGAGCCGCCGAGCTGCATGGCGGGATAGGCTTCAAATTTGATCCTGCCGTCTGAATCCTTGGTGACCTTGTCCATCCAGGCCTTGTGCATGTTCAGCCAGACGTTGGACTGGGGGGCCATGAAGGTGTGGAACTTGAGGGTCACGCTTTGCTGGGCAAAGCCGACAAGGGCGGGTGCACCGAAGGCGACGGCGGCACCGGACTGAAGCAGGGTTCTTCGCTGAATCATGTAGAGAGCTCCGGGAAATACAGATGAAATAAGCGTCGCACAAATAATGTTCTGGGACCGAGGGGGTTAACCCGACGCTCAGGCCACCTTGACGGCAATGCCGGTCAGACCATCGACACCGCCGGTCATGGTGTCGCCCCGGACCACGGCGCCGACGCCTTCGGGGGTGCCGGTGTAGATCAGGTCACCCGGCTGCAGTTCCCAGGCTGCCGAGAGGTGTTCGATGGTTTCGGCAATGTTCCAGATCAGCTTGGACACATTGCTTCGCTGGCGGTCCACGCCGTTGACCTGGATCCAGATCGCCGCGTTCGGGATGTCGCCAGCCTGCGCGGCCGGTGTGATCGGGCCGATCGGAGCGGAGTGGTCGTAGCCCTTGCCGATGCACCAGGGCCGCCCCTGTTTCTTCATGTCCGACTGCAGATCCCGTCGGGTCATGTCCAGACCGACGGCGTAACCGAAAACGTGCGTCAGTGCGTCTTCGGCGCGGATGTTGCGCCCGCCCTTGCCGATGGCCACCACAAGCTCGATTTCGTGGTGAAGATTGGCGGTGAGGCTGGGATACGGGATGCTGGCGGTCTGGCCGGCGTCCGCGACCACGATGGCGTCTGCCGGCTTGAGGAAGAAGAAGGGCGGCTCACGGCCGGTGAACCCCATTTCCTTGGCGTGCTCCTCGTAATTGCGCCCGACGCAGTAGATGCGGTGCACCGGAAAACGCTCGGTCCGGCCGGTGACCGGTACGGAGACGACGGCGGGTGGGGTGACGACGTAGCTCATGGACATCCTTTGTCGATCAGGGGTCAGTGTTGGGAGGGCGGCAGCCGGACCACCAGGCCGTCGAGATCGGGTGTCAGGCGGATCTGGCAACTCAGGCGGCTGGCGGGCTGCACGGGGCTGGCGGCGAAGTCGAGCATGTCGGTCTCGTCGGCCACCGGCTTGGGCAGCTTGTCTGCCCAGGGGCTGTCGATCATGACGTGGCAGGTGGCGCATGTCAGCACGCCGCCGCAGTCGGCTTCGATGCCGCGCACATTGGCGTCGACGGCGGCTTTCATGAGGCTTTGGCCGGTGGCGGCCTGGACGCTGTCCTCGCTGCAGTCGGAACGGATGAATCGGATGGTGATGGTGCTCATCGTTGGTGGTGCTCAGTAGCGGCTGAAATATTCGCGGCGCTCGAAGTCGCTTTTGTCCTTGGCATCGGTGTATCGGTCGACCTCGGACTGCTTGATGCGGCAGAAATGGCGGATCACGGTGTCGCCGAATCCGTCCACCAGCGCGGCGTCGGCCTGCAGGCGGACCAATGCGTCCCCGAGATTGTCCGGCAGGCGTTCGTGACCGGCGGCGTAGGGGGAGTCGGTGGCGGCGGGCGGTTCCAGCCCGCGCAGCAGGCCGTCGAGTCCGGCGTGAAGCTGCGCCGCCATGTAGAGGTAGGGGTTGGCCGCCGGTTCGCCGATGCGGTTCTCGATCCGCGTTGCCGGATCACCCGGACCGCCGACCACGCGCAGCATCGCGCCTCGGTTGTCGTGGCCCCAGATGATGTGCTGGGGGGCGAGGGCGTTCGGCCGGAAACGGCCATAGCCGTTGACCGTCGGGGTGCACAGGCTGGCCATGCCCTGCGCGTGCGCGAGCAGTCCGGCCAGCCAGTGTGCGCCGACGTCGGACAGCGAGTGGCGTGCGTCTTGCGGTCCGGCGCCTTCGGCGGCGGTGGCGCGAACAAAGGCATTGCGACCGGTGTCGCTCTCGACCAGGGACTGGTGCAGGTGCCAGCCGCTGGACATGATGTGGGGAAACGGCGGACGGCACATGAAGGTGGCGAGATAGCCGTGGCGCCGCAGCGCCTGGCGCACGCCGTTGCGGAACAAGACCATCTGATCGGCTGCGGTCAGGGCATCCGTGGCGTCGAACACCGCCTCGACCTGACTGGGGCCCAGTTCGATCTCCAGGGACTGCAGCGGCAGGCCCAGCGCCAGGGCGGTGTCCATCACGATGCGCAGCGGCTTGTCGGCCATGTCGCTCATCGCCTCGGCCTGCAGGTTGTAGCCGGGATGGATCATCTCCACCGTCGGGGGCAGCCCGGGCCAGCCCGCACGGTCGGGGTCGAGTTGCGGCGCCTCGTCGGTGATGCGGTAGATGTGGAATTCGACCTCCAGCCCGGTCTTGAAACCGTGGCCCGTGACCGCCAGACGTGTCAGCGCCTGCTGCAGCACACGCCGGCTGTCGATGGCCACCGGCGTGCCGTCCTGGAACCAGGGCTGGCAACGCAGCCATGCCGTGCCTTCGCTCCATGGCAACAGCGTGAAGCTATCGGGATCGGGCAGCAGCAGCAGGTTGGATGCACCCGCAAAGCCGTCGAGGCCGTCTGTGCCGCCCGGCTCGAACACCTTCCAGGCGGTTCGGTCACCGGTGTCCTTGAGCATCATCGTCCCGACCATGCCCACGCCGTCGCGAAGCGCCCTGACCGCGGCCTGGGGCATCAGCGTCTTGCCTCGCAACTGCCCGTGGGCGTCGCACCAGCCCATGCGGACCCGCTGCACGCCGGTGGATTCGATCAGGCGAGCGACCCGCTGGCACGCCGCTTCGCGCTCGCCGTCGTGGATGCCGCATTGGCGGGCAAAAGAAATCACCGGCTCTCCTCGGGCATCGCGGAAGCGGCGGGGTTGCGCCAGGGGGCGCCATCGCGTTTGGCCTGCACGGCGGTTTGCCACCAGTCCTGCCAGCCCTGGGCCGGTGCGATGCCGTCCACGGTGTCGGGCCCGCCGATGCCTGCCGAGCGGGCGGGATCACCGATGCCGGGTGGCGTGCCGCCCTGGGCCACGGCGTCCATCGCCTGCAGCAGCAGGCGGCGGTTCGCCATGATGACCTTGTCGGTGGTGCCGAGGTGTTCGCGGGTGCGGTCCTGGATCTCGCCCATGCTCTCGCAGGCCCACTGGTCGTGGACGTTGATGTCCTCTTCACCCATGCCGAGGTAGGTCCGCGTCTGCTGCTCTTCGGGATTGAAGCCCCAGTCGTTCCATCGGCCGGCTCTGGGCACATAGTCGGGCAGGGTGACCGCCGCCAGCCGCTGCTGCCGCATGGTGGGCTTGTCCACCGGGGCATCGAAGCTGGTGAAGAAGGCGTACCAGTAGTTGCGCGTGTCGTCGACCGGCACATGCATCTGCGTGATCGTCATGGTCTCCGACAGCGGGATCACGAAGGTCTGGGGAAACACCGCGTTGGTGATGCGCACATGGGTCAGGGCGTCGTTCATCGCTCTCAGCGCGGTCAGCCGCAGCCCCCAGGGCTGCTGGGTGAACGAGATGTCCGGCCGTGCGAACTCCCGCATCACCTTCGTCATCGGCCAGCGCTCACCATCGACTTCACCAACGCTGGCGCCGCGGAACTGTTTGCCGTAGCTGCCTTCGAGAGACGCGTCGTTGAAGAACCGGTGCAGGTACGAGGCGTGCGCCGGGTCGATACCGACCTCGAAGGATTGCAGCCAGTTGCAATGCCACAGACCTTTGAACACGAAGCTGTGCGAGGCGGGGGCCACAAAGCAGTCCAGCGCCGGAAACGGCGGCGGTTCGGTGCCCTCCGGACCCAGCCAGGCGAACAGCGCGCCGGCTTTTTCGACCAGCGGGTAGGCGCGCTGCCGGATGCGCTGGCAGAGGGTGCTGCCCAGCGGTTCGGCCGGCGTGTCGGTGCACTGGCCCGCGATGTCGAACTTCCAGCCGTGGAACGGACAGCGCAGGCCGTCCCCCTCGTTGCGGCCATAGGCCAGATCGGCGCCCCGGTGCGGGCAGTCCCGGTCCAGCAGGCCGAAGCGGCCTTGTGCATCGCGGAACAGCACGAAGTCCTGCCCCAGCAGGCGCACGGCCTTCACCGGGCGCAGCGCCATCGACGGGTTCAGCTCAGGGTCGAACTCGTCCAGCATCGCCACCGGCTGCCAGTAGCGGCGCAGCAGCTCACCGCCCGGTGTGCCGGGTCCCACCTGCGTGAGTTTCTGGTTCTGTTCGGCTTTCATGCCTGTCTCCTCAACGGTGTGTCCGGATCAAACATTACCTGATTTTCCGGCCGGCACTGTCCCGCAGGTACGGTGTATCGTCGCGCCATGGACAACTCACCGATCCCGTCAACATCCAGTGGCAACGGGCTGACCCTGAAACGGGTGGCCATCGACACCTGGCGGGAAAACGTCGCCTACCTCCACAGGGACTGCGAGGTCGTGCGTGCCGAAGGCTTCCAGGCGCTGGCGAAGGTGGAGGTCAGGGCCAACGGCAAACGCATACTCGCCACGCTGAACGTGGTGGACGACCCCTGCATCGTCGGGGTCCACGAGATCGGTGTGTCCGAGGACGCATTTGCCTTGCTGGAGGTCGCCGAAGGCCATCCCGCGGCCGTCACGCAGGCCGAGCCCCCTGCGTCGATTCCGGCGCTGTTTCGCAAGATCAACGGCGAGCGCCTGGGGCACGGGGATTTTCAGGCGATCGTGGCGGACATTGCGCAACGCCGCTATTCCAAGATCGAGCTCAGCGCCTTTGTGGTCGCCTGCAACCGCAGCGAGCTCGATCGCGAGGAGGTCTCGTTCCTGACCGAGGCCATGGTGGCGACCGGCCGGCGGCTGGACTGGCGTGAGCCGCTGGTGGTCGACAAGCACTGCATCGGCGGCATCCCCGGCAACCGGACCTCCATGCTGGTCGTCCCCATCGTCGCGGCCTACGGCCTAGTGTTCCCCAAGACCTCGTCGCGTGCCATCACCTCGCCCGCCGGCACGGCCGACACCATGGAGGTGCTGGCGGACGTGGAGCTGCCGTTCGACCGGCTGACCGACATCGTGCGTGAGCACCGGGGCTGTCTGGCCTGGGGCGGGACCGCCGACCTTTCCCCCGCCGACGATGTGCTGATCTCCGTGGAGCGGCCGCTCGCCCTGGATTCGCCCGGGCAGATGGTCGCCTCCATCCTGTCCAAGAAGATTGCGGCCGGCGCGACACACCTTGTGCTGGACATTCCGATCGGCCCGACGGCCAAAGTCAGGTCGATGCCGGAGGCGCAGCGGCTGAGGCGTCTGTTCGAGTACGTGGCCCAGCGCCTGCACCTGTCACTCGATGTCGTCATCACCGATGGTCGCCAGCCCGTGGGCCGGGGCATCGGTCCCGCCCTCGAGGCGCGCGACGTGATGCAGGTGCTGGAGAACCATCCCGACGCCCCCGACGACCTGCGGCAGAAGTCGCTGCGGCTGGCCGGGCGGCTGATCGAGTGCAGTCCCGACGTGCGCGGAGGGCAGGGCTACGCCATCGCGCGCGACATCCTGGAGTCCGGCCGCGCCTTGAGCCGCATGCGCGACATCGTCCAGGCGCAGGGTGCGCATGCATTCGACCCGCAAAGACCGCCGCTGGGTGAACTGACCCACGAGGTCCGTGCGCAGGCCGCCGGGGTGGTGGTGGGCATCGACAACCTGCAGATCGCCCAGGTTGCACGGCTGGCCGGCGCTCCCAAGGTCAAGGGTGCCGGTGTGGACCTGATGTGCCGCCTCGGCGACCAGGTCGAGGCGGGGCAGACCCTCTACCGCATCCACGCCAGCTACCGTTCCGACATGGCCTTTGCCTGCCAGGCGGTGGAGCGCCATCCCGGCGTTGCCATCGGTCTGCCCGGGCAAGTGCCCCAGGTGTTTGTGGAGTCCTGATGCCAGTGTCTGATGCATCCCGTGGCGTGTTGCTGTGCTTCGACGACGAACGCGGTGTGGCCCAGTCCTGCGCCGAGCAGGCGGCACTCACGCTGGCCGTGGTCGAGCGCCACCGCTTTCCCGATGGCGAGATCAAGGTCCGACTGCCGCAGTCGCTGCCGGAGCGCGTCGTGGTCTGGCGGGGCCTGCAGCAACCCAATGAAAAGCTGGTCGAACTGCTGCTGGTGGCGCGCACCGCCCGCGCGCTGGGCGCTCACCACCTGAGTCTGGTGGTTCCCTACCTGGCGTACATGCGCCAGGACATTGCTTTCCAGCCCGGCGAGGCGGTCAGCCAGCGCATCGTCGGCGCCATGCTGGCGGAGCTGTTTGACGCGGTGATCACGGTGGACCCGCACCTGCATCGGGTGGCGACGCTGCAGGAGGCGGTGCCGGTGCGCGACGCACTGGTGCTGACCGGCGCGCCGCTGCTCGCAGACCACATCGCCACGCAATGCGGCGGCGATGTGGTGCTGCTCGGTCCGGACGAAGAATCGCTGCAGTGGGTGGCGCGCGCGGCGGCTCGCCATGGCTGGGCGCACGGCGTGTGCCGCAAGACCCGCCACGGGGACCGGCAGGTGGATATCGAGCTGCCCGAATTGCCCGTCCATGGCCGGGCGGTGGTGTTGATGGACGATGTGGCGTCCTCCGGCCACACGCTGGCGCGGGCCGCACAACTGCTGCGCGAAGCGGGGGCTGCATCGGTCGATGTGGCGGTGACGCACGCGCTGTTCGCCGAGGGTGCGGTCGCGTTGATCCGCTCGGCGGGCGTCGACCGGATCTGGAGCACCGACTGCATCCCCCATGCAAGCAATGCGGTGAGCATCGTCCCCGAGGTCGCCGCGCTGCTTCGTGGCCTCTGAACCCGCTCGAACCGCTTATCCTTTCGCCCCATGAAGCTCTACAACTACTTCCGTTCCTCGGCCTCGTTCCGGGTGCGCATCGCGCTGGCGCTCAAGGGTCTGTCCTACGACTATGTCCCGGTGCATCTGGCGAAGGGCGAGCACAAGCAGGCCGCCTATGCCGACCTGGCCGCCGACGGTCTGGTGCCGCTGCTGGAGCTGGACGATGGCACGCGACTCTCGCAGTCGATGGCCATCATCGAGTACCTCGACGAGAGGTACCCCGAGCCGGCGCTGGTGCCGCGCGAGGCCGTCGCGCGAGCCCGCGTCCGGGCACTCGCGCAGTCGATCGCCTGCGAGATCCATCCGATCAACAACCTGCGCGTGCTCAAGTACCTCAGCGGCACGCTCAAGCTGGACGAAGAGGCCAAGAACACCTGGTACCGCCACTGGGTGCGCACCGGACTGGAGGCGTTCGAGCGCCAGCTCGCGCAGTTGCCGGCCGGCCGCTATTGCTTCGGCGACAGCCCGACGCTGGCGGACTGCTGCCTGGTGCCCCAGATTTTCAACGGCAAGCGGTTCAACACGCCGCTGGACGGTTTGCCGCGCACCATGGCCGCCTTCGAGGCCTGCATGGCCCTGCCTGCCTTCCAGCAGGCGCAGCCCTCGGCCTGCCCGGACAACGAGCCTTGAAGGAGGTGACGGCCGACTGGCTGGTGCCGGACTGGCCTGCGCCGCCCGGCGTCAAAGGCCTGTTCACGACGCGCAGCGGGGGCGTTTCCGCGCCACCGTTCGACAGCCTCAACCTGGGCGATCATGTGCGGGACGAGCCGGCGGCGGTGGCGGCGAACCGGGAGCGCCTACGGCTCGCGGCGGGTGCTCGCCCCGTGTTCCTGAACCAGGTGCACGGGCTGAGCGTCGCGCAACTGGACGAGCAGATCCCGGACGGTTTTCAGGCCGATGCCTGTGTCGGTTCACGCACCGGTGTCGTCTGCACGGTGATGGTGGCGGACTGCCTGCCGGTGCTCTGGTGCCGCGCCGACGGCCGTCAGGTGGCGGCCTCGCATGCCGGCTGGCGCGGATTGGCGGGCGAGGGCGGGCGCGGCATTCTGGAGGCCACGCTGGAGGCGATGCGGCATGCGGCCCTGCCGTCCGAGGGCGCGACGGACCCGGGAGACCTGCTGGTTTGGCTGGGCCCCTGCATCGGTCCGCGCGCGTTCGAGGTGGGCGCAGAAGTCAGGGCGGCCTTTGTCGCGCATGACGCCGCTGCACAGTCCTGTTTCGTCGTGCACGGGCCTGGCAAGTACTTGGCCGATCTCCCGGCGCTTGCGCGGCTGCGCCTGAAGGCGATGGGTGTTTCCCGGATCCATGGCAACGATGGCAGCGACGCCTGGTGCACCTTCACCGATTCGTCACGGTTCTTTTCCCACCGGCGCGACGCTTCCCGCCTCGGCAGCACCGGGCGCATGGCCGCCTGCATCTGGAAGACCTGAGGCCGCCGGCGAGTCGCCGGATGCCAGGCCCTCCCTGGCTTCGCGCTCGCGAATGCGCTGGCGCCGTTTCGGTCCCAGCATCAGGTAAACCACCAATGAAAGCGGCATTATTCCGTACAGAAAAAAGGTCACAATGGCTCCGAGAAGCGTGCCGTTGGCAGCGGTTGCTTCTGCCAACGCCATCATCAGTGCCACATACAGCCAGGCAATCACAACCAGATACATAGCGCCCTGCGGTTCCGGGTTTCGTTGTCAGTTTGTTGGAAGTGATCGAACCGACACTAGGGAAAACCCGGCGACGTTCCGAACAGGAAAAGATAATAAGCCGCAGGATTCATATCGGAGACTTGCATGACATCTGGTAAGACAACGCAGCCCGCGTGGCTGCAGGCCGCCACCGACATTCAGAACCAGTTGGTCCAGCAGTGGACCCAGGCCGCTCAGGCCTTTCCCGGGGCTTCGGCGTCGGGAGCTGGACCCACCCAGGACCCTTTTGCCGTGTTCAAGGCGTTCATGCCGCAGAACGGTGCCGCTAATCCGTTCGGGATGCCGATGCCGTCGATGGGGGCAGGCCTGGGCGACATGTTCAGTCAGGCAACCGGTCAGCGCGTCAGCTTCGATCCCGCCCGGCTGCTGGAAATCCAGAACCAGTACCTCAAGGATGTCGCCGGCCTGTGGAACCAGGGCCAAGGTGGCAACAAGCCCTCTGACCGCCGCTTCGCCGACGCCGCCTGGACCAGCAACCCGGTGGCCGCCTACACGGCGGCGGTGTACCTGCTCAATGCCCGCACGCTGATGGCCATGGCCGAGGCGGTCGAGGGGGATGCGAAGACCCGGGCGCGCGTGCGCTTCGCGGTTCAGCAGTGGATCGACGCCAGCGCGCCGAGCAACTTCCTGGCCTTCAACGCCGAAGCCCAGAAGAAGGCGATCGAGACCCAGGGCGAGAGCATTGCCAAGGGCGTGGCCAACCTGCTGCACGACATCAAGCAGGGTCACGTCTCGATGACCGACGAGAGCGTGTTCGAGGTCGGCAAGAACGTCGCCACCACCGAAGGCGCCGTGGTGTTCGAGAACGAGCTGTTCCAACTGATCGAATACAAGCCGCTGACCGCCAAGGTGTACGAGCGGCCGTTCCTGCTGGTGCCGCCCTGCATCAACAAGTTCTACATCCTCGACCTTCAGCCGACCAATTCCTTCATCCGCTACAGCGTCGAGCAGGGCAACCGCACCTTCGTGGTGAGCTGGCGCAACCCGGACGAGTCGCTGGCACAGGCCACCTGGGACGATTACATCGAGAACGCGGTGATCAAGGCGATCACCACCACCCAGGACATCACGGGCGCCAGGGACATCAACGCCCTGGGCTTCTGTGTCGGCGGAACGATGCTGGGAACCGCGCTGGCGGTGCTCGCCGGGCGTGGCGAAGAGCGCGTGAACAGCGCCACCTTCCTGACCACGCTGCTGGATTTCACCGACACCGGCATCCTGGACGTGTTCATCGACGACAACTTCGTGCGCATGCGCGAGATGCAGTTTGCCAGCGGGGGCCTGATGCCGGGCCGCGATCTGGCGACCACGTTCAGCTTTCTGCGTCCGAACGACCTGGTCTGGAATTACGTCGTGGGCAACTACCTCAAGGGCGAGTCGCCGCCGCCGTTCGACCTGCTGTACTGGAACTCCGACGCGACCAACCTGCCCGGCCCGTACTACGCCTGGTACCTGCGCAACATGTACCTGGAGAACAACCTGGTCAAGCCGGGCAAGACCGTGGTCTGCGGCCAGAAGGTCGACTTCCGCAAGGTCAAGCTGCCGGTCTACATCTACGGTTCGCGTGAGGACCACATCGTGCCGATCGGCGGCGCCTATGCCGGCACACAACTGTTCCCCGGCAAGAAGCGTTTCGTCATGGGCGCATCGGGGCACATCGCCGGCGTGATCAACCCGCCGGCGGCCGGCAAGCGCAGCCACTGGATCGGCCCGGCAGGCAAGTTCCCTGCCGATGTCAACGAGTGGATCGACTCGGCCACCGAGCACAAGGGCAGTTGGTGGACCGACTGGGCCGCCTGGCTCAAGCCGCTGGCCGGCAAGCAGATCCCCGCGCCCAAGGCCTACGGCAAGGGCAAAACCTTCACGGCCATCGAGCCCGCACCGGGCCGCTATGTGAAGGCCAAGGCCTGAACGTGTTGAACCGGGAGCATCCCTGGCGGATGCTCCCCACCCATCTCTGCAGCATTCACCCCCTCTAGGAGACATCCATGGAAGACATCGTCATCGTTTCGGCTGCCCGCACCGCTGTCGGCAAGTTCGGCGGTTCGCTCGCCAAGACGCCGGCCACCGAACTGGGCAGCATCGTCATCAAGGGTCTGCTGGCGCGCTCTGGCCTGCCCGCCGACGCGATCGGTGAAGTGATCATGGGCCAGGTGCTCGCCGCCGGCTGCGGCCAGAACCCCGCCCGCCAGGCCATGATGAAGGCCGGTGTGGCCAAGGAAACCCCGGCGCTGACCATCAACGCGGTCTGCGGCTCGGGCCTGAAGGCGGTGATGCTGGCGGCGCAGGCCGTGGCCTGGGGCGACAGCGAGATCGTGATCGCCGGCGGCCAGGAGAACATGAGCGCCAGCCCGCACGTGCTCAACGGCAGCCGCGACGGCCAGCGCATGGGCGACTGGAAGATGACCGACACCATGATCGTGGACGGTCTGTGGGATGTGTACAACCAGTACCACATGGGCATCACCGCCGAGAACGTGGCGAAGGCCCACGGCATTACGCGCGACATGCAGGACGCGCTGGCGCTGGGCAGCCAGCAGAAGGCCTCCGCTGCGCAGGACGCCGGCAAGTTCAAGGACGAGATCGTCGACGTGCTGATCCCCCAGCGAAAGGGCGACCCGCTGGTGTTCAACACCGATGAGTTCATCAACAAGAAGACCAACGCGGACGCGCTGGCCGGTCTGCGCCCCGCCTTCGACAAGGCCGGCACCGTGACCGCCGGCAACGCCTCGGGCATCAATGACGGCGCTGCGGCCGTGATGGTGATGACCGCCAGGAAGGCCGCCGCCCTGGGCCTCAAGCCCCTGGCGCGCATTGCCGCCTTCGGCACCAGCGGTCTGGACCCGGCCACCATGGGCATGGGCCCGGTGCCTGCCTCGCAGAAGGCCCTGGCCCGCGCCGGCTGGAAGGCTGCTGACGTGGACCTGTTCGAGCTGAACGAAGCGTTCGCCGCCCAGGCCTGCGCCGTCAACAAGGCCCTGGACATCGATCCGGCCAAGGTCAACGTCAACGGTGGCGCCATCGCCATCGGCCACCCCATCGGCGCGTCCGGCTGCCGCATCCTGGTGACACTGCTGCACGAGATGCAGCGCAGCGGCGCCAAGAAGGGCCTGGCGGCTCTGTGCATCGGCGGCGGCATGGGCGTCTCGCTCGCCGTCGAACGCGCCTGATACCCCAACAATTTTTACCGCCATCACGGCACCACCTAGAGGAGCATCACAATGAGTCAAAAAGTAGCCTACGTCACCGGCGGCATGGGCGGCATCGGTACCGCCATCTGCCAGCGCCTGCACAAGGACGGCTTCAAGGTCATCGCCGGCTGCGGCCCGACCCGCGATTTCAACAAGTGGCTGGACGAGCAGAAGGCGCTGGGCTACACCTTCTACGCCTCGGTCGGCAACGTGGGCGACTGGGACTCGACGGTGGAGGCCTTCACCAAGGCCAAGGCCGAACACGGTTCGATCGATGTGCTGGTCAACAACGCCGGCATCACCAAGGACCGCATGTTCCTGAAGATGACCAAGGAAGACTGGGATGCGGTGATGAACACCAACCTGGACTCCATGTTCAACGTGACCAAGCAGGTCGTGCCGGACATGGTCGAAAAGGGCTGGGGCCGCATCATCAACATCTCGTCGGTCAACGGTGAGAAGGGCCAGGCCGGCCAGACCAACTACTCGGCCGCCAAGGCCGGCATGCACGGCTTCTCGATGGCGCTGGCGCAGGAGCTGGCGACCAAGGGTGTGACGGTCAACACCGTGAGCCCGGGCTACATCGGCACCGACATGGTCAAGGCGATTCGCCCCGACGTGCTGGAGAAGATCGTCGCCACGGTGCCGGTCAAGCGCCTGGGCGAGCCGTCGGAAATCGCTTCCATCATTGCCTGGCTGGCCAGCGAAGAGGGCGGCTACGCCACCGGCGCGGACTTCTCGGTCAACGGCGGTCTGCACATGGGGTGAACCTGCCGCAAGGCACTTCGCTCCACAGGCCCTGCATCTGCAGGGCCTTTTTCATGGGCGCGGGATAATCCTGCCCCATGTCTGTTTCCGTTTCTCCCTGGCGCCTGTCGGTCGCCCCCATGATGGGCTGGACCGACCGCCACTGCCGGTATTTCCATCGCCTGCTCACGCGCCACACCTTGCTCTACACCGAGATGGTGACCACGGGCGCGCTGATCCATGGCAACGCGGCCCAGCACCTCTTCTTCAACGAAGAGGAGCATCCCGTGGCGCTGCAGCTCGGCGGCAGCGAGCCGGCCGATCTCGCGGTGTGCTCGAAGATGGGCCAGCAGCGCGGTTACGACGAGGTCAATCTCAACTGCGGTTGTCCGAGCGAGCGCGTGCTGCGTGGCGCATTCGGCGCCTGCCTGATGGGCGAGGCTGCGCTGGTGCGCGACTGCGTCAAGGCGATGGTCGATGTGGTCGACATCCCGGTGACGGTCAAGCACCGCATCGGCATCGACAAGGTCGAGAGCTACGACTTCGTGCGCGACTTCGTCGGCACGGTGGCCGAGGGCGGCTGCAAGGTGTTTCTGGTGCATGCGCGCAACGCCTGGCTCAAGGGCCTGTCGCCCAAGGAAAACCGCGAGATTCCGCCGCTGCGCTACGAACTGGCCTATCGACTGAAGCAGGACTTCCCCGACCTCACCATTGCGGTCAACGGCGGCGTCACCACCAACGACCAGATCGCCACCCACCTGCAGCACCTGGACGGCGCCATGATCGGCCGCGAGGCGTACCACAACCCCTGGCTCATGAGCGACTGGGACGCGCGCTTCTATGGCGACGCGACGCGCCCGGCGATCACCCGAGAGGCGGTCGAGCTGGCCATGATCGATTACATGGAGCGCGCCCACGCCGAGGACGGCGTGAACTGGTATTCGATTGCCTGCCACATGCTGGGCCTGCGCCACGGCCTGCACGGTGCCCGCAAATGGCGCCAGGTCTGGAGCGACCACCGGCTTAAGCCCCTGCCACCCCGCGAGGTCTGGGCCATGGCCCAGGCCCATGTGGGCCACCGCGAGGCGGACATGGCCTCCGAGACCCCTGTTTCAACCCACTGAAAGACCTTTGATGAACCGATTTGTTTCCCGCGTGCTGACCGTTGCCCTCGGCCTGGCTGCCCTCAGCGCCTTCGCACAGAATGCCGCGCCCAATCCGGTGCTCGACGCCGCCGCGAAAGAGGCCGGCGCCGTGGTCACGAAGACCGGTCTGGTCTACCGCTCTCTCAAGGACGGCAGCGGCCCGAGTCCGACCGCAGCCGACACGGTCAAGGTGCACTACAAAGGCACCTTCCCCGACGGCAAAGAGTTCGACAGCTCCTATGCACGCGGCACGCCGATCGAGTTTCCGCTGGGACGCGTGATTCCTTGCTGGACGGAAGGCGTGCAGCGCATGAAGGTCGGCGGCAAGGCCAAGCTGACCTGCCCGAGCCAGATCGCCTATGGCGAGCGCGGCGCGGGCGGGGTGATCCCGCCCAACGCCACCTTGCTGTTCGAGGTCGAGCTGCTTGGCATCCGCTGAGCCGGCTTATTTGCCGGTGAGCTTGTTCTTGAGCTTGACGATGCCGAGCATTTCCATGACCGCCTTCTCGTAGTACGGCTCGGAAGTGCCTTTCTCCATCTTGCGCATGAAGTACTTTTCGAAGGCCACCTTGGCCAGGTGAACCCACTTGCCTTCGTTGAACCAGCTCACGTTGCGCGGAGGAATCTGCGGCAGGGCAACGAAGGCGGCGCCGGTGTCACCGAAGTCCGCCAGGCAGACGGTGTTCCAGGTGGCGTGGTGGGTCGGCTCCTTGCCATCGAGCAGTTCGCGGATGTTGTGCGCGGTGGCGGTGACCATGGACTCGATCATGTAGCCGGTCTTGGGGGTGCCCACGGGGATGGGCGTGGCCTCGACTGGCGGGATCGCGACGCAGACGCCGACACTGAAGATGTTCTTGAACTTGGGGTTGCGCTGGTGTTCGTCGATGGTGATGAAGCCGCGCGGGTTGGTCAGTCCTTCGATGCCGAACACCGCATCCACGCCCTTGAAGGCTGGCAGCATCATGCTGTGGCGGAAGGGCAGTTCGTGTTCCTTGACCGGATTGCCCCGTTCGTCGTGTTCGGTCACATACATCTTGCCGGCTTCGACCTTGGTGGTCTTGGCGTTGCAGATCCACTTGATGTGGCGCTGGCGCATGGCCGATTCGAGCATGCCCTTGGAGTCGCCGACGCCGCCCAGGCCGAGGTGGCCGATGTAGGGTTCGGAGGTCACGTAGGTCATCGGCACCTTGTCGCGGATTTTGCGCCGGCGCAGGTCGGTGTCCATGATCATCGCGAACTCGTAGGCCGGCCCGAAGCAGGAGGCGCCTTGGACCGCGCCGACCACGATCGGGCCCGGGTTCTTGACGAAGTCCTCCCAGGCCTGGCTGGACGTCACCGCGTGGGACACGTGGCAGATCGATTGGGTGTGGCCGTTCGGGCCCAGCCCTTCGATTTCGTCAAAGGCGAGTTTGGGTCCGGTGGCGATGACCAGGTAGTCGTAATCCACCTTGGTTCCGTCCTCCAGCTCGACCTGGTTGGCGTCCGCATGGACACGCTTGGCCCTCTGGATGATGGACTTGATGCCCTTGCGGGCCAGGGCCGGAGCGATCTCCATCTCGATGTCGTCGCGGGTCCGCCAGTTGACGGCAACCCAGGGGTTCGAGGGAACGAAATGGAATTTGGGCGCTTCGCTGATGACGGTCACGGTGTCGCCTGGGCGGGCGAGGGCCTTCATTTCATAGGCCATGGGCATGCCGCCGATGCCGGCGCCCAGAATGACGATGTGAGCCATGCGTGTCTCCAGTGTGATGATGTGAGTGAGGGCTCTATCATCTATGCCCCCGGGGGTATGTTGCTTGATAAAAGTCAAGCGTGTACCCGGGGGAAACCCGGCCACTGGCGAACCGGGTTCAGAGACCGACCGCGCGCAGATCGATCAGGCCATCCGCCACCGGCGGGCACCAGAAATAGGCGCCGGTCTCCGGTTCGGTGAAGCTGTAGAGCGCATCGGTCAGACCGTCCTCGGCGCCAGACATGCGCCGCAGCTGCGCTTCGAAGGCGTTGAAGGAATGGCCGAAGGCCGTGAACACCAGACCGCCTTCGTTCCCCTCTGCCCAGGGCATGGACCGCCGCAGGACGAAGGCCTCGGGATCGAAGCTTTCCTGCGCCGTCCGTTTGACGTGGGCCGACTCGGGCGCATCGTCCAATTCTTCGTTGCTGTCCCGGTCGCGGCCGATCGTGTGGTCCTGCTGTTCACGCGACATCGCCTCGAACCGGCTCATGTGATGGCGCCAGCGTTGCACGGCGACGAAACTGCTGCCCGCCGGAGCGTTGGCCTTCTTCGGTACGAGGGCGGCCGCGAGGGCTTTTTTGCCTTCGGGGTTTTCGGTACCGTCTTCGTAGCCGGTGAGGTCCCGCCCGTTGTCGTGGGTGAAGGCGTCGGTGATGTCGTGGATGTCGAAGGACGGCGCGAGCAGGTGCTCCACATGGCGGCTGCGGATCAGGAGATCTCCTCGGTCGTCTCCGCGCAACCAGATCAGCAGGTCCGCCGGCGTGGCGGGCAGCTTGATCCGGGCGCCTTCGATGCCGGCGAAGCTGCGAAGGCCCGGGATCTCGGCGTTCAGTTCGCGCACAAGTGAGGCGCCCAGGCCGACCACGGCGTGGCGACCGTCGGCCTGGGAGGCCAGCCGGCGCAGCACGGGCCGGGGGTCGAGGCCGACCCGCAACTGACAGGTCAGGTAGCGGGCGTGGGGCGGGACGGGTTCGAGGATGCCGGGCTGAGCGAGACGCGCAAGACTCATGGGATCTCCTGTCGAGACCGCCCGGATGTGACGATTCGGGGCCCGGGACGGCGAAGCGACTGTACCAGCGCGTGGCGCTGCCGGCTGCGGGGAAGGGCGCCTCAGGTGGCGGCTTCGAGGCCGTTGCGGAAGTGTTCCTGCATGCGCTGGCGGGTCTGTCCGGGGTCCCGTGCCAGCAGCGCGCTCATCACCGCCCGGTGTTCCGCCAGCGATTCGTTCAGCCGCCCGGTCTTGAACAGCGAGTTGTGGCGATTGAGCTTCATGACCTTGCGCAGGTCGGCGACCATCTGCTGGCGCCAGCGGTTGTCGGCCATCTCGAGCACACGCATGTGGAAGCGCTCGTTGATGGCGAAGAAGCGGTCCCGGTCGGTTGCGGCGGCTTCGAGTTCGGCGTGCAGAGCCTGCAGTTCCGCGCGCTGGGCGTCGCTCGCACGCTCGGCCACCACGCTGGCGGCGTCCGACTCCAGCAGTGCCAGCAGGTGGTAGACGTCGGCAAGGTCTTTCTCCGACACTTCGGTCACATAGGCGCCGCGGCGCACCTTCATGGTCACCAGCCCTTCGGCGGCCAGCACCTTCAGCGCCTCGCGCAGTGGGGTGCGGCTGATACCGTATTCCTCGGCGATCTTGAGTTCGTCGATCCAGCTGCCCGGCTCCAGCTCACGGTTGAAGATGCGCTGGCGCAGGAGCTCGGCGACTTCTTCGTAGAGGGCACGGGGGGCGAGGGACAGGGCGGACATTCAGGGAGGTGGCTGGCCAGGGGCGGTGTCGGGGAGGGCGCATTGTAAGCCCGCCAGAATATTTTGCATCAATAATTATGAATGATGTAAACTCGACAGGCTGTTCTGTAGCATCCCCACACCGCGTCCGACGCGCCGCCACCATGAGCCAGAAACCCAACGAATTCGCCTCTGCCAACCTCGAAGCCTGGGCCAAGGCCGCCCAGAAATCCGCGCCCGGTGGCGACGTCAACGCGCTCAACTGGGTCACGCCCGACGGCATCAGCGTCAAGCCGCTGTACACGGCCGAAGACACGGCGAACCTGCCCTATACCAATACGCTGCCGGGCTTCGAGCCCTACATCCGCGGCCCCCAGGCCACCATGTATGCGGTGCGGCCCTGGACCATCCGCCAGTACGCCGGCTTCTCGACCGCCGAGGAGTCCAACGCCTTCTACCGCAAGGCGCTGGCCGCCGGCGGCCAAGGCGTGAGCGTGGCCTTTGACCTCGCCACCCACCGCGGGTATGACAGCGACCACCCGCGCGTGACGGGTGACGTCGGCAAGGCCGGCGTGGCGATCGACTCGGTCGAGGACATGAAGATCCTCTTCAATCAGATCCCGCTGGACAAGGTCTCGGTCTCGATGACCATGAACGGCGCGGTGCTGCCCATCCTGGCCGGCTACGTGGTGGCGGCGGAAGAGCAGGGCGTCTCGCAGGACAAGCTGAGCGGAACCATCCAGAACGACATCCTCAAGGAGTTCATGGTCCGCAACACCTATATCTACCCGCCCGAGCCGTCGATGAAGATCATCGGCGACATCATCGAGTACACGGCCAAGAACATGCCGAAGTTCAACTCGATCTCGATCTCGGGTTACCACATGCAGGAAGCCGGCGCGAACCAGGCGCTGGAGATGGCTTTCACCCTGGCCGACGGCAAGGAGTATGTGAAGACGGCGATCGCCAAGGGCATGGACGTCGACGAGTTCGCCGGCCGCCTGTCCTTCTTCTGGGCGGTGGGCATGAACTTCTACCTGGAGATCGCCAAGATGCGTGCGGCCCGCCTGCTGTGGTGCCGCATCATGAAGGGCTTCAACGCCAAGAACCCCAAGAGCCTGATGCTGCGCACGCACAGCCAGACCTCGGGCTGGTCGCTCACCGAGCAGGACCCGTACAACAACGTGGTGCGCACCACCATCGAGGCGATGGCGGCCGTGTTCGGTGGCACCCAGTCGCTGCACACCAATTCGTTCGACGAGGCCATCGCGCTGCCGACCGAGTTCAGCGCCCGCATCGCGCGCAACACCCAGCTCATCATCCAGGAAGAGACCCACATCACCAATGTGGTCGACCCCTGGGCCGGCAGCTACATGATGGAGTCGCTGACCCAGCAGATGGCCGACGAGGCCTGGAAGATCATCGAAGAGGTCGACGCCATGGGCGGCATGACCAAGGCGGTGGACTCCGGCTGGGCCAAGCTGAAGATCGAAGCCGCCGCTGCTGAGAAGCAAGCGCGCATCGACTCCGGCAAGGACGTGATCGTCGGCGTCAACAAGTACAAGCTCAAGCAGGAAGACGCCATCGACATCCTGGAGGTCGACAACGTCAAGGTGCGCGACAGCCAGATCGCCCGCCTGCAGGCCATCAAGGCCAGCCGCGACAATGCCGCCGTTCAGGCCGCGCTGGATGCGCTGACCGCTGCGGCCGAAAGCGGTCAAGGCAACCTGCTCGATCTGGCGATCAAGGCCATCCGCCTGCGCGCCACGGTCGGCGAAGTGTCCGACGCGCTGGAGAAGATCTACGGGCGCCACCGCGCCGACACACAGAAGGTGACCGGGGTGTACGCCGCTGCTTACGACTCTGCCGAAGGCTGGGAACAGCTCAAGACCGAAATCGCCGACTTCGCCACCGCGCAGGGCCGCCGCCCGCGCGTGATGATCGCCAAGCTCGGTCAGGACGGGCACGACCGCGGCGCCAAGGTCGTCGCCACGGCGTTCGCCGACCTGGGCTTCGACGTGGACATGGGCCCGCTGTTCCAGACACCGGAAGAGTGCGCTCGCCAAGCCATTGAAAACGACGTGCACGCGGTCGGCGTGAGCACGCTCGCGGCAGGGCACAAGACGCTGGTGCCGGCCATCATCGCCGAGCTGAAGAAGCAGGG